>DASSZS010000036.1:0-4295 GCA_035702745.1 Acidimicrobiales bacterium | reverse complement strand
GCGCCGTGGAAGGTCGTGGTCGCGACGAACAGACCAGACTTCGCGACGGCGTGCGCCACGGTCTGGAGCGTGGCGGCCAGGAACCCGACGGCGACCAAGGACGCCAAGTGGGCCACCTCGCCGGCCAGGGCCACGCCGTAGGCGGTGACGATCAGGCCGGCGTTCTCGACGCTGGAGTAGGCCACGACCCGGGTGAGGCTGGTCTGAACTCCGGCGAAGGCGATGCCCAGAAGGGCGGTGGTGCCCCCGGTGAGCAGGACGATCACGACGAGCAACACGGGCGGACGTCCGAGCAAGGACGTGGTCCTCCACAGCCCGTAGACGCCCACGTTCACCGCCACCCCGGCCATGAGGGCGCGCGCCGGTCCGGCGGCGGCCCGGTAGCCGCGGGGCACCCAGCCCTGGAAGGGGGTGACGCCGAGCTTGGCGGCGAAGGCGACGACGAGCAGGGCGTAGGCGGCGTCGTGGACGCCTCCGCCCACCAGTCGCCACGAGTCGAGGGAGAAGTGACCGGTGTGGCCGGCGAGGAGTAGGACGCCGAGGAGGAGGGCGGCACCGCTCACCTTGCCGGTCGCGACGGTGAGCCACGCGGCGCGAGCCTGGTCGAGGTGGGTCCGACGTGCGCCCGCGAGAACGTAGAAGGCGCCGGTGAGTATCTCCCAGGCGAAGAGCAGTGTGAAGTCGTCACCGGCCACCACGACGCCGAGGGTCGCCGCGAGTACGAGACAGAAGCCCAGCCCGGTACCGCGGCGGGCGCTCGGGGACAAGAATCGGGTCCACGAGATCGCGTACAGGGACACCGCCAGGGCCACCGAGAATATGAGGGTGAGGAAGAGCGCGCTGAGATGGTCGACCACAATCGAAGTACGACCGAGGCCGAAGAGGCTCCCCAGGGAGTAGGAGTGGCCACCGTGGGCCAGGGCGAGGACTCCCGCGGCGAGGGCGAAGGCGCTGCCGACGAGGGCCGAGCCGTAAGGAGCGGCCCGCAGACGCGATTGGGCTCCGACGGCGACGTCAACGAACGCGCCCAGGGCGAAGGCCCCGAGTGCGACGATGAGGTCGAGTGCGATCACGGTCGGGCATCCTCGCTGGTCGATCCCGGGTCGAGTAGGCCGACCGCGAGGAGGATTCCGTGGAGGATGGAGAACGGGCTCGGCGGCGAACCGGGGACGACGACATCCACGGGGATGAGTTCGCTGACGCCGATGGTGCCCACATAGCTCCCGCGGAGCGGGCCGCCCGTGGCCGCGTCAGCACCGACCGCCACGACCACTTTGGGCGCGGGCATCGCGTCGTAGGTGCGTCGGAGCGGCTCGGCCATCGCGGCGGATCCCGCCCCGGTAACGAGGAGCAGGTCCGCGTGACGGGGGCTAGCGGTGAAGTAGACCCCGAGACGTTGGACGTCGTAGATCGGTCCGGTGAGGGCCGCCACCTCCCACTCATCTGATCCGTCCGAGCCGGTATCCACGTGGCGGACGTAGATCGAGCGGCGAAGAGCCCGGGTACGAGCGGCGAGGGCCGTGCGGGTCGACGCCAGGGGCCCGTCGTGCTTCGCCTCGAGGGGCGCCGGCCGGTGGGCGGTCTCCAGCGCGGAGTTGAAGGAGAAGACCTCGGGGAGCGCCTCGACGCAGCGCCCGCACAGCACGCAACGGTCGCGATCGACCACCGGTGCTCCACCGGTGACTCGGATGGCGTCGGTCGGACAGAGTCTGGCAACGGCGTCGGAGGCGTCCGCCGGGAGGGTCCCGTGCACCGTCACCGCGGCTCGGAATCCCGAGCCGTAGTCATCGGGTCGCGCGGGGTAGCGCGTCGTTACGACTCCGTCGGCCAGCCCGCGGGTGACCCAGGGCATTAGAGAGCGGCCCCCGCGATAGAGAGGCCGAAACTGGCCTCGATGAAGGCAAAGTCCGTCGTGATGTCCCTCGGGAACGCCGCCGTGAATAGGGCGAGGTTTACGAACGACGCTGAGCGCGGCCGGACCGCCCGAAGGCGCCCCTCATCGACTTCGACCGCGTAGAGGACCTCACCCTGGGGGGCCTCGGCCCAGCCCAGGGCGTGGCCGGACAGATTCGGGGGGAGCGGTGTCGCCACGACGTCGGACGATGCGCTCCGGACCACCTCGAGGCCCGTACGCACGAGGCGGAAGGAGTGGAGGAGTTCTTCGGTGCGCACGACCTGGCGGGCTAGGGCGTCGGCGCCGCGTTGGACGGACGGGAGGACCGCGATCTCCCGATAAGGACCGTAGGGGCGCGCGACTCGAGCGTCGTCGCCGACACCCGAGCCGCGCGCCAGCGGCCCGAGCGCCCCGTGGGCCCGCACGACGGGCTCCGGAAGGACCCCGGTACCGCGGAGGCGATCCAGGAACGACGGCGTGTCCAGCAGGCGATGGAGGTCGTCGCGACACGCGATCTCGGCTCGCGTCAACTCGCGAAACGTCTCGTCGTCCACCGGCGGCACAGCGCTGACCCCCCCGAGGGTTACCACCCCGCGCGAGAACCGACTCCCGCACAGGGTCGCGCGCAGACGTTGGATCCGTTCTTTCGTGACCGCGAGTCGGGCGTGGGCCACCGCCTGGCCGGCCGCCTCGGTGTGGCGCAGGGTCGAGTCGAGATGATTAGCGACCCTTTCGAGTTCGGCGTGCACGAGCCGGGTCGCTTGGGCCAGTGGAGGGGGCTCGACGTTGGCCAGGGCCTCGAGCGCCCCGGCGTAGGCGACGGCGTGCGCCACCGAGGCGACGCCTTCGACGTGCTCAGCCAGCACGAGCCCGTCGAGGGCCGATCGCCCGTCGAAGGCCGCTTCGAGGGCGCGGTGCTTGTAGTGGATCCGCGTTTGGACGCGCGGGATGTCCTCGCCGGGGGTCTCGATGACGTACTCGACGCTCTCGAATATGCCGGAGCGGACCGGGCCGTACGGGATGGTGAAGATACCCTCACCTCGCACCAGGGCGGGCAGGGGCGTGGTGTCGGGTCGGATGGGGTGTAGCGCGTCCGGGTGCGCAGGTCGGGGCGGGCTCGTCTCTTTGGAGCGCGGGAGAACGAGCGGATCGAGGTCGGGGTGTCCGCGCGCCTCGAGACCGTACAGGTCGTGGAGGTAGCGCTCGTACCAGTCCGCGGCGGGCACCTGAGGGGTCAGCGCCGCAACGACGTACGGCGGTCCGCTCAGCAGGGTGGCGACGTCGAGGGGGTCACCGGGACCCATCACAATCGCGTGAAGTTCGAGTCCTCCCGTGTGGGCGAGCGCGTAGAGATGTGCGAGGCGCCCACCGTGGGTGACACGGTCGGTCACCGTCGTTGCGAAGTCGTCGATCGAGAGCACGTGCGGGGCGACGTCACTCATCGCGGCACCTCGAGCGATCGGGCCCCGCGTTCGAGCAAATGGCTCAATGCGCCCGGTACGTGGACGCCGAGGACCACGAGGGCCACCATTCCCAGGAGCATCGCGAACACGATCGCGACGCTGACCTCGCCGCGCTGGGGTCCTGTGCTGGCCACCGGAGTGAGCATCGTCTCAGTGGTGAACCAAGACAGTCCGAAGAAGGCCAAGGTGGCCAAGACGACGAGGATCGCGGCCACGGCGTCGTTGGGGTCGCGGAGTCCTCCCGCCACTATCAGGAACTCGCTGCGGAAGATGCCAAAGGGGGGGAGCCCCGAAAGGGCGAGAACCGCCAGGACGAGCATCGTCCCGGACCACGGCAGGATCGAGACGCCGCCGCGAATCCGGCGGAGGTCTTGGGTCGCGAACTTGCGCACGACCGAACCGGCGCCAAAGAAGGCCGAGCCCTTGGCGGCACCGTGGGCGATGACGTGAAGGAGGACGCCGACGAGGGCGAGGGGCGCCGCGAAACTCATGCCGATGGCGAGGATCCCCATGTGTTCGACCGAGGAGTAGGCAAGGAGGCGTTTGAGGTCGCGCTGGCTGAGGACGTAGAGCGCGGCGAGGGTAAGCGAAGCGAGACCGAACACCAGGAGGACAACCCGGGGAAAGGTCGGCCCCAGAGCTCGTTCGGAAATCTGAAAGAAGCGGACGATGGCGTAAAAGCTGGTGGTGAGGAGAGCTCCCGAGAGTAGTGCCGAGATGGGGGTCGGTGCCTCGGAGTGGGCGTCGGGGAGCCAGGTGTGGACCGGGACGAGACCCATCTTGGTTCCGAAGCCGAGGACGGCGAGGACGTCGGCGAGGCGTACGGCGTCGGGGGAGAAGTGCGGCGCACCGGTGAGGAGGCGGCCGTAGGAGAGATCGTAGGAGGGGCCGAAGGCTTTCGTGCCGGCGTAGTACATGACGATGGTCCCGAGGAGGGC
>DASSZS010000052.1:0-9430 GCA_035702745.1 Acidimicrobiales bacterium | reverse complement strand
GAGCACTTCGCGGGCCTTGTGCAACTCGACCTCGTGGTGCCGCCCCCGTCGGTGGCGCTCGAGCTCGCGCGCAGCCGCCCCGCGGTCGAGACGGTCGCGCCGCTCTACCTGCGCGAGGCCGACGCCGTGGCGAACTTCACCACGAGGATCCGCGCGCGGTGAGCGACTGGACGATCCGGGCGGCCGAGCGGCGCGACGTGGCCGCCCTCGTGCGCATCGAGGACGAGGCCTTCCCCGAGCCCTGGACGAGGGCGATGCTGCTCGACGAGATCGCCCGACTCGATAACCGCCGTTACAGCGTGGCCGTGGAGGCCGGGCGGATCGTCGGCTACCTCGGACTGATGTTCGTCGCCGACGAGGTCCACGTCAACACCATCGCGACGGCCCGGGGCGAGGAGGGCCGTGGCATCGCCACGAGCCTGCTCGAGGAGGGCCTGGCGGCCGCGCGCGAGCGCGGCGCGCGTCGCGCCACGCTCGAGGTCGCCGCCTCCAACCGTCGCGCCCAGGATCTCTACCAGCGCTTCGGCTTCGCGCCGGTCGGGGTGCGAAAGCGCTACTACGAGCGCACCGGCGAGGACGCCCTCGTGCTCTGGGCCGAGCTCGCGCACCCCGGGCCCGACCTACGCTGAGCCCGTGGAGTGCGTGCTCGGGATCGAGACGAGCTGTGACGAGACGGCCGCGGCCGTCGTTACCGAGGACCTTTCGATCCGTAGCTCGGTCGTCGAGTCCTCGATCGACCAGCACCGCGACTTCGGCGGGGTGGTGCCCGAGCTCGCCGGGCGCGCCCACGTCGCCACCATCGCCCCGGTCGTGGCCCGCGCGCTCGGTGAGGCCGGCTTCGACCCGCGGCGCCCGGCCATCGCCGGGATCGCCGTCACGTCCGGGCCGGGCCTCGTGGGCTCGTTGCTCGTGGGCCTCTCCTTCGCCAAGGCCCTCGCCCTCGCCTGGGACGTGCCCTACGTCGGGGTGAACCACCTCGAGGGCCACCTCTTCGCCCCCCGGCTCGAGGCGCCCGGGCTCGCGTGGCCCCTCATGACCCTGCTCGTCTCGGGCGGCCACTCGATGATCGTCTACCAGCGCGGACCCGGCGAGCACGAGATCCTCGGCGAGACGGTCGACGACGCGGCCGGCGAGGCCTACGACAAGGTGGCGCGCTGGCTGGGCCTGGGCTATCCCGGCGGGCCGGTCATCGACCACCTGGCCCGCGAGGGCGTGGCGGCGAACCTTCCCCTGCCGCGCGGGATGCTCGGTGAGGGGTTGGACCTCTCCTTCTCGGGGCTGAAGACGGCCGTGGTGCGCGCGACCGAGGGCCGCGACGACCTGGCCCTCGCGGACGTGGCGGCGGCCTTCCAGGCGACCCTCGCCGAGCAGCTGCTGCGAAAGCTGCGCGCCGCGCTCGAGCGCCACGAGGTGCGCTCGGTGGCCCTGGCGGGTGGGGTGGCCGCGAACTCGGCGCTGCGCGAAGGGGTGGCGAGTCTCGCGACCGAGCTCGGGGTGACGGCCCATCTGCCCGCGCTCGCCTTTTGCACCGACAACGCGGCGATGATCGCCGCGGCCGGGATCTACCGGCTCGCCCACGGCGGGGCCAGCCCCCTCGGGCTCTCGGCCCGGCCGAACTGGGACTTGCGCGAGGTCGCGTGAGCGAGCCGTCCGAGCCCTGGGTACCCCTCGAGGTCGCCGACTGCGACCCCGACCCGCTCGTCCAGTTCGCCCGCTGGTACGACGAGGCGAGGGGTCTGCTACGCGAGCCCGATGCGGTCTGTCTCGCGACCGCCTCGGCGAGGGCCGTGCCGAGCGCGCGCATGGTCCTGTTGCGCTACCGCGGCCCCGAGGGCGTGGGGTGGTACACGAACTACGGGTCGCGCAAGGGTGCCGAGCTGGCCGAGAACCCGGTGGCGGCCGTCACCTGGTACGTGGAGCCCCTCGGGCGCTCGGTGCGCCTCGAGGGCCCCGTCGAGGTGATGGCGCCCGAGCTCTCCGACGCCTACTTCGCGAGCCGGCCCCGGGCCAGCCAGATCGGCGCCCACGCCTCGGCCCAGTCGACCCCGCTCGATAGCCGGGCCGAGCTCGAGACCCGCGTCGCCGCGATCGAGGCCCGCTTCGCCGGGCGCGCGGTGCCCCGGCCCGAGCACTGGGGCGGCTACCTGCTGCGCCCGGCGCGCGTCGAGTTCTGGCAGCACCGCGAGAGCCGCCTGCACGACCGGGTCGTCTACACCCCGGACGCCTCGGGCGGCTGGGAGCGCACCCGGTACTCGCCCTGAGCGTGGCGAACGCGACGCTCGAGGGGGATCACGGCGGCGACCGTGACGGCCGCGACGGCCCCGGCCAGCACGAAGATCGCCCGGGGTGAGATCACCGAGAGCAGCAGCCCCCCGAGCACCATCGAGCCCATCTGGGCCGTCGTGAAGACCCCGGTCGCCGCGGCGAAGACCCGCCCGCGCATCTCGGGGGGCGCCTCGATCGAGAAGAGCACCGAGAACATCACGTTCACGAGACCGACGAGGACCCCGGTCGCGAGCAGGACGGCCCAGAGCATCGCGATGTCGACCGAGAGCCCGGCGACGAGCAGCATCACCCCGAGCGCGGCGATGAGGGCGAGCGAGACCTTAACCAGGCGCGCGGGCTCGTGGGGGGCCCGCCCGCCCGCGAGCGCCCCGGCGATCGAGCCGACCCCGAAGGCCGCGCCGGCGACGCCGTAGCCGAGCGCGCTCGCGTGCAGGGTCACGGTGGTGAAGAAGACCTCGCTCACGTTGATGGCCCCGAGGGAGAGCATGAGCACGCCCACCGTCACCACGACCGGGCGCAGGGTGGCGCTCGCGACGATGAAGCGCGCCCCGGCGAGCATCGCCTTGCGCTCAGCGCGAGCGTCCTCGCGGGCGGGGGCCCGCTCGCCGCGCAAGAGGGCGGTGAGGGCGGCCGCGACGGCGAAGCTCGCCGCGTCGAGGTAGAGCGGGCCGCTCTGGCCGATGGTGCCCACGAGCAGTCCACCGAGGGCCGGACCGATCGCCAGGGCCAGCGAGCCCCCGGCCTGGAGCCCCGACTGGGCCGGGGCCACGTTCTCCAGGCCCACCAGCGACGGCAGGAGGGCCGAGTAGCCCGGCCGGCTGAAGGCGACGGCTGAGGAGAGCAGCGCCATCAGGAGAACAGTCACCACGTCGTTGTGCCAGTAGCCGAGCCCGGCCGCGACGAGCGCCTCGACGAGCCCGAGGCCGATGAGGAGGGGCCGGGCCCGGACCCGGTCGACGACGAGCCCGGCCGGCCCGGCGAGGGCCACGAAAGGCAGGGCCCCGGCAATCGAGAGGGCCGCCACCAGCCAGCCGTGGCTCGCGATCCCGCCGTGGGCGACGCGCAGCAACAGAGCGATCAGGGCCACCTCGTCCCCGAGGGCCGAGACGGCGGCGAGGACGACGAGAAGTCGCAGGTCACGCCGGGCGGCTGGCGACAGGGCCATGGGCCAGGGTACCCGGCGTTGGCACTCGAGGGAGGAGGCTGCTAAGTTGGCAGTCGGAAAGTTCGAGTGCTAACCGCTCAGGAGGCAATCACCATGCAGCTGCACCCCCTCGAGGACCGGATCGTCGTGCGCCCCAACACCGCCGAGGCGACCACGGCGTCGGGCCTGGTCATCCCGGACACCGCCAAGGAGAAGCCCCAGCAGGGCGAGGTCCTCGCGGTCGGCCCGGGACGGCGCGCCGAGCAGACCGGTGAGGTCATCCCGACCGGCGTGGCGGTGGGCGACACCGTCGTCTACTCCAAGTACGGCGGCACCGAGATCACCGTCGACGGCGAGGACCTGCTGATCCTCTCGAGTCGCGACGTGCTGGCCACGGTCGCCAAGTAGTCGAGAGAAGAGGAAAGACGACATGTCCAAGTTGCTCAAGTTCGACGAGGCCGCCCGGCGCGGCCTCGAGGCCGGCGTCGACAAGCTGGCCGACACCGTCAAGGTGACCCGCGGCCCCCAGGGCCGCCACGGCGTGCTGGGCAAGAAGTTCGGCGCGCCGACGATCACCAACGACGGCGTGTCCATCGCCCGCGAGATCGAGCTCGAGGACCCCTTCGAGAACATGGGCGCCCAGCTCGTGAAAGAGGTCGCCACCAAGACCAACGACGTGGCCGGTGACGGCACGACGACGGCGACGGTGCTCGCCCAGGCCCTCATCAAGGAGGGCCTGCGCAACGTGGCCGCCGGCGCCAGCCCCTCGGGGCTGAAGCGCGGCATCGAGCAGGCCGTCGAGGCGGCCGTCGCCTCGATCGCGGCCCAGAGCCAGGAGGTCGCCGGCAAGGACCAGATCGCCCAGGTGGCGACGATCTCGGCCGCCGACTCGGCGATCGGGGATGTCATCGCCGACGCCATCGACAAGGTCGGCAAGGACGGGACGGTCACCGTCGAGGAGTCCAACACCTTCGGCATCGAGCTCGAGCTCACCGAGGGCATGCAGTTCGACAAGGGCTTCCTCTCGCCCTACTTCGTGACCGACGCCGAGCGTCAGGAGGCCGTCCTCGAGGACGCCTACATCCTCTTCACCAGCGGCAAGGTCTCGGCCGTGCACGAGCTGGTGCCGGTGCTCGAGAAGGTCATGCAGGCCGGCCGTCCGCTCCTGCTGGTGGCCGAGGACGTCGAGGGCGAGGCCCTGGCGACCCTCGTCGTGAACAAGATCCGCGGCACGTTCACCTCAGTCGCGGTGAAGGCGCCGGGATTCGGCGAGCGGCGCAAGGCGATGCTCCAGGACATGGCGATCCTCACCGGGGGCACCGTCATCTCTGAGGAGATCGGCCTCAAGCTCGACAGCGCCACGGTCGACCTGCTCGGTCGCGCCCGGCGCATCGTCGTCACCAAGGACACCACGACCATCGTCGACGGCGAGGGGACCAAGGAGGACGTCGCGGGCCGCGTCGCCCAGATCAAGGCCGAGATCGAGAACACCGACTCCGACTGGGACCGCGAGAAGCTCCAGGAGCGCCTGGCCAAACTGGCCGGCGGCGTCGCCGTCGTGAAGGTGGGCGCCGCGACCGAGGTGGAGCTCAAGGAGAAGAAGCACCGCATCGAGGACGCCCTCTCGGCGACCCGCGCGGCCATCGACGAGGGCATCGTCGCCGGGGGCGGCACCGCCCTCGTGCGGGCGCGCGCCAGCGTCGACGAGCTCGTCGCGAAACTGAGCGGTGACGAGGCGACCGGGGCGAAGATTGTGGCCTCGGCGCTCGAGTCGCCCCTTCGCCACATCGCCCAGAACGCCGGCTACGAGGGCGCGATCAAGGTGCGCGAGGTCGCCGACGCCAAGGGCAACGTCGGGCTCAACGCCGCGACCGGCGCGCTCGAGGACCTCGTCAAGGCCGGCGTCATCGACCCGGCGAAGGTGACCCGCTCGGCCCTGCAGAATGCGGCCTCGGTGGCCGCGCTGCTGCTCACGACCGAGGCGACCGTCGCCGACAAGCCCGAGCCGCCGAGCGCTGGGGGCGCCGGGGGAATGGGCGACATGGGCGGGATGATGTAGCACACTCCGTTCACGGAGGATTCGGCGAGGGGCCGGGCGCGAGCCCGGCCCCTCGCCATGTTCGAGGCGCCTCCAGTCTTCGGATGACATGAGTGGAATTCTTCTTCGAGAACGGAACCTCGACACCGCCAGAGTTGCGTTAAAACTCAGTTTGCCGGGCGCAAAATGCGATGGGTCGGGTGACCCGAGTACGCCACGAGAGTCGGTGTGAATCGTTCCGACACCAACGGACGGCCCCTTCTTCTGCTGTCGTCACGCCGTCGCGTACTCCGCGTCGGTGGGCCGGAAACTAGGAATGAATCCCCATCGTGAAACCAGAAAAATCATTCTGAAGGAGAGGTTCCCGCGAGTCTGAAATAGGTCAACGTCTTGACAACGAATGCACACCGCTGGAAGGGTGACTCCCGCAAGGGCGGATGGGAAGAACATGTCAGCGGAATCCCTGTTGAGCGTGAGCTCTCGGGATCTCTCTCCCCTGTCTGAGTGTGCTGGTCGTGGCGCTCACGCAAGGGCGCGCCACGAGTGGCTCAACTATGTCAACTTCCCGGCCGTCCGTTGCCGTTGGGTCAGTCGGTTCATCCCGACGAGCCAAGGAAGACGTGAGAGTCGCAGCCTCCCGTCGCGCGAAATTCGCGTTGATTCGGATTCGTGTGCGGCCCCTGCGTCAAGGGGGGGGGTGAGCCAGTGACCGCGAATCGTTCGTGGGGTATGGCCCAGCCCTCAGCGGCGGTCTCGTCGACCGTCTGCGCAGCGCGAGGGGAGGTGACGGGCGACGGCGGGAGTCGGGATTGCCCGCGCAGCCTCGATCTGCGGATGTACACATCCAGTAATCGGCTAGGAGGCCAAGACAGATGAGATTCTTCAACAGTCGGAAGAGGGTGGTGGTGGCGTCGCTCGCCGCTGTCGTCGCCCTCTTGGGCGGGGGCGCGGCGTTCGCGTTCTTCTCGTCCACCGGGACCGGTACCGGTTCCGCCTCAGTAGGGTCGGCGAGTGCCGTCTCGATAACCCAGGACGCCGTTGGCACCCCGGTCTACGACAGCATCGTGGCCCCCACGCCACCGGACACGTGGAGCATGAGCTATGGAGGCACCAACCTCACGCAACTGGGCAACGCCATCAGTCTGGGGAGCAGCCCGGTCGCGTTGAACAACGTGGTGGTCGCGCTGGACTCGCAGGCATGTGAGACGGGTGCGGGTACGTCGTGCTCGACCACCCCGGGGGCCACGTTCCCGCTACCAGTGACCCTCAACATCTACGCCGCACCCGCAACGCCGGGTGGCGCAGTAGGGGCACCGTTGGCGAGTGACACCCAGACCTTCAACATCCCGTTCCGCCCGTCAGCGAGCCCCGCGCAGTGTGCGGCCGGCACGTACAACTGGTCCGGATACCCAAATGACGGTAGCCAGTGGTACAACGCGGCGGACGGTAAGTGCTACTACGGCACGAGCTACATGGCGGTATTCAACTTCCAGCCCCAGCACGTGACAATCCCGAGTTCGGTTGTCTACGGGATCGCCTATGACGCGACCTCGGGGCCCGGAAGCTCGCTGAACGTCATGCTCTCCAATGAGGCCACCGCCATTTCGGTCGGTAGCGACACGAACGCCGGCAATCTCTACGCGGCGGTCGGCAGCGGCGCGAATGACGTCGGCCCCGGTGAGATCACCTGTTCGACGGCGACCTCGGGGTTCAACTCGTATTCGACGACAGCCGGCACCAACTGTGGGCTTCAGTCGCCCAACCAGGATGGAACCGTTACGGACATTCCCCAGGTCGAGTTCAATGCGGGCAGCTCTGTGAGCCTCTTCCCAGGCGGCCCCGCTCAGCCGATCAACTTCACCATCACGAACCCCGGCTCGACGAGCACCTACGTCCACACGGTGACCATCGCCATCGCTCAAGACAGCAATGGCAACGTCGAGTCTGCTCCCGGGGTCCCCAGCAGCGCGGTCTCAGGTTGCCTGGCGAGCTGGTTTACGGTCAATGGTGCGACGGATACCGTCAATCGGACCATCGCCGCCGGCCAGAGCCTCGACTGGGTCGGTACCGCGTCGATCTCGATGCCGCCGGACAATGTCGACAATCAGAACGCGTGTGAGGGGGCCACGATCGGCCTCACGTTCACCGCGAGTTGAGCGCTCGGCCCCGGTTAGTAGCGGGTTGACGCTCGCTACTCGCTGGGAATCCCTTCGGGACGAGTCACCGCTCGAGAGACGGTGACTCGTCCCGAAAAGGGATGTCCGTGGTTGACTAGCGGAGGAGAAGTGTTGAAGCGCGTGAAGAGTGCTGTGCCCATCGTCATCGCAGCGATCCTGGCCACGGGTGCCACCGCTGTGGCCGGCACCCGCGGCGTGCGCGATTCGGGTGGGGGCGGACGGCACGACAACGGTGGCGGAAGCTTCACTATCACTGACACGATCTCGAGTTCACCGACTCAACAGATTCCGGCGCTGTTGTACCCGGGTGTCGAGCGATACCTCTGGTACAACGTGCGCAACACGACGTCGCGTCCTATCGAGGTCACATCGATCGGCATCGCCGCAACCACGGCGCCGACAGGCTGTCCGGTCTCGGAACTCGACTTGAGCGGAACCAACTTTGCTGGCGAACTCCCCGTTGCTCCGGACTCGAGCGCTGCGGTCCCGGTCCCCCTCTCGCTTTTCGAAACAGGAACCAACCAGAACTCTTGCGAGGGAAAGACCTTCTACTTTCAATTCACGGGTCGTGCCGTCGTGGCCGCTTCCGTGCGAACGCGCACGCGGCTTGTGACTTCCCTCAACCCATCGCCCGTTGGTCAGAGCGTGACCTATAGCGCGTACGTGGTGATGGAGGGTGAGTACAGCGGCTTGCAGCGTGGTGCTCTCACTGGTTCGGTGACTTTCACTGACAACGGCGCAACTCTTTGCGCCGGTGCCCCGCTGACACCAATCTCGCCCAATTCTTCAGTGGCCACCTGCGTATCGCCCGCGTACCCGACGTCGGGCACACACGACGTAACCGCAGAGTTCGAGAGCGCTACCACCGAGATCGAGAGTTCTGTCTCACGCGACCTCATCCAGGTCATTGCCCCGTCAATCGATCACTGCCGTGGCGGAGGGCGTGTCGAAGGGGACCGCGATTGTGGCGGAGGAGATCGATGAGATCCCAGATCGCCGATGGCGCGTTAGGAAAGCTCTGATGTCGAAGGCCCGCCGCTGGATTCGCCCCGCCGTCATGATCGGCGGCCTCGTGGCGGGTATTGCTGCGGGCAGCGTGGCGTGGTCGTACTTCACGACCAACGGTGGCGGGCCGGGGGCGGTCGTAGTCGACAAGCTGAACCCAGTGAACGATGTGCGCGCGACGTTCCCAGATTCGACCCAGCGCACAGTCGACATTCGATGGGCGGCGACGGCCGATGTCGGTGGCCCTAACTTCGATGGGTACTACGTGCAGCGTGTGCAAGGCGCCTCGAGCTCCTACGTGTGCAGTTCGTCCCCGACGCACCTGCTGGCGTTGACTGCATGTGCTGATACCCTGGTGCCTTCAGGCACCTACACCTACGTCGTGACGGCAGTATTCGGAAGCTGGACGACGACGGGTGTAAGTGGACCGGTGGTGGTTCCAGCTTCGGCGCTCACCACGTATGTCGTCGCGTCCGATTCGCCAGACCCCGTCGCCGGCACCCCCGACCCCCTGGCGATCACCGCCTTCGACCAGTACGGCAACGTCGACACCAACCTCGCGGGCACCCAGTGCCTCACCTTCTCCGGGCCGGTCGCCGCCCCCGGCGGCCAGGCCCCCGTCTATCCCAGTGCGGGCTCGTGCGCCTCGGGCTCGGCCGTGACCTTCGCCGACGGGGTCGCCAGCGCGAGCGTCACCCTCTACGACGCCGCCCCGACGACCCTCTCGGTCTCCGACTCGAGCGGGGACTCGGGCCAGGTCGCCCTCGACGTCACCCCGGG
>DASSZS010000039.1:0-12079 GCA_035702745.1 Acidimicrobiales bacterium | reverse complement strand
GCGGGCGTGCAGTCGGACGCTCGTCGAGATCGAAGCTCGCGGCGAAGCACCGACCCCCTGGTCGACCTCGACGGGGACCGTGTCGTCACTTCTGGTGGCGGGCGCGGGCCTTGTCGAGAAGACAGTCCGGGCGCGGGCAGTTCACTGACCGAACGAATTCGCATCTCCCCCGGTTAGATGGATACCCCCACACCGACGTACACCCCGACGCCAAAGAGCGCGACCCCCAGGGCCACCGGGTGCGACGCCCGGCGCCGGCGCATCAGCCAGGGCTGGGCGACGAGCGCCACCGCCGCCGCGAGCAACAGGTAGGGCACGACGCGCGCGAAGAGCGGTGCCGGGGTCTCGAGCAGCACCGCCACGCCCACGAGACAGCCCGCGACCACGATCGGCACCCAACGCCCGAAGCGCGCTCTTTGTCCGACGAGTTCGGGTCGCGACCCGAGCGACGAGCCGACCAGAGAGGCCGAGAGCGAGACGGCGTTGGTCACGTTGGCCGAGAGCGGCGACAATCCGACGGCGAGCAGCGCCGGGTACGAGACGAGAGTCGTGATCCCCCCGGCCGCGCCGAGCGTGCCGGCGACCAGTCCGGCACCCACGAGCAGCGCGTCGCGCGCGAGCGCGTCCACGCGCCTGGGCCGGCGCGGCTAGAAGCGGACGACGCCGCGGACGTTGCGCCCGTCGCGCAGGTCCTTATAGCCCTGTTCGACCTCGTCGATGGTGTACTCGGCGCTGACGAGCTCGTCGACGGGGAACTTGCCCTCGTGGTGCAGTCGTAGCAGTCGGGGGATCTGGAGCTTGGGGCTGAACGAGCCGAAGACCGTTCCGCGCAGCTCCTGGTTCATCATGGCGAAGAGCTGGGTGTTGAGCTCGATGGTGGTGAGGTCCTTCGCCCCCAGCGAGGTCAGCACCACCACCCCGCCCTTGGCCGTGATCGAGCGGGCCTCCTCCACGAGCGCTGAGGTGAGAGTGTTCACCGTCACGATGACGACGTCGCAGTTCTTGCCCCAGGTCAGCTCGGGCAGGATGTTGAAGGCCGCGTCGAGGGTGCTGGTGGCGCCGTGGGTGGCGCCGAGTTTGCGGGCCCGCTCGACCTTGGACTCGTTGGTGTCGATGGCGATCACCGCGCGCGCGCCGGACTCAATCGCCCCGAGCAGCGCCCCCGAGCCGACCCCGCCGCAGCCGATCACCGCCACGACGTCGCCGTGGCGCACGCCGCCACGCACCACCGCCGAGCCGTAGCCGGTGGCGACGCCGCAGCTGATGAGGGCGGCCGCGCGCAGGTCGAGCCAGGGGTCGATCTTGACCAGCGAGGCCTCGGCGACGACCACGTACTCGCTGAAGGCGCCGACCTGGCACATGCGGTTGAGGTCCTGGCCGGCGAAGTGGTGGCGCCAGGTGCCGTCGGCGATCTGGGGGCCGGCCACGATGGTGGCCATGAGGTCGCACAGGTAGGGGCGGCCCGAGAGGCAGTAGTCGCAGCGCCCGCACCCGGGCACGAACGAGACGGCCACGTGGTCGCCCGGCGCGAAGCCCGTCACGCCCTCGCCCACCGACTCGACGACACCCGACCCCTCGTGGCCGGCCACGATGGGAAAGACCGAGTCGCGCCCGGTGAGCATCGTGAGCAGGGCCGGGTCGAGCCCGATGCCGCCCTTGCGCAGCGTCTCGTCGGAGTAGCACATCCCGGCGAAGGCCATCTTGACCTTCACCTCGCCGGCGACCGGCTCGTCGATGTCGATCATCTCGGTGCGGAACGGACCGCCGGCCTCGGTGACGAGCGCTGCCTTGACCCTCATGGTGCCCCCCTTCGGCTCGGGCGAAGCCTACCGAGCCCGGTCGGCGTCGGGCCTAGGTGCAGGTCACCTGACCCGAGGGCGTGCTGTAGCAGACCGTCGTCGTGGTCGTGGGGGGCGCCACCGTCGAGGTCACCGGGGCTTGGGTGAGTGAAGGGGGTGAGGATGTCACGGGGCTGGGCGCCACCGACCCGCCCGACCCGGTCGGCGTCGTCGTCGTGGTCGGGCTCGCCGAGGCGAGGTGGGTGACGATCAGCGCCGCGGCGAGGCCCGCCGAGACGAAGAGGCCCTGGGCGAGCAGGCGCACCCGGCCCAGTCGCTCCTCGACCCGCCAGCGCCGGGTCCGGGGCGCCTCGGCCCCGGTCTCTGCCTCGGCCTCGGCCTCGGTCGCGACTCTCGCGACGACCGGTCCGCGCGGTGAGTCAGGCTCAGCTGTCCCCACCGGTACCGTCACCCGACGAGGAGTCGTCACCTTGACGCGTGCCCGAGGGCGACGAGACGGTGACCGCGTGCGCCACGGTCGGTACGACGCTTGTTGGCGCGAGCGTGGTGGTCGTGGTCGGGTTCACCCGGGCCGGGACCGCGGTGGAGTTCGCGGCGGGACTGGCGTCGATGACCCCGCGGGCGACCCCGAAGGCGGCGATCACCGTCACCCCGGCCGTGATCACCCAGGTGGCGGTGGACTTGACTCGATCCATACGGGCCTCGCTTCCTCGTTCCGACCCCGCCAGCGAACTATGGCCGCTGTCGATAAACGTTACCTAGGGGGATCCCGTCAAAATCCTTATAACTCACAACCCTCGCGCTACATCCGCTCGGGCGCCTCGATGCCGAGCACCGAGAGGCCCAGTCGCAGCGCGCGAGCCGTCAGCTCGCAGAGCGCGAGGCGCTCGGTGCGCGTCGGCTCCTCGGCCGAGAGCACCGGGCACGCGTCGTAGAAGGCGGTGAAGCGCTGAGCCAGGTCGAACAGGTACGTGCAGAGTCGGTGGGGCTGGAGGCTCGCCAGCGCCGCGTCGAAGGCCTCGGGCAGGGCCAGCAGACCCGTAGCGAGGTGGCGCTCCTCGCTAGAGGCCAGCGCGAAGTCGATGTCGCCCCACGCGACGGTCGCGTCGAGGCGGCGAAAGATCGAGCGCACGCGTGCGTGCGCGTACTGCAGGTAGGGACCGGTGTCGCCCTCGAAGGCGACCATGCGCTCGAGGTCGAAGACGTAGTCGTGGGTCCGGTCGGTCGACAGGTCGGCGTACTTGATCGCCGCGCGCGCGATCTGCTGGGCCAGGTGGTGGCGCTCGGGCTCCGCCAGATCGGGGTGACGCTCGGCGAGGGACGCCTCGGCCCGCGCGGTGGCCTCGTCGAGGAGCCCGACGAGGCGGACCGTCTCTCCGGCGCGGGTCTTGAACATCTTGCGGTCCGGGCCGAGGACGTGACCGAAGTTCACGTGCTCGCAGCGCACACCCTCGGGCAGCCAGCCGGCCTCGCGGGCGACTTCGAAGACCATGGCGAAGTGCTGGGCCTGGGGGGTGCCCACGACGTAGAGCATTTCGTCGGCGTGGAGGTTCTCGACCCGGTCGCGGATCGCGGCGAGATCGGTCGCGGCGTAGCCGAAGCCCTCGTCGCGCTTTTGGACGATGAGGGGCAGCGGCTCACCGTCGCGGTTGGCGAAGCCCCGGGGGAAGACGCAGCGCGCCCCGCCGCTCTCGACGAGCAGCCCCGCCGCCTCGAGGTCGGCGACCACGCCCTCGAGCATCGGGTTGTAGTAGGACTCGCCAACGACGTCGTCGGGCGAGAGGGTGACGTCGAGCTTGGCGTAGACCTCGCTGAAGTAGCGCACCGACTGCTCGACGAGGACCCGCCAGAGGCGCAGCGTCTCGGGGTCGCCGCCCTGGAGGGCCACCACCCGACGCCGGCTGCGCTCTTTGAACGCGTCGTCGGCGTCGAACTTGACCCGCGCGTCGCGGTAGAAGGCGTTGAGGTCCCCGATGCCCAGCGTCGCGGCCGCCCGGGCCTCGCCCACGTCGACCAGGTGCTCGATGAGCATCCCGAAGGGCGTCCCCCAGTCACCCACGTGGTTGCGGGCGATCACCACGTGGCCGGCGAATCGGTACATCCGCGCCAGCGCGTCGCCGATCACGGTCGAGCGCAGGTGGCCGACGTGCATCTCCTTGGCCACGTTGGCCGAGGAGTAGTCGATGACGACCCGGTGGGCCGACGCCGTCGGCGCGAGGCCCATCCGGGGGTCACCGAGCAGCGCCGCGAGGGCGCGCGAGAGGTACCCGCGGGTGAGGGTGAGGTTGATGAATCCCGGCCCGGCCACCTCGGGGGTCGCCAGGTCGGCGATCTCGAGGCCGGCGACGACGGCCTCGGCCACCTCGCGCGGCGCTCGGCCGAGCGCCTTGGCCAGGGCCAGGGCCCCGTTGGCCTGGTAGTCGGCCCGCTCCGAGGCCCGCAGCACCGGGTCGGCGCCCGCCGCGACGCGCCCGAACGCCTCGTGGAGGCGGGCCGAGAGCAGGTCGTGGGTCGAGGTCACGCCCCCAGTCTCGCACGGGCTCCTCCGAGGTCGACGCGCCGGGTGGGGGGTGGGCCGGGGCCGGGCAGAATGGTGAGATGACCTCCTCTGCCAACTCCTTCGGCGCGAGGAGCACCCTCGAGGTCGACGGGCGCTCGCTCACGTTCTACTCACTCCTCTCGGCCGACCTCGGGGTCGACGTCGCGCGGCTGCCCTTCTCGATCCGGGTCCTGCTCGAGAACCTCCTGCGCCACGAGGACGGCCTCAAGGTCAGCGCGAAGGACATCACGGCCCTCGCCCACTGGGCCGACACCCCGACCCGCCACGGTGAGGCGGCCGGCGAGGACGCCCGCGAGATCGCCTTCTCCCCCGAGCGCGTCTTGATGCAGGACCTCACCGGCGTGCCGGGCGTCGTCGACCTCGCGGCGATGCGCGACGCGATCGTGGCCCTGGGCGGCGAGGCCAAGCGGATCAACCCGCTGGTGCCCGTCGAGCTCGTCATCGACCACTCGGTGATCGTCGAACGCTCGGGCAGCGCGCGCAGCTTCGACGAGAACGTCGACATCGAGTACCAGCGCAACCAGGAGCGCTACGCCTTCTTGAAGTGGGCCCAGGGCTCCTTCGAGCACTTCCGGGTCGTGCCGCCCGACACCGGCATCTGCCACCAGGTCAACCTCGAGCACCTGGCGCGCGTGGTCTTCGAGCGCGAGGGGGTCGCGTACTTCGACACCCTGGTGGGCACCGACAGCCACACGACGATGGTCAACGGGCTCGGGGTGCTCGGCTGGGGCGTCGGCGGCATCGAGGCCGAGGCCGCGATGCTCGGCCAGCCGGCCTCGATGCTGATCCCCCCCGTGGTGGGCCTGCGCCTCGCGGGCGCGCCCCGCGAGGGGGTCACGGCGACCGACGTGGTGCTCACCATCACCGAGCTCTTGCGCCGCCGGGGCGTGGTCGGCAAGTTCGTCGAGGCCTTCGGCCCCGGCGTCGCGGCCCTCTCGCTCGAGACCCGCGCGACCATAGCCAACATGTCGCCCGAGTACGGGGCGACCTGCACCCTCTTCCCCATCGACCAGGTCACCCTGGACTACCTCACCTTCACCGGTCGCTCGAGCGAGCACGTGCGCCTCGTTGAGGCCTACGCCCGCGCCCAGGGCGTCTGGCACGACGCCGCGAGCCCCGCGCCGGTCTACTCCGAGCTCGTCGAGCTCGACCTCGCCTCGGTCGAGCCGAGCCTGGCCGGCCCGAAGCGCCCCCAGGACCGCGTGAGCCTGCCCGAGGTGCGCGGGGCCTTCCGCGCCGCTCTCGGGCGCGAGCCCGTCGTCGCCCACGGCGAGGGCGCGGCCGAGACGATCACCGACGGGGCCGTCGTGGTGGCGGCCATCACCTCGTGCACGAACACCTCGAACCCCTCGGTCCTCGTGGCGGCCGGCCTGCTCGCCCGGCGCGCCGTCGAGCGCGGGATGAGGGTCGCCCCGTGGGTGAAGACCTCCCTCGCCCCGGGCAGTCGGGTGGTGATGGACTACCTCGAGCGCGCCGGCCTCGTCGAGCCACTCGACCAGTTGGGCTTCTACCTCGCGGGCTATGGCTGCACGACCTGCATCGGCAACACCGGGCCCCTCCTCGAGGGGGTCTCCGAGGCCGTCAACGCCCACGACCTCGCGGTCGTCTCGGTGCTCTCGGGCAACCGGAACTTCGAGGGGCGCATCCACCCCGACGTGAAGCAGAACTTCCTCGCGAGCCCGCCGCTGGTGGTCGCCTACGCGCTGGCCGGCACCGTCGACGTCGACCTATCGAGCGAGCCGATCGGCCTCGACCGGGACGGCCGGCCCGTCACGCTGGCCGAGCTGTGGCCGAGCGACCTCGAGGTCGCCGAAGCGGTGCGGGCCTCGCTCACCCCCGAGATGTTCGCCCGGCGCTACGCCAGCGCCTATTCCGGTGACGAGCGGTGGCGGGCCATCCCCACCTCCGACGCGCTCACCTACGCCTGGGACCCGGCCTCGACCTACGTCAAGCAGCCCCCGTACTTCGAGGGGCTCACCCCCGAGCCCACACCGGTCCGAGACGTGCGCGGGGCCCGGGTGCTGGCGCGCCTGGGCGACTCGGTCACGACCGACCACATCTCGCCGGCCGGCTCGATCCGCCCCTCCAGCCCGGCCGGGCGCTACCTCGTCGACGGCGGCGTCGAGCCCGGCGACTTCAACAGCTACGGCACCCGCCGGGGCAACCACGAGATCATGGTGCGCGGCACCTTCGCCAACGTGCGCCTGCGCAACCTGCTGGCCCCGGGCACCGAGGGCGGCGTGACGCGCAAGCTCCCCGAGGGCACCGAGATGTCGATCTTCGACGCGGCCATGGCCTACGCCGCCGAGGGCACGCCGCTGGTGGTGCTCGGGGGCAAGGAGTACGGCACCGGCTCGTCGCGCGACTGGGCGGCCAAGGGCACCCGACTGCTCGGGGTGCGCGCCGTGCTCGTCGAGAGCTTCGAGCGGATCCACCGCTCGAACCTCGTGGGCATGGGGGTCCTGCCCCTGCAGTACCTGACCGGCGAGAGCGCCGAGAGCCACGGGCTCACCGGGACCGAGGTGTTCGACGTCACGGGGCTCGAGCCCCTCGAGCGTGGCGAGCTCGTGCCCCGGGTCACGGTCACCGTGACCCGCGAGGACGGCTCGCGCGAGGAGTTCGCGGTGCGCCTGCGCATCGACACCCCGACCGAGGTGGAGTACTTCCGCCACGGCGGCGTGCTCAACTACGTGCTGCGCCAGCTGGCCGCCGGCTAGCCCTCGAGGGCCGCGCACACCGCGGCGTCGACGCTGTCGTGGCACGCGAGCGCGCCGAGGCGCTCGTCGCCGTAGCGCGCGATCGCCCGGCGCAGCGCGTCGGTGGCGCGGGCCAGGGTCAGCGTCACGCGCTGGGTGTCGAGGTCGGCCACGAGGTCGGCCAGCATCGCGAGGCCGGTAAAGTCGACCTCGGCCATCGCGACGGCGTCGAGCACCACGTGGCGCACGCCGGGGTGGGCGGCCAGGCGCTCGTGGAGCAGGCGACGAAAGACCCCGGCGTTGGCGAAGAAGAGGTCGGCGTCAAAGAAGAGGACGAGCGCCCGATCCTCGGGCTCGACGCCTGGGGTGTCGATCGGCTCCCAGCTGGTCGTGCCGGCGCGCCGGCCGAGCTCGAGCATCGAGGGCCGCGCCGAGCGCCACGTCTGGGCGAGGATCGCCAGACCCACGGCGATCGCGATCCCGGCCTCGACGCCCACCAGGACGACCCCGAGCCCCGAGATGAGCGCCAGGGCGAACTCGGTGCGGCTCGTCGCCCACACCCGTCGCAACTGATCCAGCTTCACCAGGCGGGCCGCGATGAAAAAGAGGATCCCCGCGAGGGCGGCGAGCGGGATGCGCTCGGCGTCGTGGCCGAGCGGCGATAAGAGGATCGCGAGGACGGCCGCCACGACCCCGGGCAGCTTCGTGCGCCCCCCGGCGAGCCGGGTCACCGTCGTGCGCGCCGGCGAGGCGTCGACCGGGAAGGCCCCAACCAGCCCGGCCGCGACGTTGGCGAGGCCCACCCCCAGAAAGTCCCGGCTGACGTCGGTCGCGACCCCGAGCTCGTCGGCCGAGGTCCGCGTCGTCGCGGCGCTCTGGGAGAGGATCACGATGACGAGGGTCACCGTCGTCGATAGGACCGTGGCCCACTGGCTCGTCGAGAGCCAGGCCAGCCGCCACCGGGGCCCGCCCAGCGTGACCGCCCCGAGCTCGACGACCCCGTGGTGCGAGAGCGACAGGGTCACCGACAGGGCGCTCGCCACGAGGATCGCGACGAGCGCCCAGGGCAGACGTGCGTTCACGCGCTCGCCCACCACGAGCAGCGCGAGCGTGCCCAGGGCCAGAGCGACCGACCAGGCGCTGAGGTGGCCGAGCTCGCTCGCGACCACGTGGAGCCGTTGGTAGATCGACGAGCCACCCGCGGCCACCCCGAGGGCGTCGGGCAGCTGGTGGACGATGATGATGAGCCCGATGCCCCCGAGGAAGCCCGTCACGATGGGCGCCGAGAGGAAGTCGGCGATCCAGCCGAGGCGCGCGACGCCGATGATCGAGAGCACGATGCCGGTCGTGACCGCGGTAACGGCGACGACCTCGAGGTAGCCGGTCGAGCCGAACGGGGCGAGGCGCGCCAGGCTCACCGCGAAGAGGGGCGCGATCGTCGAGTCGGCACCGACCGAGACGACCGGGTTCGACCCCGCGGCGACGAACACGAGGGTCGCCACGATGAAGGCGATCATGGCGAAGAAGGCCGGCGCCCCGGCCAGGCGCGAGGTGGCCAGCTGCTCGGGGATGGCGATGGCGAGCAGCGTCACCCCGGCGAGGACCTGACTGGGGGCGGTGGCGCGCGTGACGCCCGCCAGGAGGTCGCGCACCCCGCGCAGCGCCCGGCGCTCACTGATCGGCGTGCGCGGGCTCGGGGCGGGCGGCGTCGCCACGACCCCACCCTACGGCCGGGCGGGACCGCTAGTCGGTGGCGACGACCCTAAAGAGCTCGCCGGTGTGGCCCGCGCGAAGCCCGGCGCGCTCGGCGTTGGCCGTGTCGTTCGCGCGGATCCGCTCGCCGAGCGCGGCGGCGTCACCCACCTGGCTCGCGTGGCAGCTGAGCGCCTCCACCTTGCGCGCGATTCTCTTGGTCGTGTCGATCGCGATCGTGGGCTCGGGGCTGCCGGCGATCCATACCAGGGGCACCACGTGGGGCGCGAGCCCCTCGGCGAGCAGCTCGGGGAAGGCGTGGGGGTTGCGGGCGTCGGGATAGATCGCGCGCAGGGTCGCCTCACCGACGGCCATGTGGTCGGGGTGGCTCGCGCGCACGCGCGCGTAGTTGCGCTCGGGGCTCTGGGTGATGACGAGCTCGGGCCGGACCCGGCGGATCACCCGGGCGATGTCGCGACGCAGCTCGAGGGTCACCTCGACCTGGCCGTCGGGCCAGTGCAGGAAGGTCAGGTCGGTCACCCCCAGCACCTTGGCCGCGGCCGTCTGCTCGGTCTCGCGCAGGGCGCTGCGCTCCTCGCGCGGGATCGTCGAGTCGTCCCCGCCCGCGTCGCCCGAGGTCACGAGGCAGTAGGCGACGCGCACGCCGTGGTCGGTGAGGTACGCGATCGTCCCGCCGCTGCCGAAGTCGACGTCGTCGGGGTGCGCGACGACCACCAGCGCGCTCGAGAAGCCCTCGTCGTAGCGGTAGCGCGAGATGGTCACAGGACCGACCTCTCGGCGGAGGTGTCCCAGTGGGCGAGATCGACCAGGTGGGGGTTGTTCGAGAAGACCTCGACGATGGGCAATTTGAGCTCGAGCCGCTTCAAGATCACGTTGGCCTCGAGGACCTGGTTGTAGAGCAGGAGTGACACCACGACCCCGGTGGAGCCGGCGCGCGCCGTGCGGCCCGAGCGGTGCAGGTAGGCCTTGTGGTCCTCGGGCGGGTCGAAGTGCATCACGCAGTCCACCGCGTCGATGTGCAGCCCCCGCGCCGCGACGTCGGTCGCCACCAGCACGGGCAGCTTCTCGGCGGCGAAGTCGGCGAGCGCCTTCTCGCGCTGGCTCTGGCGCAGGTCGCCGTGGATGGCCGCGGCGCGCACGCCCTCCTTGCCCAGCTGCTCGACGAGGCGGTCGGCGCCGCGCTTGGTGCGACAAAAGACGATCGTCTTGTGATTGGCCCGGCAGATGGTGGCGGCCACCTTCACCCGGTCCATCTGGTGGACCTGGAGGAAGTGGTGGACCATGCGCGAGACGGTCTGGGACTCGCTCGCGACCTCGTGGAAGACCGGGTCGGTGAGGTAGCGGCTGACGAGTCGGTCGACCGCGCCGTCGAGAGTGGCCGAGAAGAGGAGGGTCTGGTGGGGGTGGTTGGCGATGCGCCGCAGCACCCACTCGACCTGAGGCATGAAGCCCATGTCGGCCATGCGATCGGCCTCGTCGAGCACGAGGACGTCGAGCGCCTCGACGTTCACCTCGCCGCGGTCGCCGAGGTCGATCAGTCGGCCCGGGGTGGCGATCACGACGTCGCAGCCCTGGCGCATCGACTTGATCTGGCGCTCGATGTCGGCCCCACCGTAGACGGCGGCGACTCGCAGTCCCACGGCCTCGCCGAGGGTCTCGAGGACCTCGAAGACCTGGAGGCAGAGCTCACGGGTGGGCAGCAGGACGAGCCCGCGCGGGCGCGCGGGCGGGCCGGCGGAGGCGACCGGCGCGTCCATGAGCCGCTGGAGCATCGGCAGCCCGAAGGCGAGGGTCTTGCCCGAGCCGGTCTTGGCCTTGCCGCAGACGTCGCGTCCCGCCAGGGCGTCGTGGATCGTCAGGGCCTGGATCGGGAAGGCCATCGTGAGACCCTGGGCCGACAGGGCGGCGACGAGGCCCTCGGCCACGCCGAGGTCTACGAAGGTCTGGGTGGTGGCGTAGGCGTCCTCGGGGGCCGCCAGGTTCTCTAGGGTCTCACTCACGGTGTCGGGGTCGTTTCTCGGTCGGACCCGTAACCGTCTTCGAAGAGAGGGGCCCTCGCTCGCACTCGAGCTCGCCCCTAGTCTAGGTGAGCGTCCCCCCGCCCACGCCCCAGGAGGAGAGATGGCCCGACTCGAGCCCGGTACGCGCGCCCCGGCCTTCTCCCTGCCCAACCAGGACGACGAGACGGTGTCGCTCGCCGACTTCGCCGGGGAGCGCCTCGTGGTGTACTTCTACCCGGCCGACGACACCCCGGGGTGCACGACCGAGGCCTGCCAGTTCAACGACCAGCTGGCGGGATTCTCCAGCCTCTCGGTGCGGGTACTGGGCGTCTCGCCCGACGACCCGGCCTCGCACAGGGCCTTTCGCGCGAAGTACGGCCTTAGCTTCGACCTGCTCTCGGATCGGGACCGCGCGGTCATGGAGCGCTACGGCGCCTACGGCGAGAAGACCCTCTACGGCAAGAAGGTCCTCGGGGTGATCCGCTCGACGGTCGTGATCGGGCCCGACGGACGCGTGGAGCACGCCTTTTACGGCGTGCGCGCGAACGGCCACGCCGAGCGCGTCCTGGCGAGCCTGCGCTGAGAGAGACGCTGAGGCAGCAGAGCGTCACCCCGCGCCCCTGGCTACTCGGACACTCGGTAGTCTCGCCCCGGGGCCGACTCGCCGGGGACGCCTCCGGGGAGGACACATGGGACGAGCCCACATCCGGGTGCTCATCGTCGCGACGGCCGTCGTCGCCACCGCGTCGGGGGCCGTCGCGGCCGGGGCCGCGGGACACGGCCCGAGGGCGACGGCGCCCTCGATCCGCCGTCCGCGGGTCGCCGTGAGCGGCAACGCGGCGGCGATCGCGTTCTACCGCAAGGTCGCGGCCGCCACCGACGCCATGAACTCGGAGCACTACACCTACAGCGCCGCCGAGACCCTGGCCTGGGTTGCGGGCGTCAGCGGCCATCTTTCGTGGCGCCTCGCGGAACCGCCCCTGGCGGGATATCACCCGGCCCACGGTGCGGTGTGGGTGAGCGGGATCAGCGGTCGTACGACCTTCGTCGCCCAGACGATCGCGCCCTCGAGTCCCGCCGACGGCTACGCCGCCTTCGAGCTCGTCCTCACCCCGCGCGGCGAGTTCATGATGTCGGCGACGCCCGTCGCGGGCGTCCAGTCGTGTCAGGGCACCACCACGGGCACGCCCTGGGTGGGCTTCGCGAGCTCGACCGGCCACCCCATCGGCTACACCGTCCTCGGCCGGTTCTCGCCGCTACGCCGTCGGGGCAACACCGTCTTTGTCACCTCGAGGTACAACTTCGACCACC
>DASSZS010000008.1:0-18591 GCA_035702745.1 Acidimicrobiales bacterium | reverse complement strand
CGGTAGATGATGCGCACCGCGTGGACCCGGTCGCCGTTGGGTCGGCGACGCACGTCGGAGAGGACCTCGACGAGCACCGGGTCGTGGGCGCGCAGGCCGGTCTCCTCTTCGAACTCGCGGGCTAGGGCCTCGACGGGGCTTTCGGCGAAGTCGAGGCCCCCGCCCGGCAGCCACCACAGGGGCGGGTCGATCAGGGGGCTCGAGGAACGCACCAGCAAGACGTGGTCGTCGCGCAGCGCGATACCGTAGGCCCGCACGGTGGTGGGCGTGCGGCTCACCGGCCGACCCCGCTCGTCGAGCCCCGCCCGGACACTCAGCGCGTCCGGGGGAACCCCAGGTCGATCTGGGACTCCGAAGGCTGGGGCCAGCGCGTCGTGACGACCTTGGCCCGGGTGTAGAAGGCGAAGCCCTCGGGGCCGTAGATGTGGGCGTGGCCGAAGAGCGAGTTCTTCCACCCCCCGAAGGAGTACGAGGAGATCGGCACCGGTACGGGCACGTTGACCCCGATCATCCCGACGCTCACGGCCCGGGTGAAGTGCCGCGCGGCGTTGCCGTCGCGGGTGAAGATCGCCACGCCGTTGCCGTAGGGGTTGGCGTTCACCAACGCGACCGCCTCGTCGAAGCTCGCCGCGCGCGCCACCCCGAGGACGGGGCCGAAGATCTCCTCGTCGTAGCAGCGCATCCCCGGGGCGACGCCGTCGAGCAGCGTCGGCCCGGCGAAGAAGCCTCGGCCCGCGGCCGTCGCCCGACCGTCGCGCACCACGCGGGCCCCCTCGCCGGCCGCCCCCTCGACGTAGGCGAACACGCGGTCACGGTGGGTCGCGGTGATGAGTGGGCCGAAGTCGCTCGCGGGGTCGTCGCCCGGTCCCACACGAAGCGTGTCGACACGCGCGGCGATGCGTTCGACGAGTTCGTCGGCGACCTCGCCGACCGCGACCACCACGCTGATCGCCATGCACCGCTCCCCGGCCGAGCCGAACCCGGCGGACACCGCCGCGTCGGCCGCCACGTCGAGGTCGGCGTCGGGCAGGACGACCATGTGGTTCTTCGCGCCGCCCAACGCCTGGACGGGCTTGCCCGCACGGCTGGCCGTCTCGTGGACGAGGCGTGCCACCGGGGTCGAGCCCACGAAGCTGATCGCGTCGACGCCGGGGTGTTCGAGCAGGGCGGCCACGGTCGAGGCGTCGCCCTGGAGGACGTTGAAGGCGCCCTCGGGCAGGCCGGCCTCGAGCATCCACTCGGCCAGACGGACCGAGGGGGAGGGGTCGCGCTCGGAGGGCTTGAGCACGACGGCGTTGCCGCACGCGAGCGCGTTCGCGGCCATCCAGAGCGGCACCATCACCGGGAAGTTGAACGGCGTGATCGCCCCGATCACCCCGAGGGGTTGGCGCAGGCTGTGGACGTCGACGCCGTCGGCCACCTGGTCGGAGAAGTCGCCCTTGAGGTGCTCGATCAGCCCGCAGGCGTATTCGACGTTCTCGACGCCCCGGGCGATCTCGCCGCGGGCGTCGGCGAGGGTCTTGCCGTGCTCGGCGGTGACCAGGGCGGCCAGCTCGTCGGTGTGGCGCACGAGCAGCTCGCGCAGGGCGAAGAGCGCGTTGGTGCGCCGCGACAGCGAGGTCCCGGCCCAGCGTTCGGCGCCGGCGCGCGCGCTGGCGACCACCCGGTCGATCGTCGCGGCCTCGGGGACCGGCACGACGCCGGTCTGCTCCCCGGTAGCGGGGTTGAAGACCGGGGAGCGGCCGGGCTCCTCGACCCGTTGGCCGTTGACGACGTGGGGGATCGTGCGCATGGGACCTCGTTTCTCGCGCCAAATCTACCGGCCGCCCCCGAGCGCACCGGTAGGGTGAGGCGATGGCGCCAGGTCGCGGCGACCCCGTCGAACCCCGGTCCCGCGTCAGGCTCGACGCGACGGGCGGCCTCGTCCTCGGGGACCGGGCGGTGATTCCGGCGGGGGAGATCGCGGTGCGCACGACGACCTCGGGCGGGCCCGGGGGCCAGCACGCCAACCGCTCGCTGACCAAGGTCGTGGTCAGCTGGCGCGTTGCCGACTCGTCGCTCGACGCGGCCGCGCGGGCCCGCGTCGAGGCCCGACTCGGCCCGGTGGTGCGCGCCAGCGCGAGCCGCTTTCGCAGTCGCGCCCAGAACCACGAGGCGGCCCTCGTCCAGCTGGGCGAAAGACTGCTCGCGGCGCTCACCCCGCGCACGCCGCGCCGCGCGACCCGCCCGACGCGAGCCTCGGTGGAGCGACGGCTCGAGGATAAGCGGGCCCGCGCGCGGACTAAGTCCGCCCGGCGAGGCCCCGAGCCGGGGGCTTAGGACCGACGCAGGTGGGCCTCGATGACCCCGAGGGCCGCCTCCACGGAGGCGTCGAGACCGGGGTCGGTGTCCTCGTGGGGACCGCGCAGCGGGGTCAGGGTCGCGTAGCCCGCGGCGAGGAGGGCGCCGTCCTCGTCGGCCTCCTCGTCCGAGACGTCGCCCAAAGAGGGCGTGGCCGCCCCCAGGCGCAACGGCAGCTCGCCCTCGTCGGCGAGGGGTGGTCCGCCCGCGCGCGCCCCGGCCGCCTTGACGATCCCCGCGGTCGACACCCGGGCCCGACGCACGCCGGCTAACTGCTCGCGCGCGAGGTTGGGCACGTTGAGGTTGAGCACGGTGCGCCCGGGCGCCGCGACCAGCTCCTCGAGCACCTCCACGCACACCGCGGCGGCCGTGTCGTAGTGGACGTGATCGCCCCACTGGACCGACACCGCGATTCCCGAGAGACCGAGCTGGGCCCCGGTCAAGACCGCGCCCACGGTCCCCGAGTGCAGGACGCTGCGCCCGACGTTGGCCCCGGCGTTGATCCCCGAGACGATGACGTCGGGTACGAGGTCGAATGTCCCGAGGGCGCCCATGATCGCGCACAGGGCCGGCGGGGCGTCGAGGCCGTAGGCCGGGAGGCTCGGCGCACCCTCGAGGTGGTGTCGGCGATACGACACGCTCGGGCGGGCGAAGACGTCCCCCACCGCGGCCGACATGCCCGAGTAGTTGCGGTCCGGGGCGACCACGATCGCGTCGCGCTCTTCGCCGGGGGGCGCGGCGGCGATCCACCGCTCGACCGCGTGGGCCAGCACGGCGAGCCCCCGCGCACCCACTCCGTCGTCGTTCGTGAGCAGGAGTCGCATCCCCCCGACCCTAACTGTCGTAAGTTACGGGCCGGTGTGGGACAGGAGACGGGCGTGATGCTGCCGACGGGTGAACAGATAGCGATCGCTCACGGCGACCAGCGCGCGGTCGTCACCGAGGTGGGAGCGACGCTGCGGACCTACGTCCAAGGGGGGGTGCCCGTCGTGGAGGGCTTCGCGGCCGACGAGGTCGCCACCGCCGCCCGGGGCCAAGTGCTCTACCCGTGGCCGAATCGCATGGGCGACGGCGAGTGGACCTTTTCGGGGCGCGCGGCGCGCGCCGCGGTCGACGACGTCCCCCACGCCACGGCCTCCCACGGGCTGGTGCGCTTTCGCCCGTTCCGGATCGAGGCGGTGAACCAGAACCGCTGCGTGCTCACCTTGACCCTGCACCCCACGCCGGCCTACCCCTTCGCCACCGAGCTGACCGTGGCCTACCACCTCGGCGCGCTCGGACTCACCGTGACCTCGACGGTGACCAACCGCGACGAGGTGCCGGTGCCCGTCGGGCTGGGCTTCCACCCCTACCTGGCCGTCACGACCCCGACGATCGAGGGGGCCCAGCTCGAGGTGCCCGCGCGGGCCTACGTGGCGGTCAACGACCGGCGCCTGCCCACGGGCGAGATCCTGCCGGTCGCCGGCCAGGCCCTCGACTTCTCCCGGCGCAAGTCGGTGAACGGCCACGAGCTCGACGTCACCTACACCGAATTGGTGCGCGACGACTCGGGACTGGCCGTCGCGGTGCTCGAGGACTCGACCGGGGCCGTGGTCGAACTCAGCGTGGACCGCACCCTCCCCTACCTCCAGGTCTTCACCGGCGACACCCTCGAACGCGGCCGTCGACGCACGGCGGTGGCGATCGAGCCGATGACCTGTCCCCCCGACGCGCTGCGCTCGGGCAAGGACGTGATCGTGCTCGAGCCGGGCCAGCACTGGGCCGGCTCGTGGCGGCTCCGGCGGCGCGCGTGAGCGTCGTCCTCGTCACCGGCTCGACGAGCGGCATCGGCGAGGCGACGGCGCGGCGCTTCGCGGCCCGCGGCGACCTCGTGATCGTCAACTCCGCGCGCAGCCGCGCGGACGGTGAACGGCTCGCGGCCGAGCTGCCCGGCGCCGACTACGTCCAGGCCGACCTGGCCCGCGAGGAAGGGGTGGCCGAGCTCGTCGCCGCCGTGCGCGAGCGCCACGGACGCCTCGACGTGCTCGTCAACAACGCGGCCACCACCCGGCGTATCGATCACCGGGACTTCGCCGCCGCGAACCGTGCGGTGTGGCGCGAGATCTTCGAGCTGAACGTCTTTGCCACCTTCGAGCTCACCACGGCGTTGCTCGACCTCTTGGCCGACGGTGGCGGAGCGGTCGTGAACGTCTCGTCGCACGCCGGCGAGCGCACGGCCGGCTCGTCGATCCCCTACGCGGCCTCCAAGGCCGCGCTCAACCACGTGACGAGGCTCCTCGCACGCGTGGTGGGTCCCGAGGTCCGGGTGAACGCCGTCGCGCCCGGGTTCACCGCGACGCCGTGGACGGCCGACTGGGACGGCGCGCGCGAGTACGTCGAGCGCCACGCGCCCCTGCGTCGGGTGGCGACGCCCGAGGACGTGGCCGGCGCGGTCCTGGCGCTCGTGGACGCCCCCTACGTCACCGGTCAGGTGCTCGCGGTCGACGGCGGGCTCTCGACGACCTGAGGCGCCGCCGGCGTCAGTGCTACCCGCACCGTGGCGGCGACGAGCCGCGCCACTCTGAGCGCCGCGCCGTCGCGCCACGACGGGCGCGGCGCGCCGAGCAGGCGGCGCTCGGGCGGGCCGACCAGGGCGAGGGCCGCGCGCACGATCACCGGGTAAACGAGGCGGGCGACGGGCCCGAGGCTGACCCCGCGGGCGAGGAAGTCGCGGGCCTCGCGCGCCGCACCCGAGAGTCGTAGCTCGGGGCGGAACGCCGCGAGCCGGGCCGCCAGCTCGGCCGCGGTCGTGGGGGGGTCCGCTACGCCGAGGTCGCGCGCCGCGCGGGCGACCTCGGCCACGTAGCGGTCGGCGTCGGTGTCCGAGATGGGGTAGCGGCCCAGGCGCCGGTAGGCGGCGAGGAACATCGAGACCTCGGCGCAGTGGACGAAGGCTAGGAGGTGGGGGTCCCGGGCGTCGTAGGGCTGGCCGTCGTCGGCGGTGCCGTGGACGACGTCGTGCACGGCGCGCACTCGCGCCAGGGCCGCCGCGGCGGTCTCGGTCGAACCGTAGGTCGTGGCGCTGATGAAGTGGGCGGTCTGGGAGAGCCGCCCCAACGGGTCCTCGCGGTAGCGCGAGTAGTCGGCGACCCCGGCCATGGCGAGGGGGTGGAGCATCTGGACGAAGAGCGAGGCGACCCCGCCCACCAGCATCGAGCCGAGGTCGCCGTGCACGACGCGCGCCACGCCGTCGACCGGCGTGTAGGCGCGAGCCGGGTCGTCGCAACGGGCCGGGGGATCCTCCACGAGACCGGCGGCCCGTCGAATCGCCTGTCCGGCGAGGGCGCGCGCACGCTCGGTGGGGCCGTGGGGGGGCGTCGGCATGGCGAACCCACCCTAGGGTCGAGCCGTGCCGCGTAGAACCCCCGGCTGGAAGACTGGCCCGGTGACCGCCCGATTGGCCTCGACCGAGCGCGAGCTCGACGAGAGCGCGTCGGTGGCCACGCAGCGGCCGTGGAACGTGGTCGTCTGGAACGATCCCGTGACCCCGATGGCCGTCGTGGTCGTGGTCTTCCGTCGGGTCTTCGGCTACCCCGAGGCCAAATGCACCCACCTCATGCTCACCGTCCACCACGAGGGCCGGGCCGTCGTATGGTCCGGCGGGCGCGAGCGCGCCGAGTCCTACTGCGTAAAGCTCCAGGTAGCGGGATTGCAGTCCACGGTGGAGCGCGACGACTAGTGGCCGCGCGCCTGTTCAACCGGCGTCGGGACGGTCGGATCGAGGTCCGGCTCAGCCCCGACGGGCGCGCCTTCGTCGGGGCCACCGCGCGCGAGGTCGTGGCCGCCGAGAGCGACCCCAACCACGCGTGGGGGGCCGCCCTGCAGGCGCCGATCGACCCCGGCCGCGACGCGGACGACCCCGTGGCGATCCTGAGCCGCCAGAGCGACCTCGCCTCGAACGCCGAGCTGGTGCTCGCGACCCTCGACGAGGGTGCGCTCACCGACGGCGAGGCCTGGGCGTGGTTCTGCACCCTCCAGGTGGCCCTGCGCTCGATCGCGGTGGCGAACGGGCTGCTCGACGACGACGCGTGGAACGCCCAGAGTGGTCCTCTAGTCGAGCACGTGCAGACGATCCAGGCCCTCTTGTTCGAGTTGGCTCGGGTCCTGTAGTCCGCCCACGGCCTCGCGGGGCCTAGGGTGGTGCGGTGCCCCGTTCCCGTCTCGTCTCCTCGGCCGCCCTCGCGGCCCTCCTCGTCACTCCCGTCCTCGGCGTCGTGGTCGGCGCGCCGGCCGGCGCAGCCAGCGCGCCGACGGTGTCCTCGCTGCTCGGCGCCTCGGCCCGGGCCCTCAAGGGCCAACGGGGCGTTCACCTCGTCGTCACCACCGACCGCAAGGGCGTGCGCAGCGCGGCCGTCGCCGACATCGGGCGCTCGGTCGGACACGAGTCCTACACCTCGGGCGCCGAGCGCTTCGACGTAGCCGTCACCTCGAGCGCGGCCTACCTGTCGGGTTCAGCGAGCGGCCTGCGCTCGCTGATGGGCCTGAGCGCAGCCCAGGTGGCCAAGGTCGGCGCCAAGTGGATCGTCATGAAGAAGGGCTCGACCCAGTACAAGGAGTTCTACCTGAACCTCACCGCCACGGGCTTTGGCGCGATCCTGCCGAGCGCGAAGGGGACGCGGCTCCTCAGGACCCGTGACGCGACGACCGGTGGCTACCAGCTGCGCTGGACGACGCCGGCCTCGGCCTCGGCCTCAGCCTCGACGACCACCCTCGTCATCGCTCGTGGGGCCCACGCACTACCGCTGCGCGAGAAGGTGGCCGCCGCGGGTGCGACGAGCGTGACGGTCTTCTCCCACTGGGGCGAGGCCGTCCACTTCTCGCGGCCCGCGGCCACCATCGCCTACGCCACGGTCTTCGGCTAGCCCGGCCCCGACTCCCGCTCGCGGCCCGGCCGAGGGGCAGGGATACGGAACGGTTCAGTTGCGGAACGTTCTGGTATCGTAATCGCCGTGACGATCGCGCAGGAGCGTGACGAGAGGTCCGGCGCCGAGCGCCACGGCGGGCGCCACCTCGACGCCTCGCGCGACGCGGCCCTGCGCGACGCGGCCCTGCGCCTGCTCGCCCAGATCGGCTACGACCGGCTGACGGTCGAGGCCATCGCCACCAGCGCCGGGGCCGGCAAGGCGACCATCTACCGCCGCTGGTCGGGCAAGGCCGAGCTCGTGGTCGACGCCCTCCTCTCCCACAAGCCCCGCCTGGAGGCGCCCGACACGGGCTCCTTGCGCGGCGACCTGGCCGAGCTGGCCCGGCGCGCGAGCGCCCACGGCGCCGAACCCCTCGACACCTCGGTGATGGTCGGACTGGCCAGCGCACTGCCGCGCGACCCCGAACTGCGCGCCGCCTTCGACGAGCGCCTCGTCGAGCCCCACCGGCGATCATTGGCCGCGGTCTTCGAACGGGCCGTCGCCCGCGGGGAGATCGCGCCGGTCGCCCACCTCGACCTCGTGGTCTCGCTCATCCCGGCGCTGGTGCTCTACCGTCTCCTCGTCCAGCCCGGGGAGATCGACCCCGGCTTCGTCGAGTCGATCATCGAGGGCGTGATCTTGCCCCTCGTGCTGGCGGGACCGGTGTCACTCCAGACCACCCCGACCCCCTAGAGAAAGGCCCCCGTGACCACCCCTGACGTCGCGCCCGAACGCCACGCCACCACCGCCGGCAAGCATCTCGGCCTGGCGCTGGTCGTCATCTCGTGCGCCCAGCTGATGATTGTCCTCGACGCGACGATCGTGAACGTCGCCCTGCCGACGATTCGCACCGCGCTGCACTTCTCGCTCGACAACCTCGAGTGGGTGATCACGGCCTACTCGCTGACCTTCGGCGGCCTGCTGCTCTTTGGGGGGCGCACCGGGGACCTCTTCGGCAAGCGTCGGATGTTCATGGTCGGCATCGCGGTCTTCGCGCTGGCCTCGCTGCTGGGTGGTCTCGCCACCTCTGACGTCTGGCTGATCCTGACCCGCGGACTCCAGGGCGTGGGTGGGGCGATCGCCTCGCCGACGGCGCTCTCTCTCGTCACCACGAACTTCCCCGAGGGCCCGGCGCGCAATCGGGCCATGGGCGTCTACGCCGCGATGTCGGGGGTCGGTGGCGCCGTCGGACTGCTTCTCGGGGGGCTGCTCACGAGCTACGTCTCGTGGCGGTGGATCTTCTTCGTCAACGTGCCGATCGCCCTGGTCGTGCTGGCCCTGACGCCGCGGGCGCTCAACGAGTCCGACCGCGGCGAGGGGCGCCTGGACGTGCCGGGGGCGCTGAGCGCGACGGCCGGCATGCTCTCGCTCGTCTACGGCCTCTCCAACACCGCCAGCCACGGCTGGACGAGCGTCTCCACTCTGGTGGCCCTGGGCCTGGCGGTCGTGATGCTCGGGCTCTTCCTGGTCGTCGAGTCGCGCAGCGCCGAGCCGTTGATGCCGCTCGCGATATTCAAGAACCGCAACCGTTCGGGGGCGTACCTCATCATGCTGTTCATCGGCATCGCGCTGTTCTCGATGTTCTACTTCTTGACCCAGTACCTCCAGAACATCCTCGGCTGGAGCCCGGTGCGTACAGGGGTCGGCTTCTTGCCGATGACCTTCGGCATCGTGGTCGCGGCGGGCCTCTCCTCACGGTTCGTCTCGCGGATCGGCGTGCGCATCCCGCTCATCGTCGGACCGGCCGTGGCCGTCGTCGGTCTCGCGTGGATGTCGAGCGTGATCACGGTGCACTCGAGCTACTGGCAGGTCTTCGCGCCGCTGGTGCTGCTGGCGCTGGGGATGGGCACCACGTTCGTGCCCCTCACGCTCGTCGCGGTCTCTGGGGTCGAGCACCACGAGGCCGGTCTGGCCTCGGCACTGCTCAACACGACCCAGCAGGTCGGCGGGGCCCTGGGGCTCGCGGTGTTGGCGACGGTGGCCATCGACGCGATGAAGGCGAAGCTCGCCGCGCTGCACTCGCTCGCCCCCGCGGCCCAGGCCGTCGCCACGACCCACGGCTACACCACGGCCTTCTTGTGGGGCTCGGTGATCGCGTTGGTGGGCCTGGTCGTCTCGCTGCTCATGATCCGCGTGCCCGCGGTGATGCCCGGCGACGAGGAGTTGGCCTCGACGGCCCTGATGGGCTAGGCCAGGGGCGCGGGGGCGGCCACCTCAGGGGCCAACTCGTTCGCCGGGACCGGCCGGGAGATGTAGTCGCCCTGGGCGACGTCGCAGCCCAGTTCGCTCAGCCGGGCCAGGGTCGCGGCGTCCTCGATGCCCTCGGCGACTACGCGCAGGCCCATCTCGTGGCCGAGGTTGATCGTCGCGCGAACGAGCTCGAGGATGCGCGGCCCGTTGTCGTCGGTCACCCCGTCGAGGAAGGCGCGGTCGAGCTTGAGCTCGCTCACCGACAGGCTGGAGAGGTAGGCCAGCGAGGTCACCCCCGCGCCGAAGTCGTCGATCGACACCAGCACCCCGAGGTCGCGTAGCCGGCGGATGACGGCGCGCGCGCGGTCGAACTCTCTTATGATGACCGACTCGGTCACCTCCACGACCAAGTAGCGGCTGGCCAGGCCGTAGCGCTCGAGCAGTCGTTCGACGAGCTCGACTAGCCCGTCGTCGAGCAGGTTCGAGGCCGACACGTTCACCGAGACCGTGAGCTCGCGCCCCTCGCTGCACCAGCGCGCGCACTGGCGCAGGGCCGCCTCCATGACCCACGCGGTGAGCGGCGCCATGAGGCCGGCCTCCTCGGCCAGGGGGAGGAACTTCACCGGCGGCACGAGGCCGAGGCGGGGGTGGGGCCAGCGCACCAGCGCCTCCACGCCCGTGACGGTGCCGGTCGCGAGGTCCATCTGGGGCTGGAAGTGCAAGACGAGATCACCGTTGCGCACCGCGTCGCTCAGGTCGTCGAGCAGGTGGATGTGGTTGTTCAATCCGTCGAGGGTCGGGTCGTAGAAGACGTAGGGGGCGCCACTGAGCTTCCCTCGGTACATCGCGACGTCGGCCGACCAGACCAGCACCGGCCCGTCGAGGGCGTCGTCGGGGTAGAGGGCGATGCCGATCGAGGCCGAGACGTTGGTCTCGACCGAACGCAGGGCGAAGGGCGTGGCGACCGCCGCGGTGACTCGCTCGGCGACCTCGGCGGCCATCTCGGGCCCGGCGTCGAGCAGCAGGATCGCCAGCTCGTCGCCGCCCAGGCGCACCACCGTGCCCTTGGAGCCGATCGTGTCGCGCAGGCGCGGCCCGAGCTGGCGCAACAGCTCGTCGCCGGCCGGGTGGCCGAGCGAGTCGTTGATCTCCTTGAAGTGGTTGAGGTCGACGAAGAGGAAGGCCAGCCGTCGCGCGGGACCCTCGCGGTCGGCCTCCTCGGCGAAGAAGGCGTCGAGGATGTGGGTGAGGTGGCGGCGGTTGGCGAGCCCGGTCAGCTCGTCGGTGTTGGCCTGGCGATGCCGCTCCTCGGTGAGCCGACGCAGCTCCTGGGCCGAGATTCCCACCCGCACCCCCACGGCGATCAGGGTCACCACGGCCAGGGCCACGGCCACGTTGGTCACCCGCCCGACGTTGCCCGAGATCAAGATCACCAGCGCGGCGATTGCGGCGAGCCCCGGCGCGAGGAAGCCCGGTGCGCGCGAGACGCGCAAGGGGTCCGACGGCCGGGGCGAGGTCCACATCGACAGCGACAGGAGGTAGACCGCTGCGGGCCAGGCGACCATGGTCAGCGTGCCCCCCAGGGGACCCTGGGCGCGCGAACTCACGAGGAGGTTCGCGGTGTCGCCCCCGACGATCGCCACCAGCCCCACCGTCGCCACGTACCACCCGGCGCTGGCCTGGGTGCCGAGCAGCACGGTGCCGCCGATCACGAGCAGCAGCAACAACAGGTCGCCCACCGGGTAGGCCAGGTTGAGCACGGACTGGAGGTGGCCGCCGCTGGTCAACTGCTCGAGGTTGCGGAAGGCGAAGGTCGCGCACAGCGCGGCGGCGCCGAGTCCCGAGACGACCCCGTCGAGCCAGTTGGGCCGACCCAACCGGCCGATCCGCGCCTGGACCAAGAGGGTGAGGGCCACGTAGGTGAGGGGATAGAAGAGCAGGAAGAAGACGTCGGCGATCGACGGGGTGGCTGTCACGGCGCCGCGGGTCGAGAGGATCGAGGTGAGCAGCTCGCCGGTCGACCACGAGACCAGGGCCAGCCCGAGGAAGGTCACCGCCGCGCGGTTCTGGGTGTGGGTGTGGGTCCGCCACAGACAGATCCCGGCGGCCGCGAAGCCGAACCCGGCCACCCCGTAGCGGTCGAGCCAGGGGTAGACCTGGCCACTTGAGCGCATCAGCGCGGTGACGACGTAGGCCGCGAGCAAGATCCCCATCCCCCAGAGGATGAGCAGGGGGTACGTCGAGGCGCGACCCGATCCGGCGTCGACCCGGGCTCGCTGCTCGCGGACCTCCACGACGAGGGGCGTTGACGCGGGGGGGCTGGCGAGTGGCTGTCGCATTCCGGTGACCTTTGCCCCCGTCCGTCGTTCGGCCGGGACGTGAGGCGGAACGCTAGGTCGTCGCTCACAACGTCGCCCCAACGCGCGCCCAACCGGTGGGCGGATGGCGAGGGCGACCCCGCACGGACCCGTTGGCCCTGGTCGAGGCGTTGGAGACGGAGTCCGAACTTGGGCCGGCGCGAGGGATCGCGTCGGCGCCGTTGCGGGCTGGTCGTCGGGCCTAGGACTCGCGCTTTAGGTCGGAGGCCGCGATTCGCAGGGGCACCGTGGCGAAGGGGTCGAGCCGGTAGGCGAGTGAGACGCGGTGGTAGCCGTCGGCGATGTCGGGACCACCGTGCTCGTCGTACACGAAGAGCACGGGCGAGAGTTTCTTACCCCGGGCGATCGTCACGAGGTCGCGGCGCACCCCGGGGTCGTCCAGCGCCAGGGGCTCACGCCCGCACGCGCGCAGCACGTCGTTGGCCCGGCGATGGGTGATCTCGGCGGCCCGAAGCCGCTTTACGAGCTTCTCGGCCCTCTTTTCGTCAAAGCGCAGGGAGAGGTAGGCCTCGGCCGCTTCGAAGTCGTGGGGGGCCACGTCCTTCGCCCAGCGAATCGTGGTGGTGGTGGACTCTTCATCCATGGACTACCTGCCTCTCTGAGACCCGGGGACCGTCCAGCGCGAGCCTAAGCCCGGGGCGATGCGCGCCACGGTTCACCGGGGGCCGGTCCCGCCGCTCGAGGGCGCCGCGGCGCGCCGCGGGCGTCAAGGCCCTCCGTCCGACGGGATGCTCTCGACGTCGGCGATGAGAGTGCCCTCGGCGGCGGCGACCGCGTTGGGGTCGCCGCCGCGGCCGCGCAGCACGTAGGCGACGCCGACCGCGACGATCGCGCCGACGACGGGCCCCAGCGCGTAGACCCAGAAGTCGGAGAAGTTCCTCGCGACGAGGTCGGGCCCGAAGGTCCTCGCGGGGTTCATCGACGCGCCCGAGAGCGGGCCCGCCCACAGTCCGGCGAGGGCGATGTAGCCCCCGACGCCGAAGGCGCCCAGCAGCCCGACGTTCTGGGCCCCCGACGCGGTGCCCAGGATCACACTGACGAGCCCCAGCGTGAGGACGATCTCGATCCACAGGGCGGACGCGCCGGAGAAGCCGTGCGCCGGGTAGTTCGACCCGTAGGCCGACGAGACCCTCAACACCGCGTGCAAAAAGAGCGCGGCGCCCGTCGCGCCGACGAACTGGACCACGACGTAGCCCGGCACCCGGCGCCAGGGGAAGTCCCCCCTCAGGGCGAAGGCGAGGCTGACCGCGGGGTTGAGGTGGGCACCACTCACTTTGCCCATGAACAAGATCACCGCCATCACCATCAGGGCCGGAGCCACCACCGCGGCGGCGGCGCTCACCGAACCCGGGATGGCGGCGTCGATCATCCCGGCGCCCGCCGCGACGAGGACGAGGAAGAACGTGCCCAAGAGCTCGGCGAACAGTCGGCGCCACTCCTGGCGCGGATCGCGGAAGTTCTCGATTCGCTCAGCGACCTCGCGTTCGTAACGGGCCAGTGCGCCCGAGAGGGGAGCGCGCGGGCTCATCACCGTGACACCGTGGAATCGGTGCTCACCGGGCTCGCCCGGAGCGCGAGCCGCGGGTGGTGGGTCACGTGGTCAATCTACCCATCGACCCGCGAGGGTGCCCACGCCAACGGGCGGCGTCGGCCGCGACGCGCACCGGGAATCTTCGTCGGGAGCGGGCCGCGCGACGGGGCGGTGGCCCCCGGTTTCCCGGGTTCGGGAGCCGGCGACGCCTCTGGCACCCTCGGAGCGTGCGCGAGGGCCGCGGATTTGATAGCAAGGGGAAGAGTGGTCGAGGTGGTCCCGGTGAAGATGCGACGAACGCTTGCCAACGTAACGGCGCTGGCGCTGATGGTGGGGACGCTCGTGCTCGGAGCGCCCCTCGAGGCGAGCGCCACGACCGTAACCGTCCCCGCCATAACGCTCGCCCCGGATATCGGGCTGCTGAGCGGGCAGGTCATCCGGCTCTCGGGGAGCGGGTTCACCCCCGGCGCGTCGCTCATTGCGGTCGAGTGCAACGCACGGGGCAAGGGGGTGGCGGCGTGCGACACCGCGGCCGCCGAGCCCCTCACCGTGGCCGCCGACGGGACGATCACCACCACGTTCAGCACCCGCGTCGGCTCGGTCGGTGACGGGACCTGTGGCACCGGCCCGACGGACGCCCTGTGTTACGTCGCGATCGGCACGCCCTCGGACGCCCTCGTCGTGGAGGCGTCCATCGCCTTCGTGGGGGGTCCCGGCGTCTCGGTGAGCCCGTCGACGGGCCTCTCGACGACCCAGTCGGTCACCCTCACCGGTTCGGGATTCACCCCGGGCGACACCGTTTACGCGGTCGAGTGTCTCGCGTCGGCGACGACGAGGGCCGGTTGCGATACGGCGACCGCGGTGGCGATGAAGGTGAGCGCGCAGGGCGATCTGCCCTCGACCTACTTCAGGGTCGTCACGGGCAAGGTCGGAACGGGCTCGTGCGGAACGACCGTGGACAACTACGCGAGCTGCGTCATCGAGGTCGCGAACGCCACCGGGGCCGACCGCGCGGTGGCGACAATCGACTTCCTCGGACCCGCGATTCGAGCACCGTCTACGCCCGTGGCGACGCGCGTCAGTGGGCCCGCCGTGGTGGGCCGATCAGTCGCGGTGGTCGTGACGGGCCGGAACTTCACCGCGGTGTCGCGGATCACCGGTGGGCCGGGCTCGACGGTGCGCGTGGCCAAGGTCACCCGGACCGCACTGCACCTAACGATCAGGGAGTCGCCACGCGCGAGGCCGGGCACGTTCACGCTCGTCATCGTGTTCAAGAGTGGCACGGCAGTACGGGTCCACTACCGCGTGAGCCGGCCGATCTAGCCCGACGGCGCCCGTCGCCGCGGTGGTCGCTACGTGAAGGGTGCCTCGCACGCGTCTCGGCTCGACCGTGGTTCTATGAGGGTCACCTTGTCGGATTCCGAAGAGCCGCCACTGGTGCGCCGGCCGGGACTTGAACCCGGAACCTGTTGATTAAGAGTCAAATGCTCTGCCAATTGAGCTACCGGCGCACGGGGAGTTTACACCGGCTCACGGCGCGTCGGCGCCGGTCAGGGCCGCTGGATGGCCTTGACCTCGAGGAACTCCTCGAGCCCGAAGGTCCCCACCTCGCGGCCGATGCCCGACTGCTTGTAGCCGCCAAAGGGGGCGAACACGTTGAAGGCGCCGCCGTTGATCTCGACCTGGCCGGCGCGGATCTTGCGGGCGAACTCGAAGGCCCTTTCGTCGGTGCCGGCCCAGACGCCGCCGGCGAGGCCGTAGGGGGAGTCGTTGGCGATCGCTACGGCCTCGTCCTCGGTGTCGTAGGGGATGATCGAGAGCACCGGACCGAAGATCTCCTCCTGGGCGATGGTCATGTCGTTACGCACGTCGGAGAACACGGTGGGCGCGACGTAGTAACCCCCAGAGAGACCCTCGACCGGCGCGGACCCACCACACAGGAGGCGGGCGCCCTCGTCGACGCCGCGACGGATGTAGTCGCGGACCCGCTCGAGCTGGGTGGCGCTGACCAGCGGGCCGAGCAGACTCGATCCGGTGATGGGGTCGCCGGGGGCGAAGCCCGCCGCGGTGGCCACGGCAATCTCCTCGACGTCGCCTAGGCGCGAGCGGGGCACGAGCATGCGGGTGAGCGCCGAGCAGGTCTGGCCCGAGTTCAAGTAGCACTTGAAGACGCCGTCGGCGACCGCCTTACTGAGATCGGCGTCTTCGAGGATGACGTTGGCCGACTTGCCGCCGAGCTCGAGGGCGACGCGCTTGACGCCGTCGGCCGCTAGGTGCATGACCCGCTTGCCGGCCCGGGTCGAGCCGGTGAAGGAGATCATGTCGACCCGCGGGTCACCGGCCAGGGCCTCGCCGACGACCGGACCGACGCCGGTCACGAGGTTGAAGACGCCCTTGGGTAGGCCGAGTTCGTGGAAGATGTCGGCCAGGGCGAAGGCGTTGATCGGCGCCACCTCACTCGGCTTCAGCACGACCGTGCAGCCGGCGGCCAGCGCGGGGGCTACCTTGAGGGCAATCTGGTGAAGTGGGTAGTTCCACGGCGTGATCGCCACGACGACGCCCACTGGCTCGCGCACGACCACCGAGTGGCCGATCTCCTCTTCCCAGACGTACTCCTGAATGCGCTGGGCCTGATCGGCGAAGTTCATCGTCGGCAGTCCGACCTGGATCCCCTTGGCGAGCATCAGTGGCATGCCGACCTCGTGGGCGATCGTCAGAGCGAGGTCGTCGGCCCGCTCGGCCAGCTTCTCCGAGACGCGCTGGAGGAACTCCCCGCGCTCCTTAGGACTCGTCACCGACCAGGCCGGGAAGGCCGCGGCGGCCGCCGCGACGGCCCGAGCGGCGTCCTGCGCCGTACCGGCGGGCACGGTGGCGTAGAGTTCGCCGGTGCCCGAGGACGTGACCTCGAGGACCTCGGGCGAGGACGGGGCCACCCACTCCCCGCCGATGTAGAACGCGTCGCGAATCACCGCCATGGGCACCCCCTCGGGTGGGCCCTCCGGCCCTCAGGCGGACTCTACTCGCGGGTCGCACGAAGCGGTCCCGACGACGCGTGGGGTGAGCGACGGGGGTCGAACCCGCGACCTCCAGGACCACAACCTGGCGCTCTAACCAACTGAGCTACGCCCACCAAGCCCGTCCAGTATGGCACAGGCCCTGCCTGGACCTACCGGGTCGGCCCGTCCGTGGGGCGGCCCGGTAGGTCCAGGTTCGAGGTGGGTTCCGTGAAGGGGCCCGACGCGCCCGCACGTGATCGCGACGTTGGCCCGGTGGGCGAGAGTCGCGGGGGCTGGTCATGCGGGGTCGCGAAGTGTGCACTCTCTACGAGTCCTCGGTCGGTGTCGAGGGGACCGAGGGGCCGTCGAATCGCGGGGTCGACGGCGCAGCCCCCCGCTCGTCTCCCTTGGTTCTCGCCCGTGACCACTGCGAGTCCCTCACCGCAGTGGTGCACTCACTACGCTGGGGGAACGCCCCTGTAGCTCAACTGGATAGAGCGGACGGCTTCTACCCGTCAGGTTGCGGGTTCGACTCCTGCCGGGGGCACCCCTGTGAAGTCTCGCGTCATCGGGGACGCTTGAACCCGTGACGATAGCGCCCACTCACTCGACGCGCTTGACCGGCTGATAGCCCTGTGCGGGGTTGAGCGTCGCCTGCCCGATGAGGGTGTAGGACTCGGAGAGCACCCGGACCCGCTCGTCGACGATGTGCAGGATCACCCGCTCGCCTCGGTGGCGGTAGCCGACGCCGAGGTGGAGCATCTTGCCCTTGTAGCGCAGCGAGACCGCACCGCGGCTGTCGATGACGTCGTGGCGCACCCGGTGGTGCTGACGGGCGGTCCCCTGGGGGACGGCCTTCTCGCGGGCCCGGTAGCGGGTGATCGGGGGGCGCCGTCCGGTCGCGCGGTGGGGGCGGACTTCGTTGTAGTAGGTGACGAAGGCGTCGAGGTGGCGCTGGAGGGCGGCGAGGCTGCGCGCGGGGTGCTTGGCGAGGTAGCGCTTCAGGGTCTGGTGCCAGCGCTCGGTCTTGCCCTGGGTCTGGGGGTGGTAGGGGCGCGAGTGCTTGTAGGTGACCCCGAGGTCGGAGAGCAGGCTCTCGAAGGCGGTGCGACCGCGCCGGCTGATCGCGTTGTAGACGGCGCCGTTGTCGGTGAGCACGCTCGCCGGTGTCCCGTGGCGCTCGGTGGCCGCGAGGAAGGTCGAGACCACGAAGGGCCCGTTGACCCGGCGCGTCGCCCGCAGGGCGACGAGCAGCCGGCTGTGGTCGTCGAGGAAGGTCAGGATCTCGACCAGAGAGCCGTCGGCCAGGTGCCACTCGGTGACGTCGCTCTGCCACATCTCGTTGGGCTGGTCGGCCTCGAAGCGGATGAAGCTCGAGCGCGGGCGCTTCTTTGGCTGGGGCGTCACGAAGCCCCGGCGCACCAGGATCCGGTGGATCGTCGAGACCGACGGCGCGGGGTCGAGCTCCTCGCTCAGGTGGGAGTGGATCGTGACCGCCCCCGCGTCGGCGCCGAAGTCGATGAGCCGCTTGCGCCAGGCGAGGACGCGGTCCTCCAGCTCGGGCGAGCTGCGCCGGGGGTCGCTGCGGTGGGCCCGGGAGCGGGGCTCGAGGCCGCTCGGACCCTCGGCGCGGAAGCGCTGGACCATGCGCGCGACGAAGGACTTCGAGACCCCGAAGCTGCGCGCCACGTCGCGAACGCTGCGGCCCTCGAGCAGCACCGCGTCGACCACCATCTGACGGACCACCATGAGACCACCCCCCGCGGGGCGTCCACGATGCCCTGACACATCGTCTCTACCCCGTCAGCAGTGTCCCCGATGACCCGACACACCCGTCCACGATGAGGTGGAATCGGACACCCTTACCTCCACTCGAGCACGATTGTTGGCGGACGTGATTCGCCACTTTGAAATGCGCTGAACGTCAGAGTTCCATCCCACGATAATCTCGGTCTTTCTGGCGCGAGCGTTCGAGGACCTGGCGGAGAGTTGGGAGAACCGCACGATCTTTTTCGCGACCGGCTGCTTCTTTGGAACGAATGACGTCGGCCAGCGCCGCGACCATGATTGTAACGCTGTCGGTTATCTGCTCATGAGTAGCTGATCGTTTCAAGTCTTCGTAACCTCGAGTGCCGTCTGGAAGTAGGGCGATGTCCAGATAGCCGTGCTTGGTCACGAAGTTCCACGTGGTTCCTTGCCCAAATGTTCGTTCA
>DASSZS010000006.1:0-105154 GCA_035702745.1 Acidimicrobiales bacterium | reverse complement strand
CCAGGGCCTCGCCCCGTCGAAGACCTGTCGTGAGCATCAGCGTGTACAGCGCCTCGTTTCGGTGGCCCTTTAGCGCTTGGAGGAGGGCGTCGGCCTGGTCCGGGGTGAGTGAACGGCCCTCCTGGCGAGCCTGCTTCGGAGGTCGAGAAAGAGTGGCGACGTTCCTCGCGACCACTCCCCAACGGATGCCCTGGTCGAGAGCCTGGGCCAGGACCGAGCGGATCCTCCTCACGGTGGAAACGGAGAGACCCGAATCCATCTTCTGGGATAAGAGGCGGTCTACGTCTGCCGTGGTCAACGCTGCGACCTTCTTCCTCCCGAGTACCGGCACTAAGTGGTGATCGGCGACTGACTTATAGTTCTTCGCCGCACTCCACGAGACTTGGTGTCGGAGCACGTCGTCGTGCCACCGCTCGAGGAGCTGACCCACCGTAAGTCGTGAGTCCACGGGCGGGAGGCCGTCGTCGGCCTGGCGCTGGAGCGCTCGCAGCTTCTCGGCGGCTTCCGCGCGAGTTCGCGCCGACACGACCTTACGGATCTGCTTGCCTTCTGGGCTGTAGCCGAGGAAAATAGCGGCCATCCAGCGGCCGTCGGAGCTCCTTTGGTAGATGGAGCCCTCTCCGTTGCCCCGGTGCGCCGCCATGCCCCCCCACCAATGGGTTGCTTACATCGTTGCTGAAAACCTTACAACTCCGAAGGTCCAACGGCGGGAGAACCACCATTCCCGGCTGTCTACCAGGAACTTCTTGGTGGGCCGTAGAGGACTTGAACCTCTGACCCCTTGCGTGTCATGCAAGTGCGCTACCAGACTGCGCCAACGGCCCGTGACTCACCACACTACCACCTGACCCCCGGCCACCACTCCTCGACTAGCCCCGGAGCGAATCGAAGTAAGAGTCCGCGTCGGTGCTGAGGGCGAGGCTGGCCTGCCCGGCGTTGTTGGAGATCACTTGCTCTAAGAAGACTTCGACGGCCGCGCGGGCGTCGCCGAGCGCGTCGTGCCCGCCGGGGCGAACACCGTAGTGCCGGCAGAGGTGCTCGAGGCCCCGCCGGGGCCGAGCCTCGCGACTGGGCTCGATCGCGAGGTCGTGTTCCACGACGTCGATGATCCTCAGCAGCGACAGGTCCAGCTCCTCGTCGTCGAGGGCACGCCCGAGCACCGAGATCGAACTGCGCCGCAGCATCTCGAGGTCGAAGCGGCAGACGTTCGAGCCCACGACGTACGCACCCCGACGGTGGAAGTCACCCAGCACCTCGATGGCGCGCACCAGTCCCGCGGGTAGCGGGTAGACGGCGTCGCTGGCGCGTTTTGACTCGATGTCCTCCAGGGTGAGTCCGTGGATGCGCTGGGCTCCCGGGGTTATGGGCCGATCAGGGACGACGTAGTAGTGCTCCTCCCAGACGGGCACCCCGAAGCGGTAGGCGATGAAGCCGTAGGCGATGGCTCTCTCACTCGTGACACTGAGTCCCGTTGTCTCGGTGTCGAAGCCGAGGAGCAGCTCGGGGACCTGGGTGTATCGCTTCACCGGAGACCTATTGTGCCACCCCGCTGTGACCCGCGCCGGGGTCACGGGATGGTGGTCGTCGTGGTGGTCGAGGTGGTGGACGTGGTGGTCCCGGACAGGACCGTCGTGGTCGTGGAGGTCGTCGTGGTGGTCGAGGTAGTCGTCACGACGTCCGCGGGCGAACCGATCCAGTCCACCGTCACACCCTCGGGCGAGTCGACGACGCCGATCGAGGGCACCAGAGAGCGCGACAGGGCGAGCGCCGCGTTGCCCGCGCTGCCCAGCGGGTCGCTCGTGTGTTGACCAAGGACGACGGCGTAGGTGTAGATGGTGTGCCCCGCGATGTCGATGCGACGAAGCATCACGTCACAGCCGCCCGCGGGGCCGGTGAACCCCGACTTCACCCCGATGACGCCGTAGTTGCCGATGTAGGGGGTGAAGGAACCGACGTTGCCCGCGACCGGCAGCTTGACATGGGTGAGGGCGATGATCGGCGCGAGGACCGGTTCGTTGGAGAGCAAGGTGAGGACGAGGTTCAGCTGGTCCTCGGCGGTCGAGGTATCGCGCGGATCGATGCCGGTGGGCTCGACGTAGTGGGTGCGCGAGAGGCCCAGGGCCCTCGCGTCACGGTTCATGAGTCCGACGAAACGCCCCATCGCCAGCCCGGACAGGTGCACCAGGTAGATCGCGTAGTTCCCGGCCGAATGAACGAACAGCCCGCGAAGGAGCTGGATCTCGCAGAGTCGTTCTCCCACCGCGACCGCGACGCTGGACTGTCCGGTCGCCACGTCGCGGTCGTAGAGGTGGACGTCGGCTCTGGTCATTGACTCGCACGGTCCGCTCGCACCGGGCGCCAGGGGCATCAGGTGTAGCGCCACCCAGGTCGTCATGAGCTTCGTGAGGCTCGCGATCGGCTGGACGGTCTGGGGGATCGAGGCGGCTTGGACCGAGAGCTGGGGGATGGCCACCGCCGCGCTGCCCTGGCTCGGCCAGCGCAGATGGGTGACGTGCGAAGGAATGGTGGTCGTCGTGGTCGTCGTGGTCGACCCCGGGGGCACCGTGGTGGTAGTGGTCGTCGAGGAGGTGGCCACGCTCGGGGCACCCACGACGTAGAGCGAGGCGGCCAGCACCCCGGTTAAGCCCAGTCCCGTGGCCCGCCCCCACCGATGTCGAAGGCGTCGGCTCACGGGGACAACCTATCGGCGGACGTCACGGTCCACGGGTCGGCGAGGTTACGGCGCCGTTGCGATTCGCTGGTCGGGCGCCAAGAGCGGATGAGGGAACCACCGAGGCACCGGCCATGACGCACGGATCGTGCTGGCGCGGAAGTAGCCTGGTCACGTGAGCTTTCTCTGCAGACGCGGTTGGACGATAGCGGCGACGGGGTTTGTGGTCGCGACACTAGGTCCCCTGGCCACGCCCGGTGTCGCCGGGGCGGTGCACCCGCGCGCGACCCCCCCCTACTCCATCCGCCTGGAAGACCAGATTCTCGCTGAGTTGCGTTACCTCCCGGTGCGCTTCGTACCGGCCAACGCCACCACCCCGCCACCGACGACGACCACGACGACCTCCACCACGACGACGACCACGACCGTGCCGACGAATGGATCGACCACGACGATCGCGTCGACCACGACCACGACCACGCCGCCGCCGACGCCAGCGGCGCACCGACCGACGCGCTCGAGCGATCCCGCTCTGCTCCAACCCGGGTCGTTCGTCTGGCGCTTCCCCACGCTGCCGGCGAGTTTCAAGCGCAACTGGAGCGTCGGGACTGACAACGTCATCGTGCGCGGGGCCCTCATGCGCTTCCAGGACGACCACGGCCTGCCCACAACCGGTTCGATGAACGGCACAACCTGGCGACTGCTCGTCCAGACGGTGCGCGCGCGCAAGTTCTCGAGCGAACCCTACGACATGGTGCTCGTGAGCCAGAACCTGCCCCAGCGGCTCGAGCTGTTCCAGAACGGGCGGGTGACCTTCACCACGCTCGTCAACACCGGTATCCCCGCGTCGCCCACGGCCAACGGCACCTTCCCGGTGTACCTGCGCTTCACCTCGACCACGATGTCGGGGACAAACCCCAACGGGACCCACTACCACGACACCGGCATCCCCTGGGTCTCCTACTTCAACGGCGGCGACGCCCTGCACGGCTTCATCCGCTCGGGTTACGGCTACCCCCAGAGCCTCGGGTGCGTCGAGATGCCCTTCAACGAGGCGAGGGCCCTCTGGCCGCACACGCCGATCGGGACCCTCGTCACCGTCCAGCCCTAGGGGGCGTCCTCGGCCACGAGTTCGCGGACTCGGGGGATGACGGCCGTCCCGTAGAGCTCGACGCAGTGCATCATCAACTCGTGGGGCAGCGTGCCGTTGGAGTACTTGAGGTCGAAACGGGCGAGGCCCAGCGTACGCGCCGTGTGGGCGATCTTGCGCGCGACCGTCTCGGGTGAGCCCACGTACATCGAGCCCGACTCGACCTCGCGCTCGAACTGCGCTCGGGTGAAGGGCCCCCAACCACGTTCAGCACCGATGCGGTCATGACTCGCCTTGACGTGGGGGAAGAACTCCTCGCGCGCGGCCTCGTCGGTGTCGGCGACGAAGCCCGGCGAGTGCACCGCGACCGGGAGCCGGGGGGCGTCAAAGTGCGCCAGGGCTCTCTCGTAGAGCTCGACGTGGGGCACGAAGCGCGCGGGGTCGCCCCCGATGATGGCGATGACCAGTGGCAGACGGTGGCGCGCCGCACGCACCACCGATTCCGGGTTGCCCCCGATTCCCACCCAGACGGGCAGGCGCCCGCCCTCGGTCCGGGGGTACGCCGCGAGCCCCTCCAACGGGGCGCGCACCGTCCCGCGCCAGGTGACGGGTCCCTCGTCGAGGAGACGGGTGAGCAGTTCCAGCTTCTCGTCGAAGAGCTCCTCGTACTGGGCGAGGTCGTAGCCGAAGAGGGGAAACGATTCGGTGAACGAGCCACGCCCCACGATCACCTCGGCCCGTCCGCTCGAGAGCGCGTCGAGGGTGGCGAAGCGTTCGTAGACCCGCACCGGATCGTCGGAGCTCAACACGGTCACCGCCGATCCGAGGCGCATCCGCTCGGTTCGTGCGGCAATCGCGGCGAGCACCACTTCGGGTGCCGAGACCGTGAAGTCAGCCCGGTGGTGCTCGCCCACCCCGAAGAAGTCCACCCCGACCCGGTCGGCCAGGACGGCCTCGTCGAGGAGATCGCGCAGCACCTGCGGCGCCCCAACGGGCGTCCCATCGAGGCGACGTGTCACGTCGCCGAAGGTGTCCAGTCCGAGCTCTAGGTCCATGCGTCTCCCATTGCGGGGCCCGAGCCTACGGGCGCCGCACCGCGGCGTGCCCTAGAGGTAGCTGACCTTCTTCGGGCCGCGCAGTCCCGGAAGCGTGCACGGCCCGTACTGGGCGTTCACGCAGATGGTGGTCTTCGTCGTAACGACGCCCTGGGTGCGCGCACGAGAGAAGTCGGCTCCTTCGAGGTTGGCCCCCGCGAGGTTGGCCCCCGCGAGGTCGGCCCCGACGAAGGAGTCCTGCTGGAGGTCGCGACCGGCGAGGTCGGCGTGGGCCAGGTTGCATCCGTTGTAATCGGTGTTCGCGCTGCTCACCACGCAGTCGTGGCTGCGACTCGTCGACGTCGCGGCGGGCCCACCCCCACACGACGCGAGAAGCCCCCCGGCGAGCGCAACGAAGAGGAGGATGCGAGCTCCACGCACCCGTCCGTTCTACCAGGATGCCACCGGCGAGTCTGACTCTAGGAGGGACGTCCGAGGCCGCGCTGGGGGTGGACGATGCCGTCGATCAACCCGTACGCGAGCGCCTCGTCGGCCGTCATGAAGAGGTCCCGGTCGATGTCACGAGTGACCCGCTCGACGCTCTGACCGCTGTGGTGCGCGATGACCTCAGCCATACGACGGGTGAGCGAGAGAACCTCGCGCAGCTGGATCTCCATATCGCTCGGGGCCCCCTGGGTCCCGCCGCCGCCCCGGGCTCTCAGAACGTGACTCCCCCATGCCGAGGACTTCTCCGTGAAGGGCCTCCCTCCGATCTCCCCCAACCCGAGACCCGACACTGCGGGCCGATCGCCGGCCCCGCTCGGGTCCGGTCAGAATTGAGCGATGCGGGTGCTGGTAATAGAGGACGACCGAGCTATCGCCTCGGCGCTACGCCAAGCTCTCGAGCGCGAAGGATTCTCACCGGTCATCGTGGGTACTGCTGCCGATGCCCTCAACTCACTCCCCGTCGACTTCATTCTCCTGGATCTGGGCCTACCCGACCGAGACGGCGTGGAACTCTTCACACGCCTGCGCGAGGTGTCCTCGGCTCCGGTAATCATCGTCACCGCCCGGGGTACCGAAGAGGACCGGGTTGCCGGACTTGATCTAGGCGCCGATGACTACGTGGTCAAGCCCTTCGGCGTGCGCGAGCTCGTGGCCCGCATGAACGCCGTCCTACGCCGTGCCGGCGCGCGAGACGACGGAGCCTCCGAGCAGTGCGTTGGTTCCCTGGAGATCGATCGGCGTACTTACTCCGTGCGCGTCAAGGGCGCTGAAGTCAGCTGTACCCCCAAGGAGTACGCCATCGTCGAGTTCCTCGCTCGTGACCCCGGGGGCGTCATCACGCGCCAGGAACTTCTAGACACCGTGTGGGGCACGAACTGGTACGGCTCGACCAAGATGATCGACGTCCACATCGCGTCCCTTCGCAAGAAGCTCGGTGAATCAGTCGCTATAGAGACGGTGCGCGGTGTTGGCTTCCGACTGGTCGATCCGCGATGAGGGGCCGACTGTTGTTCGGCTTCGTCGTGGTCGCCGTCGTGGCGATCGTCCTGCTCATTGTCCCCGTAGGGTTCACACTCGACGCCCGCGAGAGAGGAACAACCCTAACCTCTCTCCAACGCGACTCCCGAGCGGTCTCGACGGTTCTGTCACAAGAGCTCGGCGATGGCAACGTCGCTCGGGCCCTGCGCTTCGCCCAGTCCTACGCCCGGTCGACCGGCCGCCAGATCCTCGTCACGGGCCCCACCGGAACCCTCATCGCGACCCGTCCGAACCAAGTGCGCGACCCCCAAATTGCGAGGGTTTTGCGTGCGTTTCGTGGCGCTCCGGCCTCGGGCACGCTCCCCCAGACCGTCATCGAGGGCGCCCAGTACTACGTCATCTTGGCCCTGCACCACTCGGATACTCAAGTGAGGCCCCTGGTGGGGGTGGACCTCGTCGTGACCTTCCCCGAGACACTAGTGCGCCGGGCCATTCGCGGCGACTGGGAGCGGCTTGTGGTCTTCGCCCTCCTCATCCTGCTCGTGGCAGTGGCGCTGGGTTATGTCTTGTCGACCTCGCTCACCCGGACCGTGCGCCGGATCGGTCAAGCTGTCGAGGCCATCGGTCAGGGCAAACTTGACACGACGGTACCCACCGATTCAGGCCCACCCGAGTTGCGTCGTTTGGCCGAGGCCATCAATGCGACGGCGGCGCGGCTCATCAGGCTCCTCGAGGTGGAACGTACATTTGTCGAGAACGCCTCCCATCAGTTGCGCACCCCCCTGGCCGCACTGCGGCTGCACGTCGAGAACCTCCAGGGCGGACCCGAGGGACCTGGCGCTGTCACCTTCGAGCCCGTGCGACACGAGATCGATCGACTGGCTCGGCTCGTCACCTCCCTGCTCGAGATGGCCCGGATCGAATCGGCACCATCGGTCGTGACCACCGTGGACCTGGCCCGCGTGGCGAGCGAGCGTACTCACTACTGGCAACCTCTCGCCGACGAGCTCGGGATTGACCTCGCGTACGAGGGACCCGAATCCCTCCTCGTACGTGCCGTCGAGGGGGTTTGTGAACAGGTCGTCGACAACCTCTTGTCCAACGCCTTCGACGCGAGCCCGTCGGGCGGACCGGTGCGCGTCACGGTCGCGAGCGACGAGACCCGCGCGCACCTCCACGTGATTGACGCGGGTGTCGGACTGGGCGAGGTCGAGCGACGTGCCGCGCTCGGTCGCTTTTGGCGCGGCACCAGTGTCACCGAGGGCACCGGGCTCGGGCTCGCCATCGTCGACCAGTTGGTGCGACTCTCCGCGGGGACGGTGGAACTTCTCGCGGCCGACACCGGTGGAGTCGACGCCTCGGTCACCTTCCTCTTGCCCTTGCGCGCACCCCTCTCGCGCCCGCACCGATAACGCTTCGTGAGGGCGAGTTGCAAACACGCTAAGAGCACGTTAAGCCAGCCGCAGCGGTCGGCGAATCTTTGCGTTTTCTTTGCCGTAGGCGCGAGTCCGTCACGACACCCGTCGCTACCGTGACTGGAGCACCCGGAAGACTGTTTCGACGGGTGTCGACACCGACTCCCCTGTCAGTGCGTAAAGGAGAAGAGATGAAGAACACGATGGCCAAGGCGATCCTCCCGGTCGCCCTCACGTTTGGAGCCCTCGGTCTTGGCGTCGCCGCGACCGCCCCCGCGGGTGCCGCCGCCCGCCCGACTCACGCCAAGACCCACGCCATTGCCGCGGTCAGCGTCACGGGCACGATCAAGCGCGTCAACCCTGCCAAGACCACGTTCTGGCTCACCGTCGGCGCGAAGACCTACGTCGTGCAGTACAAGAAGGCGACTTTCCGCGCCGGTTCCGCCGCGACTCTCGTCAAGGGCACGAAGGTTACGGTAACGGGTCGGCTCGCCGGCAAGGCCAAGAACGTGGTCGTCGCCACGAGCGTGAAGGCCTGAACCACCTCGCCTAACGCCTGATTCGACGAACCCCGGGGCTACGCCCCGGGGTTCGTCGTCTCCGAGTTCTCACCGATTGGTAACTCTCAATCGGGTCCACGGCGCGACCGTCGCTCGATAGCACTAGGCTTCGTTTGAGAATCCTTCTTAGAGGGATTGGCACGCTGAATCCAGGGCCCGTTGAGCGTACCCGTGACGAGGAGGCAGCCGTGCGCACCAGCTTTCGGTGCCCCCTCGCTGAACGCGCCGCGAGCGCTGAACGACGCTAGTGGTCGCCAATCGGCTCGTCACCATCTACTCGATGATGGAGCGCCACGATCGCGCGGACGCTGGCGGGCTCTCGCTGTGCCCGGTCGCTGCCGAACTGACGGGGGTCGACGGGGCCGGTATCGCCCTAGCGACCGACGGCCAGGGTGTCACGAGCCTCTGTACCAGTGGCCGGCTCGCCCACCAGCTGATGGAGCTGGAGATGGCTCTCAGCGACGGCCCGGCCGCCGACGTGGCGCGAACCGGCGAGGTAACCGGTGAAGCCGATCTGCGCGCACCCGCGTACGCCCGCTGGCCCCTCTACCTCCCCGAGGCCCTCGCGGTCGGTGCGCTGGCCGTCTTCGGCTTCCCCGTGCGCATCGGTGCCGTGCGCTTCGGTGCGCTCACCCTTTGCCGAGAGAGCCCCGGCGAGCTCAGCGCCGAACAGCGCGTGGACGCGGGGCTGATGGCGTCGGTCGTGGCTCGCGCCGTCCTCGCCATGCGGGCCGGCAGCCCCGACGGATCGCTGCTCGAGGAGTTGCGCGGGGGGCCCGAGCTGGACTTCCGGGTACACCAGGCGGCCGGGATGCTGGCGGTGCAGGGGTCGACCTCGGTGAGAGACGCCCTCGTGGCGCTTCGGGCCCGCGCCTACGCGAGTGGGACCGAACTCTCCGCGCTGGCCCATCGCGTGGTCACCCGACAGACCTCTCTCCACCCCGAGACCAGGGAGTGGGTCGACCGGCGGGGCAATCCGACGTGAGCCGACTATCATCCAGCCAACGGTCGAAACGGAATCCCAGAAGCCCCGGACCCCGCCGAGTGACCCCGTGATAGGTGGCGCCATGTCGAGAGAGTCCCTCCTTATCACGACCCTGGTCGAACTGGCGGACAATCTCGTCGACGACTACGACGTCATCGACGTGCTCACCGTCCTCGTCAACCGGTGCGTCCAGACCGTCGACGTCGACGCCGCCGGCGTGATGCTGGCCCGGCCTGAGGCGAGCCTTCAGTTCGTGGCTTCTTCGAGCGAGTCGATGCGGATGCTCGAGCTCTTCCAGATCCAGGCCAACGAGGGGCCCTGCGTCGACTGCTTCCGCAGCGGGGAGCCGATCATCAACCACGCCCTCGACGAGGGTGACGACCGGTGGCCCCAGTTCTCACCTCGGGCCCTGGCCCAGGGCTTCCGGGCGGTGCACTGTATGCCCATGCGCCTGCGGGGCAGCACGATTGGCGCCCTCAACCTCTTTCGCACGAGCAACGGAGCAATGAATCCCGACGACGTGGCGGCCGCCCAAGGTCTGGCCGACGTCGCGACCATCGCGATCCTCCAACACCAGTCGAGCCTGAACGCCACGACGTTGAACAGCCAGTTGAGCTACGCCCTCAACAGCCGGATCATCATCGAACAGGCCAAGGGCATGATCCGCCAGGCGCTCAACTGCGACATGCACGAAGCGTTCGAGCGACTCCGCTGGCACTCGAGGAACCACAACGTCATGCTCACCACCGTCGCGACCCGGGTCGTCGAGGGCCTCCTCTCACCGGGCGACCTCGACCCCGCTCCCTCGTCCCCGACCTGAGCCTTCGCCTCCGGTCGGGTTCGGGCACCGCACTCTCCCACCTGCCCGTTCCCCGTCGTGCGCGGTCTGCTCAGCCGTCGTCGTAACGGCACCCTCGCATCGGCCGCCAGCGATTGCCCCTGGCGTCGAGGGAGAGAACGTGCTACGGTCACCCCTAGGACGCCCGGACCCCGCACCCTGCCCAGTTGACACATGGTCACTGGTAACAAGGCGGAGCGACGTGGTCTCACAGGGAATGGTCCTCAGTGTGGGGATTCGCGTCGCCGGACGGGCCAATGGAACAACGGTCGACGAAGGCGGCGGCTCAAGCCCTTGCGCCGGACTCGTTCTCGCCGACTTGCCCCAGGTCCCCCCGTCAACCGTTGCGGGCGTCCTTCGTGCATCGAGCGTCCCCGGATCACCCAACGGTGAACCGACACGCCTCCGTCCCCCGAGGTGGGACTCGCTCGACGCACTCGAGGGCCAACGAGTGGTGGACGACGTGTGCTCCCGTGAACACGGAGTGAGAGCACACGCCGTCCCACTCGGGACCCCCTGGGCGACGCGCCCCTCCTCGCCTCGCACGACGCCGGGACGACCCGTCGCCACTCGCGCGCGTGGTGGTCCTCGGCCCGGCCCAACGACCCGGCCCACGGACGGCCGGACCGAGGACCACGGCGCGCAGAGTCCGGCCGCCGCGCCCGAAACGATCGACCCGTTCCGTCCCGCATCCTCGGGCCCGAGGGTGTGTCGCTTCCACGTCGAAGGGGCCCCATGACCACGGCTATGAGAACTCCGGTCACCGTCGCCACCCCGACGGACTCGCGGACGAACCCACGCCCAACGCCCACGGGCCACCCGGGTGTCGAGGGCGAATACGGCGCCGCGGCCGCCGTGACGCACGACGCGCGCGGGGAGGTGGCCAATGGCCATTGACACTCTCAACGCTCCCCTCTCGCTCAGGGAACGGACACGCTCGGCGCCCGACGCCCCCGCGCCGGGTACGGGCGACATGGAACGCCTCGACGATCAAGTCGAGCGGCTCCTCGCCATCGCGGTCCAGCTCTTCTCACTCGTCGAACGCCAGATCCACCTGATCGAGTCGGGCTACGCCGCGACCCGGGACACCGGTGGTCTGGCGAACGGCGAGACGATCTTCAAGGAGATACTGATCCATAGCGCGGTCGGGCTCGACGCGTCGCTCCACGAGATCGCCGCGCGCCTGGCCGACTGGGCCGACGGGATGAACGCGCGGCTGCGCACCCGGACGGTGGAGTCACTCGAGTGGTTCTAGGTGCGAGAGTCGCACCGACCGTTAGGACAAACCCGCCTGCGCGCCTCGAGCGCCGACTCGACGCCGCCTGGCCTTGCGGGGTCCGGCGCTCGCCGAGGCTTTGACGGCACGGCGCCCTAACACCCGGCTAGTCTTCACCTAGGACCGCCTAGACCCCGCCTCCTTCGCCCCCGGCACCGCGCCGGGTGCACATGAGAGAGAGCGTGCGATATGGGACTTCCGGGAATGGTGCTCAGCGCCATCGCCATGGCGGCGGGGGCGGTCATGTACTGGGCCATCACCTACCAGGGCCACGGCTTCCGCTTCGGCACCGTGGGGGTCATCCTCATGGTCGTCGGCGCGTTCGGCTTCGTGGTCTCGGCGATCGTCTTTACGGTCTCACGGGGACCGGGCCGTTCGAGTCGACACTCCGTCGACCGCGAGGTCGTCGACGCCCAGGGTCGCACGAGCTCGATCCACGAGGAGACCAAGTAGCCAGAACCGTTCGCGGTCCGCGGCGGCGCGTCTCGAAGCCGCGGGCCCGACGTCGGACGTCGCGCCGCGGGTCCCTAGAGGCGGCGTCCGGATTCGAACCGGAGTACGGGGCTTTGCAGGCCCCTGCCTAACCACTCGGCCACGCCGCCAGGACGCCCCAGCCTAGCGGTCGGCCCTAGCGGTCCTCGGCGCTCTTGCGCCACTTGCCCGAGAGCACGTGGTAGATCAGCCAGACGAAAGTGAAGATGAGCAGGATGATGATGACCGCGCGCAGAATCGCCGACAACACGCCCACCAGCGCGAGGATGACCCAGACGACGACGAGCACGATGAGCACCGAGACGATCAGACGAAGCAGTGGCACGCGGCCTCCCCTCTAGGGCGATTGTAAGCCCATTCGACCGACTCGCTCGGTACGCTGGGCCGATGACGCGCTGGACCCGGATTCTCGTGATCGCGGCCACGGTCTCGGCCACGGTCGCGGCCACGGTCGCGACCCTCTCGCTCGCGCCCACCTCGGCCGGCGCCGCGGCGCCGCGCACGGCGAGCGCGCAAGCCACCGTCCCCTCGGCCCTCTCCAACCGCCTCCCGCTCGAGCGCCTCGTCTTCAGCCGACCCGTCCTCGCCGCGGAGCTGCCCGCGCTCGCCCTCACGCCCGCGCTGCCCACCGCGTGGCGCCAGATCGCGCCCAACGCCGTCCAGGCCGTCGCCACCGAGGTCCTGGCCCCGGGGGTCACCTACCGGGTCCCCACGCCCTCGGGCGTCACCTGCACCACCCGCTGCACCTTCACCGGAGTGCGCACCACCAGCGTCGCGGTCGCGACCGACCTGGTCTGGGAGGACCAGCTCCTCGCCCAACTCGGCTACCTCCCGGTGACCTTCACCCCGGCCGCTCCCCAGGCCACCCCGAGCGCCGCCGTGGCCGGCGTCTTCACCTGGGCCTACCCCGCCCTACCCTCCGCGCTGCGCGCCCAGTGGGCGGTGGGCAGTGACAACGTCGTCCTCCAGGGTGCCCTCATGTCCTTCCAGCTCCAGAGCGGCCTGCCCACGACGGGTCAGGCCGACCCCGCGACGTGGGCCGCCCTCGTCCAGGCGGCCAACGCCAACACGACCGACCCCAACCCCTACGACTACGTCTACGTCTCGATGGCCCTGCCCGAGACGCTCACCCTCTACGTCGGCGGGCGGGCCACCTTCCACACCCTGGTGAACACCGGCATCCCGGTCTCACCGACGGCGCCGGGCACCTACCCCGTCTACCTGCGCTACCTCTCCCAGACGATGTCGGGCACCAACCCCAACGGCTCGCACTACTCCGACCCGGGGATCCCCGACGTCTCGTACTTCCACGGCGGCGACGCCCTGCACGGGTTCATCCGGGCGAGCTACGGCTTCCCTCAGAGCCTCGGCTGCGTGGAGATGCCCTTCGCCGCCGCCAAGACCCTCTACCCCCACACCCCGATCGGGACCCTCGTCACCGTGGCGTCCTAGGGTCGTCCGGCCCGAAGGGGTGACGGCCCCGCTGGGTCGCGACCTCGACGCCCTCGGCGCCGAGCTCGCCGGCCGTGGCGAGCGCGTCGCGGCCGAAGCGCCGACGCACCTCGTCGATCGCGTCGCGCAGGGCCGCTCGCTCCGCCTGGCGGGCCCGGGCCCGATCCTCGGGCGCGTCCTCGGGCGTGGTCGGCCCGAGCGCCAGGCGCAGCTGGACCCCCTCGTCGGTGCGCGCGCGCAGCCCCGACGCGTGAAGTCCGAGCAGGCGCAGCGCGCCCACGAGCTCGATCGACCCGGCCAGCGCGTCCGCGAGCTCGAGGAGCGCCCCCTCGTCGTCGAGGCCGTAGCCGACGGTCTGGGAGCGACTGACCTGGGTGCCGTCGTCGAAGCGCGCGAGGACGGTGAGCGTGCGCGCGACGAGGTCACGCTCGCGCAGTGTGCGCGCGACGACCCCCGCCTGAACCCGCAGGGCGGCGCTGAGCTCCTCACGACCCACGAGCGAGCGGGCGAAGGTCTCCTCGTGTCCCAGTGACTTGAGCGGCCGGTCCGTGACGACCTCACGATCGTCCTCGCCCGCCGCGAAGCCCACCAGCGTCGCGGCCATCGAGGGCCCGACGCTGCGCGCGAGGGTCGCAGCGCTCACCCCGCGCAGGTCGCGGACGTAGCGCAGCCCGAGGCGCTCGAGCTTCGCGGCCGTCGCTGGCCCGACCCCCCACAGGGCCCGCACCGGCAACGTCGCGAGCCAGCGCTCCTCGGTCGGTCCGTCGACCCAGACGACGCCCTCGCCCTCGACGAGCCGGCCGGCCTCGATTCGGGGCTTGGCGGCCTTGGAGGCCAGTTTGGCGAAGAGCTTGTTGCGCGCGACCCCGATCCCGCAGCGCAGGCTGAGATCGGCGAGGAGCCTCCGGCGCAGGGCGACGGCGGCCCCGAGCGGGTCGACCCCCCGGCGCGCCAACGAGCGCAGGTCGGCGAAGACCTCGTCCAGACCGAGGGGCTCGTAGACCGGGGTGAGGTCGGCGACGATCTCGTGAAAGCGCTGCGAGTACTCCCCGTAGCGCTCGAAGCGGCCGGGCACGACGACGAGCGTCGGACAGAGCCGGCGGGCCATCGCCGTCGACATCGCCGAACGCACGCCGAAGCGGCGGGCCTCGTAGCTGGCACTCGCGATGACGCCGCGCTCACCGGCGCCACCGACGGCGACGGGCCGGCCCGCGAGTGAGGGGTCGTCCAGCACCTCGACCGAGGCGAAGAAGGCGTCGAGGTCCACGTGCAGGATCGGCGCCTCGAGGACGCCGGGCCGTCTAGAGGGCGAGCTCAAGGCAGCGGAAGGCCTCGCCGAAGGCGGCGCCCACCGGTCGTCCGGCCGCGGCCGCGCGCTCGCGCACGGCCTCGCCCATCGCGTCGGCGTCACCGCCGAGCTGGGACGCGTGGGCGCGCACGGCCGCGACCTTCTCCTCGATCGCCCCCGAGACGTCCACGACGACGTCGGGCTCGTGGGTGCCCGAGAGGAGCACCGTGTCCACCCGGTGGGCCCCGCCCATCTCGGGGAAGTACAGGGGCATGGCCGCAGCCGGGGCGACGGCGTCGAGCAGGGCCCAGCCCGTCTCGCGGTGGTCCCGGTGGTTGACGTAGACCCCGCCGAAGAAGGTGGCGGTCGGGTCGGGACCGACGACGACGTCGGGGCGTCGGGCGCGCACCAGGCCCACCAGGGCCCGGCGCAGCTCCACGTCGTTCACCACCTCCCCGTCGGGCCGATCGAGGCGGATCACCTCGGCGATCCCGAGGCGCTCGGCCGCCACGACCAGCTCCGCGCGGCGCCGCTCGGCCAACGCCCCGGCCTCTTGGAGGGGCGAGTGCGATCCCTTCGCCCCGTCGCACACGACGACCAGATCGACCCGCGACCCCGCGCGCGCCCAGGTCGCGAGCGCCCCCCCGGCCGCGACGTCGGCGTCGTCGGGGTGGGCGTAGACCGCGAGGACCGCGAGCGGCGCGAGGCGCAGCGCCCGCATCTAGCCGTGCTGCTTGGGCGCGGTGGTCTTGACCAGCATGCCCAGCTCGCGCGCGAAGTCCTCGGGCCCCTCGAAGCCCTTGTACACCGAGGCGAAACGCACGTAGACGACGTCGTCGAGCTCGCGCAGGGCCTCGAGGGTGGCCACGCCGATCTCCTCACTCGAGACGTCTCGGCCCGTCGCGCGAATCGTCTCTTCGACTCGCGCGACGACGCCCGTGAGGGCCTCGTCGTCGACCGGTCGGTTCTTCGCGGCCGCGCGCACGCCGCGCAGGATCTTCTCGCGGTCGAAGGGCTCGCGCTCGCCCGAGCGCTTCACCACGAAGGGGCCGACCTCCTCGATGCGCTCGAAGGTCGTGTAGCGCTGGTGGCAGCGCGCGCACTCACGACGCCGACGGATCGCCACGCCATCCTCGGCCAGACGCGAGTCGACGACACGGTCATCCTCGGCCGAGCAGTAGGGGCACCGCACCATGTCACGATACACCCGTTGCTCCTCGAAAACCGCGGGCTATCAGGGAATGAGGATGTGCTCTCCGGCGACGACCACGCGCGAGTGCAGCTCGGCGACGAGCAGGGTGCGCGCCGCGGTCGGGTCGACCGGGTTCATCGCGCGCGCGATGGCGCCCAGCGTGTCTCCGGGCTGGACGACGTAGACCTCGCCGGCGGCCAAGACCGAGGAGCCCGCGAGGTCACTGGAGAGCCCGGTGGGCGACGTCGCCCCGAAGCTGTGGCCCGGTACCGCGAGCACCACCAGCGCCGCCGCGACGAGGGCCCCGAGGGCGAGGGCGCGTCGGCGCGCGCGCACCCGGCGCCGGCGCGCCACCCGGTCGTGCAGGCCCGGCCCCCCGAGGGAGCGCGGTGCACGGACCGCGCCGGCGGGGACCAGGCGCAACGTGGGCGCCTCGCACTCGGGGCTCTGGAGGATCTCGACGGCGGCCATGGCGACTCCCTAGTGAACGAACACCTGTTCGTATTTTATAGCGAACGGGTGTTCGTTTCAAGGGGTCACGGCCGCAGCTTCTTCCACTTATTCCCTGGTCAGAGCGATCATTGATCCGACCCGGCCAAAGCTCCGACGCTCCGTGGCGCTCTGTCGCCCCCGGGCGCGCAGCGCCGCGGCGGCGCCGGCGAGGGTGCGCGTGAGCACCACCCCGTGGCGCTCGACGAGGCGGGCGCACTCGAGGGCGAGGGCTTCATCGGGGTGGTCGTTCGAGTCGGTGACCTGCCCGTCGGTCACCCACACGACGGGCTCCCCGCGACGCCTCTCGGCCAGAGCCAGCCGGAGCGCGGGGCCGTCGACACCGTTACCCACGTTGCCCGGTGGGATCTCTACGGCGACCCGGCCCGCGGCGACGAGGACCCACGCGTTGGGGGTGACCCCGTGGTCGCCCGGCCGGTGGCTGTAGCCGATGACGAGCGCGCCGGGCGAGCGTCGCACGAGCCCGGCCAGCTCGTCGGTGTCCACGGCCATCGACCCGGACTGATCGACCAACACGACCCCGCCGACCGCCCGAGCCGGACCGGCGAAGGCCCGCCGCAGCGGGTCGGTCACGAGCCGGGAGGGGTAGCGCAGGTCGACTCCCGTGACCGACGGACGCGTGCGTCGAAGCGACGGCATCGCGGGGCGCGCTAGGAGTCGCGCGTCCACCAGCGTCAGCTCGGCGAAGCGTCCGCTGGGCGGTCGCCGGGCGCCGTCGGCGAGCGCGCGACGAAATCGGCGCAGTTCCTCCGGTCCCGAGGGCGCGCGCGCCCCCATCGCCCGGGTCAAGAGACGCGCGACCTCGAGGGTCGCCTCGACGAAGCCGCGGGGACGGCCCAGCTCGTCGGGCGTCGTCGCCCCGAGGCGCTCGCTCGAGATCCCCTCGACCCGGGCCCGGGCCGCGCGCACGGTGGCGCGCAGTCCCGCTACCCACTCCGGACGAACCCGGCGCACCCCCGCGAGGAAGGGTCGCTCGGCCCCGGTGCCCGCGACCGCCACGGCGAAGCAGACCGCCTCGGCCCAGTCACCGGCACCGGCCACCCTCTCTCCCCCGGGTCGCTCGCTCCCGTCGACCAGACGCCCGACCTCGTGACCCAGGCGAGCCAAAAGGACGTTGACCCGGAGCTCTTCGGCGCACTCGAGCGCCCGGGCGTCCACCTCGGCGAGAGCCTCGGCCAGGTGGCGTGGGTGCGGACTCACGCGGGCGTGGACGAGCTCGTGCGCCCGCACGACCCGCGACGTCACGTCATCGCCCAGGGGGACCTCGAGGACGTGCGCCACCAGGTCGCAACTCGCGCGCCCCCGGGCCGGCGCGCCGCGCTCAACTCGCCACGGGCCCGGTGCGACCTCGTCCTCGCGCCCGGTGACGAGCTCGGGGAAGACACTCACGCGATAGACGCGATGGCCAGGGCGTCCAGCACGTCCGCGGCTGCGGGGCCAAAGACCACCGCGGCGGCCCGCTCGGCTCCGAGCCGGGCCCGCAAACGGTCGAACGCGTAGAACCGGCGCAGCGACACCCGCCGCGAGGACGGCCCGAGCGAGCCCGCGAGGGCGGGCGCGCGCAGGTCCGGTGCCAGCGCCGCGACGGCGGCCGGATGGGGCCGGTCTATCCGCACCCGGACCGCGAAGCGGTCGAGCAGCGGCGGGGGAAGGTCCTCGACATCCTCGACGTTCGAGGTCGCCACCACCGAGTAGTCCGGTCCCGGGCGTACCCACTCGAGGCTCTCGGGGTGTCGCCAGCGCGCCGAAGCCGTGGAGTCGGTGACCGCGAGCAGCGTCGCGAGGGCGTCCCCGGCCGCTCGGTCGACCTCGTCGAGCACCAGGCGCCCGCCCCGACCACCGCCGGCCCGCCACGCGCGAATGGCCGGCCCCTCGCGCCACGCGAAGCGGCCACCCTCCCCGGGCATCCAGGTGCCCGTCACCTCCGCACCGGTGAGGTCTTCGGTGCAGACGATCCGCTCCGCGGGCTCGCCGCGTCCCACGGCGAGCGCCGCGTAGGTCTTACCGGTGCCCGGCGGCCCGTAGAGTAAGAGGCGGTCAATCCCCGCATCCAGCACGTCCTCCACGTCGCGCCAGCACTGGCCCCGTTCGTTGTCCACCTCGACCCCCTTCGCGACCCAACGGTCGCGGGGCTCTAGGCGCCGGCGGTGGCGACGCCATCCTCTTCGGGGGTGAGCGACGAGCGCAGCGTGAGCATGAGTCCCCCGCCGACGAGGGCCGTGATCCCCGTACCGATCGGCCACCAGTTGCCGAGGTGGAGCCCGTAGTACAGAGCGGTTATGGCGGGGGCGAGCGTGCCCGAGACGCCCCACGCCGTTCCGGCCGCCGCGTTGTAGCGACCGCGCAGGTGCTCCGGGGCGATCTGGTTGATGAGCGCCGAGCCGGCCGGCTGGAGCATCGTCTCGCCCACCGCGAAGACCACCTGGGATAGGCACAGCGCGATGACGGCGACCACCACCGGGAGAGCCAGCGACACCCCGAGCACCGCCCAGAAGACGAACCACAGCACACTCACCAGGGCCATGGCCCGTGTCCGGCTGTGGCCCTCCATCCGGTTGAGGATCCAGAGCTGGCCCACCACGATGGTGACGGTGTTGAAGAAGAAGGTGATCCCGATCACGTGGACGCTCACGCGCAGGTTGTTCACGATGAACAGGCTCAACCCCGCGTCGACCGATCCGTAGCCGCCGAGGATGAGGACGAGGCTCGCCAGCGTGTAGCGGCGCAGTCGTCGGTCCGAGAGCACCACTCGCCACCCGTCTCGTGCGTGGCCCTCGTGATGGGCCTCGTGCACGGGCTTGCCGTGGGCAATCAGCGTGGCGAAGATGATCCCGGCCGTCACCGTGACCGCGGCGTCGAACAGGTAGAGCACGGTGAAGCTCTCGGGGTGGTGCAGGCTCACGATCGAGGCCGACACCAAGAGGCCCATGCCGATCCCGAGGTTTACCATCATGAAGTTGACCCCGTAGGCCCGCTGGCGGTGGGACTCACGCACCAGCCGGGCGATCAGGACCGCCCCCGGTCCCCAGCCCGCGCCCTCGAAGACCGTGATGACGAGGGCGATGACGATCGCCTCGCTCCGGGTGTGGATGGTCGTCCACAAGACGAGGCCCACGGCTGAGGCGAGGTACGACCCGATGCCCACCTTGACCGGACCGAACCGATCGATCATCGTCCCCCAGATCGGTCCCGTCCCGAGACCCACGATCGCCGTTGCGGTGAGAAGCAGCGTGGAGAACGTCGTCGAGAAACCCCGCACGTTGTGCAGGTAGACCACGAACATCGCGAACGCGAGTCCGTTGCCGAAGCAGTTGACGAACGTGCTCAAGTAGAGGCGGCGCAGCGGGCCACGGATCTCACGGCGAAAATCAGAAGGGACCAGCTGGTCGAGCAGCGCCATAAGGCGATCGATGCTAGTGACCGGGTGCGACGTCCACCGGCGAAGTAATCAGATCGTAAGGAATCGTGGGCCTAGCGCCGGAGTGACTACGCACCGGCCTCGACGTCTTCTCCCAAGTACACCGCGCGTACCCGAGGGTCGACGAGCAGCTCGCTCGCCGGGCCCGATAGCGCGATGCGGCCGTTCTCGAGGACGTAGCCCCGGTCGGCGAGTCGGAGTGCGTGAGCGGCGTTCTGCTCGACGAGCAGCACCGTGGTGCCCGCAGCGCGAATCTCGCCGATGATACGAAAGATCGTGTCCACGATCATCGGGGCGAGTCCCATCGAGGGCTCGTCGAGGAGAAGGAGGGTGGGCTGGCTCATGAGCGCTCGGCCGATCGCGAGCATCTGCTGTTCGCCCCCCGAGAGGTTGGAGCCCAGCTGCTTGCGCCGCTCCTTCAAGATCGGGAAGGTCTCGTAGATCCGTTCGAGGTCCCCGGCGACCGAGCCCCGGCGGCGAAAGGCCCCCATCTCCAGGTTCTCCTCCACCGACATCTGGGAGAAGATCCGGCGCCCCTCAGGGACGTGGCTGATTCCGAGCTTGGCGAAGTCGTGGGCTCGAGTGTGACTGATGTCGCGTCCCTGGAAGGAGATCGACCCGCTCACCGGGGGCTGGAGGCCCGAGACCATCCGCAGCGTCGTCGACTTGCCGGCGCCGTTCGCGCCTAGCAGCGTCACGATCTCGCCCTCGTTGACTTCGAAGGTGATCCCGTGCAGGGCGGTAATCGCCCCGTAGCGCACGACGGCGTCGCTCACCTCGAGCATCACGCCGACGCCTCCGCCGAGGTGCCCAGATAGGCCTCGACCACGACCGGGTTGGTCCGGATATCCGCCGGGGTTCCCTCGGCGATAACGCTACCGAAGTTCAAGACGTAGAGTCGCTCCGCGAGGGACATCACGAGCTTCATGTCGTGCTCGATGAGCAGGATTGTCACGCCGAGCTCGTCGCGCACACGGCGAATCAGGCGCGCGAGGTCGAGTTTCTCGGCTGGGTTCGTACCGGCGGCCGGCTCGTCGAGCAAGAGCACCTCGGGCTCGGTCGCGAGTCCTCGGGCGATCTCCAGACGCCGGCGCTCGCCGTAGGAGAGCGAGGCCGCGAGCACGTTGGCTCGGTCGGCGAGACCAACGAAGCGCAGGAGCTCCACGGTCTTCTCGTCAGACCGCCGATCATCATGGCGGGTCCGCGGCCCCCGGACCATCGCGCCCACGACGCCGAAGCCCCGGTGGTCCTCGGCGCCGATCTTGACGTTGTCGAAAGCACTCAGCGCGCTGAACATCCGCGACGCCTGGAACGTGCGCGCGACACCGGCGGAGGCGACACGGTGCGCCTTCTTGCCGATGATGGTCATCGCGCGTCCGTCGGCCCTATGGAAAGTGATGGTGCCCTCTTGGGGCTGGTAGACACCGGTGAGTGAGTTGAACAGTGACGTCTTGCCAGCGCCATTGGGCCCGATGACGGCGAGGATCTCACCGCGCCTCTGGTAGAGGCTCACGTCGTTGAGCGAGACGACGCCGCCGAAGCGCAGCGTCACGTGCTCGACGTCGAAGACGTTGTCGGCCGTCATACGTCATCTCCGAGCAGCACCTCATCGAGGTGGCCCTCGTGGGACTTCTCGTACAGGTTTATCTCGCGCCGGCGCTGGCGCGACGGGATCAGGCCGGCCGGCCGGAAGATCATCATGGTGATGAGCAGAGCCCCCACGTAGATGTAGAGGTCCGGCTGCTGGTAGCCGGACGGGGGCGTGTGGTTGAGGTAAGCCTGGATCACCTGAATGATGATGGCGCCCACGACGACGCCCGTAATCGATCCCATCCCACCCAGGATGACGAGCACCAGGATGTTGATCGAAAAGGTCAGCGTGAAGCTCGAGGGAAAGAGGAAGTTGTCGGCACTCGCGGTAATGACCCCCGCGAAGCCTGCTGAGGCGGCCCCGACCGCGAAGGCCATCACCTTGAACTTGAGCGGGTTGATCCCGAGCGACTCCGCCGCGACCTCGTCCTCGCGAATCGCCGTCCAGGCCCGGCCCACCCGAGAACGTTGGAGCAAGGAGAAGATCACGAGGAAGAGGACCACCGATCCCAGGGCTAGGTAGTAGTAGGGAACGGGCGCGAGGCCCCAGGAGTACTTAATCGGCCCCACGTGGAAGACCGGGTGGGGGATCTGTTTGGTGCCGGTCGCTCCACCGGTGATCCCGTAGAGGTTGTTCGCGAAGATCGTAATGATCTCACCGAAGCCCAGGGTCACGATCGCGAGGTAGTCCCCGCGCAGGCGCAGCGTCGGCGCGCCGAGCAGGACGCCCGCGATCACCACGAAGACCACGGCGAAGGGAATGGCCCAGAACGCGTCGAGGGGGTGACCGAAGGGGGGCGGGGTCGGCAACGCCCCCGTGACCCACGCCGTGGTGTACGCGCCGATCGCGTAGAATGCCACGTAGCCCAGGTCCAGCAGGCCGGCGAAGCCCACCACGACGTTGAGACCGATGGCGAGCAGGACGTAGATCGCGACGTAGGTCACGAGGGCCGACTGCCAAAAGGCGTTGTTCAAGATGTGCGGGAGGAGGATCCCGAGGACGAGCAGCGCCAGGGCGAAGCCCACCCGAACGGGCCGCTTCTCACTCGCCTGGCGGGGGCCCGCGAGCGCGCTCGAGCCGCGTGCGCGGATCGTGGCGCCGTAGCGCGTCCACAGCTCGACGATCCCCCAGGCGACGAGGGCGAGGGCCAAGAACACCACCCAGCGCTGCGTCCGGAAGAGCCCGAAGAACGACGCCGCCTCAGAGTACGAACCCGTGAAGCCCGACGTCGGGTACTGATTGGAGCCCGGCGGTCCGGTGATGAGTTCGATGACCGCGACGACACCGAACACCACCAGGAGCCGACGGATCGGCGCGCGCTGGAGGAACGATCGGATCACGCCGTCCTCCCGAGGCGCTCGCCCAGGATGCCCGTTGGGCGCACGAGCAGCACGAGGACGAGGATCCCGAAGGCCACGACGTCGATGTACGCGGCCTGGACGAAGACCACACAAAGGTTCTCCACGATCCCGAGGAGCAGCCCGCCCACGACGGCACCGCGAAGGTTGCCGATACCCCCGAGGACGGCCGCGGTGAAGGCCTTGAGCGCCGGGACGAAGCCCATGTTGTACACGACACCGATGTTGAGCCCGTAGAGGAAGCCGGCCACACCGCCGAGGGCGCCGCCGACGATGAAGGTGATCGCGATCGTACGGTCGATGTTCACGCCCATCAGCGAGGCGGTCTCCGCGTCCTGGGCGACGGAGCGGATTCCGCGGCCTAGGCGCGTTCGCCCCACCAGCCAGTCCAGCGCGACGAACATGATGACGCTCACCACCAGGATGATGAGGTCATACATCAAAACGGGCGCGCCGAAGATCCTAAAAACCGTGTGGTTGATGTAGGGCTGAGGGTCGCTAATCGAAAGGTGGCCGAACTCCTTGCCCGCGAGGTTAAAGAGGAAGTACGACGCGCCGATGGCGCTGATGAGGTAGGCCAGCTGCGGGGCGCGTCGGCGCCGTAACGGACGGTAGGCGACCCGCTCGACGAGGGTCGCCGCAGCCGCCCCCGCCGTACCGGCTGCGGCAATCCCCAGGACGATGATGAGCACGCTCGTGAAGCCGGAGGGCACCGTGGAGCCAACCATCGCGCGCAAGACGAAGTAGCCGGCGAAACCTCCGGACATGAAAATCTCGGAGTGGGCGAAGTTGATAAGTCGCAGCACACCGTAGACGAGCGTGTAGCCGACTGCGACCATCGCGTAGAGCAGCCCATTGGCCACGCCACCGACGAACAGGAGCCAGAACTCGGCCTTGAGCGTGTCTAAGTGTGTGGCCAAATAGTGACCGAATGAGCCCAATGCCCCTCCCTGTTGGGCCTGAGTGTACCGAACCGGAGGGGCCGGGGGAGATTACTCCCCCGGCCCCTCGAGGTCGGTCCGTTACTGCGTGGGTTACTCGAGTCCCAACTGGACGATCTTGCCGTTCACCACCTTGTTCACGTAGATCGCCGAGCCCGCGATGTTGCCGTTCTTCTGGAAGTGAACGATCTTCGTGATGCCCTTGTAGGTGATCTTGTGCAACTCGGCCACGAGGTTCGCCCGAGTGATCTTCTTGTGCTGGGTGAGCAGCGCCTTCATGCCGGCGATGATCGTGTTGGTCGCGTCGTAGGACTCCGGCGCGTACGTCGCGGTCGCCGCCGAGAAGTTGGAGAGGTTCTCGTAACCCCGGTTGAAGGCCTTGTTAGTCGAGGCCGAGCACGCGCACGACAGCAGCACACCGTTGGCAGCGGAGGCGGGCGTGGTGCTCGTGATGAGCGCCGGCGAGTCAGAACCGTCACCCGACATCACGACGCCGGTGTAGCCCGAGGAGCTGAGCGCTCCGAGGAACAGCCCGAGGTCGCAGTAGTACCCGCCGTAGAACATCGCGCTCGCGCCGCTCGCGACCACCTGGGTCGCCGCGGCCTGGTACTCGGTCGCCGATGCGGTGCCGTTGTTGCACTGGCCGGTGCCCGGAACGGTCGCGGTCGTGACCTTGGCGCCGTCGGACTGAGCCTGGGTCGCCACGGCCTGGGCCAGGCCCGCGCCGTAGGAGGACCCGTCGTTGACCACATAGAGGCTCTTCAGGCCCTTCGTCTTAACCAGGTAGTTGGCGTCGGCCGGTCCCTGGACCGAGTCGTCAGCGACGACGCGGAAGAAGTTGCGCCAGCCCTTGGTCGCGAGGTTCGGGTTCGTCGCCGACGGACTGACGGTCGCGACGTTGGCCTTCGAGTAGTAGGGCTCGGCGGCCGCCGTGGCGCCCGAGAAGGCCGGGCCGACGATGGCGATCAGATGCTTGTTGGCGACCGCGGCCTGCGCCTCGGTCGGCGAGATCGTCGGGTCGCCCTGGTCGTCGTAGCGCGCCAGCTTCAAAATGAACTGGCGGTGGTGGACGTTCGCGTTGTACTGGTTGATCGCCAGCTCGACGGCGAACACCATGTTCAGGCCGAGCTGGAGGTTCCCACCCGACAGCGGGCCCTCGTAGCCGATCACGTACGTCGGCAGCGGCTGGTGGTGCTTGACCGCCGCACCGGACGACGACGCGATTCCGACCGCCGGCACCGCCATCACCAAAAGAGCGCTGGAGGCGATTGCCGCCACCGTCTTGTTAAAACGAAGCTTCATTGGCTGTCGTTCCTCCACTTTTTCCTTCACTGCCCCTCCACAAGCGGTCCCCGAATCGCCAACAGTGGCGTTCGGCCCCCCAGGAATGACTAGGCCGACCTGGCCATCGCGAAACCATACCAGCGCCACAACTTGCCCACGGGCGCAGGGCGAACAGTTGTTTGACGGAGCGACCTCCAGGGGCTACGCTACGAACACCCGTTCGTAGAGGAGGCCCCATGGCCGAAGTGCTCACCCCGATGCGCCGTCAGATCCTCGAGTTCATCGTGGCCTGCCAGCGCGAGCGGAACTTCCCACCGACCATCCGCGAGATCGGCGAGCACGTGGGCCTCTCCTCCTCGGCCACCGTGGCCAACCACATCCGGGTTCTCAAAGACGCCGGCTACATCGCGAAGAACCCCCAGCAGCCACGGACCCTGACGGTGCGGATGGACGCCGCCGGGATCCCCGCCGACCAGCGCGTCCGCTCGGTCCCCCTGGTCGGCGACGTCGCGGCCGGCGTGGGGACATTGGCGAGCGAGACCCAGAGCGAAGCGATCCCCCTGCCCGAGCAGTTCGTGGGGCGAGGTGAGTGCTTCGTGCTCCAGGTGCGCGGGGACTCGATGGTGGGGGCCGGCATCCTCTCGGGCGACTACGTGGTCGTCGAGCGCGAAACCGACGTGCGCGTCGGCGACATCGTGGTGGCGGGGATCCCCGGCGAGGAGGCGACCGTCAAGCGCTACTTCCCCCAGGGTTCGCGGGTCGTCCTCCAACCCGAGAACCCGATGCTCGAGCCCATGGAGTTCGACGCCCACGACGTCGTGCTCTACGGCAAGGTCGTCTCGGTCCTTCGCCGCTACTAGGGCCGCGCGAGCCAGGCGGACAGCGTCGTCGCGAATCCGTCGAGCTCGGCGCAGGTGACGAACTCATCGGGGGTGTGCGCTCGCGTGGGGTCGCCCGCGCCGAAGTTGACCGCGGGCACCCCTCGCTCGGCGAAGGTCGCCACGTCGGTCCAGCCCTGCTTCGCCCGGGCTGGCGCCCCGGTGAGGTCCACGAGGGCGCCGAGGGCGGGATGATCCAGGTGAGGCGGGGCCGCGGGCGCCCAGTCGACGTCGTCGACCTGATCCCCCTCCTCGGTCACGTCGGCGAGGTACGCGCGCAGCCACGCGGTCGCGCTCGATCGATCCCGGTCCGGGGCCACCCGGTGGTTGATCGTGAGCGTGGCCACGTCGGGCACCACGTTGCCCGCCACGCCACCGGCCACCGCGACGGCCTGGAGCTGCTCGACGAACTCGACGCCCTCGAGGGGGACCCGGCGGGGCTCGTAGCGCGCCACGCGCTCGATCAGCGCCCCCAGCCGGTGGACGGCGTTTCGCCCCTCGGCGGGCCTCGCCGTGTGCGCGCGCCGTCCCCGTAGCGTCACCACCGCGCGCAGTGTCCCCTGGCAGCCGGCCTCGACCCGACCACCCGTGGGCTCGGCCAGGACCGCGCAGTCGGCGACCAGCAGGTCGGGGCGCAACTCGGCGAGCTCGAGCAGGCCCGACTCGCGCCGTTCGATCTCCTCGCGGGCGTAGAAGACCCAGGTCACCTCCACGGGGCGCGGTCCGGGATCGAGCGCGAGCTCGAGCATCACCGCGAGTGAGCCCTTCATGTCGCACGCGCCGACCCCCTCGAGCCGGTCCCCGACGATTCGCGCGAGCGCGGCGTCGCCCGGCACGGTGTCGAGATGTCCCGCGACGAGCCGGCGGTGCGCGCGGGTGCCGCTGGTGCGCGCCACCACGTTGTCCCCCACCCGCTCGACCTCGAGGTGGGCGGCCGCGGTGAGCCGGGCCGCGACGAGCGCGGCCAGGCTCGCCTCGTCGCGGCTCACCGAGGGAGTGGCGACCAGCTCGAGGGCTGCCTCGAGGCGGGTCACGTCGCGACGCCGTGGTCGCGCAGGATCGCGTTCAGGCGAGCCTTGTCGTGGCGCTCGCCCTCCTCGAGCCGTCGGATGATGAGCACGCAGGGCAAGAAGAACTCCCCCCCGGGGAACTCCCGGCGTCGACTGGCGGCGATCGCCACGCAGTAGTCGGGGACGTAGCCGCGCGAGACCTCCTCACCCGTGGCGGCGTCGATGACCGGAATCGAGGGGTTGAGCAAGGAGCCGGCGCCGAGGACCGAGCCCCGTCCGACCCGGGCACCCTCGACCACCATGCACCGGCTGAAGATCATCGCGTCGTCCTCGATGACGACCGGTACCGCGTTGGCCGGCTCGAGCACCCCCCCGATGCCCACCCCGCCGGCGAGGTGGACGTTCGCCCCGATCTGGGCGCAGCTGCCGACCGTCGCCCAGGTGTCGACCATCGTGTTCTCGCCCACCCACGCCCCGACGTTCACGTAGCTGGGCATGAGGACGACCCCGGGGGCGAGGTAGCTGCCCCGCCGGGCCGAGGCGCCGGGCACCACGCGCACGCCGCGTCGCTCGTAGTCGTGCTTGAGCTCGAGCTTGTCGAGGTACTCGAAGGGCCCCACCTCGGTCCGCTCGAGTCCGCGCAGGCGAAAGAGCAGCAGGATCGCCTGGCGCACCCATTCGTGGACGACGACCTCGCCAACGCGCACCTCGGCGACGCGGACCTGACCATCGTCGAGCTGGGCGAGGACGAGCTCGACGTCGCGGCGGGCCTCGAGGTTCTGCGGGGTCAACGCGTCGATCTCGTCGAACCAGCGGCCGATGCGGGTCTCGAGGTCGCTCACCGCGCCATGGTACCGAGCGGGCCGCGACGGGTCGGTCCTCCCGGGCGCGTTATCCGGGAACCCCCTCTAGACGCCTCGCGACGCGTTCGATCGCCTCGTCGGGGGCGACCATCGCCACGCGCACGTAGGGCGCGCCGGGCGGTCCGTAGAGCTCACCCGGGCTCACCACCACTCCCGCGCGCGCGGCGAGCCGCTCGGCGAGGGCCCAGCCGTCACCGCCCTCGTCGCGCGCCCAGAGGTAGAACGAGCCGCCCGGGAGGGGCGCCTCGACCCCGAGCGCCGAGAGCGCCGCCGCCATCCGTTCGAGGCGGGCCCGGTAGCGCGCGCGCTGGACCTCGACGTGGGTCTCGTCGCCGTAGGCGGCGACGGCGGCGGCCTGGACCGGACCGGCCACCATCAAGCCCGCGTGCTGGCGCACCGCGCGCAGGTACTCCACCACCTCGGGATCGCCGGCGTAGAAGCCGGCGCGCAGCCCCGCGAGATTCGAGCGCTTCGAGATCGAGTGCAGCGCCAGTACCCCTTCGCTGCCGTGCTCGAGGATCGTGCGGGCCGGTCCCTCCCAGGTGAAGTCGGCGTAGCACTCGTCGCTCACCACGAGGACCCCACGCGCCCGTCCCCAGGCCGCCACGGCGCCGAGGTCCTCGAGGGCCCCGGTGGGGTTCGCGGGCGCGTTGGCCCACAGCACCAGGGCCCGCTCGGCGTCGGCGTCGTCGATCGCCGCGAGGTCGAGCCGGCCGTCACGCAGCGGCACCGCCACCGCGCGCAGCCCGGCCAGGGTCGCGCCCATCGCGTAGGTGGGGTAGCTGATAGCCGGATAGAGCACCGTGTCGCGCTCGGGCGCGCGCAGGTGCACGAAGCCCGCGAGGCTCGCGACGAACTCCTTGGTGCCCACACAGGCCGCCAGCCCCTCGGGCGGCGAGCCGAGCGCGAAGCGCCGGGCCAGCCACTCCCCGGCCGCGCGGCGCAGGTCGGCCGTCCCGGCCGAGGGCGGGTAGCCCCGCGCCCCGCTCGCCGCGGCGAGCGCCGCGAGGGCCGCGGCGGGGGGCGGGTCGACGGGCGTGCCGATCGATAGATCCACCGCACCCCCTCCGTGGGCGCCGGCGAGGCGCTTGAGCCCCTCGAGCCGCTCGTAGGGGTAGGGCGGCGGGGCGAAGCTCACGCCACCCGCCAGGGGGCGAAGCGGGCGACGGCCACCTCGTCCAAGACGACCTCGAGCACGACGGCCCCCTCCTCGTTGCGCGACGAGAGCACCTCACCTTCGCGGTGGACCGCGGCCACCAGGTCGCCGCGCTCGAAGGGCAGGCGCAGGCTCACGGCCCGGTCGTGGACCCGCAGGCCCGCCGCGAGGGCCCCGACCACGGCCGGGAGGTTCTCCCCGGTCACCGCCGAGCACCAGACGCCCCCGGGGTGGCGCGCGGCGAGCTCGCGGGCGCGACCCTCGGCGAGGTCGCACTTGTTGAACACCAGCAGCTCGGGCACGTCGGCCGCGCCGATCTGGTCGAGCACGGCGCGCACGGCGTCGATCTGCTCCTCGGCGTGCTCGCTCGAGCCGTCGACCACGTGGACCAAGAGGTCGGCCAGGCGCACCGAGTCGAGCGTGCTCATGAACGCCTCGACGAGCTCGTGGGGCAGGTTGGAGATGAACCCGACGGTGTCGGTCGCGAGCACCGTCTCGCCCCCGGGCAGGGCGAGCTGGCGGGTGCGCGGGTCGAGCGTGGCGAACAGGCGGTTCTCGGCGAGGACCCCGGCGCCGGTGAGGGCGTTCAGCATCGAGGACTTGCCGGCGTTGGTGTAGCCCACGAGGGTCACCTCGCGGTGGCGGCCGCGCGCGCGCCCCTGGCGCTGGACCCGCCGGGTCCGGTCGACCACGCGCAGCTCGGCCTTGATGTGGTGGATGCGCTGGACGAGCCGGCGCCGGTCGACCTCGAGCTGGGTCTCGCCCGGACCGCGTCGACCGATCCCGCCGGCCTGCTGGGAGAGCGAGCCCCCGGCCCGGCGCAGCCGGGGCAGGCGGTACTCGAGCAGGGCCAGCTCGACCTGGGCCTTGCCCTCGGGCGTGCGGGCGTTCTGGGCGAAGATGTCGAGGATCACGGCCGTGCGGTCGATCGCGGTGCGTCCGAGGATCGCCTCGAGGTTGCGCTGCTGGGCCGGGCTGAGGGCGTGCTCGAAGACGACCGTGTCGGCGTCGACCTCGTAGCACAGCTCGCGCAGCTCGTCGGCCTTGCCCGAGCCGACGAACGTCGCCGGGTCGGGTCGGTCCCGGCGCTGGATGATCCGACCGCGGACCTCGGCCCCGGCGGTCTTGACGAGCTCGGCCAGCTCGTCGAGCTGGCGGCCGAGCTCCTCGACCGCGTCGCCGGGGAAGAGCACGCCCACCAGGACGATCTTCTCTTTGATCTCCCTCGAGATGAGGGTCGAGGGCTGGTAGGTCACGCCTCGAGCCACTCGACGTTGGCGACGAAGCGCACCGGACCGGCCAGCGTGGCGCGCGCGCCCTCGAGGGTCACGCGCAGGTCGCCCCCCGGGTTCGCCACCTCGACGACGTCGCCGACCAGTCCGGCCCGCCGCGCCACGGCCGCCGCGGCGCACGACCCCGTCCCGCACGCCAGCGTCCAGCCCACGCCGCGTTCGATGACCCGCATCGAGAGTCGCTCGGGCGACTCGACGCGCACGAACTCGACGTTCGCCCCGCCGAGCTCGCCGGACAGCCGGGCGGCGAGCGCCTCGCGGGCCGGGTCGTCGAGATCGGGGTCGTCGAGCACCACCACGTGGGGGTTGCCGACGAAAGCCGCCCCCAGGGCGCCCTCGGGGGCCGGGACGAAGGAGACCTCGCCCATGGACACCTCGCCGTAGCCGCTCGTCAACTCCGAGTCCGGGTCCATGCGCAAGGTGACCGAGCGCGCCCCGGCGTCGGTGTCGATCTCGAGGGCCTCGTCCAGCGAGCCGACCGCTCGACGCACCGCGGCGGCCAGACAGCGCGCGCCGTTACCCGACATCTCGGCTCGCGAGCCGTCGGCGTTGAAGAGGGTCATGTGCACCCGGGGGCCGAGGGAGGCGACGATCAGCCCGTCGGCCCCGATGCCCGTCGTGCGCGCGCACGCCGCGCGCACCCGCTCCGGGGTCCACCACGAGGGCCGGCCGTAGAGCTGGACGTCGACCAAGAAGTCGTTGCCGGCCCCGTGCCACTTCTGGAGGCTGCGCAGTGCCACGGGCCTAGTCTCGCACCGCGGCGGCGCTCTCGAGCACCGCCTCGACGCGCGCGCGGGCGCGCGCGGGGTCCTCGAACCACTCGACCCGCGGGTCGCGCGCGAACCAGGCGAGCTGGCGCCGCGCGAGCCGGCGCGAGGCGACGAGGGCCCGCTCGACGCACGCCTCGAGGGGCTCGCCCCGCTCGACGTGGGCGAGCAGCTCGCGGTAGCCGACGGCCTGGCGCGCCGTGCGCGAGAGGCCCCGGGGCGAGGCGGCCAGGCGCGCGACCTCCTCGACCAGACCGGCCTCGAGCCAGGCGGCGAAGCGCGTCTCGAGGCGCCGGTCGATCTCGGCGAGCTCGACGCGCAGGCCCACCTGGGTCACGCGCACCGGCCCGTAGGTGGCGAGCCCCTCGCCGAAGCTCGAGAAGGGCCGCCCGCTGCCGCGCACCACCTCGAGGGCGCGCACCACGCGCCGGGCGTTGGTCGGCTCGAGCCGCGCGGCCGCCACGGGATCGACCCGGGCCAGCTCGTCGTAGAGGGCGCCCAGGTCGCTCTCGGCCTCGCGCTCGAGGCGGGCGCGCACCTCGGGGTAGACCCCGGGGATCGCCAGGTCGTCGAGCACGGCGCGGTGGTAGAGCCCGGTACCCCCCACGTAGAGCGTCGAGTGGCCCCGCGACGCGATTCCCGCCGCGGCCGCGCGAGCCCAGCGCTGAAAGAGCGCCACGGTGCACTCCTCGTCGGGGTCGAGCACGTCGAGGAGGTGGTAGGCCACCTCGCGGCGCTCGGCGAGGGTCGGCTTGGCCGTGGCGAGGTCCATTCCCCGATAGACGGCCATCGCGTCGACGCTCACGACCTCGACCTCGCCGGCCGAGGCGCACGCCACCGCGTGGGCCAGCCGGGACTTGCCCGACGCGGTCGCCCCCACCAGGGCGACGGCCCGGCTCACGAGACGGCCAGGGGCACCCGGATCTTGTGGCGCGGTGGGCGCAGGGTGCGCACGACCTCGCCGAGCAAGAAGTGCGGCGCGCCGTGGGTCACCCGCGCCTCCACCAGGGCGCCCGCGCGCAGCGTCGGGTCGGGAAGGTGGATCAGTTTGCCCTGGCGGGTGCGGCCCGAGCGCACGGCCTCGTCGCGCCGCGACGGGCCCTCGACGAGCACCTCCTCGAGCCGACCGACCCGGGCCTCGTGGCGACGCAGCGCGGAGCGGTCGACGACCTCCTTCAGTCGGACGAAGCGCTCCTGGATCCGGGCCGGGTCGACGAACGACGCGGTCATCCCGGCCGCCCGCGTGCCCTCGCGCGGGGAGAAGATGAAGGTGTAGGCCGAGTCGAAGTCGCACGCCGCCACGACGGCGAGGGTCTCGTCGAACTCGGCGTCGCTCTCGCCCGGGAAGCCCACGATGAGGTCGGTCGTCACGGCGAGGTCGGGAATCGCGGCCCGGGCGGCGGCCAGGAGGCGCTGGTAGCGCTCGACGCGATAGCCCCGGCGCATCGCACTGAGCACTCGGTCAGAGCCGGACTGCAACGGCAGGTGCAGCTGGGGACAGACGGCCGGCGTCTCGGCCATCGCGGCGATCGTCTCGGGCCGGAGGTCCTTGGGGTGGGGGCTCGTGAAGCGGACCCGCTCGATGCCCTCGACCGCCCCGATCGCGCGCAGCAGGTCGGCGAAGAGGGGCCGACGTCCGGTGATGTCGCGTCCGTAGGAGTTGACGTTCTGTCCGAGCAGGGTCACCTCGCTGACCCCGCTCGCGGCCAGCCGAGTCACCTCCGTCACCAGATCGGCGACGGGGCGCGAGATCTCCGGGCCGCGCACCGCCGGCACGATGCAGTACGCGCAGGAGTTGTCACACCCGGTCTGGATCGTCACCCACGCGGCGAAGGCCAGCTCGCGCACCGCGTAGAGCGCGGGCGCGGCGTCGCGGCTCACCTCGGGGTCGGGCGCGTCGAGCACCTCGACGAGGGGGCCCTCGATCTGGGCCCGGCGCAACAGGGCGGGCGCTGCGGCCAGGTTGTGGGTGCCAAAGACGACGTCGACCCACGGGGCCCGCTCGGCAATCCGCTCCCGGTCCTTCTGGGCCGCGCAGCCCCCCACCGCGATCTGCAGGCCGGGGCGGGCGTCCTTGAGGGCCTTGAGGTGACCGAGCGTGCCGTAGAGGCGCTGGTCGGCGTTGTCGCGGATGGTGCAGGTGTTGAGGACGATGACGTCGGCCTCGGCCCCGTCGGGGGCCGGGACGAGCCCGTCGGCGACGAGCAGCCCGGCCAGGCGCTCCGAGTCGTGCTCGTTCATCTGGCAGCCGAAGGTGCGGATCGCGAACGTGCGCGTGGTCGCCACCGTCCAAGCCTACTGAGCGAGCTCCCCCTCTCCGACGGCCGTGTCCAGGGTGACGAGCGCCCCGGCCACCACCACGCAGCCCATCCCCACGAGGTCGAGGGGGGTGACGCGCTGGCTGAGCAGTCCCCAGCCCACGAGGAAGGCGACCGCCGGGTCGGCCGCCATGAGCACGCCCGCGATGTGCGGGCGGACCCGGCGCAGACCCGAGAGCTCCGCGCCGAAGCCGGCCACCACGGCGATCGTCGCGACCAGGGCCAGCCGCCCGAGGACCGCCGGATCGAGGGCGATGCGGCCCCAGGCGCCCATCGAGAACGGGAGGGTGAGCACCGCGGCGATCGACATCGAGACCGCGAGGCCCCCGAAGCCCGACGTCGTGCCGCCCACGCGGTGCGAGGCGAAGACGTAGCCGGCCCAGCACAGTCCGGCCCCGGCCGCCCAGAGCACCCCGGCGAGGTGCAGCCCGCCCCCGGGTCGAGTGAGCGCGACCACGCCGGCCGCGGCGATCACCACCAAGATCAGGTGGCGCGGCGTGCGCTTGCCCAGCGCGGCGACGCTGAAGGGCCCGAGGAACTCGATCGCGACCGCGCCCCCGAGGGGGATGCGCGCGATCGCCTGGTAGAAGCACTGGTTCATGAGGGCCGTCGTGACGCCCAGGGCGAGCGCGGCGCGCCACTGGCGCGCCGAGAAGTGCGCGACCTTGGGCCTCGAGAGGGCGACCAGCACCATCGCCCCGAGCAAGAAGCGCCAGGCGCTCGTCGCCGACGGGCCGAGCAGCGCGAAGGCGGGCAGCACGATCGCCGCCGACCACTGGATGAGCGTCGCGCCCAGCAGCAGGAAGCCCGCACCGGCGAGGCCGCGCCCCGCGGGCGGGCGCGAGTCGTTCACGAGACGACGAGCCCCCGGCGGTCGGCCTCGAGGATCACGACCTCGCCGGCGAGGTCTCGCGAGGTGAGAAACGAGCGAGCCGCGTCGCGCACCGCCGGGGCCGCGCGTTCGGTAGCCAGGCCCAGCATCGTTGAGCCGGCGCCCGACCAGCAGGCCCCCGAGGCGCCCGCCTCGCGCAAGGTCGCCAGCAGGTCGGCCGCGAAGGGCACCAGCCCGGCACGGTAGGGCTGGTGGAGACGGTCGTCCATCGAGCCGGCGACGAAGCGCCGGTGGTCGCCGAGCCCGGCGAGCAACAGGGCCAGGGCGTTGAGCTCAAAGACCGCGTCGGCGAAGGGCACGCTCGCGGGCAGCACCGCGCGGGCGTCGCGCGTGGCGAGCTCGACCTCGGGCACGACGCAGACGAAGCGCCAGGCCGGATCCAGAGTGAGCGTTCGAGCTTCGATGCGCCCCTCGACCACGCCGGCGGCGACGAGGCCACCGAGCGCGGAGGCGGCCGCGTTCTCGCCGTGGCCGTCGACGCGCGCGGCCACGGCGAGGGGGTCCGCCGCCCCGGCCGCCGCCGCGGCGGCGACCGCGAGCGCCGCCGAGGACCCCAGCCCGCGCGCGAGCGGGATCGCCGAGCGCACCCGGAGGGAGAACTCCTCGTGGCCGAGGACCTCGCGGGCCACGCGGACCCCGAGGTGGCGCGCGTCGTCGAAGAGCCCGGCGCCCTCCCCCTCGGTGACCACGGTGAGCGGCCCGCCCAGGGTCAGTTCCACCTCCAGGTGGAGCGAGAGGGCGACGGCGAGCGTGTCGAAGCCGGGGCCCAGGTTGGCCGCCGAGGCCGGGACGCGCGCGCGCATCGGCTCAGCGTAGGCGCTCGAGCCACGACGGCCGGGCGAGCGACGCGGTCGCGACGAGCGGGATCGAGCGGTGGATCTCACCGCTCACGACCAGTCGACCCACCACCTCACCGCGGCGCACCTCGGTGAGCCGGCGGGCGACGACGCGGAACGTGATCGCCCCGGGCCCGGGCCACCACGACAGCTGGACCACGCGTGCGGGCGTCGCCGCGACGCCGCCCCGGCCGAAGCCGACGCGCGCGAGCACCACGCCGGGGCGCCAGGTGAGACTCCGCCGCGCGGCCAGGGCCGAGGTCGCCAGGGCGCGCGCGGCCTCGCCGGCCGCGGCGAGGACGTCGCCGGTGCGCTGGCCCGTGACGACCGCGTAGAGGGTGTGGACCCGCCCGTCGGCGCGGAACGTCACGGCCATCGCGTCACACCCCCCGGCGGCCGCGGTGCGACCCGACTTCACCCCGACCACCGAGCCCTGCCCGACGAAGGGGGTGTAGCTGGCCACGGTGCCGGCGACGGGCAGGGTCACGCTCGAGCGATCGACCAGAGCGCGCACTACGGAGAATCGCATCAGGGCCGCCGCGACCCGGGCCTGGTCCTGGGCCGTGGAGACCGACCCCGCGCCGAGTCCGGCGACCCCCGCGTAGTGGGTGTGGCGTAGTCCCATCGCCCGGGCGCGCTGGTTCATCAGTGCGACCATGCGCCTCGGTGACCCCGCCGCCAGGGTCGCGAGCATCGAGGCGTAGTCTCCGGCCGAGCGCACCAGGGTTCCGGCGAGCAGCTCGCTCTCACAGAGCCGCTCGCCCACCACGACCGGCACGCTCGACTCGTCGCGCGCCACCATGGCGTCGTAGTTCGCGACCTGGGCCGCGCTCACCACCAGGCACGGCCCGCTCTCACCCGGCGCCAGGGGGGCACGCCGGAGGGCCACGAGGACGGTCATCATCTTGGTGAGACTCGCGATGGGCACGACCCGGTCGTGGTGGCTGACCGACACCCCCGCCCAGGGGACGTAGAGCGCGGCCGTGCCCCGCGCCGGCCAGGCGAGCGCCGTCACCGCGCCCCGCGGGGGGCGCACCACGAGGACGATACGCGCGGGCCGTCCCACCAGCGGTGCGGTCATCGCGGCGACGAGCGCCCCAGCCAGGACGACCCCGACGAGCGCGGCCACCAGGCGCGCCGCCACGCCCCTCGAGACGGTCCCGCGACCGGCGCGCCGTGACACGTCCTAAGACGACAGTGACTGCTCGTACTCGTCGAGGGTGACGAGAACCTTGCGCGACTTCGACCCCTCGCCCGGGGCCACCACGCCCTCTTGCTCGAGCTGGTCCATCAGCCGCCCGGCGCGGGCGAAGCCCACGCGCAGTTTGCGCTGGAGCATCGAGGTGGAGCCGGACTGGGTGCGGATGACGAGCTCGCGCGCCTGGGCCAGCACCTCGTTGTCGTCGTCCCCGCCGACTCCTCCCGCGGGGCCCCGACCCGTCGGCGCCTCGAGGGCGACCACGGTCTCACTGCGCCCGCCCTGACGTCGCCAGGCCTCGACGACCCGGCGCACCTCGTCCTCCGAGACCCAGGGCGACTGGAGGCGACGGGCCACGTTGCTCGAGGCGGTGACGAGCAGCATGTCGCCCTTGCCGATCAGCTTCTCGGCACCGGCCTGGTCCAAGATGACCCGGCTGTCGGCGATCGAGGAGACGGCGAAGGCCATCCGACTCGGGATATTGGCCTTGATCACCCCGGTAATCACGTCCACACTCGGTCGCTGGGTCGCGAGCACCAGGTGGATGCCCACGGCGCGGGCCATCTGGGCGATGCGCACCACCGAGTCCTCGACGTCGCGCGCCGCGACCATCATCAGGTCGTTGAGCTCGTCGACGACGACCACGACGTAGGGGAGATTCTCGGGTTCGGGCGCGGACGGTCGCTCGAGCTCGCGGCCCGTAGCGCCCTCGATCGCGTCGGCCACCTCGTCGGCCGTGCCGGGGCCGCCGCCGAGCTCGCCGCGCTCGAGCATCTGCTGGTAGCCGGTGATATCGCGCGCGCCGACCTCGGCGAGCAGGTCGTAGCGGCGCTCCATCTCGCGCACCGCCCACTGCAGGGCGCCGGCGGCCTTCTTCGGGTCGACGACGACCGAGCTGAGCAGGTGGGGTAGGTCGTTGTAGTGACCCATCTCGACCCGCTTGGGGTCGATGAGCAATAGGCGCAGCTCGTCGGGCGTCGCGCGCACGACGAGCGAGGTGATCAGTGAGTTGATCGCCGAGCTCTTGCCCGCCCCGGTGGCCCCCGAGATGAGCACGTGGGGCATCTCGCCCAGGTTCACCACGACCGTGCGGCCCGAGATGTCGCGCCCTACCGGCACGTCCAGGGGGTGGGTCGCGGCGAGGGCCTCCTCCGAGGCGAGCAGGTCGCCCAGGGCGACGAGGGTGCGCTGGCGGTTGGGGACCTCGACCCCGATCGCCGAGCGACCCGGGATCGGCGCCAGGATCCGCACGTCGGGCGAGGCCATGGCGTAGGCGATGTCGCGGTTGAGCGACGTGACCCGCGAGACCTTCACCCCCGGGCCGAGCTCGAGCTCGAAGCGCGTGACCGTGGGGCCGACCGTGAAACCGACCAGGGAGGTCTCCACGCCGTGGGCGGCGAGGGCCTCGACCAGCTCGTGGCCCTGGGCCTGGGCCGCGCGGCGGTCGTGGCGCTGGTCGCGGGTGCGCGCGAGCAGCGAGAGAGGGGGGCGCTCCCACTCCCCCGCGTGGCGCACCACGGCGACGCTCGCCGCCTCGACCACCCCCACGTCACCTCGCGTCGCCACCCCCGTCTCGGCGGTGCGCGCCTCGGGCCCGGGGTCGTCGCTCGACACCCCCTCGTCGTCGTAGTCGAGGATCACCGGGGCGGGCGCCCCCTCGAGGTCGTCGTCGTGACCCTCCTCGACGACGTCGTCGCGGGCGTCGTCACCGTCGTCGCGCCCGTGCGCGGTGCGCTCGACCCGCCGCGACCCCTCGACGCGCCAGGCGCGCGACCACCACCGACCGAACCCCGTGGCGGTGACGCGTAGCGCCGCGACCACCCCGCGCGCGAGCGTCGTGAGGCCCACGCCGGTCGCCACGATCACGGCCACCACCGCCAGGGCCAGGAGCACCACGACCGCGCCGGCGACGCCGACCCCCCGGGCGAGTCCGCCGCCCACGAGCACCCCGAGCCAGCCGCCGCCGTCGGCCAGGGCTGCGGCGGACGCGTGCACGCCCGGTCGGCCCGCCGCGAGGTCGCTCAGCCCGCTCACCGTCGCCAGACCGAGGGCCACCCCCCAGCCGAGTCGGACTCGGTCGAGCTCGTCGGCGCGCCACACGAGGGAGACCCCGAGCCCGATCAAGAACACGGCCAGGGCGAAGCGTCCGACCCCGAGGGCGTCGGCGAGGGCCCGGGCGATCGCCCGTCCGAAGGGACCCAGGGCGTCGACCTCGGCCAGCACCACGAAGAGGCCGGCCACCACGAGGGCCACGACCCCTACGTCGCGCCGGTGCCGGGCCCACGGGGAGGCCGGTCTCTCGTCGCGTCGCGCCCGGGATCGGGAGGGCTTCGCCCGGGCGGACCGAGTTGCGTGTCGCGCCTGTGCCACTACGCACCACCCTACTAACGGGGTGCTCGCACCTTGGGCCACGGCGACCCCCGTAGGATGAGCCGGTGCGCGAGCGCGCGGGCCGTCCCGGAACCCCGGTGCGCCCGCTCGCTCGTCGCCTCGCCTCGGTCGAGGTGGCACTCAGCGCGCGGGCCGCCTTGTGCCTCTCCCTGCCGCTCGTGGTGGGCTTCGTGGCGGACCGCCACCTCGACGCGATCCTCTTCGACATCGGGGCGCTGTGGGCCGTGAGTCAAGACGGCCTCGACCAGTGGACGCGCCGGGGCCCCCGGATGCTCGCCGTGGCCGTGGCCGCGGCGCTCGGGGTCGCCGCCGGCGGCGTCGTCGCGACGCGTGTGGGCACGACGCTCGCGGTGGCCCTGTGCTACGCCGTCGTGGCGCTCGTCGCCGGCCTCGTCGAGGCCACCTTCGGGGCGACGGCGGGCGCCTACCTGATCGTGGGGGCGACCCTCGGGGTGGGACTCGACCCGGTCGGGCGGGTCCCGCTGACCGCGGGGCTGATGGCCGCCGGCGCCCTGTGGGTGTGGGCGGTCGCGCGGGTCGCCAACCTGCGACGACGCCGGGCCAACCAGCGCGCGGTGCTCGCGGCCGCCTTCGACGACCTCGGCTTGCTCGCGCGCGCCGTCGGCTCGCCGGCCTTCTCCGCGGTGCGCGCCGGCGCCGTCGCCAGCCTCGACCTGGCCCAGGACGTGGTGAGCCGACCCAACGCCACTGCGGTGGGCGACGCCCTCTTCGCCGCGCTGGTCGTGGCGCTGCGCGCCGGCGAGGCCGTCTCCTACCTCGAGGGTCGAGGCCAGGGCGCCGACGCGTCACTCGTCGAGGCGCTCGAGGAGGTCGCGCGCCACCTGCGCGAGGGCGAGACGCTCCACGCCCTCACCCACCTCGAGCGCCTCGCCGGGGACGAGGCGCTCGCCCCGGCGGTACGCCGAGCCCTCGCGCCGCCGAGCGCCGAGGAGCTGGCCGCGGCGGGGGCCGTCGTCTCCAGCCACCGGGCGACGCGACCCGCGGTGCCGGTGCGCGAGCGACTGCGCTTCGGGGCGATCCTCGCGGTCGCCGTCGTCGGCGCCGACCTGCTCGGCGTCGCGCTGCACGGCCCGCACGCGTTCTGGCTGCCGATGTCGGTCGTGTTCATCCTGCGCCCCGACCTCGGACCCGTCATGGCCCGCGCGCTCGCGCGCACCCTCGGCACCGTCCTCGGCGTCGGGGTCGCCGCACTGGTGGCGCTGGTGGGTCACTCCCCGGTCGACCTCATCGTGCTGAGCTGCGTGATGGCGGCGATCGTGCCCCCCGCCCAGCGGCGCGGGAACGTGGCGGCCGTCGTGGCCTTCACGCCCCTCGTCTTCGTCTTCTTGGGTCTGGCCGCCTCGGCCCAGTCCCTCTTCGTCACGCGCATCGTCGACACCGCCCTCGCGGCGGCCCTCGTCCTGGTGATCGACGGCCTGCTGTGGACGACGGCGCCCTCACGCCGTCCCGCGGCCCTGGTCGCGGCGGCGCGCGCGGCCCTTGCGCATTACGGTGCGGTCGCCGACGCCGACCCGGCGACCCGCCACCTCGCGCGCCGCGCGGCGCTGCGCGCGCTGGCGCGGGCCCGCGCGGCGACCCACTTGACCCGCGGGGAGCTGCGCGCGGTCCGACGCGGAGTTCTCGGCGCGCGCGGTGAGCTCGACGCCCTCGAGGCCGAGATCGACGCCACCACGGTCCGACTCCTCGAGCGGCCCGTAGGCTGAGCCGGTGGCGAGCATCGACGACGCGACGAGAGCCCTGGCCCAACGACTCAACGCGACGGCCGCGGTGGCCACCGTGGTGTCGACCGAGACCCTCTCGAGCTCGCTCGTCGAGGTGACCCTGGAGGTCGATCCCCGCCTGGCCGGCGCGCCGGGCAACGACGTCATGGTGGACGTCGGCCGGGGACGGACCCTTCGACGGCGCTACAGCGTGCGTCGCGCCGATCCCGAGGCCTCGACCCTGAGCGTGTGGGTCGGCGTCGACCACGAGGGGCCCGGCGTCGACTGGGTGCGCGAGGTCACCCCCGGCGACGAGGTGGTCGCGATCGGGCCCCGCGGCCAGATCACCCTCGACCCCGTGGCGTCCTGGCACCTGTTCTGCGGGGACCTGAGCGCCCTGTCCGCGTTCTCGCGCATGATCGAGGCGCTCGAACCCGGCCGCGAGGCGTTCCTCGCCCTCGAGGTCGACGCGCTCGACGACGCGCGCGCCCCGGCCCCGCCCGCGGGGGTGGGGTTGCGCTGTGTGCTCGCCGAGCGCGCCGGTCGGGCGGCCTCGGACCCCGCGGGGCTCACCCGGGCCCTGGCCACCCTCGAGCTGCCCGCGGGGCCGGGCCACGCCTACCTCTTCGGGGAGTTCCACGTCGTGCGCGCGCTGCGCGCGCACCTCGCCGATCGCGGGCTCAGCGAGCCGGCCATCAGCCACAAGGCCTACTGGCGATCCGGACGGGCCAACGCCGACCACGGCGAGCCCGACAAGTCCGAGCCGGCCTAGAAGACGGCCACCACCGCCAAGACGACCGGCTGACGCCGGTAGCGCTGGCCGAGGAGACGCCCGGCGGCGCGCTGGGCGACCTTGGAGAGGGCGTCGGTCTCGAGGACGCCCTCGGCGAGCGCGTCGGCCAGGGCGTCACGGACCTCGCGCTCGAGGTGGGCCACGACGTCGCCGTCGCGCTCGCCCTCGAACCAGCCACGCGTGGTCACGCTCACCGGCGCGGCCAGCTCGGTCGTCTGGCGATCGACGGCCGACGAGACGAGGACGACCCCGTACTCGGCGAGCATGCGCCGCTCCTCGAGGGGTCGCTCGTCGAGGTCGCCGGTGGTGCCGTCGATGTAGTGCAGGCCGGCCGGGACCTTGCCGGCGCGTCGGATGCCCTTGGCGCCGACCTCGATCTGGTCGCCGTCCTCGCAGACGAGCACGTCCTTCGGGGCCAGGCCCATCGAGCGGGCCAGCTCGGCGTGGTGGACGAGGTGGCGGTACTCCCCGTGGACCGGCACGAAGGCGCGCGGGCGCACCAGCTGGTGCAGGGTGCGCAGCTCGCCCTGGCGGCCGTGGCCCGAGGCGTGGACGTTCTCCTGGGAGGAGTCGATCACCTCGGTGCCCTCGCGGTGCAGGTCGTCGATCACCCGGCCGACCGACCACTCATTGCCCGGGATGGGGTGGGACGAGAGGATGATGGTGTCCTCGACGCCCACCGAGAAGCCCCGGGCGTCCCCCCGGCTCAGCCGCGACAGCACCGCCAGGGGCTCGCCCTGGCTGCCCGTGCACACCACGCACACCTCACCCGGGGCGTAGCGGCCGATCTCCTCGACGTCGATGAGATCGGCGGGGTCCACCCGCAGCAGGTGGAGCTTGCGGGCCAACTTCACGTTGGCCTCCATCGAGCGGCCCATGAAGGCGATGCGCCGACCGGTCAGGTGAGCGGCGTCGGCGATCTGCTGGATCCGGTGGATGTGGCTCGCGAAGCAGGCGACCACGAGGCGGCGCTCGGGCCGCTCCAGGAAGAGCCGGCGCAGCGCCACGCCCACGCTCGACTCCGACGCGGTGAAGCCCGGCTCCTCGGCGTTGGTCGAGTCGGCGAGCAGGAGGGCGACGCCCTCTTCGCCCAGCGCGGCCAATCGTCCGAGGTCGGTGCGCCGCCCGTCGATCGGCGAGGCGTCGAGCTTGAAGTCGCCCGAGTGCACGACCACCCCGACGCTCGTGTGGAAGGCCAGCGCGTGGGCGCTCGGCACCGAGTGGGTGACCGGGATGAACTCGACCTCGAAGGGGCCGATCTTGCGCCGCTCGAGGTCGGCCACCTCGATGAACTCGATCCTCCCGAGGCCCTTGGCCTCGGCCAGTCGATGGCGGGCGAAGCCGAGCGCGAGGGCGCTGCCGTAGAGGGGGACGTTCACCTCGCGCAGCAGGTAGCGCAGGGCGCCGGTGTGGTCCTCGTGCCCGTGGGTGAGGACGATCCCGTCGACGCGGTCGCGCCGCTCGACCAGCCAGCGGAAGTCCGGCAGGATGAGATCGACCCCGTACATAGTCGGCTCGGGGAACATCAGGCCCGCGTCGATCACGACGATGCGCCCGTCTTGCTCGAGGGCCATGCAGTTGCGGCCGATCTCCCCCAGGCCGCCGAGGAAGGTGACCCGCAGCCCCTTAGGCACGGGTCGCCTGGAGCTCCCCGACCACCCGGGCGGCGGCGGCGTTGAGTTCGGGGTCGCTCGCCGGGTGCGGCAGTCGGCACTCGCCCACGGCGAAACCGAGGAAGCGCAGCGCCGCCTTGGTCGGCATCGGGTTGGGGTAGGCCTCGGAGCTCTCGAAGGCGTAGCTCTCGCCCAGGCGCTCGTTGATCTTGCGGGCCTTGGACCACTTGTCGCGCTCGACGGCGCCGAGCATCGCGGCGAACTCGGCGCCGGCCCAGTGGGCCGCCACCGAGACCACCCCGACCGCCCCCACGGCGAGGAAGGGCAGGGTCAGGCTGTCGTCGCCCGAGTAGAGGTCGAGCCGGTCGCCGAGCTGGGCCTTCAACCGGGCGGCGGCGGCCAGGTCGCCCGAGGCGTCCTTCAGGGCCACGATGTTGGAGTGCTGGTGACACAGTTCGACCGTGGTGGCCGGGGCGATCTTTCGCCCGGTACGCGCGGGGATGTCGTAGAGCATCACCGGCAGCGGCGTGCTCTCGGCCACCGCCCCCAGGTGGGCGATCAGGCCGGCCTGGCTGGGCCGGGCGTAGGCCGGGGTCGTGGCCAGCACGCCGGCCACCCCGGTGGCGCGGACCTGGGCGGTGAGGCTCACCGAGGCGCGCGTGCTGGCGAAGGTCGAGCCGGCGAGGACCGGGACCGTCACGGCCTCGGCGACCGCCGCGAAGAGGCTGAGCTTCTCATCGTCGGTGAGCGACGAGCCCTCGCCCGTCGAGCCGCCGACCACGAGTCCCTCGCTTCCCTGGTCGACCACGAAGCGGGCCACGTCGCGCGCCACGTCGTAGTCGAGCGCGCCGTCGGGGCCGAACGGGGTGACGAGCGCGGTCAGGACGCGGCCGAACAGGGGTTCCACGAGATGAACCTACCAGTCGGGATCGCCCGACCGACGTCTAGTCGAGCAGCGCGCCGAGCCCCTCGACGAGGCCCGGCGCGGCCGTGACCTTGGCCAGCGCGAGGGCGACCCCGGCGACGAAACTCTGGCGGTCGTAGGAGTCGTGGCGCAGGGTCAGCCCCTCGCCCGGCGAGCCGAAGATGACCTCCTCGTGGGCGACCAGACCCGGCAGGCGCACCGCGTGGATGCGCACGCCCTCGGGACCCTCGGCGCCGCGCGCGTGGGCCAGCGTCGCCCGAGTCGTGGGGTCGTGCATCGCGGGCCGGCCGGCCGCGACGCGCGCGGCGCCGATCGCGCGCGCCGTCGCGAGCGCGGTGCCCGAGGGCGCGTCGACCTTGCCGTCGTGGTGGAGCTCGATCACCTCGACCCGTTCGAAGTACGCCGCGGCGAGCGTGGCGAAGCGCTCGACGAGGGCGGCCCCGACGGCGAAGTTCGCCGCCACGACGACCCCGACCTCGCGCGCGGTGGCCTCGAGGGCCCGGCGCTCCACCGGCGTCAGTCCCGTCGCCCCCACGACGAGCGGGATCCGCTGAGCGGCGCACCACGTGGCGGAGGCGAGGACGCCCTCGGGCGAGGAGAAGTCGACGACGGCCTCGACCGACCCCGGCTCGAGCGACTCGAGCGAGACCCGGTGGACGGCCCCGAAGAGCGCGGCGGGCTGGGTCCGGTCCACCAGCGCGACGATCGCGTGTCCGCGGGCCGCGAGCCCCTCGGCCAGCGCCTGGCCCATGCGGCCCGCGCCGCCGACGATCGCCAGTCGCGTCACGGCGCGACCTTACCGCGACGGCGTCGTCGCGCCCGCCACCCGCACAGCACGCCGGCCCACCCCGCGACGGTGGCCAGGCTGCCGACGCTGGCGAGCTCGATGTAGGGCGCGTGGTAGTGGAAGTGCACGACCCACTCGCCCCGGGGCACGTCGACGGCGTCGATCAGCCCCCGGCGATAGACCCGCAGCTCGCGCGTCGCCCCGGTCGTGACGTTGCGCGCCGTCGCGCGCCACCCCGGCAGGTACGTCGTCGAGCGCTCGAGCACGAGGGGGCCGCTCGCGCGCACGCTCACCCACGAGTCGCCCCACGGCGCCGTCGCCACGTGGGTCACCCGACCCACGCCACGCTCCACCCACGCGCGCGGCGCGAGGGTGCTCGCGCGCAGGACCGCGTAGCCGTCGTGAGTCGCGACGAGCCGCCACGCCTCTCCCGACAGGGCGAAGTCGAAGCGGCTGTCGAGCTGGAAGACCCCGGGGTGCACCGCGCCGGTCGTGACGGCGAGGTCGGCGACGTCGACGCCCCCGACGGCGCTCACGACGAGTCCGGCCGCCTCGATGGGGCGGGCGCCACGCACCCGCACGCGCGCGCCGGTCCCCGACGCGCGCCAGGTCCCCGGCAGCAGGCGGCCCCGCGCCGAGAGGAACCGCACCGTCACCTCCCCCGCCGCGAGGCGCTGTCCCCGCGGGGCGCTGAGGGCGATGGAGGCGACGTCGAGCACCCGACCGAAGGCGCGAGTGAGCCTCGGCGCTCGCCCAAAGCCCAGGCACGACGAGGGCCGTGGGGTGTCGGCGGTGCCGGGCTGGGCGAGCAGCGGGGTCGCCACGACGATCGTCGAGAGGCGCAGCGGCGCGAAGACCCCGCGCGCCAACGCACAGGGATCGACCCAGTTCTGCGGGTGGGTGCCGGTCGCGGCGTCGTAGTAGGTGGCGAGCAGCGACCCGTAGCCCTGGACGCTCGCGAGCCCGGTGAAGACGTTCATGTTGGGCTGACCGAGCGCTCGGTAGCTCTCGGTGTGGGTGCCCTGGTAGTCGACGAGCGCGAAGCGCCCTCGTCCGCCCAGGACGGCGAGGGCGTGGGCGCGCGAGGGCTCGCGGGGTCCGGGCCCGCCGATGAGGCCGGTCGAGGTGAGCAGGGAGAAGGCGACCAGGTCGACCAGGCAGACCGCCACGAGGGCGCGCGCGAGGTGGCGCCAGCGCCCGGCCCCGACCACCAGGGCGAGGCACGAGAGTCCGAGCGCCGCGAAGACCACGTCGGCCCCCGTGAGCCCGGTCGCGAGGGACGCGCCCCTACTCGTGATGCCGACCCAGTGCACGAGGGCCGGCCCGTCGACGATCTCGGCGACCGACACGCCCGCCACGACCAGGGCCGGCAGGGCCGTGACCCACCGGGCGAGCGGCCCGAGCCCGGCGCCGCGACGCTCACCGGCCGCGAGCCGATCGAGCCACCACGCGAGCAGCACCGCCAGCGCGAGGTCGACGAGGCCGACGTTGCGGCTCTGCAGGCGCGTCGAGCCGAACAGGGGCAGCGCCCGAAAGACGTGGCCCACGGGGGTGAAGTTGCCCCAGGTCGCAAAGAGGCCCACGACGAGCAGGGCCACGTAGAGCGTGAGGTCGCGCTCGGCTCCGACCCAGCCCCGCCGGGTGAGTCGAGTCGCGTAGGCGAAGAGCGCGCACAGCGCCACCACGCCCACGTAGCCCGTGACCTCGGGCAGGTTGTAGTTGGCGAAGAAGCCCGCCTGGTGGAAGGCCCCGTTACCCCCGAGCAGGTCGGGGTTGAACAGCAGCAGGGTCCAGCGCACCGGCAGGGACCCGGCGCCGAAGAAGGCGTAGGAGATCGCGTGGCGCTGGGAGATGCCGATGAACGACAGCCCCGGGAGCACCTGCACCAGGCCGATCCCCACCCCGACGACGAAGCCCCCGGCCAGGGTCGCGAGGTAGGCCACGGTCAGTCGGAGTCCGCCGGGTCGGTACGAGCTGGCCAGGGCCACCACGCCCAGCGCGCCGACCAGGCTCACCAGCTCGGCGGTGGCGATCGCCCGGGGCTCACCGGTGAGCAAGATCAGCCCCCACAGCCCGGCGACCGCCAGCGCGTAGGGCACGCACAACCAGGCGACCTCGCGTGTCGACGACGCGGGACCCGCCGCCCTCAGGCGACGCCCGAGGCCGGCGAAGGCCACCAGCAGCCAGGGCAGGATCGCGTAGCCCTGGACCACCCCGAGGTGGACGGCCTGGCCGACCATCGCCCCGCCGTAGGCGTAGACGAGCGCGGCCACCCCGCTCGCGCCCTCGACGAGGCCGAGCCCGCGGGCGAGCGCGTAGACCCCCATCGCCCCGGCGGCGTAGACGGCGATCATGTTGATCGTCCAGGCGACGAGCGGCGGCAGGACCGCGAAGAGCGCCGTGAGCGGGAAGAGCGCCCCCGCGTTCATCGCCCCGAGCAGCGGGGTGCCCGAGTCGGTGAGCGGGTTGAGCAGCGGGAGGTGGCCCCCCCAGAGCTGGCGGCCCGCCAGGACCCGCAGGGGGAAGTTCTGGATGAGGTTGTCGGCGTCGATGCTCGGGTGACCGAGCAGGGCGGGCACGACGAACACGACGGTGGGCACCGCGACGAGTGCCCACACCCAGACCCGGTCGCGCCGGCCCCACCGGGAGCGCGGCGCGACCACGGTCAGGTCGGCGTCGGACGGGTCACGCCCCTCACCCTCCGACACGGCCGCGCGGCGCTAGCGGCGACGGGGCCGCGAGTGGCGACGGCCCTCCCCCTCGCCCTCGCTGAGGACGGGGCCCCCGGGCCCGAGGTCGCCGATCTCCCCGGCGAGCTCGGCCTCGAAGGCGGCCTCGAAGGACGAGGGGCGACCGGGGCCACCCTCACGACCCGAGTCGCGCCGGCTGTCACGGCCCCCGTCTCGGCCCCGACCGCGTCCGGCGTCGCGCTCGCCGTCACGGCCCGCGTCACGGCCGCCCTCACGACGGCCCTCGGAGCGCGGACGGCTCTCGTCGGCCTCGGGGAAGTCCCCGACGAGCGAGAGCGACACCTTGCCCTGGGGGTCGATGTCGTCGACCTTGACCTCGAGCGCCTGACCGAGCTCGAGGACGTCCTCGACCTGGCCGATCCGGCGGCCGCCGTTGAGCGGGGCCATCTTGGAGATGTGCAGCAGGCCGTCGCGGCCGGGCAGCAGGTTCACGAAGGCGCCGAACTTGGCGATGGAGACCACGCGACCCTCGTAGATCGCGCCCACCTCCGCGGTCGGCGGGTCGAGGATGAGCGCGATGCGCCGACGGGCCTCCTCGACCGCGCGGCCGTCCTTGGCGCCGATCGTGACGGTGCCGACCACCCCGTTGTCGTCGACGGTGATGTCGGCGCCGGTCTCTTGCTGGAGGGTGTTGATGACCTTGCCCTTGGGCCCGATGACCTCACCGATCTTGTCGATGGGGATCTCCATCGTGACGATCTTGGGCGCCATCTCCGACACCTCCGAGCGCGGCTCGGCGATCGCCGAGGTGATGACCTCGAGGATCTGGAGCCGGGCCTCTTTGGCCTGGTGCAACGCGCGCGCCAGCACGTCGGCCGGCAGCCCGTCGATCTTCGTGTCGAGCTGCAGGGCCGTCACCGCGTCGGCCGACCCGGCGACCTTGAAGTCCATGTCGCCGAAGGCGTCCTCCGAGCCCAGGATGTCGGTCAGGGTCACGTACTCGCCCCCGTCGTAGACCAGGCCCATCGCGATCCCGGCCACCGGGGCCTTGATCGGGACGCCCGCGGCCATCAGCGACAGGGTCGACCCGCAGACCGAGGCCATCGAGGTCGAGCCGTTCGACTGCATGACGTCGCTCACCACGCGCAGCGTGTAGGGGAACTCCTCCTCGCTCGGCAGCACCGGCACGAGCGCGCGCTCGGCCAGCATGCCGTGGCCGATCTCGCGCCGCTTGGGCGCCCCGACCCGGCCGGTCTCGCCGGTCGAGTACGGCGGGAAGTTGTAGTGGTGCATGTAGCGCCGGTACTCGTCCGGGGTGATGGTGTCGACCAGCTGGCGCATGCGGGGCATGGCGAGCGTCGTCACGTTGACCACCTGGGTCTCGCCGCGCTGGAAGAGCGCCGAGCCGTGGGTCATCGGGAAGAGGTCGACCTCGGCCGAGAGCGGGCGGATGTCGGTGATCGCGCGCCCGTCCATGCGCACGCCCTCGTCGACGATGCGACGACGCACCAGCTGCTTGGTCAGGGCCTTGACGGCAGCCTTGATCTCGCCGGCGCGGCCCTCGAACTCCCCGGCCAGCTCCTCGGCGATCTGGGCGGCCGCGGCGTCGAGCGCCGCGTTGCGCTCGGCCTTGGCGACCAGGGTGTTGGCTTCGGCGAGGCGGTCGCGGCCCACCGCCTCGACCCGGGCGAAGACGTCGTCGCCGTAGTCGACCACCGGGGTGAAGGGGAAGGGGGGCAGCGGACCACGCACGGCCACGAACTCGCGCACGAGCTCGCGCTGGAGGTTGATCGCCTCACGGATCCAGAGCTTGGAGGCCTCCAGGCCCGCGGCGAGGACCTCTTCGGTGACCTTGGGGGCGCCCTGGGCGTAGCGCTCGAAGGAGCCCTCGGTCCCGCCGGCCTCGACCATCATGATGGCCACGTCGGACTCGACCGAGTCGTTGAGCGCCCGCCCGGCCACGACCAGCTCGAAGCTGGCCTCGTCACCTTCGACGTAGGTGGGGTGGGGCACCCACTCGCCCGCGGTGGTGTAGGCCATGCGCACCGCGCCGATGGGACCGTCGAAGGGGATCCCCGAGATCATCAGCGCCGCGCTGGCGGCGTTGATGGCGAGGATGTCGTGGGGGTTCTCCTGGTCGGCCGAGAAGACGGTGCCCACGACCTGGACCTCGTTGCGGAAGCCCTTGGGGAACGACGGGCGCAACGGCCGGTCGATCAGCCGGCAGATCAAGATGGCCTGGTCCGAGAGCTTGCCCTCGCGACGGAAGAACGCGCCGGGGATCTTGCCCGCGGCGTAGGCCCGCTCCTCGATGTCCACGGTCAGCGGGAAGAAGTCCATGCCCTCGCGCACGGACTTGGCGGCCGTGACGGTGGCGAGGATCATGGTGCCGCCGAGGCGGGCGAGCACCGCGCCGTCGGCCAGCTGGGCGAGTCGTCCGGCTTCGAACGACATCTCCTTGTCGGTGCCCGTGATGGGGCTACTCACGCGAATCGCGTCAGTCATGGGATCTCCTTGGTGTCTGGCGACACTCCGCTCGAATCCCAGTGGGCGATCGCCGCCCGGGGGCGGTGCTCCTCCACTGGCCTTCGAGGCCCGGATATGTCGGTCCCGCCACGCGGCGGGGCTACCGGTTAGCGACGAATCCCGAGTCGACCGATCAAACTGCGGTACCGCTCCACGTCGCTGCGCTGGACGTAGTCCAGGAGGCGTCGGCGCTGACCGATGAGCTTCATCAGGCCACGACGGGTGTGGTGATCACCCTTGTGGGCCCTCAGGTGCTCGGTGAGGTGAGCGATCCGCTCGGTGAGCAGGGCCACCTGCACCTCGGGCGAGCCCGTGTCGGTGCCGTGGGACTGATACTCCCGGATGATCTGCTGCTTCTCGGTCATGGAGATGTGCCTTGGTTGGGTCGGGGTCTCGGCGTGAGCCGTCCGAGACGACCCACTCGATCAGCGTCGCTGACCGACGTCCCACCTTAGCAGTTCGGCCCTCTCGGACGTGGCGCGCCCGGCGAGGGAGCGGGTCTGCTCGACGTCGAGGGCGATGCGTCGGGCGAGGTCGGCCTCGTCGGCGAAGACCGCCTGGTCCCGCAGACGCGCGAGGAAGGCCAGGTCGAGCTCGACGCCGTAGAGGTCGCCCGCGAAGTCCAGCACGTGGCCCTCGACCAGGCGCGCCCCGTCCTCGTAGAACTGGGGTCGGGTCCCCACCGAGACCGCGGCGGCGCGCCACTGGCCCGGGGCGACCCGGGCGAGGGCGGCGTAGACGCCGTCGGCGGGCAGCTGCTGAAGCGGGTCGAGGTCGAGGTTGGCCGTCGCGTAGCCGAGCTCCCGGCCCCGGGCGTCGCCCGGGGCGACCCGCCCGCGCAGGGTGAAGGGCCGACCGAGGATCCGGGCCGCCTCGAGGACGTCGCCGCGTTCGAGGGCCCGGCGCACGGCCGTCGAACTGAAGCGCCCGCCCTCGCCCACGATGCGCAGCCCCTCGGCGCGAAAGCCCGCGCGCGCGCCGCGCTCGACGAGGCGCGCGAGGTCGCCCTCGCGATCACGCCCGAAGCGGAAGTCCTCGCCGACCACGACCGCGGCGGCGTGGACCTCGCCGACGAGGACCCGCTCGACGAACGCGTCGGCGCCCTCCTGGGCGAGCTCGGCGGAGAAGGTCACGACCCGCACGCGCTCCATCCCGAGCGTGGCGAAGCCCTCGAGGCGCTGGGCGAGGGTCTGGAGGCGGCGGGGGGCCCGCTCGGGGGCGAGCACGACGGCCGGCGCGGGGTCGAAGGTGACCACACCGGGCACGAGGCCGCGCTCCTCGGCCCGGGCCCGGACCGTGGCCAGCACGGCCTGGTGACCGCGGTGCAGGCCGTCAAAGACTCCGACCGCGACCGCGCCCGGGCGCGGGTCGGCCGGTCCGTCGCCGTCGTAGAGGACCACCACGGGCCGCAACCTACCCGTCGCGCCCGAGGGCGCCCGCCGCGAGCACCACCACCGGACGGTAGAGCCCCTCGGCGCACTCGGCCACCGCCACCAGCTCGCCGGCGCCGTCGAAGACGGCCACCTCGCCCGCCCGGGCCGTCGCGGGCACCCGCTGGCCCTGGCGGAGCCGGCGGGCGCCGTCCTCGTCGACCACGACGCGTTCGAGTGAGGCGACGAGCGCGCTCGGCGGCTCGAGGCCGGGCCGGCCGGCCGCGACGTCCGCCTCGAACGCCTCGATCGTGCGGGCCTCGTCGACGCGGCGCGCGCCGCTCGCCTCGCGGCGCAGGGCGCTCAGGTGACCCAGCGTTCCGAGCCGCTCGGCGAGCTCGGCTACGAGCACCCGCACGTAGGTGCCGGTCGAGCACGTCACCTCAAAGCGCCAGCGCGCCGGGTCCCCGGTCGGCTCGAGCGCGAACCGGTCGATCACCACCTCGCGGGCCGGACGCTCCACCTCGAGGCCGCGCCTTGCGAGCACGTGGAGCCGTTCGCCCCCGACTCGACGGGCCGAGACCATCGGCGCACGTTGGAGGATCGCCCCGGTGAGGGTGGCCGCGGCGCTCGCCACGGTCGTCGGCTCGAGCGCGGGCACCGGGGCCGTCGCGACCACCGCGCCGTGGGCGTCGAGCGAGTCGGTCGCCACCCCGAAGGTCACCTCGCCGCTGTAACGCTTGGTCGTCACCTGGGCGAAGCGCAGCAACCGGGTGGCCGGACCGACCGCGATGAGCAACAGGCCCGTCGCCATCGGGTCGAGGGTGCCGGCGTGGCCGACCCGGCGCTCGGCCAGGGCGCGGCGCACACGGGCGACGACGTCGTGGCTCGTCGGGCCGGAGGCCTTGTCGATGAGCAGGAGGCCGTTAGTCGTCATGACGGTGCCGGCGCAGCAGCTCCTCCACCGCCTCGCCGTGGGCGACGGCCGGGTCCGGGGCGAAGCTCAGCCGGGGCGTGCGCTTGAGCCGGGTCTGAGCGTTCACGGCCGCCTGGAGCTCACCGCGGTGCTCCTCGAGCAGGGCGCGCGCGGACTCGTTGAGCGAGTCGAAGTACACGACGGCCTGACGCAGGTCCGGGCTCGTCGCGACGTCGGTCACCGTGAGCATGCCGAGGCCCTCCACCCGGTCGGCGAGGCGCACGAGCTCCTCGGAGAGGACCTCGCGCAGGATCTGGTTGACCCGGGCGGTGCGCGGGTAGGGGTGGTTCGAACCCGACACGGCTAGGCCGAGCGCGGGATCTCGCGCTCCTCGTAGGTCTCGATCACGTCACCGGCCTTCAGGTCCTGGTAGTCCGAGAGGCCCACGCCGCACTCGAAGCCGCTCGCGACCTCGCGCACGTCGTCCTTGAAGCGCTTGAGCGAGGTGATCGATCCCTTCCAGATGATCGTGCCCTCGCGCAAGAAGCGCACCTTGGAGCCGCGGGTGATGACGCCCTCGCGCACGAGGCAGCCCGCGATCGCCCCGATGCGCGGGACGCGGAACACCTCGCGGACCTCGGCCTCGCCGGTGACGACCTCCTCGTAGACCGGGCTCAGGAGGCCGAGCATGGCCGCCTCGATCTCCTCGATCAGCTTGTAGATGATCTCGTAGGTCCGGATCTCGACGCCCTCGGCCTCGGCCAGTTCGCGGCTGCGTCGGTCCGGGCGGACGTTGAAGCCGATGATGGTGGCGTTGGAGGCCTTGGCCAGCTGCACGTCGTTCTCGGTGATGCCGCCCACGCCGCGATGGACGATGACGAGCTTCACGTCGTCACGCTCGAGCTTGCGCAGGCTCTCGGTGCACGCCTCGAGCGAGCCCTGCACGTCGGCCTTCATGACGATATTGAGCGTCGCGGTCTCGCCGCGCTGGATCTGCTCGAAGAGATCCTCGAGTCGGGCTCCACCGCCGGCCGCCACCGGCTGCTGACCGACGAGGCGCGTGCGCTGGGCGCGCGCCTCGGCCAGCGACCGGGCGTGGGCCAGGTCGTGGGCGACGCGCATCTCGTCCCCGGCGAAGGGCGGCTCCGAGAAGCCCAGCACCTGAACCGGCGTGGAGGGGCCGGCCGACTTCACCTGGCGGCCCTGGTCGTCGATGAGGGCCTTGACCTTGCCGTAGGCGGGACCGGCGACCACCGGGTCGCCGACCTCGAGCAGGCCCTTTTGGACGATGACCGTCGCGACCGGGCCCCGGCCGACTTCCAGGTTGGCCTCGAGGACCGTCCCCACGGCCCGCCCGCTCGGGCGGGCCTCGAGGTCGGCCAGGTCGGCCACGAGCAGCACCTGCTCTAACAGCTCGTCGACGCCCGTGCCCTGGAGGGCCGACACCTCAGCGGTGAGGGTGTCGCCGCCCCACTTCTCGGGCACGAGCCCCTGCTCGGAGAGCTGCTGGAGCACGCGATCGGGGTTGGCCTCGGCCTTGTCCATCTTGTTGAGCGCCACGATGATCGGCACCTCGGCCGCCTTGGCGTGATTGATCGCCTCGACCGTCTGGGGCATGACCCCGTCGTCGGCCGCCACCACCAAGATCACGACGTCGGTCACCTTGGCCCCGCGCGCGCGCATGGCCGTGAACGCCTCGTGGCCCGGGGTGTCGAGGAAGGTGATGAGTCGGCCGTGCCAGTTCACCTGGTACGCGCCGATGTGCTGGGTGATGCCGCCGGCCTCGCCCGCCACGACGTTGGTGCGGCGGATCCGGTCGAGCAGCTGGGTCTTGCCGTGGTCGACGTGGCCCATCACCGTCACCACGGGCGGGCGGGCGACGGCCTCGATGGTGTCGTCCTGGTCGTCCTCGTCGAAGAACTTCGCGAGGAGCTCGGCCTCGCGCTGCTCACCCGGGTCGACCAGCTTCACGGTCGCGCCGACCTCGGCCGCGTAGAGCTCGATCATGTCGTCGCTCAGGCTCTGCACGGCGGTGACGATCTCGCCCTGGAGGAAGAGGAATCGGATGATGTCGGCGGCCGAGCGGTTCAACTTCGGCCCGACGTCCTTGGCGGTCGAGCCACGCTCGATGATGACCTCACCTTCGGGCACCGGGGCGCTGCTGGGCTGCCAGGTCGTCATCTGGGTCGGCTCGAGCTCTTCGATGTTGCGTCGACGCCGGCGGGTCGTCTTGCGCTGGGACCCTCGCGGGCCGCCACCGCCGCGGGCCGGGCCCCGTCCCCCCGGGGCGCCCGTCGGCGCGCCCGGTCGGCCCCCGAAGCCCGGACGCGCGGGCGCGCCCGGTCGGGGCGCGCTCGGGCGCGCGCTCATCGGACGTCCGACCGCGCCGGTCGTGGGACGGCCCGCTCCCCCGGCGCCCGGTCGACGCACGCCCGGGGGCGGCGGGATCGGCCGGCCCGACTGGCTGAGCGGGGCCCGCGGGGGCGGCGGGATCGGCCGGCCCGACTGGCTGAGTGGTGGCCGCGGCCGCGCGGGGCTGGCCTCGCCCGCGCGCTGGCTCGGCCGGATCGTCGTGGGTCCCTCGGGCGAGGGCGCGCGCGCCGGCGCGGGACGAGCCGGGGCGGGCGCGCTCGAGCGCACCACCTTGGCCGGTGCGACGTGCGTGGGCGCCGGGGCCGGGGATTCGGCCGCCACCGGCTCGGGGGCGGAGGTGGGGGCCGCGGGCGCGGGCGTCGGCGCCGGGGCGGCGGGGGCCGCGGGGGCCTTGGTCGCGCGAGCCGCCTTGGCCGGCTTCGCCTCGGCGGCGGCCTCGCGGCGCAGCCCCTGGGCGTCGGCGCGCCGGCGGATCCGGTCGGCCTGGGCGTCCTCGATGGACGCCGAGGGGCTCGAAGCGCCGATGCCCAGCGCGACGGCCAGGCCGAGCAGCTCCTTGCTCGTCAGGCCGAGCTCCTTGGCGAGCTCGTGCACTCGTATCTTCTTCGGCGCCAAAACGATCCCTTACTCGTCCCGCCCGCGCGGGCACAGTGTCCTATTCTTCCACAACCTCGGCCGATTCCCCGATGAGCCGGGCCACGGCCGTGACGTCGAGCCCCTCGAGCGAGGTGCGCAGCGCCCGAGCCAGGGCCCGCTCACTGAGCCCCGGCGCACAGCCCCGACAGCACCAGGCCCCCCGACCCGGTCCGCGGCCGCGGTACCAGGTCCCGTCGGGCCGACGACCGACCCGCACCAGCGCGCGGTCCTCGCGCCGGGTCCGGCACACGACGCAGGTCCGGGTGGGCGCTATGCCTCACCCTCCACGCTAGGGGCGGGTTCCGCGACGCCGTCCGACGCGGACGCGTCCTCACCCCCCTCGGCCACCACCTCGGCCTCGGCCCAGGTCTCTTCGGGGACCTCGTCCTCCTCCTCGTTCTCGGAGCGGATGTCGATCCGCCAGCCCGACAGGCGAGCCGCCAGGCGGGCGTTCTGGCCCTCCTTGCCGATCGCGAGCGAGAGCTGCTGCTCGTGGACGATGACCGTCGCGATGCCCTCCTCCTCGTCGAGTCGCACCTCGCGCACGCGCGCCGGGGCCAGGGCCGCCTGGATGAACTCGACCGGGTCGTCACTGTAGGGGACGACGTCGATGCGCTCGCTGCGCAGCTCGTTGGTGATGTTGCGCACCCGACTGCCCCGGGCTCCGACGCACGCGCCGACCGGGTCGATCATCGGGTCGTTCGAGGCGACCGAGATCTTCGTGCGGTGACCGGGCTCGCGGGCGATGGCCTTGATCTCGACGATGCCGTTGGCGATCTCGGGCACTTCGATCTCGAAGAGCTTCGCCACGAGCGCCGGGTGGGTCCGCGAGACGACGATCTGGGGGCCCTTGTTGGTCTTGCGGACCTCGACGATGTAGACCTTGATCCGCGCGCCGTGCTCGTAGCGCTCGAAGGCAATCTGCTCGGCCTGGGGCAGGAGCGCCTCGACGCGGCCGAGGTCGAGCAGGGTGTAGCGGTTGTCGTTCTGCTGGACGGTGCCCGAGACGATGTCGCCCTCGCGGTTGGCGAACTCCTCGTACATCTGACGGCGCTGGATGTCGCGAATCAGCTGGAGCAGGACCTGCTTGGCCGTCTGGGCGGCGATGCGCCCGAAGTCGTCGGGGGTGGCGTCCCACTCGCGCACCACGTTGCCCTCGAGGTCGAGCTCGAGACCCCAGACCTTGATCTCACCGGTCTCGGGGTTGATCTCGACCTCGGCGTCCTCGGCCGAGTCCGGCCGGCGCTTGTACGCGGCGAGCAGGGCGTTGGCGAGCGCGACGAGGAGCTCGCCCTCGTCGATGTTCTGGTCCCGGGCGATCTGGCCCAGGGCCTCGAGGAATTCGAAGTTCGCCATTGCTAGCCTTTCTTGCTCGTCGTCGCGCGGCCGCGGCCCGCCGTCGGCTGGTCCGCCCCCCAGAGGAAGACGGTGCGGGCGCGCTCCACGTTCGCCAGTTCGACCCGGGTCGGACCCAGCTCGGCGTCGTCGAGCGTCGCACTCGTCGCGTCACACGCGAGGAGGATCCCCTCCAGACGCCGGGTCGGCTGGTCCTCGCGCCGCTCGCGCAGGGTCACCCGCTCACCGAGCGCCCGGGCGAAGTGCTCGGGGGTGCGCAGGCGTCGCTCGAGCCCCGGGCTCGAGACGTCCAGGGTGTAGCGGCCCTCGATCGGGTCGTTCGCGTCCAGCCACGCCGACACGACCCGGTTGGCCTCGGTCAGGGCCTCGAGGTCGATCCCCCCGTCGCGGGTGACCACGACGGCGAGGGTGCCCGCGCTGAACTCCACGTCGTAGAGGTCGAGGCCGAGGGGGGACAGCACGGGGCCCAGTGCCGCCTGCCAGTCCATAGCCACCTCCTCGTCCTCTCCTCGCCCCGGCGCGGACGCTAAAAAGCGCGGGCCCTAGGCCCGCGCTTAAACGAGTCCATACGTCCTGGGCGGACTGTCGCCAAGAGACTAGCAGTCGAGGCCGTTTCCCACAACCGGCCGGGCCGGGCCGGGCCGGGCCCTAGTAGGACTTGGCGACCACGCAGACGAGGTCGGCCTCGTCGACGCTCTCGGGCACCGAGCCGTCGGCCCGCTGCAGGCAGCGCACCGTGATGGCCGCCTCGCGCAGGCGGGCCTCGCCCTCGCCGTCGACGAGCGACCAGGCGAGCCGGGCGAAGCCCTCCTGGGCGGCCTCGGCGGCCTCGTCGACGCTGCCCACCTCGACGGTGCGCTCGTCGCGGAAGCGGCGGGCCCGCTCGTAGAGCGTGCGCTGGACCTCCTCGAGCAGGGCCGAGACCCGGGTCGACACCTCGCCCAGCGCGACCGACTCCTTGGTCCCGGTGTCGCGCCGCACCAGGGTGGCCTGGCCGGCCTCGAGGTCGCGCGGACCGACCTCGACGCGCACGGGCACCCCCTTGATCTCCCAGTCGGTGACCCGCCGGCCGAAGCTCGCGCGACCGCGGTCGAGCTCGACGCGCACCCCGGCGCGCCCGAGGTCCTCGCCCAGGCGGGCGGCCGCCTCGAGCAGCGTCGCGTCGTCGCGCACGCACAGCACCACCGCCTGGATCGGCGCGAGCCGGGGTGGCACGACGAGACCGTTCTCGTCACCGTGCATCATCACGAGGCCCCCGACCAGCCGGGTCGAGGCGCCCCAGGAGGTGGTGAAGCACAGGTCGGAGCCCCCGGCCTCGGTCTGGAAGACGATGTCGAAGGCCCGCGCGAAGTTCTGACCGAGCTCGTGGGTCGTGACCATCTGGAGGGCCTTGCCGTCGCGCATCATCCCCTCGCCGGTGAGCGAGTTGACGGCCCCGGCGAAGCGCTCGCTCGGGGGCTTGATCCCGAGGAAGGTCGGGGCCGCCATCACCTCACGCAGGAACTCGTCGTAGACGTCGTGGTGGATCGTGAGGGCGTAGGCGTGGGCGTCGTCGTAGCTGGCGTGGGCCGTGTGGCCCTCCTGCCAGAGGAACTCGGTGCTGCGCAGGAAGAGGCGTGGACGCAACTCCCAGCGCACCACGTTGGCCCACTGGTTGAGGGCGAGCGGGAGGTCCCGGTAGCTCTGGACCCACTTGGCCATGAACTCCCCGATCACCGTCTCGCTCGTGGGACGCACGACGATCGGCTCGGCGAGGTCTTCGCCGCCGGCGTGGGTCACGACCGCGAGCTCGGGGCTGAACCCCTCGACGTGCTCGGCCTCACGCGCGAAGTACGACTCGGGGATGAAGATCGGAAAGTAGGCGTTCTTCGCGCCGGCGCGCTTGATGCGCCAGTCCATCTCGGACTGCATCCGCTCCCAGATCGCGTAGCCGTAGGGGCGGATCACCATCGTGCCGCGCACCGGACCGTTGTCGGCCATCTCGGCCTTGGCGACGACGTCTTGGTACCAGCGAGGGAAGTCCTCGTCGGGCGGTGTCAGGGCGCTCGCGGCCACGTCCCTCCTCTAGCGGGTTCGCCCGAGGCTAGTCGTGTTCGACGCGGGCCCGGATCCTCTCGATGCGCGCGCCGGCCCGGTTGGCGTCGGCGCCCTTGGCGTCGAGCAGGTCGGCCCGATCGGCCGCGGCGGCGGCCTCGGCCCCCGCGTCGCGCGCGGCCAGGCGCGCCTCGACGCCCTCGTCGGCGATGCGGCGCGCCTCATCCACGAGCGCCTCGACCATCTCGTCCTCGGGGACGACCCGCACGATCTGCCCCTTGATGAAGAGGTGCCCCCGCCGCTTGCCCGCGGCGATGCCGAGGTCGGCGTGGCGGGCCTCGCCCGGCCCGTTCACCACGCAGCCCATCACCGCCACCTGCAGCGGGACGTGCAGCTCATCGAGCGCCGCCTGGGCCTGGGTGGCCACGGCGATGACGTCGATCTCGGCCCGTCCGCAACTCGGACAGGCGATCAGGTCGAGTCCCTTGCGCTCGCGCAGGCCCAACGACTCGAGGAGCTGACGGCCGGCGCGGGCCTCTTCGACCGGGTCGGCGGTGAGCGAGTAGCGCAGGGTGTCGCCGATGCCCTCGGCGAGCAGCGTGGCGATCCCGGCGGTCGCCTTGAGCAGGCCCCCCGGAAGCGGCCCCGCCTCGGTCACCCCGAGGTGCAAGGGGTGGTCGAAGGTCTCCGAGGCCAGGCGGTAGGCCGCGATCATCGTCGCGACCGACGAGGCCTTGACCGAGATCTTGACGTCCTCGAAGCCGACCTCCTCGAAGTAGGCGAGCTCGAGTCGGGCCGACTCGACGAGGGCCTCGGGAGTGGCCCCACCGAAGCGCTCGTAGATCTCCGGGTGCAGCGAGCCGGCGTTCACCCCGATGCGGATCGGCACGCCGCGGTCCTTGGCCTCGCGCGCGACGAGCTTGATCTCCTCGGGCTTGCGCAGGTTGCCGGGGTTGAGTCGCAGCCCGTGCACCCCGGCCTCGAGGGCCGCCAGGGCCATCTCGACGTGGAAGTGAATGTCCGCCACGATCGGTACCGGTGAGCGCGGCACGATCTGGGCCAGCCCCTCGGCGGCGCCGCGATCGTTGCAGGTGCAGCGCACGATGTCCGCGCCGTTGGCCGCGAGCGCGTAGACCTGGCTGAGGGTCCCCTCGACGTCGGCGGTCTTGGTGGTGGTCATCGACTGGACCGAGATCGGCGCCCCGCCCCCGACGGCCACGGAGCCGACGTGGATCTGACGGGTCGGCCGGCGCGGGCTGAGGGGGCTGGCGGTCACGTCCACGTCCCCATTCTGCCGTGGCCGGCGCGGTGTCGGTCGCCCTAGCCGAAGGGGTTGGCGATGGGGTGGACGATGTCGAGGTACAAGGTGGCCGCGAACAGGACTCCCAGCACGGTCACGAAGGCGTAGATCACCGGCAGGAGCCGGTTCACGTCGGCGTGGTAGGTCCGGCCCCGGCGCGAGCGGAGCCGCTCGTAAGTGGCGATCGCGATGTAGCCACCGTCCAGGGGCAGCATCGGGAAGAGGTTGAACACCCCCACGAAGACGTTCACCGCCATCAAGATCGTGAGCAGCGTGCCCACCCCGTAGCGGGCCCCCTGGACGGCGATGCGCACCACCCCGACGATCGACTCGGGCCGGTTGAGCTGGTTCTGGCGGTTCTGGGCCGCCGCGGGCGAGGTGACCTGGTGGTAGAGGCTCGCGAACTCGTGCGGGGTGAAGACGTGCGCCAGACCCTTGACCGAGGCCACGGCGATCGCGCCGAGCTCGCCGGCGGCGCGCGGAACGGCCCCGAGGATCGACGCGCGCACGCTGAGCGCGCCCACCTCGATCCCGAGGAAGCCCTCGGGCCGCGACGAGGTGTCGAGGGTCTGGCCGTTCACCTCGACGTGCTGGCCGTTGACCGGGGTGGCGTGCAGGGTGAGGCGCCGTCCGCCGCGCTCCACCACCAGGGTGAGGGGCACCCCGGCGCTGCGGTGGATGAGGCGCGCCAGCGTCGTGGCGCTGGTGATCGAGCGGCCGTCGACCGACACGATCCGGTCCCCCACCTCGAGCCCGGCCCGCTGCGCCGGGGTCTCGCGCTGACCCTGGAAGGTGCTGAGGGCCGTCACCCCCACGTGGCTGGCCGAGGGGACCCCGATGAAGGCGAGCGCCGCCCAGGCGATGACGAGGGCCAGGACAAAGTGCATCAGCGAGCCCGCGGCCGCGAACAGCACCCGCTTGGGGTACGAGGAGTGGCGATACGTGCGCGACTCGATCGAGGGATCGACGGGGTCGCTCCAGGTCATGCCGGGGACCTTGACGTAGCCGCCCAGCGGCAGGGCCCGAACGCCGTAACGCGTCTCACCGACCGTCGTCGACCAGACGATCGGCCCGAAGCCCACGAAGAAGTCCGTCACGAGCAGGCCGGCCCGCTTGGCGGTGATGTAGTGGCCGAACTCGTGGAACATGACCATGAACAACACCGCCAGCACCACCACGGGCAGGGCCCAGCCGACCGTCGCCGCGAGCAGGACCACGGCGGCGAGCACGATCGCGCCGAAGACGAGTGGTGAGAGGCGATCCTCGGTGGGTGCCGCGCGCGGCGCCGCGGGGGCCGGCGAGGTCATCCGGGAAGGCTAGCGGTCGCCGCCGCGCGCGCGGTCGCGTCGTGGTCCCGCAGCTCCTCGAGGGAGGTGAGCGGTCCCGCCGGACAGCGATCCAGGGCCGCGGCGACGACGGGCACGATGTCGACCCAGTCGAGCCGTCCGGCGAGGAAGGCCTCGACGGCGACCTCGTTGGCCGCGTTCAGCCACGCCGGGGCGGCCCCGCCGCGCCGGCCCGCGTCGTAGGCCAGGTCGAGGGCGGGGAAGGCGGCCCGGTCGGGCGCCTCGAAGCTGAGCGTGAGTCCGGCGGAGAAGTCGATCGCGCCGAAGGCGTGGTCGAGCCGCTCGGGGGCGCCGAGGCAGTAGGCGATCGCCAGGCGCATGTCGGGCCGCGAGAGCTGGGCCAGCACCGACCCGTCGACGAACTCGACCATCGAGTGCACGATCGACTGGGGGTTGATCACCACGTCGATGCGCTCGATCGCCACGCCGAACAACGCGCTCGCCTCGAGGACCTCAAGCCCCTTGTTCATGAGCGTGGAGGAGTCAACGGTGATCTTCTCGCCCATGCGCCAGGTCGGGTGGGCCAGCGCCTCAGCGCGGGTGACCCGGGTCAGGCTGGCGCGATCCCGATCGCGAAACGGCCCACCCGAGCCCGTGATGATCAGGCGGCGCACGCCCGGGTGACCGGGAGCCGCCGCGACGCCCGCGAGGCACTGGTGGATCGCGCAGTGCTCGGAGTCGACGGGCCACAGCTCGGCGCCCGGGGTCGAGCGGACGGCCTCGACGAGCGGGGCCGCCGCCACCAGCGACTCCTTGTTCGCGAGCGCCAGTCGCTTGCCGGCTCGCAGGGCCCCCAGGGTGACCGGCAGGCCCGCGAAGCCGAGCACCGCGTTCACCACCACGTCGGCCGAGCCGGCCAGCGCCTCGAGGCCGGCGTCGCCCACCACGATCTCGACCGCCGCGTCCACCAGCGCGGCCAGGCGAGCGCGGTGCGCGTCGGTGCGCACCCCGATCCGGGTCACGCCGAACTCCTTGGCGATCTCGGCCAGCCGCTCGAGGCGCTCGCCGCCGGCTATAGCCACGAGCTCGAAGCGCTCGGGCTCGAGGCGCACCACCTCGAGGGTCTGCTCGCCGATCGACCCGGTCGCCCCGAGCACGGCCACGCTGCGACGCGCGTCGGCCATCAGTGCATCGACAGGACGTGCAACAGGTAGTACGTCGTCGGCAGAGCGAACAACAACCCGTCGATCCGGTCCAGCAGCCCCCCGTGACCCGGGAGGAGCCGGCCAAGGTCCTTCACGCCGAGGGTGCGCTTGACCATCGACTCGAAGAGGTCGCCGAGCGGCGTCACGATCGACAACACGACCGCGAACTCGACGCCGCGCGCGAGGCTCCACGGCGAGACCAGCGGGACGATGATCGCCCCGAACACGAGGGCCAGCACGGTCCCGCCGATGAGCCCCTCGACGGTCTTGTTCGGTGAGAGTCGGGCGCTGAGGGGGTGCTTGCCGAGCCACCGTCCCGCGAACAGGGCTCCGGTGTCGTTGCCGATCACGATCACCACGGCGCCGAAGAGGTAGGCCAACCCGTGGCGGTCGGTGAAGGTCGTCGGCGAGAGCAGGGCCACGGCGTAGGCGCCGAATACGCCCACCCAGGCGTAGACGAAGACCGTCACCCCGAGGCCGTCGAGCACGTCGATCGTGCGCTCGGCCGACGCGTACCAGACGAATCCCAGCACCACCAGAAGCACGCTCACCGGGCCGACGGCCACGAGCCCCTTGTTGTAGACCGCGACCCCGAGGGTCACCACCGCGACCAGGCCGAGCACCGTCGCCGGGTGGGCCCCGACCGAGCGGAAGCCGGCGAAGGCCTCGCCACTGGCCACGGCGAGGACCACGAGCACGAGGGCCGTCAGCGGCAGCGGACCGGCGACGAAGAAGGCGAAGACGACCGCCGCGAGCAGGACCCCGGTCAGGACCGCCCGGGCCACCGAGCTCGTCGCCGGGGCCTGGCGCACGGCCCGACCGGCGAGCGGGTTGGCGCTCGGGCGACGTCGGGTCCGCGCCACCGGGCCGGTCCCGGACTCGTTGTGGGCCGGCTCGGGGCGGGCCGGCTCGACCCACTCGGGCCCCTCGGCCTCCTCGGGCGCACCCGCCTCGTCCTCGACGTCGAACTCCCAGGGGCGCGCCGTCTCGGGGCGCTCGGCGCCGGCCAGCATCGAGGTGTCGAACTGCTCCTCGTGGGCCACCCAGTCGGCCTCGCCCTCGCGCCAGGCCGGCGCCGGGATCGTCGACCAGGGGTCGTCGCCGGTCGCAGCCTCGCGGGCCACCACGATCGGCACCTGGCCGGTGGGCGCCTCGGTCCAGTGCGGCAGCAGGGTCGTGGGGTCGATCGTCGGCAGGTCGTCGACCAGGTCGCCGGCCGGGGTCGCCCCCGTGATGGTCACGCGGGGCTCGTCGATCCCCGCCGCGGGGAACTCACCGGTCGGCTCGTCCATCGGCCCTCCGTCAGACTTCAAGGAGCTCTTGCTCCTTGTGCGTGAGGAGCGCGTCGACCGCGGCCACCCCGTCCTGGGTGATCTTCTCGAGGACCTTCTCCACCCGATCGAGTTCGTCGCTCGAGATCTCGTTCTCCTTCTCGAGACCCTCGAGTTCCTGGCGGGCGTGGCGGCGCACACCGCGGATCGCCACACGCCCCTCCTCGGCGCGCTGCTTGACCAGCTTGACGAACTCCCGGCGGCGCTCCTCGGTCAGGGCGGGGAACGAGAGGCGAATCACCTGGCCGTCGTTGCTCGGGGTGAGGCCGAGGTCGGCGCTGGAGATGGCCTTTTCGATCGCGTTGATCGACCCCTTGTCGAAGGGCGACACCACGAGCAGGCGGGGCTCGGGCACCGAGAAGTTGGCCAGCTGCTTGAGCGGCGTCTCGGTTCCGTAGTAGTCCACGAGCAACCCCTCGACGAGCGCCGACGAGGCCCGTCCGGTGCGCACGGTGGCGAACTCGGCGCGTACGTGATCGAGCGCCTTGGCCATGCGCTCGCGCGTGTCCGCGAGCACCATCTCGACGAGGTCGCTCTCCATTACCTCACCAGCGTACCGACGGGGGCCCCGTCGAGGGCTCGCCCGAGGTTCCCCGGGGCCATCAGGTCGAAGACGCGGATGGGCAGGTGGTTGTCCTTGCAGAACGTGATCGCGGTCATGTCCATCACCCGCAGGTCCCGAGCGATGACCTCGTCAAAGGAGAGCTCGTCGAAGCGCACGGCGTCGGCGTGAACCCGCGGGTCGACGTCGTAGACGCCGTCGACCCCGCCGTGGGTCCCCTTCAAGACGACGTCGGCCTCGATCTCGGCGGCGCGCTGGGCGGCCGGGGTGTCGGTCGTGAAGTAGGGGTTGCCCATGCCGGCCGCGAAGATAACGACGCGGCCCTTCTCGAGGTGGCGCACGGCGCGCCGACGGATATAGGGCTCGGCGACCTGGTCCATGGCGAGCGCGGTCATCACCCGCGTCGGGCGCCCGTGGCTCTCGATCGCGTCCTGGAGGGCGAGCGCGTTGATCACCGTGCCGAGCATGCCCATGATGTCCGACGAGGCCCGGTTCATCCCGGCCATCGCCCCGGTCGCCCCGCGCCAGATGTTCCCACCGCCGACCACCACGGCCAGCTCGAGGCCGCCGCGGTCCATGGCCGCGGCGATCTCGCGCGCCAAGAAGTCGACCGTCGTCGCGTCGATCGTCTCGTCACTGGCGGCCGACGCCAGGGCCTCGCCCGAGAGCTTCAAGACGACCCGGCGCACGGCTAGGCGCCGATGACGACCTGGGCGAACGCGCGCACCCGCGCGTCGCCGAGGAACTGGGCCACCGTCTCCTTCTCGTCTTTCACGTAGGGCTGCTCGGGCAGGACCCGCTCTTTGTACCAGGCGTTGAGACGCCCCTCGACGATCTTGGGCACGGCCGCCTCGGGCTTGCCCTCGTTGCGGGTGATCTCCTCGATCGTGCGTCTCTCGGCGTCGACCTCGGCCGCCGGGACCTCCTCGCGGGTCAGGTAGAGCGGACGGGCGAAGGCGATATGCACCGCCAGCTCGTGGGCCGTCTCCTCGTTGGCCCCGGCTACCACCACGGCAACCGCGTTCACCCCGCGGCCGGACTGTTGGTGGAGGTAGGTGTCGACCACCTCGCCGGGACCGGCCTCGAGCCGGACGACCCGCCCGATCGAGATGTTCTCCTTCAGCGTGGTGAGGAGCCGCTCCAGGTCCTCGCGGAACTCCTCCACGGACCCCTCGCCGGCCTCACAGACGCGCGCGGCGATCTGGTCGGCCAGCGCGACGAACTCCTCGGACTTCGCGACGAAGTCGGTCTCGCAGCGCAACTCGACGATGCTGGCGACAGCGCCGTCGCGCACGACCGCGACGCACCCCTCACTGGCCTCGCGGTCGGCCCGCTTGGCCGCCGAGGCGAGGCCCTGGACGCGCAGCCACTGCGTGGCGGCGTCCATGTCGCCCCCGTTCTCCTCCAGGGCCCTCTTCGCGTCCATCATGCCCACGCCGGTCGCCTGACGCAGCGCCTGCACGTCCTTCGCGGTGATCGTCACCTTGCTCTCTCCTTGTGGGGTTCGGGTTCAGGCGCCCGCCGCGGCGGTCGCGGGCGCGACGGCGGGACGGTTGTGGCGGATGTAGCGACCCTCGACGACCGCCTCGGCCACCAGCTTGCACATCAGCGCGCCGGCACGGATGGCGTCGTCATTGCCCGGGATCACGTAGTCGATCAGGTCGGGGTCGCAGTTCGTGTCGACGACCGCGACGACGGGCAGCCCGAGCTTGCGCGCCTCGGTCACCGCGATGTGCTCCTTCTTGGTGTCGATCACGAACACGGCGTCGGGCACGCGCTCCAGCGAGGCGATGCCGGCCAGGTTGCGATCGAGCTTCTCGAGCTCACGCGAGTGTCGCAGCGCCTCGCGCTTGGGCATGTTGGCGAAGTCACCAGCCCGCTCCATCTGGCGCAGTTCGACCAGCCGGCGCACCCGGCCGTGGACGGTCGAGAAGTTCGTCAGCATCCCGCCCAGCCAGCGCTGGTTGACAAAGGGCATGCCGCAGGCCGCGGCGTAGTCGGCCACGGGTCCCTGGGTCTGCTTCTTCGTGCCAACGAACAAGATGGTGCCGCCCCCGGCGACCAGGTCGCGCACGAAGGCGTAGGAGGTCTCGATGCCCGCGAGGGTCTTGCGCAGGTCGATGAGGTAGATGCCGTTGCGCTCGCCGAGGATGTAGCGGCGCATCTTGGGGTTCCAGCGGCGAGTCTGGTGCCCGAAGTGCACGCCGGCGTCGAGGAGATCCTGCAGGGTGACCAGGGCCACGTCGATTGTCCTTCCGTTCGGTTGCTCACGCCCCGTGGAGCACCGCGAACGGCGACCGTACGAATCCACGGGGACTGCTCAGTGCCCGCCCACGGTGGGAGAGCCTGTCCATAGTAGTCGACCGGCCGGGTCAGCCCCTCGGGTGGGTGCGGCGGTGCACGTTCTGCAGGCGCGACTTCGAGACGTGGGTGTACACCTGGGTCGTCGTCAGGTTGGCGTGGCCTAAGAGCTCTTGGACTACCCGCAGGTCGGCCCCGCCCTCGAGCAGGTGCGTCGCGTAGGTGTGGCGCAGCGCGTGGGGGTGGATATGACCCCCCGGGGCCCGTCGCTCCAGGATCCGGCGAACGTCGCGCGGCCCGAGGCGTCGCCCTCGACGGTTGAAGAAGAGCGCCTCATCGGGCGAGTCGGGACGGGCCACCTCCTCGCGCCCGTCCTCCATCCAGGCGCGCACCGCGGCGAGTCCCCGCGGGTGCAGCGGGACGATCCGCTCCTTGTCGCCCTTGCCCCGGACCCGCAAGAGACCCTGGGTGAAGTCGACGCTCGTACGCTCGAGGCCGCAGAGCTCACCCACGCGCAGGCCGGCCCCGTAGAGGACCTCGCACACCGCGCGGTCGAGCTGGGCCCACTCGTCGTCGCCCCAGTCCTCGTCGAGCAGCGCGTCGAGCTGCTCGCGGCTGGCGAGGTTAGGCAGACGCGACGCGGGCTTGGGGGCGCTCAGGCGCGCGGCCGGGCTCTGGGCGACGTGGCCGCGCTCCACCAGCCAGTCGAAGTAGGCGCGCAGGCCGGCCCGACGCCGGCGCAGGGTGGCGCGCTCATCGCCGCGCTCGGTGAGGGCGGCCAGGTAGCGGCGCAGGTGGGCGGTCGTGACGGCCCCGGGGCCCTCGAGGCCGAGGCCGGCGGCGAAGTCGGCGAAGTCGGCGACGTCGCCGAGGTAGGCGCGTCGGGTGTTCACCGAGCGCTCGCGGGCGCGCAGGGTCGCGTCAAAGCCCTCGAGACGCCAGGTCGAGGGCGTCGTGGAGCCGCCGCGCGCCATGGGTCCGAGGGTAGTCGGGCCCGGAACGCCAGAGACGGTTCAGTAGTGTTCTTCGGGGGAGGAGAGCGGTGACGCGCATACTCATCGTCGAAGACGACGACCATATCCGTAGCGCCCTGACCCTCATGTTCGAGGGTGAGGCGTTCGCGGTGGACGAGGCCCCCACGGGCGAACTCGGCGTGGCCCTGTTCGACCGGATGGCCGCCGACCTGGCGATCGTGGACCTCATGCTGCCGGGCATGAGTGGCTTCGACACGTGCCGGGCGCTGCGCGAGCGCAGCGAGCTGCCGATCGTCATCGTCTCGGCCCGCGACGACACCGCCGACGTCGTGCTGGGGTTGGAGTCGGGCGCCGACGACTACGTGACCAAGCCCTTCGTGCCCGAAGAGCTGCTCGCCCGGGTGCGCGCCCACCTGCGCCGGCGGCCCGACGGCCAGGCCAACGCCTTCACCCTGGGCGACCTTCGCGTCGAGCCCGACCGCGGAACCGTGACCGACCGGAACGGCCGCGAGCTCCACCTCACCTCCACCGAGTTCCGCCTGCTGCTCGACCTGGCCGGCCAGAACGGACGGGTGGTCTCGCGCGAGGACCTGCTCGAGCGCGTCTGGGGCTACGACTACTTCGGCGATAGCCGTCTGGTCGACGTCCACATCCGCCGACTGCGCACCAAGATCGAGCCCGATCCGGCCAACCCGCAGTACCTCGTCACCGTCCGGGGCTCGGGCTACAAGCTGGTCCTCTAATGCGTCGTCGAAGTCTCCGACTTCGCCTGGCGCTCACCTTCGGCTTCGGGGCGTTCATCCTCAGCGCTCTGTTCGCGACCGTCACCTTCGTCGGGGTCCACCACGTGCTCGTCTCCGACGCCGTCCAGACCGACCTCAACCAGAGCTACGTGAACGCCGCCCTGGTGCGCTCGACCCTCTACACCTCCCCGCCGGACCTCGCCAACGAGCTCAACTCCATCGAGGGCGCGACCGGCTCGAGCGTGCTCGTCCAGACTCACCGCGAATGGCTCTCGAAGTCCAACGGCGCGGCGACCGCCGACGTGCCCGTGACCTTGATCGACGAAGTGGTCGCGGGACACGCCGCGACCCAGGTGATCGGCGTGGGCAACCATATCTTTTACGTCGTGGGCGTGCCCATCCCGTCGGTGGAGACCCAGTTCTTCGAGGTCTTCCCGCTCGACCCCGTCGCCCACACGCTTTCGATCCTGCTGCTCGTGCTGGTGCTCGGCGCGGCCGTCACCTCCCTGACCGGTCTGGCCGGTGGCCTGTGGGTCGCGCGACGCACCGTGCGGCCCCTCGAGGACGTGTCGCGCGCCGCGGGCGCCATCGCCGGGGGCGACCTCTCGACGCGCCTCTTGGTCAACCGGGCCGATCGCGAGGTCCAGCAGCTCACGGCCTCGTTCAACGAGATGGTGACCCGGCTCACCGACCGGCTCGAACGCGACGCCCGCTTCGCCAGCGACGTCAGCCACGAGCTACGCTCGCCGCTCACCACGCTCGTCACCACCGCCCGGGTGCTCCAGCAGCACCGAGCCGGGTTGAGCGACGTCGGCCGCCAGAGCCTCGACCTGCTCGTGGCGGACCTGTCGATCTTCCAGGCCCTGGTTGAGGACCTCCTCGAGATCGCCCGCAGCGACGCCGGCGCCGCGCCCCTGGTGCTCGAGACGGTCGACGCCGTGGAACTGGTGCGTCAGTCGGTGCGCTCGGCGGCGCGCCGCCACGGCTTCACCGAGCCGCCCATCGAGGTCGACCCCTCCCTCGCCCACCCGCTGGTCGAGGTGGACCGACGCCGTTTCGAGCGGGCCCTCACCAACCTGCTCGACAACGCCCACCACTACGCCGGCGGCGCCGCCGCGGTGCGCGTAGAGGGCGGGGGGGATCACCTCGCGGTGCACGTCGACGACGCCGGACCCGGTGTCTTGGACGAGGAGCGCGACGCCGTCTTCGAGCGCTTCTCGCGCGGCCACGCCGCCCGCAGCCGGGGCGTGGCCCGCGGGACCGGACTCGGACTCGCCCTCGTGCGCGAGCACGTGCGGACCCTCGGGGGCACCGTCGAGGTGACCCGTTCCCCCGAGGGCGGGGCGCGCTTCAGCGTCCGTCTGCCCCTCGCGAGCGAGGCGGCGCCGTGAGGACCCTGCGCGCCCTGGGCGTGGCGGTGGCGGCCCTGTCGCTCGCCGGGTGTGGGCTCATCACCCCCGCGGCGGGACCGACGTCGATCCCGCCCTCGCGGGTGGGCTTCAGCCTGCTCTCACCGACGATCCCCGGCACGAACCACGCGCGGGTCCGCTTCGAGACCGAACCGATCTTCATCGTCGACGCGGCCGGCCACCTCTCGCCGACCAGCCGGATCGTGCCGTCCCCGCCGTCGATCGCCACCGTCGTCGGTCAGCTCCTGGCCGGGCCGACGGCCATCGAGCGCTCGGCCGGCTTCACGAGCGCCCTGCCGAGCGACCTCGTGCTCATCGCGGCGACGGTGCGTCGCCACATCGGCTACGTCGACCTCTCGGGCTCGCTGACCCACCTCCCCCGGCCCCAGGAGCTCCTGGCTATCGGCCAGCTGGTGCTCACCGCCGCCTACGTCGGGGCGACCCAGGGCCTGCAGATCTCCCTCGCCGGGGCCATCCAGAGCCTGCCGCTGCCCTCGGGTGGACACGCCTCGGTACTGACGGTGGCCGAGTACGCCGGACTGCTGAACGGCTAGCGCCGCGCGGCGGGGCGGCGCGCCGGCGCCGAGCGCCACAGGTGCTCGAGGTCGTAGTACTCGCGCGACGACTCGTCAAAGACGTGCACCACGACCTCGCCGTAGTCGAGGGCGACCCACTCGGCCGACTCGCGCCCCTCGACGTGCGCGGGCGCGGCGCCCACCATCCGGCGCACGCGGGCCTCCACCTCGTCGGCGATCGCGCGGACGTGGCGGTCGGTGCGCCCCGAGGTGAGCACCATCGCGTCGAAGGCGTCGGTCAGCCCGCGCAGGTCCAGCACCGCGACGTCGCGGCCGAGCTTCTCGTCGCACGCCTCGATCGCCGCCGCGATGACCGACTCGGTGAAGGGATCCTGGGGCGCCTCCAACGGGGCGGCGCCGGTCACGGTCTCACTCAGCGGGCCTCTCCCCCACTCAGCGGGCCACCCCCAGGGCGACGAGGGCCACGACGAACGGAACGCCCACCAGCGCCGCGCCGAGCACGCTCAGGCGCTGACGGCGCCGGCGCCGGGCGCGGCGCGAGCGCGTCGAGTCGACGGGCCGCGCCGGCGCGGAGCGCACGTCACGGACGTCGAAGCTTCGTACGGCCATCGCGTCGACTCTATCCCCGGGACCCCACGTAGAGGGGTATGACGTCGGCCGGCAGGAAGTCCTCGAGCCGCTCCGCCGAGGCGAGCTCCCTGATGAACGTGGAGGAGAGGTCGACCGGCTCCATCTCGATGACGTAGCCGCGCCACCCGGCCGGCACCGCGGTCGCGGCGCCGGGCCGGGGCACCACGCCCACCTCGACGAGCTCGCGCAGTGCGTCGGCCTCGTGCCAGGCGTCGAGTTGGGTCGCCAGGTCGGCGCCGACGACGAGGTCGACCGCGTCGGCCTCGGCGAGCAGCTCGCGCACCGTGTCGACGGTGTACGAGGGTCCGCGCCGCACGATCTCGCGGTCCGAGACCTCCACCAGCGCCAGCCCCTCGAAGGCGGCCCGGGCCATCGCCAGGCGCAGCTCGGCCGGCGCGACGCCCGGCCCCTTGTGGTACGGATCGCCGGCCACGACCACCTCGACCCGGTCGAAGCGGTCGGCGCGCGCCGCGGCGACCAGGGCCGCCACGTGTCCGCGGTGCGGGGGGTCGAAGGTGCCCCCGAAGAGGCCGACGCGGCGTGCTCGCACCCCGTGAGCCTAACGGGCGTGGTGCGTGGGAACGGGGCCACGTACGCTGGCACCATGACCGACGTCGCGTGGACTCCCGACGCGTGGCGCTCCCACCCGCTCGCCCAGTCCCCCGACTGGCCCGACCCGGCCCACCTCGCCCGCGTCGAGCGCACGCTCGCCGCGAAGCCCCCCCTCGTCTTCGCCGGCGAGGCCCGGACCCTCCAGGCCCACCTCGCCGAGGCCGCGGCCGGACGGGCGTTCTTGTTGCAGGCCGGCGACTGCGCCGAGTCGTTCCACGAGGCCGCGGCCGACCAGATCCGCGACAAGCTCCGGGTGATCTTGCAGATGGCCGTCGTGTTGACCTACGGCTCGGGGGTGCCGGTCGTCAAGGTCGGCCGGATCGCCGGGCAGTTCGCCAAGCCCCGCAGCGAACCCTACGAGGAGCGCGACGGGGTGCGCCTCGCGGCCTTCCGGGGCCACATCGTCAACTCCGAGGAGTTCACCCCCGAGGCCCGTCGGCCCGACCCCGAACGGCTGCTCGCCGCCTACCACCAGAGCGTGGCCACGCTCAACCTGCTGCGGGCGTTCACCACGGGCGGCTTCGCCGCCCTCAGCCGGGTCCACCAGTGGAACCAGGAGTTCGTCGCCCACTCCCTCGAGGGCAAGCGCTACGAGGTGCTCGCCGACGAGATCGAACGGGCCCTCGCCTTCATGCGCGCCTGCGGCATCGACCTCCACGACGACCAGTCCCTCCAGGGCGTCGAGTTCTACACCAGCCACGAGGCGCTGATCTTGCCCTACGAGCAGGCTCTCACGCGGCGCGACTCGCTCACCGGCGACTGGTACGACTGCTCAGCCCACCTGCTGTGGGTCGGGGACCGGACCCGTCAGCTCGACGGCGCCCACGTCACCTTCCTCGCCGGGGTCGCCAACCCCGTGGGGCTCAAGGTCGGCCCCACGATGGAGCCCGCCGAGCTCCTGGCCCTGTGCGAGCGGCTCAACCCGGGCAACGCCCCGGGTCGGCTCACCCTCATCAGCCGGATGGGCGTGGAGCGCCTCGAGGAGCGACTCGCCCCGTTGGTCGCGGCGCTCGCGGCCGAGGGACGGGCCGAGCACTGGACGTGCGACCCGATGCACGGCAACACCTTCGTCACGGTCGGCGGACAGAAGACCCGGCGCTTCGACGACGTGGCTAGCGAGACGGCGACCTTCTTCCGGGTGCTCGCGGAGCTCTCGACCTGGCCGGCCGGGCTGCACATCGAGCTCACCGGCGGCGACGTCACCGAGTGCCTCGGCGGGGGCTCGCGCCTGGGCGAGGACGACCTCACGCTGAACTACACCTCGATCTGCGACCCGCGGCTCAACGCGACCCAGAGCCTGGACCTCGCCTTCCACGTGGCCGAGTACTTGCGCGACTACGCGGGCTCGAGCGGCGATCGGTCGTTATAGCGCAGCAGTCGCGTGCGCCCGGCGTCGAACTCGATCTCGGTCATCGAGCAGTGCTCGATCAGCGGCGCCAGTCGCACGCCGGCTTCCAGCCCCTGGTAGATCTTCATCGCCTGCTCGATGACCCCGCCGTGGGTCACGACCACGACCAGCTCTCCGGGGTGGGCCGCCACCAGCTCGCCCAGGGCGGCGCGGCACCGCTCGAAGAACCCCACGAGGGACTCCCCGCCGGGCACGTTGAGCACGGTGGGGTCGTGGTCCCAGTCGACCGGCGCGAAGCGCTCGGCCACCTCGGTCCAGGTCAGGCCGTCGGCCTCGCCCACGCGCAGCTCCTCGAGCTCCGCGCGGGGTCGCGGATCGAGTGCCGGCGCGATCGCCGGCACGACCATCGCCCCGGTCTCGATCGCCCTCGGCAGGGTCGAGGTGTACAGGGCGCTCGCCCCGTCGAGTTCGCGGGTGCGCGCCAGGCGCGCCGCGAGGGCCGCCGCCTGGGCCCGGCCGCGCTCGGTCAGCCCGCCGTCGCCCAGGGGCCCGCCGGCGCGCCCCTCAACGTTGGCGACGCACTCGCCGTGGCGGATGAGCACGAGGCGCGTTCCGCGCGGGGCGTGACCGCGCTGGCGGAACCCCGGCGGGGGCAGGAGACCGTCGGGCACGACGCTCACGCCAGCTCCCCGACGAAGGCCTCGAGCTGGCGCAGCGTGCGGCACTCGACCACCCGGTCGCAGTGCGCGCCGTAGTGGGCGATCACCGAGTCCCCGCTGTTCCAGTAGGCCGCCGGCTCGGGGTTGAGCCAGTAGACGGCCTTGGCGCGCCGACGCAGGTCGGCCACGACCTCGGCGTGGGTCTCGTGGTAGTTGTTGCGCCCGTCGCCCAAGATCAGCACCGTCGAGCGCGTGGTGAGGTCGCGCGCGTAGCGCTCGTGGAACGCACTCAGCGCCCGACCGTAGTCCGAGTGGCCGTCGAAGGCGATGACGTCGGCCTCGGCGTTGATGCGCGCGACGGCCTCGGCGGGGTCCTCCACGCCCTCGAACAGATGGGTCACCTCGTCGAGCCCGTCGACGAAGACGAAGCTGCGCACCTTGGAGAACTGTGAGCTGATCGCGTGGACCAGGTGGAGGGTGAAGCGCGCGAAGGAGGCCACCGAGCCCGACACGTCGGCCACGACGAAGATCTCGGGCTTGGCCGGTCGGGGCGGCTTGAAGCGCAGTTCGAGGGGCACCCCGCCCGTCGAGAGGCTGCGGCGCACCGTGTGGCGCAGGTCGACCGGCCCGCGCTTGCGCCGACGGCGCTTGCGCGCGAGGCGCACCGCGAGCTTGCGACTGAGCGGCCGCAGGGCCCGCTCGAGCTGGGCCATCTCCTCGCGGGTCGCGTGCATCACCTCGACGTCCTCGGGCAGGGGCTTGCGCACCGACTTGGCCAGGGCCGCCGCACCGCGGTCGGCGACCAGCCGCTCGCGAATCACCCTCTCGACCTCGCGGCGCAGGTCCTCGAGCCGGGCCGCCACCTCGTCCTCGGCGAGGCGCGCGTCCAGTCCCTCGCGCGCTGCGCCCAGGCTCTGGCGCAGCCGCTCGGCCAAGGCGTCGAGCTCGAGGCCGCGCAGGGTCCGGTACAGGTAGTAGGTGCCCCCCACGGGACGGCCCGGCTCGAGGCCGGCGTAGCGGCTCACCGCCTCGCCCGCCCCCTGGCGCAGGGCGCCGGCGTCGCCGTCGCGCAGCGCGGCGAAGATCATCTCGGCGATCTCGGCCGCCGAGAGCGCCCCACCCCCGCCGGCGCCGCGCCCCGGGCCGGGCCCCTCGCCGGCGCCGGACGCGCCCGAGAGCTCGACGCCCGCGTCAGCCCCCTCCGACGTCGGGGGCTCGCGCAGGGCGAAGAACACCGCGAACGCGGCGTCGAAGGCCGGGAGGTGGCCGCCGTCTTTGACCAGGGTGGCCGCGAGCGCCGTGCGCAGGGTCGCCCGGTCGGCGAGGTCGATCACCTCACAGGCGCGCGCCGCGTCGACGTGCTCGCTCATCGACACCGGAAGGCCGGCGGCGCGCAGCTCGCCGATGAAGTCGGCGAGCAGGCTAAGCACGCGCCGGGCCGCCCAGGAGCTCCTTGGTGGCGCGCTCGATGTCGGACTGGTACTTGAGCAAGATGTGCAGTGTCTGGGCCGCCACCTCGTCGCCGATCTCCTCGCGACCCAGCACGACCAGGGTGCGCGCCCAGTCCAGGGTCTCCGAGACCGAGGGGGCCTTCTTCAGGTCGAGCTCGCGCAGGCTGCGCACGACCTGGGCGATGCGCGTGGCCAGCGCGGCCGATACCCCCGGCACGCGCGCCAGGATGATGTCGCGCTCGCGCTCGATCGACGGGTAGCCGACGTAGAGGTAGAGGCAGCGGCGCTTCAGCGCCTCGGAGAGCTCCCGGGTGTTGTTCGAGGTGAGAAAGACCATCGGGATCTGGCGGGCCCGGACGGTACCGAGTTCGGGGATCGACACCTGGTACTCCGAGAGGACCTCGAGCAAGAGCGCCTCGGTCTCGAGTTCGACCCGGTCGACCTCGTCGATGAGCAAGACAACGGGGTCCTCGGCCGTGATCGCCTCGAGCAGGGGCCGGGTCAGCATGAACTCCTCGGCGAAGATGTCCTCCTCGAGCGCCCGCCACTCCTCGGCGCCACCGGACTCGGTGCGCCCGGCCTGGATCCGCAGGAGCTGCTTGCGGTAGTTCCACTCGTAGAGGGCCTTGCTCTCGTCGAGGCCCTCGTAGCACTGCAGGCGCACCAGCCGGGCGCCCAGCGCCTCGGCGACGGCCCGAGCCAGCGCGGTCTTGCCGGTGCCGGCCGGACCCTCGACGAGCACGGGCTTGGCCAAACGGTCGGCGAGGAAGGTCGTCGAGGCGATGGCCTCGTCGCTCAGGTAGTCGGACATGGCCAGGCGCTCTCGGACCTCCCCGGGGCTCGAAAAGCGCGCGGGGGGCACCTCGGCCAGCCCGAGCCGCTCGGCCACCTCGGCGCGCGGGTCGAGGCTCACCGGACCTGTCCCTCGCCGCGCACCACCCACTTGAGGCAGGTCAGCTCGCGCAGGCCCATCGGCCCGCGGGCGTGGAGCTTCTGGGTGGAGATTCCGACCTCCCCGCCCAGGCCCAGCTCGCCGCCGTCGATAAAGCGCGTCGAGGCGTTCACTAGGACCGCGGCCGCGTCGACGCGCCGGACCCACGCCTCAGCGGCCGCAGGGTCTTGGGTGATGATGGCCTCGGAGTGACCGGTGCCGTAGCGGGCCACGTGGGCGATCGCCTCGTCGAGGGAGTCCACGACCCCCACGGCGAGCACCAGGTCGAGGAACTCGGTGGCGAAGTCCGCCTCGGTGGCCGCCAGCGCACCGGGCAGCGCCGCGCGGGCCCGCTCGTCGGCGCGCAACTCGACCCCGGGCAGGGCCTCGGGCAGGCCGGCGAGGAAGGCGTCGGCCACGTCGCGGTGCACGAGCAGGGTCTCGGCGGCGTTGCAGACCCCGGGCCGGGAGGTCTTGGCGTTGGCGACGATGGCGCGCGCCATCGCGAGGTCGGCCGCCCGGTCGACGTACACGTGGCAGTTGCCGTCGCCGTCGAGGACGTAGGGCACCCGGGCGTGCTCGCGCATCGCGGCGATCAGCGACGGCCCGCCGCGCGGGATGAGGCAGTCGATCACCCCGACCAGGCCCATGAAGGCGACCGCGGCCTCGCGCGAGGGGTCGGCGACCAGGCTCACCGCGCCGGCCGGCAGCCCCTCCTTATCCAGGGCCTCGTGCCACAGCCCGACGAGCATCTCGTTGGTGCGCTGGGCCGAGGACGAGCCACGCAAGAAGGCGGCGTTGCCGCTGCGCACGCACAGCCCGGCCACGTCGCAGGTCACGTTGGGCCGGTTCTCGTAGAGAACGCCCACCACCCCGAGGGGCACGCGGACCTTCTCCACGCGCAGTCCGTTGGGTCGGGTGAAGGCCTCGGCCACCTCGAAGAGGGGGTCGGCCAGCGCCGCGATGTCGCGCAGTCCCTGGGCCATCGCCCCGACGCGCGCCGGGGTGAGGGTCAGCCGGTCGCGCCCCGGGCCGGGGTCGTCGTAGGCGGCGAGATCGAGGGCGTTCTCAGCCACGATCTCCTCGAGGCGCGCCTCGAGCCGGTCGGCGACGTCGAGGAGAACGGCGCGGCGCACCTCGTCCGGGGCCTGGGCCAGCGCCGTCGCGGCGGCGCGCACTGCCCAACCCTGGGCGCGGAGGGCGTCACTCATGGCCCAAGCGTAACGGGCGATCCCTAACCCCGACGGAGGAGCACCAGGTCGTCGCGGTGCACGACCACGACCTCGGCGGAGGCCACCTCGGCCGCGCCGACTCGGGCCAGGCCCTTGGCCACCACGGCCCCGTCGGGCGCGACGACCTCGACGGCGTCGCCCTCGGCGAAGTCGCCCTCGACGGCGGTCACCCCCACCGGCAGCAGGCTGCGCCCCTCCTCTTCGAGCGCGCGCCGGGCCCCCTCGTTCACCTCGACGCGCCCGCGCGAGGGCACGGCGAAGGCGATCCAGGACTTGCGCGCCGAGAGCCGGGCCGCTCGGGCGCGCACGACGGTGCCCGCCCCCGGTTGGCCCGAGAGGGCGCGCGCCAGCGCGCGCTCGACCCGGGCCGGGGCGATGACGGTGGTCACCCCGGACCACGCGGCCATCTTCGCGGCGGCGACCTTCGAGGCCATGCCGCCGCTGCCCACCCCGGAGCGGCTGGACCCGGCGCGGGCCTCCAGGTCGGCGTCGAAGGCCCGCACCTCCTCGATGAGCGTGGCCCCCTTGTCCACGCGGGGGTCGGCCGTGAGCAGCCCGGGCGTGTCGGTCAGGAGGACCAGGTGCGTCGCCCCCACCAGGTTGGCCACGAGGGCGGCCAGCCGGTCGTTGTCGCCGAAGCGGATCTCCTCGTCGGCGACGGCGTCGTTTTCGTTCACCACCGCGACCACCCCGAGCCCGGCGAGGGCGGCGAGCGTGTCGCGCGCGTGAAGGTACTGGCCCCGGTGGCTGAAGTCGAGCGGGGCGAGCAGTACCTGGCCGACCGGCACGCCCACCGCGGCGAAGGCCCGTCGCCACGCCTGCATCAATAGCGGCTGGCCCACCGCCGAGACGGCCTGGAGGGTCACGGCGTCGCGGGGGCGGGGCCGCCCCGCGCCGACCTCGGCCCAGCCGGCGGTGATCGCCCCGGAGGTAACCACGACCACCGACCAGCCCGCGGAACGCAGCTCGACGACGTCGGCCGCCACGGCCCCGAGGACCGCCACGTCGACGCCCCCCTCGGCGTCGGTGACCGAGGAGGTGCCGATCTTCACCACGACGCTAGGCATCGTCCACGCCGTCCTCGGGCTCGCTCCCCTCACCCTCGTTGAGCCGGCCGTGCCGGGCGAGCCGCTCGCGGCGGGTCGCGCGGTGGTGGGCGCCGCCCTCGGCGCTCGCGCCGGCGTGGCGGAACCACTCGAAGGCCACCCCGCCCACGTGCACGACGTCACCGTCGGCGGCCCCCGCGCGCACCAAGAGCCGCTCGACCCCGAGCTCGCGCAGTCGTCGCTCGAGTTCGCTTAGGGCTCCCTCGTCGGTGAGATCGCTAAAGCGCGCGGCGCGCGCGGCGGCGCGCCCGGTGACCGCCCACTCGCCCTCACCCACCCGCTCGACCGCGACCTCACGGGCGGCCGGACGGTGCACGACGACGGTCTCGGCTCTCGCGGCCGCCCGCTGGCGCCGTCCCTCGGCGATGAGGGCGGCCAGGCGCCCGAGCAGACGGTCGATCCCGGCCCCGGTGAGCGAGGAGATCGTCTCGTCGGCGGGCCACGCGTGGGCCGCCACGTCGGCCTTGGCGCCCACGACGACCCGGGGCCGCTCGAGCAGCTGGGGCCGGTAGCGGCCGAGCTCGCTGAGGAGCACCTCGAGCTGGGTCGCGGGGGGAAGGGGCGCCGTCTCGGCCAGGTCGATCAGGACACAGAGTACGGCCGCGCGCTCGACGTGGCGCAAGAAGTCGTGACCGAGCCCACGGCCCTCCGCCGCCCCCTCGATCAATCCGGGGATGTCGGCCAGAACGAACTCGGTGGCGTCCCCGGGACGGCCGGCCCGGGCGCCCACGCGCACCACCCCGAGGTGGGGCACGAGGGTGGTGAAGGGGTAGTCGGCGACCTTGGGGCGGGCGGCCGAGACGCGCGCGATGAGCGTCGACTTGCCGACGTTGGGCAGGCCGATCAGGGCCACGTCGGCCTGGAGCTTCAGCTCGAGGTTGTACCAGGCCTCCTCGCCGCGCTCGCCCTGCTCGGCGAAGGCCGGCGCCCGGCGCTCGTTGGAGAGGAAGCGCGCGTTGCCCATGCCCCCCTGGCCGCCGGTCGCGGCCCGCCAGCGGGTCCCCTCGACCGAGAGGTCCACCAGCGCCTGGCCCTCGAGGTCGTAGACGACGGTGCCCACCGGGACGGCCACCTCGAGGTCCCGTCCCCGGGCGCCGTGCTGACGCTTGGAGGAGCCGTGCTGTCCGTCGGTCGCCCGGCGGAAGGGGTGGTCCCTAAAGCCCAGGAGGGAGGCCTGGTTGTGGTCGGCCACCAGCCAGACGTCGCCGCCGCTGCCGCCGTCACCGCCGTCGGGCCCGCCCTTGGCCACGTGCGCCTCGCGCCGAAAGCTCACGCAGCCCGCACCCCCGTCGCCGGCCCGGGCGTGCAACTGGGCGCGATCGACGAAGGCGGACACGGCCCCATCCTACGGGCGACCCCTTCGCGAGCCCGGGGCTAGGCGACCAGCTCGCCGACGGCCTCGGCGAAGACGACCGAGTGGCGCGCCACGTCGTCGGGCGTGGTCGCCGGGCACATGAGGGCCATGTTGTGGAAGGGGGTGATGAGCACCCCCCGGTTCACCCCGTAGAGGTGGAGGTACTCCTCGAGCGCGGGGTCGCTCGCGGCGGCCGAGGCCCCGCCGCTGCTCGGCGCGGGGAAGGCGAAGCGGTACTCGCAGCGCGCGCCCAGCTGCACGACCGACCACGAGAGGGTGTTGCGCTCGATCGTGGCCGCGACGTCGGCCGCGAAGGTCGTGGCGAGTCCCTCCATCGTCGCGAAGGCCTCGTCGGTGAGGACCTCGCCGAGCACGGCGCGCATGGCGGCCAGGCTTAGGGCGTTGCCGGCGAGCGTCCCCCCCACGCCGCCGACGTCTTCGAGGTCGTAGCCGTCGACCGCCTGGGTGAGGACCCGGGCGGCCAGCTCCTCGCTCAGCCCGTAGGCCCCCGAGGGGACGCCGCCACCGAGTGACTTGCCGATCGTCACCGCGTCGGGGACGAGTCCCCAGCGGCGGGTCGCCCCCCCGGGTCCCGCGGAGAAGGTGTGGGTCTCGTCGATGACGAGCAGGGTCCCGGTCGCGTCGCACGCCGCGCGCACCCCCTCGAGGAAGCCGGGCTCGGGTAGGACGATTCCGATGTTGGTGAGCGCCGGTTCGCACAGCACGCAGGCCACGTCACCCGCGGCCAGCTCGCGCTCGAGGGCCGCGAGGTCGTTGAACTCCACGACCTTCGTGGTGGCGGCCGGGTCGACGGCCGGTCCCACGTTGCCCGGACGCGATGCGGTTCGCCCGTCCGGGCCGATGACGGCGATGGTCTCGTCGACGGTGCCGTGGTAGCAGTAGTTGAAGACGAGCACCTTCGCCCGGCCGGTCACCATGCGGGCCAGGCGCAGCATCCAGCGGTTCGCGTCGGTCGCCGAGAGGGTGAAGGACCACCGGGTCGGTCCGAAGCGGCGGGTCAGCTCGGCCGCGACCCACTGGGCGTCCTCGTTGGGCAGCATCGTCGTCACCCCGCCGGCGCGCCCGACCCGCTCCTCGAGCGCGGCCATCAGCGGTGCCGGGGAGTGGCCGGCCATCGCCCCCGTGTCGCCCAGGGCGAAGTCGACGAGGTCGTGGCCGTCGAGGTCGGTGACGCTCGCCCCATGAGCGCCGGTAAAGCCGAGGGGGAATCCACCGGCCCACTTGCGCATCCAGGTCATGGGCACGCCCGCCAAGAGGTTGCGTGCGCCCTGGCTGAGGGCGAGGGAGCGGGGGTGCTCGACCCGGTACCGGGCCCGCTCGCGTTCGAGGAGTCCGTGCAGTTGCGCGAGATTGGGGCTGTCCATCGCGCCATCGTAGGGCGCGGGCCTGTCGAATCGTGGAGAATCCCGGCCGGTGATTCCGCCCTGACCAGGCACGACGCTCCATCCAGGGGGTTGGTGCGCCGATGATTATGGCCCAAATGCCCGAAATTCCAGGAAATCAGGGTAAAAATGGCCCAGGCGTCTGGGAGCCCCCAGTGCCGATCTAAGAGAGATAAAGGAGTCGACCGGTGAACAAGGCCGAGTTGGTAGATGCAATTGTGGCCGAAACTGGCGCCACCAAGAGCACCGTGGCGGAGGTCCTCAAGTCCTTCGAGGACGTCGTGGTCGCCAACGTGTCGAAGGGTGAGAAGATCGTACTGTCGGGCTTCCTGTCGTTCGAGCGCGTCGAGCGCAAGGCCCGTACGGCCCGCAACCCCCAGACGGGCGAGACCATCCAGGTGAAGGCGTCGCGCGCGCCCAAGGTGTCGATCGGGTCGACCTTCAAAAAGGCCGTAAAGGGCTAGTCCCCGACTCGACGAGAGCCCCGGGCCCCGTGGTCCGGGGCTCTCGTCGTCTCGGGCCCCGGACCACGGGGCGGGCCAGGTGGTTGACTGGACCGGTGAGCACCGACGAGACCCGTGTGGTGAGCGCCCGCCTGGAGGTGGCGGCCCCGTCGGCGCGCGTCTTCGAGTTGATCGCGGACCCGGCCGCCCAGCCTCGCTGGGACGGCAACGACAACCTGGCCCACTCCGAGCCCGGTCAGCGCGTGCGACGCGTCGGCGCGGTGTTCACGACCCGGCTCACCAACGGCCAGATTCGCGAGAACCACGTGGTGGACTTCGTCGAGGGGACGCGCCTCGCGTGGCGCCCGGCCGAGCCCGGGCTCACGCCCCCCGGCCACGAGTGGTCCTTCGAGCTCGAGGCGCGGGGCCCGGAGCGCACCCTGGTCACCCACACCTACGACTGGCGCGAGCTCACCGACGAGGCTCGCGTGGCCCGGGCCCGCGCCACCACACCCGAGCGGCTCCTCGCCTCCCTCGAGCGGCTCCGCGCGCTAGCCGAGGACCACTAGGCGCCCGACTCGAGACCGACAACACGAAAGCCCCGGGACGCGCCCGGGGCCGTCGCGGTGCGTCGGGGCCTCAGTCGGTGAGGACGTCGACCAGCTTGCGTCCGGCGCGAAAGCCGAACTTCACGGTCCCCTCGGAGAGGGCGAAGAGCGTGTCGTCCTTGCCCCTGGCGACGTTGCGCCCGGGGTGGAACTGGGTGCCGCGCTGGCGCACCAGGATCGAACCGGTCTTGACGGCGGTGCCGTCGAAGGCCTTCACGCCCAGGCGCTGGGCGCGCGAATCGCGGCCGTTGCGGGTGGAGCCGCCACCTTTGGTCTTGGACATCTCTCCTCCTAGGCCCTGGTCGAGATCTTGGTGATCTCGACGGTCGAGTAGCGCTGGCGGTGGCCCCAGCGACGACGCTGGATGGCCTTGGGCTTGTAGGTGAGCCCGCGGATCTTCGGGCCCTTCTCCTCACCGAGGATGGTCCCGGTGACCGTCGCCCCCTTGAGGGCCGGCCCGGCGACGACCGCGTCGCCGTCGACCACGAGCACGGGCTGGAACTCGACGCTCGCGCCCACCTCCTCGGGTCGCAGGTCGACGCGCACGACCTGGCCCTCGGTGACGCGCTCTTGGGAGGTGCCTACACGGATAACGGCGTACATAGGGAGTCCATACTAGCCGACGGGCGGATGGCTACAGCCCGGTCTGGACGATGAAGCCGCGGCCGTCACAGACCGAACAGGGCACCGAGAGGGCCTCGAGGAGACCCTCGTTGACCCGCTTGCGGGTCATCTCGACCAGGCCCAACTCGGAGATGTCGAACACTTGGGTGCGGGTCTTGTCACGGCTGAGGGCCTGGCGCAGGGCCGAGGCGACGGCGTCGCGATTGGCCTTGGACTCCATGTCGATGAAGTCGATGACGATGATGCCGCCGATGTCGCGTAGGCGCAGCTGGCGCGCGACCTCCTCGGCCGCTTCGAGGTTGTTGCGAAAGACCGTCTCTTCGAGGTTGTTCTTGCCCACGTTCTTGCCGGTGTTGACGTCGATAACGGTCAGGGCCTCGGTCCGCTCGATGATGAGCGACCCACCCGAGGGCAGGAAGACCTTGCGATCGAGGGCCCGGTGGAGCTGCTCGTGGACGAAGTAGCGCTCGAACAGGGGCAGGGTCTCCACCGCGGGGTCGTAGTACTCGATGCGGTCGGCGAGCTCGGGGTTGACGGCCAGCACGTACTCGCGCACCTTGTCGAAGAGGTCCTCGTCGTCGATCAGGACGGCCCGGTAGTCGTCGTTGAGCTCCTCGCGCAGCACCCGCACGGCCAGGTCGAGGTCCCGGTAGATGAGACGGGGCTGGCTCGAACGGGCCACCTCGGCCTCGATCGCCTCCCACTTCTCGCACAGCGAGGCCACGTCGCGGGCCAGGTCGTCGGCCGACACGCCCTCGGCGGCGGTGCGCACGATCAGCCCGTGGCGCTCGGGCTTGACGTCGTCGATGATCTTGCGCAGCCGGCGACGCTCCCCGTCGGGGAGACGCTTGGAGATGCCGATGGTCGTCGAGTTCGGCACGAGCACCACGAAGCGCCCGGGCAGGCTGACCTCCTGAGTGAGTCGAGCGCCCTTGGCGCCGATGGCGTTCTTCGTGACCTGGCAGATGATCGTCTGGCCGGCCCGGATCATCTGCTCGATGCGCATGTCCTTGACCGGTCCCTCGAGGTCGTCGGCGTCGTAGGCGACGTCGCCGCGATAGAGCACGGCGTTCTTGGGGATGCCGATGTCCACGAAGGCCAGTTCCATGCCCGGCAGCACGTTCTGGATCCGCCCGACGTAGATGTTGCCGTCGATCTGGGAGGTCTCGTCGGCGGTCTTGGCCAGCACGTACTCGACCATCGTGCGCCCCTCGAGAGTGGCGATGTGGGTCCCCTCGGGGGTGGTGTGCACGGCCATGAGGTACCGGCCCTGGGCGCGGCCACGCCGCTCGGTGCCGCGGCGCCGGCGCGAGCGGCGCGCGCCACCCTCGCCGCTGGCGGCCTCGGGGGCGGAGGCCTCCACGGGGGCCTCGGCACCTCGGCGAGGGGACGCCTCGACGGCCGACCCGTTCGCGCCCCCACCGGCGCGTCCCCGGCCCCGGCCGCCGCGGCGCCGGCGGCTCCGACCGGCCCCGGCGGGCGCGCTCGCGCCGCTCGAGGTGGAGCCCGGGGCGGGGCGGGTGTCGCCGATGCGCGGCGCCGGGCGCGTGTCGCCGATGCGCGGCCGCTCCGGCGCGGGGCCGTCGGGGCTAGGTGCGGGCCCGGGCCCGGCGGTGCCGGGTGCGGCGGGGGTGGGGTTGGCGGCCTCGGTCACGGGGCGTACTCCTTGCGATGGCGGCGGCGGGCGCGGAGCACCGCCGACGGGGCGCCGCGAGCGAGGAGCGCTCGGCGGCCTGGGCACGGTTAGGGGTTCGTTGGGTCGTCAAGGAGGTGGCGCCTGGGCGGGTGTCGCTGTCGCTGGTCCTGGGCTCTGCCACGTCGTCCTCGGTTCGGTGGCGGCTCCGGCGACCACCGTGACGTCCTTCGCGCCCGTCGGGCGGGCGCCCTACTCCCCCCAGGCTAGTGCACGGGTGCTCTCGACCCGGCTATCCGCCCGCCGAGGGCGTCACGGAGCGGTGGGGGGCTCGGTGGCGCGTCGGGGTGGTCGAGAGCACTGGTGCGAAGTGGACCGGGCCGACCGGGTGGGCGACGAGGTAGTCGAAGGTCTTGGCCACGACCGGGGCGGCGGCGTCGGCGCCGTAGCCGCCCTCGGCGATCACGCAGACCACCACGTAGCGCGGGTGGGTTGTGGGGCCGAAGCCCACGAAGAGCGAGTTCGGCTCGAGGCCGGGCGCGTTCGAGGCCGTCCCCGTCTTGCCGGCCACCGGGAAGGCCGAGAGATTGAAGTTGGCGTACTGGTGGAAGGGGTAGTAGCCCGTCCCGCGCGGGTTGTTGATGACGCCCTCGAAGCCCTGGAGGATCGGGTTGCGGATGGCCGGGGGCAGGCGGACGTGGCCGAGCACGTGGGGCTGGTAGCGCACGACGACCTTGCCGTGGGGGTTGACGATGGCGGCGGCCACCTCGGGCTGATAGCGGGTACCGCCGTTGGCGAAGGTGGCGTAGGCGTTCGCCAGGGCGATCGGCGTGAAGGCCGTGGTGCCCTGACCGAAGGCCATCTCGATGTTGTCACCGGTGTACCAGGTCACGGTCGGGAAGGCCTTGGGGTCCGCCGCGTGAAGCTGCTTGCGCACCGCGGGCGAGTCGATCCGACCCGCGACCTCGTTGGGCAGGTCGACGTTGGTGAGCGTCGTGAGCCCGTACTTCGCGCCGACGTTCTGGATGGGCGTCTGACCGTACCGGCTCTGGTGGATCCAAAAGAGGTAGCCGAGGTTGTAGAAGTAGTAGTCCGACGAGACGGTGATCGCCATCGGCAGGTCGATGAGCCCCGCGGCCGAGTTGTCGTCGTCGTGGAAGAGACAGCCGTGGTTCGTCTTGTTGAGGCACCCCGGGACGACGAAGGTCCCGGTGTCGTTGATGATGTGGTAGGGGGACATGATCCCCGTCTGCAGTTCGGCCGTCGCGGTGATCAACTTGAAGGTCGACCCGGGTGTGTACAGGCCCTGGATGGCGAAGTTGTTGAACGCGCCCTTCTTGATCAGCTGGGCGAACTGGGCGTTCGAGAGGCCCTTGACGAAGTCGTTGAGGTTGTAACTGGGGTAGCTCGCCATGGCGAGCACGGCGCCGGTGTTGGGGTCGAGCACCACGGCCGCACCGTTGGGCGCCTGGGGTCGCAGGTGCGAGACGGGGTCGATCGAGCGTCGGTCGGTGAGGATTTGGTACTTAAGGTAGGCGTCGAGCGCCTGCTGGAGCCCTAGGTCGATGTTGGTCACGACCGTGTCGCCGATCCTCGGCGGGGTCGTCTTGATGGCGCCGAGGATCTGGTTGTTGGCGTCGACCTCGATGGTCTGCGTGCCGTCGCGACCCCTCAGGTACTGCTCGTAGTACGCCTCGAGCCCGGCCTTGCCGATCACCGAGTCGGTCTGGTAGCCCTGGTTGGGGTGGGCGGCGAGCTGGGCCCCGGTAATGGGGCCCACGTAGCCGAGCACCGGGGCCGCCGTGTTGCCGCCCTGGGGGTAGAAGCGCTGGGAGGTGCTGAGCACCGTCACCCCGGGGAACTCGTTCGGGTGGAGCTTGATGAACTCGACCTCGCCGGGGGGCGCGTCGTTCATGATGGGGGCGGGCTGGTACGGGCTGTACTGCTGGTTGTTGAGCGCGGTGTTGATCTGCTTCACGCTGAGTCCGGTGAGCGACGAGAGGGTCCCCTTGATCGCGGGGTGCAGGTACGCCTCGGCCCGCGATAGGCGGATCTGGGTCGTGGTGACGTTGGTCACGAGCGGGGTCCCCTCGCGGTCCATGATCGACCCGCGGGCGGCCGGGATCGTCGTCACGCGCAAGGAGTTGGCGTAGACCGTCGCCGCCGAGGACCGGTACTCGAGGATCTGGAGGAAGAAGAGGCGCACCACGAGGGCCACCAGCAGCACCAAGAAGAAGCCCCCGATCACCGTCCAGCGCCGCTCGGGGCGGGCCACGACCTCGTCGGGCCCGGCGACGAGGTCGCGAATGCCCACCGGCTTGGGCTCGTTGATGGTCCGGCCGCGCCCGCGTCGCGGGTGAAGTGAGGTCCACGGCCGCCACAGCCGGGTGAACCACGAACCCGTCGGCCGGTCCCGCCAGGAGGGGGTCACCGCCGCACCACGCGCTGACCGCTCGACCAGCGGGCCAGCCGCGCCGCGGGCCGGGCGAGGACGAAGAAGGCGACCGCGTTCACCACCATGGCCGCGGGCAGGCCGTTACGCCACATGGATCCGTGCAGCGCCACGACGCCGGCCGCCACGAACAAGAGGGGGGCGAGGAACCCGGCGACCGCGGCGAGCACCGGGGTGACCCACCACGCCGTCGAGTCGAGGTCGCCGATCCCCTCGCGACCGAGGCGCGAGGCGAACCACGCGAGCACGAGCGCCACCACGAGGGCGAGGCCGAAGGGCGTCGGAGAGTGCGTGTCGAAGAAGACACCCGACAGCGTCGCGCTGTAGAGGGCGAGCGACGTGGCGCCCGTGAGCCCGACGCAGAAGGGCCAGAGCCAGACGATCATCACCACGGCCCCGGCGAAGCGCAGCGACGAGAAGACGTCCAGCTGGATTGCGACGAGGACGAGGGTGACCAACGTCACCGGCACCACCACGCGCCTCACGGGGTGGGCTCCCACAAGACGACGTCGACGTAGGCCAGGTGACGCAGGTCGGCGTCGGGGGTGAGGACGAGGTTGTAGCTCGCGGCGCCGGGGGTCAAGGTGACGTCCTTCACCCTCGCGATCGGGATGCCCGGGGGGAAGAGACCCCCGCGCAGCCCGTCGGTCACCACCTGCTCCCCCGGCGAGGCGCCACTCGAGAGCGGCACCGAGCTCGACGAGAGACCGCTGTCGATGCCCCGGCCCGAGACGAGCACGTGGGCCGAGCCACGCGCGAGCACGCCCCCCACCATCGAGGTCGGGTCGGTGATCAAGTCCACCGTGGCTCCGCGCGGGGTGGTGGCCACGACCCGCCCGATGAGCCCACCGTTGGCGACCACGGGCATCCCCACCAGGACGCCCGCGTCACGACCCTGGGATATGCCGATTGTCGCCGAGAAGTTGGTCGGGGCGTCCTGGGTGACCTGAGCCGTCACCATCGGGATCGAGCCTACGAAGGGGACGTGCAGCGCGCTGGTCAGCTCCTCGAGCTGGCGTTCGAAGGCCCAGGCCTCGTTGGCCTTGAGCTCGGCGCGGCCCAACTCGTAGCGCAGCTTGTGGTTCTGGGCGACCACGTCGGAGTAGTTGACGGTGCCGGCGAGGAAGTGGCCGATCGGCCGTGCGATGCCGTTCACCGCCCAGCTGAAGGGGGTCACGATCAGGTTCGCGGCCCCGCGCAGCCCCGACCCCACCCCCGTCGTCAGGTAGAGCACGACCAGGGTCACCAGCGCCGCGACCGACAAGGTCAGCGTGCGCCGACGCGAGCGTTCGGTGGCCACGCCTTAACGCGACGGGCTGGTCTTGAGCATCCGGGAGAAGGCCTCGAGCTCCTCGAGGCACATCCCACTTCCGAGCGCCACGCAGTTCAAGGGGTCGTTGGCGACGATGATGGGCATGTTGGTCTCGTACTCGAGGCGTGCGGCCAGCCCGGCGAGCAAAGCCCCGCCGCCGGTGAGGACAATGCCCTGCTCCATGAGGTCGGCCGAGAGTTCCGGCGGCGTGCGGTCCAAGGTGATCTTCACGGCGTCGACGATGGCCTGGACCGGCTCTTCGATCGCCTGGCGGATCTGCTCGGTCGAGATGACCACGGTCTTGGGCAGGCCCGTTACCAGGTCGCGTCCGCGAATCTCGGCGCGCAGTTCCTCCTCGAGCGGGAAGGCCGAACCCAGTTGCATCTTGATCTCCTCGGCGGTGCGCTCACCGAGAGCCAGCTGGAACTCCTTCTTCACGAACGCGACGAGCGCCTCGTCGAGTTCGTCGCCACCCACCCGAATCGACTGGCTCGTCACGATGCCCCCGAGCGAGATGACCGCGACCTCGGTCGTGCCGCCACCGATGTCGACGACCATGTTGCCGGTCGGCTCGTGAATCGGCAGACCGGCACCGATCGCCGCCGCCATCGGCTCTTCGATGATGTACGCCTTGCGCGCGCCGGCGAACTCGGCCGCCTCCATCACCGCGCGCTGCTCGACGCCGGTGATCCCCGACGGCACACAGATGACCATGCGCGGCTTGGCGAAGCGACGCTGGTGCACTCGGTGGATGAAGTAGCGCAGCATCTTCTCGCAGATCTCGAAGTCCGCGATGACGCCGTCCTTGAGGGGTCGGATCGCCTGGATGTTGCTCGGCGTGCGACCGATCATCCGCTTGGCCTCCGCGCCCACCGCGAGGGGCTTGCCGTCTTTCACGTCGACCGCCACCACCGACGGCTCGTTCAAGATGATGCCGCGCCCGCGCACGTACACCAGCGTGTTCGCGGTGCCCAGGTCGACGGCCATGTCGCGACCGAGCACTGAGAATCGACTATCTACCATTGAGAACCTCTTAGCCCCGACACCCTCACCAGGCTAGGCCATCGCGCGAGGAACCAACCAGTGCCGGGCGCTAGCCCAGGTGGGGGAAGAAGAGCACGACCTCGCGACGGGCCGACTCCTCGGAGTCCGAGCCGTGGATCAGGTTCTCACCCATGTCGGTGGCCAGGTCTCCCCTGATGGTGCCGGGCAGAGCCTCGGCCGGGTTGGTCGCCCCCATCATCGTGCGCACCAGCCGCCAGGTCGCCTCGGGACCCTCGACGACGCAGACCATCGCCGGACCCCGGGTGATGAAGGCCACCAGGCGCTCGTAGAAGGGCTTGCCGCGGTGCTCGGCGTAGTGGGCCTCGGCGGTGGCGACGTCAATCGTGCGCAGCTCGGCGGCGGCCAGGGTGAGCCCGCGGGCCTCGAGGCGGGCCAGGATCGTCCCTACGAGCCCGCGCTCGACGGCGTCGGGCTTGACGATCACCAGGGTCCGAGACATCCGGAGAACTCTAACAGGGTCACCGACGGTGACGGTCCTCGAGGTGCAGCAGCTCGCCGCGGACCTCGGCGACGAGGTACAGACTCCCGCACACGACGATCAGGTCGTCGTCGCTCGAATGCTCGCGCGCGTGCGCGAGAGCGCCCATCGGGCCGGGATGCTCGTAGGCGACCGCGCCGTGACGACGCAGCACCGCGGCGAGCTCAGCGGGCGGGACCGCCCGCGGGGAGCGCGGAGCGCACACGTGGAACTCGACGAAGCCCGCACCGATGAGGGGTCGCACCGTGTCGTCGAGGTCGCGACCGCCCAGCACGCCGAGTACGCAGCGCCGCTGACCCGTGATGTCGAAGGCGCCGTCGAGCGCGTTGGCGAGCGCGCGCACGCCCGCCGGGTTGTGGGCCCCGTCGACCACGATGAGCGGGTCGCGCGAGAGGACCTCGAGTCGCCCGGGCATCGAGACGCCGGCCAGGGTCGTCGTGACCACTTCATCACCCAACGCGCGCCCGAGGAAGGCCTCCGCCGCGGTGATGGCCGTGGCCGCGTTGACGCCCTGGTGGATCCCGTGCAGAGAGAGGAGGACCTCCTCGTACGCCGCGTAGGGCGTGCGCACGCTCAGCGCACGCCCGCCGACCGCGAGTTCGTTGTCGACCAGTTCGTAGGCCTCGTCGAGCCGCCACAGCGTGGCGCCGATATCCCGGGCCCGGGTCGCGGCGATGGCGACCACCTCCGGGTCGGACGTGCCGACGACGGCCACGCCGTCCGCACGGAAGATACCCACCTTGTCGGTCGCGATCGCCGCCACCGTCGGGCCCAGGACCTCGGTGTGGTCCAGGTCGACGTTGGTGAGTACCGCGACCGAGGAGTCGATGACGTTGGTCGCGTCCCACGTGCCGCCCATGCCCACCTCGATCACGGCCACGTCGACACCCTCGTCGGAGAAGTGCACCAGGGCGGCCACCGTCAACAGCTCAAAGCGCGACAGGGTGAACCCGAGGGAAGTCTCGACGTCGCTCAGGCGCTCGAGCAGTCTGATCAGGTCGTCGTCGGCGATCGCGAGGCCGTTGACCGCGATTCGCTCGTTCACCGCGTGCAGGTCCGGGCTGGTGTAGGTGCCCACGCGCAGCCCGGCCCCCATCAAGAGGGCGCTGGTCAACGTCGTCGTCGTCCCCTTGCCGTTGGTCCCGGTGACGTGGACGCTCGGGTAGTCCCGCTGCGGGTCCGCCAGAGCCGCCAGGGCCGCGCGGGTCGGCTCGAGGGTCGGGACCCGATGGGCTCCAGCGAGACGCTCGAGGTCGACGTGCGACTCGAGCCAGGCGAGCGCCTCGTCGTAGGTCGCGAAGCGCACGCCCTAGCTCGCTCGACGGGCCCGCGTCGCCTTTCGCGTCTCGTACACGGGCAGCTCGCCTTCGCTGACGGCCTCCTTGGTCACGACGCAGCGCACGACGTCGCTGCGCCCGGGCACGTCGTACATCGGCTCGAGCAGCACGTGCTCGAGGATCGAGCGCAGACCGCGCGCGCCCGTCCCGCGCTCGAGCGCCAGGTCGGCGATCGCCTCGAGGGCGTCGTCTTCAATAACGAGCTCGACCCCGTCCATCGCCAGGACTTGCTGGAACTGCTTGACGAGGGAGTTCTTCGGCTCGGTGAGGACGCGGATGAGCATCTCGCGATCGAGCTGTTGGACCGAACCGATAATCGGCAGGCGCCCGATGAACTCCGGGATCAGACCGAAGCGCACCAGGTCCTCGGGCAGGACGTGGCGGAAGAGCTCGAGGTCGCCCGAGCGGCGCGTTTCGACGGGCTGGTTGAAGCCCATCGAGCGCTTGCCGAGGCGCCGCTCGATGATCGTCTCGAGCCCGGCGAAGGCGCCCCCGCAGATGAACAGGATGTTCGAGGTGTCGATGGAGATGAACTCCTGGTGGGGGTGCTTGCGTCCACCCTGGGGCGGGACGCTCGCCACGGTGCCCTCGAGGATCTTGAGGAGGGCCTGCTGGACACCCTCACCCGAGACGTCCCGGGTGATCGAGGGATTCTCGGCCTTGCGGGCGATCTTGTCGATCTCGTCGATGTAGATGATCCCCCGCTCGGCCCGCTTGACGTCGAAGTCAGCCGCCGCGAGCAGCTTCAAGAGGATGTTCTCGACGTCCTCGCCCACGTAGCCGGCCTCGGTAAGGGCGGTGGCGTCGGCGATGGCGAAGGGCACGTTGAGCATCCGGGCCAGGGTCTGGGCGAGGAAGGTCTTGCCGCAGCCGGTCGGACCCAGCAGGAGGACGTTCGACTTGGCGACCTCGACGTCATCGTCGTGCAGGGGTCCGGTCTGGATCCGCTTGTAGTGGTTGTAGACGGCGACGGCGAGGATCTTCTTCGCCTCGGCCTGTCCGATTACGAACTCGTCGAGGAACGCCGAGACCTCCCGCGGGGTGGGCAGGTCATCCAGGACGAACTCCGGCCGATCGCCGAACTCGTCAGCAATGATGTCGTTGCACAGGTCGATGCACTCGTCGCAGATGTAGACGCTCGGGCCCGCGATCAACTTCTTGACCTGCTTTTGACCCTTCGCGCAAAAACTGCACTTGATGAGGTCGCTGCCCTCTCCGAACTTCGCCACGCCTACCTCCGACACGGACCGCCGCTCCATCCTACGGGGCGCCACCCGCCGAATCGGGAACCTACGGTCGGGTGGTGATTACCTCGTCGATCAGGCCGTATTCGACCGCCTCGGCGGCCCCGATGATGAAGTCGCGGTCGGTGTCTTTACCGATGCGCTCGACCGACTGGCCGGTGTCGCTGGCCAGCATGTCGTTGAGCATGTCCTTCATGCGTAGGATCTCGCGGGCCTGGATCTCGATGTCCGACGCCTGACCCCCCACCCCACCCCAGGGCTGGTGCAAGAGGATGCGCGCGTGGGGCAGGGCGTAGCGCTTGCCCTTGCTGCCGGCCGCGAGCAACACCGCGGCGGCCGAGGCGGCCTGGCCGAAGCAGAAGGTCGACACGTCGGGCTTGATGTACTTCATCGTGTCGTACACCGCGAGCAAGCCGGTGATGTCGCCGCCCGGGGAGTTGATGTAGAGATTGATGTCCTTCTCGGGGTCCTCGGACTCGAGGAAGAGTAGCTGGGCGCAGATCAGGTTGGCGATCGTGTCGTCGATCGGCGTGCCGAGGAAGATGATGCGCTCGCGCAGGAGCCGGCTGTAGAGGTCGTAGGCCCGCTCGCCGCGGTTCGACGACTCGACGACCGTCGGGACGAGGTAGTTCTGGGCGCGGTGGACGTCGTTCACATTCCCACCTTAGGCGTCGCCGTCGGCACTCTGGTCCGGGGCGAGCAGGGCCCTATCGATCTCCACCCCATTGGGGTCGACGAAGGTCACGTGCTCGCTGAGCCAGCGCGACGCCTTCATCTTGGCCACCTCGGCCCGGAAGGCGACCACCCGGCCGGACTCGCGCAGGTTCTCGGCCAGCGACTCGGCGGTGGCGCCCATCGCCTCGGCCGTCGAGGCCAGCTCGGCCTCGACCTCCTCGTCGGTCGGCTCGAGCCCCTCGGCGCGGGCGACGGCGCGCAGCCCCAAGTCGACCCGAATGGCGCGACGCGCGTCGGCGCGCACGGCCTCGAGCAACTGCTCGGGGTCCTGGCCGGTCATCTGAAGGAACGACTCGAGGGTGAGACGCTGCTGCTCGAGCCGATGGCTCAGATCGTGGAGTCGTGAACCGATCTCGTCGTCGACGAGGGCGTCGGGCACCACGTCATCGGGCACGAGGTCCGACAGGGCGACGAGCGTCGCGTCGCGCTGGGAGAGCTGGGCCTCGATGACGCGCCGACGGCGCATCTGGTCGACGATGGCGTCGCGCATCTCGGTCGCCGTCGACCACTCGGTGTTCTCGGCAACCCACTCGTCGGTCGTCGCGGGCAGTTCGCGTTCGTGCACCTGCTTCAGGCTCATCGTGTAGGTCGCGACCTGGGAGGGCCCGAGCGGGCCGTTCACCGTGAGGTCCTCCCCCGCGCGCAGTCCCAGGATCAGCTCGTCGACCCCGTCGGTCAATGACCCCGAGCCCACCGTGTACATGTAGTCCCGCATGACCAGGGGCTCGGCCGTCTCGTCGCCCACCGCGGCGATGGCGACGTCCATGGTCACGAGGTCCCCGGTGACGATCGGACGGTCCACGTCCTTCAAGACGGCGTCGGTCTCGCGCAACCGGTCGATCTGCGCGTCGACCTCCTCGTCGGTCACGACCGGCGAGGGGACGGTCACGCGCAGGTCGCGGTGCCCGGTGATCTCGACCTCGGGGCGGACCTGGACATCGGCCTCGAAGGCGAGAGGGCCCTCGGCCTCGCCGGCGGTGATGGTGATGTCGGGCTGGGCGATCGGGTCGATGAGGGTCTCGGAAACGGCCCGGGCGTAGAAGTCGGGCAGCGACTCGCGAATGGCCTCGGAGCGAAGACCCTGGACGCCTCCGAGGTGAGCGATCAGGACGTTCTTAGGCACCTTGCCCTTACGGAAGCCCTTGATCGAGACCTGGCGCGAGAGCTTGCGCGCGGCGTCGTCAAGGGCCGCGGCCATCTCTCCCTCATCGACCTCGACCGATAGCTTGACGTGATAGTTCTCGAGCGGGGTCGCGGTGGCCTGCATAGGAGCGCCCAGCCTACCGGCTGGCCACGCCCTAGATCATGACGACGAGGCCCTCGACGACGGCGCCCACCAGAGCGGCGTCACCCCGCACCGACGTCGCGGGGTCCGCGAGGAGCCGCGACGCGTCCACCCGACCGGCGGCGCGACGCCAGAAGAGCGCCGTCGAGGTGACCAGCTCGTTCTCGGCCTGCGCCTCGGACGGAAGCGCCTTCCCACGACCGCCCTCGATGGCCACGACGTGGCGCGCGCCACGCGCACCGCGCAGGTCGACCGCGACGCGCGCACCCTCGGACGCCCCGACGCGCCGCCCGAGCACGAAGGGCAGCGCGCCCGTGAAGCGGCCGAGGACGACGGCCTCGCCGGGACCGTGGTCGTCGTCCTCGAGTCCGAAGGCGTCTCTCAGATCGCCGAGGTGGATCCAGCTGTCGAGGACGCGGGTCTCCATGAAGCGGTGGTAGGGACGCTCTCCCTCGGGACTCCAGCCCACGCGGTCCCACTCCTCCTCAGAGAGCCCACGCAGGCGCGAGAGCGCGAGGGCCGTCGTGACACGGAACGCCTCGCGCAGCTCGACGAGCGGGCGACGGCGCCAGTGGGCGACGACGGCCTCGTTCAACTCACCGATGGGGTTCTTCACGTAGTCGGGGTACTCGCCCTCGTGCTCGGGGACGGGCTCACCCTGGAGAATCCGCTCGAAGCCCACGAGGTGGGCGAGCACGTCGCGCACATTCCAGCCCGGACAGGCCGTGGGCGCGTCGAAGTCCGGCGCCGGCCGATCGTCGAGGACGGTCTCGATCGACCCCCACGTCTCGGCCAGGGCGTCCACGATCCACGCGTACGTCGTCGACATCACCCCTCCTTGTGCCCCTCACGCGCCGCGACCGTACTACCAGGCCCAGCGCGGGCCGGCGCGTAGTAGCCTCACTGGGCGCGGGGCGTAGCGCAGCTTGGTTAGCGCGCGTGCTTTGGGAGCACGAGGTCCCCGGTTCGAATCCGGGCGCCCCGACGGTTCACGGCCGGTTCGGCTCACCCAGGACGTGGGCCGCAACGTCGCACGCGACGGGTCAGGCGCGCCGCCGGCCGATCGCCAGGCTGGACAGCGCGAGGGCTATGCCCACCGCGAAGATGACGCTGCCGAACACGAAGACCTGCGGGGGGATTCCCACGCGCGTCGAGGCGTAGATGAGCACCGGGAAGGGCGAACTCGTGCCGCTCACGAAGTTCGACGTCACGAAGTCATCGATCGAGAGCGCGAAGGCCATCAGGGCACCGGCCAAGACCCCGGGCATGATCATCGGCAGGGTCACGCGTCTAAAGGTGGTGAACGGTCCGGCGCCCAGGTCGTAGGCCGCCTCCTCCAGGGCGCGATCGAAGCCCGTGAGCCGCGCCCTCACGGTGACCGCCACGTAGGCGATGCAGAACATCACGTGCGCGAGAACCAGGGTCAAGAAGCCCCGGCCGATGTTGAAGGTCACGAAGAGCCCGAGCAGTGAGGCGCCCATGACGATCTCGGGAGCCGCGATGTTGACGAACAGGATCTGCTCGATGACGCCCTTGCCGTGGAACTGACGCGGCCGATAGCGCACCAGGGCCATGGCGAGCAAGGTGCCCAGGACCGTCGAGATGGCCGTCGCGATCAAGGCGAGGCGAATCGACAACCAGAACGCGGCGGTCAGTCCGGGCGCGTCGTTCCAGGTCCGGTACCACAGAGTCGTGAAGCCGTTCCACGAGAAACTCACCTGCGGCACGCCACCCACCGACTTGTTGAAGCTGTAGATGAACATCACGACGATGGGAAAGACCAGGTACGCGATGACCAGCCACGAGTAGGCGGGCAGAACGAGACGCCCCCAGTGGCGGGGCCGCTTGATCGCTGATGCGCCGGGCGCGAGCGGCGCCCCCCCGGCCGTCGCGACGTCTCCGGCCACCACGCTCACAGGTACTCCTCGATCGAGCGCGACCCCAGCACCCGTGAGTAGAGCCAGATGCCGAGCAGGGAGATCACGAGCACGACCACCGACAGGGCCGACCCGGCGGCGTAGTCACCGGTCACCAGGAACGTGTTCTGGATGACGGTGCCGATCATCGTGCTGGAGGTGCCCCCGAGGATCTGCTGGTTGACGTAGTCACCGAAGGCCGGGATGAAGGTCAGCAGGAACGCCGCGAAGATACCCGGGATGGTCAAGGGCAGGATGACCCGCACGAACGCTTCGCGACGCGAGGCGTACAGGTCGTAGGCCGCCTCGAGGACCCGCCGGTCGATGCGCTCGAGCGCCACGTAAAGGGGAAGCGCGGTGAAGGGCAGGTAGTTGTAGGCGAGCCCCGCGATCACCGCCGACCCCGTGCCCAGCACGTGGAAACTCGACGTCACCAGGTTCGCGTGGCGCAAGAACGTGAGGAAGAACCCGCTCGGCGAGAGGATGAACTCCCACACGAGGGTACGGATCACAAAGGACACGAAGAACGGGACGAGCAGCATCATCAAGAAGAAGTTCTTCTTTCGTCCCCCGTAGAAGGCGATCCAGTAGGCGATCGGGAACGACAGGACGAGGTCGACGAGGGTGGCAGCGGCCCCGTACTCGAGGCTGGTGAAGAACTCGGTGCGGTACAGGCTCACCTGTCGAGGTAACTCGCCCCAATTCCAGGTCATGGTGCAGGCGCCCGACGCGGGATTGCACGTCTTGAGCGACAACGACAGCATGATCACCAGCGGAACGACGAAGAGCAGGACGAGCCACACCACCGCCGGCATGCTCAAGAGGTACGGCGCGAGGCGCTTGCCCCAAGAGCCCCGGCGGTGGTGTTCTCGCGCTACGCCCCCTGGATGATCGGCAAGAAGAGGCTGGTCCACGCGTTGATCTCGGCTTGGTCCTTGAACTGGTAGTAGGTCTTGGTCAGCTTCTGCTCACGACCCGACGGGAAGACCAGCGGCGAGTTCGCGGTGGCGGAGTAGGGCAGACCGATCTCCGGCTTGAGCGACGCCAGGGCCTCTTTGTTCCAACTCGTGGGGTGCATTAGCTGCTGTTTCGCGCTGGGCACCGGGCAGATGTAGTCGTTGTAGTACTCGACCACCGACTGGGTGACGGGGCTGTAGTAGTAGTCCATCAGCGTCATGGCGTCCTTGGGGTTCTGCGCGTACAGCGGGATGCACATGTTGTCGGTCCACATCATGAGCCCCTCTTTGGGGATCATGAGCACGAGGTCCTTGTACTTGTTGCTCAGGTTCGCCTGGTAGATGTCACCCGAGTAGGCCTGGGAGACCCAGATATCGCCGTTCTTCAGGTGCTGGATGTAGCTCTGGTCGTAGTAGGCGGCCACAAGCCCGTCGCTCTTTTGCTTCTGGAGCAGCTTGGCGGCCTTCGCCCAGTCCGACTCGGTCGAGGTCGCGGGTTCGATGCCCAGGGCCAGCAGGCCCACGCTGCCGAGCTCAAAGGGGTCGCTCAGCATGCCGATGCGCCCGGCGTACTTCTTGTCGAAGAGGATCTTCACACTGTCGCCGGGGTCCTTCACCTGCTTGGAGTTGTACGCGACCGAGGTCCAGCCCGACTGCCACGCCATGGTGTACTTGTTGCCACGGTCCCACGCCGGGTTCTTCACGAGCGGACCGGCGTACTTGTTGAAGTTGGTCATCATCGAGTGGTCCAGCGGGATCAGCCAGCCCAGTTCGATGAGGTAGCCCAACGGGGGGTTGTTGTTGGTCATGACGACGATGTCGTAGCCCGTGTACTGGCCCGCGGCGAGCGAGGGTCGGATCTTGGCGTAGAACGAGGTGTTGTCGTCGATGACCTGGAAGTAGTTCACCTTGATTTTCGTCGTCTTAGTGAAGTGATTGAGCGACGGGTACTTGCCCTTCAAGGTGTCGATGTAGAGCGGCCAGTTCGCGAAGTTCACCGTGTGGTGGAGCTTCTGCTTCTTCCACCACGAGGGCGTGCCCACCTTGGCGTTCGGCAACGACGCGCCCGAGGCCGCGGCCGCCTCGAGGAACAGCCCGGCGGCCAGACCCCCACCGGCGACCCCCAGCGCCTGGCGTCGGCTCAGGCGCGGCTGGGTCAGTCCGCGCCAGAGCGCCGGGTCGATCCCGCCGCCGGCCACGTCGTTGTTGGTGTTGTCACTCATCACTGTCCCCCATATTGGTTTCATCTTCCGTCGATCCCGGGGCCATCGGGCGCACGGCAAACGTGTGCTCGATCGGCCACGTGAGGACGACCTCTTCCCCGCTGCGCGGCGCGCTGGTCTCCCCGATGTTCTGAGCGTAGACCGTGACGTCGGAGCCCCAGGGCATCTCGACGATGTACTGGTTGCCCACGCCGGTGAACGTCGAGACCTTGACCCGCCCGCGCAGGCGGTTGTGGTCGCCGCCGGCCGCGGCGCCACCCACACTGATGCTGATCTTCTCCGGGCGCACGCCCACCTTGACTGCGGCACCCACCCGGGCCTCGGGCAGGCGCCCGAGCCTCACGCGCAGCGTCTGGCCGTTGGACACGGTAACCGTGGCGACCGACCCGTCGACACCGGTGACGTCGCCGGCCAACAGATTGGAGGCCCCGAGAAACGTCGCCACAAACTCGGTCGTCGGCGAGTCGTAAATCTCTTGGGGTGAGCCGATGCCCTCGATTCGCCCGTGTCGCATCACGGCCAGGCGATCCGACATCGTCATGGCCTCTTCCTGGTCGTGGGTGACGTAGAGGAAGGTGATCCCCACCCGGGTCTGAATCCGCTTGAGCTCGACCTGCATCTGGCGCCGCAACTTCGCGTCCAGAGCCGACATCGGCTCATCGAGCAGCAGCAGCGACGGCTCGTTGACCAGGGCCCGCGCGAGCGCCACGCGCTGTTGCTGGCCCCCCGAGAGCTGGTTCGGGCGCCGGCGCTCGAAATTCGGCAAGTCCACGATCTCGAGGATCTCGGCCACCCGGCGCTTGACCTCGGCTTTGGCGGTGCGCCGACGGCGCAGCCCGAAGGCCACGTTCTCGAAGACGTCGAGGTGGGGGAAGAGGGCGTAGGACTGGAAGACGGTGTTCACGTCGCGGGTGTAGGGCGCCTGAAAGGTCACGTCTTTGCCGGCGAGGTAGATGCGCCCCCGCGTCGGCTCCTCAAAGCCCCCGAGCATGCGCAACGACGTCGTCTTTCCACAGCCCGAGGGTCCAAGGAGGCTGAAGAACTCACCCTCGTAGATGTCGAGACTGAGGTCGTCGACGGCGGCATTGCCGTCGAAGAGCATCGTCACGTGGTCGAAGCGTGCGACCACCGCCCGACTCGAGGAGGGGGCTTCACGCACCGGGTTAGCCTCGTCGACCGTCTCCGTGCCCCCCGTCACGCGGCCAGCCTATAACGGACCCGCCCTCCCCCCGGTTCGCCCCAAGTCGGGACCGAGGCTCAGTCATCGCCCAGGGCCGCGACGACGGCCTCCAGGAGATCGGCGGTCGAGAACGGCTTGGCGAGGAAGCCCGCGGCCGTCCCGGCGCTCACGCGGTCCCCGACCCCGCTCATAAGGACAACCGGCGCCGTGGAGCCCGCCTCGCCCAGTCGCCCCATCAGTTCGAGGCCGCCCAGACGGGGCATGTTCAGGTCGGTGAGGACGAGGTCGTACGCGAGCCCGGTCGCCTCAAGGGTCGCGAGCGCCGCGACGCCGTCCTGGGCCACGTCAACGATGAAGTCGTGGGCGCGCAGCACCTCGTCGACGGCCATGAGTATCGCCGGCTCATCATCGACGACGAGCACACGTCGTCTCCGGCCCGCCACCGCCGGCGCGGGGGGGATTTCAATCAAGGGCGCCGTCGCCTCCTCCAGGGCGGGCAGGACGACCCGGAAGGTCGACCCCCGACCGGGCTCGGAGATCACCTCGAGGCGTCCCCCGTGATCGACGACGATCCCGCGCGAGGTGGCAAGTCCGAGGCCCGTCCCCTCGCCCACGGCCTTGGTCGTGAAGAAGGGCTCGAAGGCCCGCTTAAGGACCTCCTTAGTCATCCCCGAACCGGTGTCGGACACCTCGACGACCACACTGACCGCCGACGGTGATTCGCCCGACCGGGACGCCTCGTTGTGCGCGCGCACCGTGAGGCGCCCCCCCTCGGACATCGCGTCGCGGGCGTTAGTCGCCAGGTTGACCAGCACCTGGAGCAACTGGGTCGCATCGCCAACGACGGCGTGCAGGTCGTCGGGGACCTCGGCCACCAACTCAATCGAGCCGGGCAGGGAGTCCCGGCAGAACTGGAGGTACTCAAAGAGCAGGACCGACATCGAGAGGTGCTGTCTCTCGCCGGCCGCCCCGCGCGCGAACGAGAGCACCTGGCGGATCATCTCCGCCCCGCGGTGCACGCTCGACTCCATCGTCGCGAGGATCCGGCGCCGGGCGGGCTCGGGCTCATCGCGCGCCAGTAGTTCTATCGACATCAGGACCGGCGCGAGCACGTTGTTCAGGTCGTGGGCGATGCCCCCGGCCAGCGTGCCGATGCTCTCCATGCGCTGGGAGCGGATCCTACGCTCACGCTCACGTGCGAGGGCCGTGACGTCGCTGTTCGCGCCGAACAGTCCGATCGGCGTCCCGCCGTCGCCGTAGATGAGCTGCAAGCGGCAGTCCACGATAATCTCGCGCCCGTCGCGGGCGCGGTGGTGCAGCTCGCCCCGCCAGACGCCGTCACGCATCACCGCCTCGAAGGTGCGCTGCGCCTCGGCCGCGTCGGAGAAGAGGACCTCGACCGTGGAACGACCAAAGACCTCCTCGAAAGTCCACCCGTAAAGGTCCTCGGCGGCCCGATTCCAGTAGGTGATGCCCCGCTCGAAATCGCGCACGATCATGGCGTCGCGCGACAGATCCATCAGGCTCGTGAGGAAACTTGCGCGCTGGACGAACTCGCGCGCGCGAGCCTCGGCGGCGTGCTCGGCCGTGACGTCACGCGCCGAGACCACGATGCCCTCGGCCGACGGTAGGACGACCTGGTCGAACCACCGGTCGAAGAACTCCACGTACACCACCACGTGGCCGGGCACGCCCTCGAGCATCGCCGCCTCGTACACCTCGCGCAGCCGTCCCGTGGCGAGGTCCGGGAATCGGTTCCAGATCGTGTCACCCGTGAGGAACGCGCGATCGACGCCCAGCATGTCGAGGCCGGCGCGGTTCACGAATGAGACGCGCCAGTCCCGCCCGACGATGAAGAGAGGGACGAGGATCTCGTCGAGGGTCTCGACGACGCGTTGCTCCATCGCCTCACGGTGGAGGGTCTGGCGCCTCTCCTCGCTCACGTCGATCAGGGCCCCCTGGATCTGCACCACCGAGCCACCCTCGTCGTAGACCGGCTCCCCCGTGAGTCGACCGACGAAGGGCTGGCCGGCCGTGTTGACGAGCTCGAGCTCGAGGTCGAAGGGCACACCCGCCGAGACGCAGCGGGCGAAGGCCCGCTCGAGCGTCGCGTGGTGGCGAGCGTCGAGGAATCGACTCAGCGCCGCGGGGCGATCAGCGAACTCCTCGGGCGGGGCGCCGAGGATCCTCGTCACCCCGTCGGTCCACCGGGTGCGATTCGTCGCGACGTCGTAGCGCCAGCCCGCAAATCGAGCGATCTCCCCGGCGACGCGGTTCAGGCCTTCACTCGCGTCGAGCACGCGCGAGAGCTCAGCCACTTCGGTCACGTCGCGCATCACGGCGAGGACGCCCGTCACCGCGCCGGACGCCGCGCGGGTGGGGATCAGCGTCACGTCGAGCAGGCCGGGGGGGTGCTCGGGCGAGATGACCCGCGCCACAAAGTGTGCCCGCGCACCCCCGAGGGCGCGGGCCAGGTGCGCGAGGCGCTGCGGACGCGACGGGCTCGTGATCGGCAACGACAGCGGATTGCCCACGATGTCGGTGCGCGAGCGTCGCAGCATCCGCTGCGCCGTGGCGTTGCAGTCCACCACCCGCCCCGTGGGGTCGACGACGACGACGCCGTCAGTGTGATTCGCGTAGAGGGCGTCGAACCCGTGTTCGCGCAACGCCTCGCGCACCTCTTGCGACACACCGCCTCCGAGGGGCTGGGGGCCCGGTTGGACCTAGCGCAGAATGCTAACGCCGACCCTCAGCGACCCTCAGCGTCCCACCGCCCGGCGCACCCGGGCGAGCAGTTCCACGGTGGTGAAGGGCTTGTCGAGGTGGAGCCCGGCTTCGTCTAACCCCGCGCGGGCGGCCCCCACCCCACTCATGAAGAGGAATCGGGTCGGCACCCCGAGCTCACCGGCCAGGGCGGCCAGCCGGTCCCCCCCGATCTGGGGCATGTTCAGGTCGGTGATGACCAGGTCGTAGGGCCGGATGGCCGCCTTGAGGACCTCGAGCGCCTCGTGGCCGTTCGCGGCGGTCTCGACCTCGAGGCCCTCGGCCGTGAGGACCTGGTCGAGCATCAGGCGAATCGGCTCCTCGTCGTCCACCACGAGTACGCGTACGCCCTCGAGCCCCGCGCGCGACCTCGACTCGACCACGGCCTCGAGGCTACGCGGCGGAGCGTCGACGGCCGCAAGCACCACGTCGAAGCGCGTCCCGCGGCCGGGCTCGCTCACGACTTCGATGCGCCCCCCGTGGCTCTTGACGATGGCCGTCGAGGTCGACAGCCCGAGTCCCGTGCCGGCGCCGAACTCCTTGGTGGTGAAGAACGGCTCGAAGACGCGCGCCACGACCGCGTTCTCCATCCCCACCCCCGAATCGGCGACCTGGACGACGACGGTGCGCGTCGGAGCGCTCGCGAGGTCCTCACTAAGGGCGTTGTAGGCCCGCACGCTGAGCCGGCCACCCTCGGGCATCGCGTCGCGAGCGTTGGTCACCAAGTTCACCAGGACCTGCATCAGTTGGGTGGCGTCGCCGACGACGACCCCGAGGTCATCGTCGACATCGAAGTCGAACTCGATGCTGCGCGGCAGCGTGTCGCGGCAGAACTGCTGCACCTCTCCGAGGAGGCCCCGTAGGTCCAGCGCCTCGCGCTCACCCTCGACTCCCCGGGCGAAGGAGAGCACCTGGCGGATCATGTCGGCGCCGCGGCGAACGCTCGCCTGCATCGAGCTGAGCAGCTGGAGCCGTCGCTCGTCCTGCTCGTCGCGCACGAGCAGGTCGATCGACATCAAGATTGGGGCGAGCACGTTATTGAGATCGTGGGCGATACCGCCGGCCAGGGTCCCCAGGCTCTCCATCCGCTGAGCCCTGACCCGGGACTCCTTCTCCCGGCGCGACGCGGTGACGTCGGTGTTGACCCCGAAGATGCCGATCGGCCGTCCCTCGCCGTCGCGGATCAGCTGGCGCCGGCAGTCGACCCAGATCCGCCGTCCGTCTTTCGTCTTGTGCTCGACCTCGCCCATCCAGAAGCCGTTCTCCATGATCGAGTCGAAGACGACGTCGCTATCAGAGGGATTGAGGTAGAACAGATCCCGGCCGTTGCGCCCCCTAACCTCCTCAAAGGTCCAGCCGTAGATCTCCTCGGCCGAGCGGTTCCAGTAGATGATGCCCTGCTCGAAGTCGCGCACGATCATGGCGTCCTTCGCGAGGTCGAGCATCTGGGCGAGGAAGGTGACCCGGTTCGTGTACTCCACGATCGTCCGGTTCGTCTCGACCTGAGCGGTGACGTCGCGCGCCGTGATCACGATGCCCTCGGAGGTGGGGTAGACGGTCGCCTCGTAGGAGCGCCCGAAGCCCTCGGCGAAGGCCACCTCGGTACCCACCTCGCCCTCGTCCATCGCCCGCCGGTAGAGGGACGCGAACCCGCTATTGATCGCCTCAGGAAAGACGTCCCAGATCGTGCCGGTGGTCAGCTCGTCGACCGAGCGGCCCGTCAGTCGGGTGGCCGCCTCGTTGGCGAAGGTGATCCGCCAGTCGCGGTCGACGAACGCCAGTGGCGTATCGAGTTCGTTGAGGGTGCGCGCGACTCGGCCCTCGAGCTCCTCGAGGTCGGCGCGCTGACGCTCGATCGAGGTCACATCGTGGAAGGCGCCGTCGACGCGCACGACGCGACCCGTATCGTCGCGCGCCGCCTCGCCGATGAGCCGCACGACCAGGGGCTCGCCCCGGGCGTCGCGCATCGCCACCTTGGTGCTGAAGCCCAACCCCTCTGTCACGCACCGGCTCAGGAGGACCTCGAACTCGCGGCGCTGCGGTTCGTCGAGGATGCGCCCGGCGAGATCCGCGTGTTCGGGCGCCTCGCCCCGTTGGTAGCCCAGAATCTCGTAGAGCTCGTCGCTCCAGCGGAGCCGACCCGTCGCCGCGTCGACCGACCAGCCCGCGAAGCGCGCGATGCGCCCGGCGATGCGGTTGATCGAGTGGCTCTCTTCGACCTCGTCGGCCAGCCGGCGCAGAGCGCTCACGTCGCGGGCGATCCCCATCACCCCGACGACCTGACCGTCGCTCTCACGCAGGGGGATCATCGTCACGTCGACCACGAGGGGGTCTCCGTCCTTGGCGACGCACGCCGCGCGGAAGTGCACGGTCGCACCTCGGGTGGCCTCGGCGAACTTCTCATAGGCGAGGTCGCGGTCCCGCGGGTCGATGAGCGCCTCGAAGGCCATCGCCCGCAGCTCATCGCGACCGTACCCCGTCAGCGCACAGAGTGCGTCGTTGCAGTCGACGAACCCGCCCGACAGGTCGTAGGCGTAGGTCGCGTCGGGGTGGCCGTAGAACAGCGCGTCAAAGCCCCCCGCGCCGATGACCCTCGCGATCCCCTCGTCCATGCCGTCCTTTCGCCTGGACATCGACGCCCACCCCGGCGCCGGTGCGGACCGGACCGACGGGGCCAACGTACCCGCGCAAAAGTCGTCGTCGGTCGCCGTAACCACGATTTCAAGGGTTCTAGGGACCCTCTCAGGTTTTCGCGACAAGCGAACTTCACAACATCGGCTCGACGAGGGGCGGGCTCGGTGGTGAGGTTCGGGGTGCCCCCGGCAGGAGTCGAACCCGCAACCTGACGGGTAGAAGCCGTCCGCTCTATCCAGTTGAGCTACAGGGGCGTTCCCCCAGCGTAGTGAGTGGACCGCTGCGGTGAGGGACTCGCAGTGGTCACGGGCGAGAACCAAGGGAGACGAGCGGGGGGCTGCGCCGTCGACCCCGCGATTCGACGGCCCCTCGGTCCCCTCGACACCGACCGAGGACTCGTAGGGAGTGCACACGGCACGACCCCGCGTGACCAGCCCCCGCGACTCTCGCCCACCGTGTCTAGGTCGCGATCACGTCCGGACGCGTCGGGCCCCTTCACGGAACCCACCTCGAACCTGGACCTACCGGGCCGCCCCACGGACGGGCCGAGCGGGTAGGTCCAGGCAGGGCCTGTGCCATACTGGACGGGCTTGGTGGGCGTAGCTCAGTTGGTTAGAGCGCCAGGTTGTGGTCCTGGAGGTCGCGGGTTCGACCCCCGTCGCTCACCCCACG
>DASSZS010000051.1:0-6951 GCA_035702745.1 Acidimicrobiales bacterium | reverse complement strand
GACTTTTGCCCGATCTGCCGACCCCGAGCCGACCCGTCGATAGGGACGGCGTGGCTTGATAAGAGGCTGCCTCCACCGGATGGCTCATGATTGGTCTGCCCGCCCGGTCTCCACCGACTTGACAATCAATAGGAGGATCGGGCGCGCTCGAGCTCCACGGCCCGCCAGCAGTACCACGCGACCTCTGAGCGCACCCCGGCGAAGGGATCACCCAGGGGCCCTAGGGCGCGCTCGGTGATCATCTCGTCGAGGCCGTGCAGGAGGCTCCAGCCGTGGCGCACCCCGAAGTCGCCGGTCGGCCAGACGTCAGCCCGGCCCAGGGTGTGCATGAGGTACATCTGGGCGCTCCAGACGCCCAAGCCGCGCACCGCCACGACCTCGGCCGTCACCGCGGCGTCGCTCATAGCGCCGTGGCGCGCGAGCGCGAGGCGCCCGTCGAGGGTCCGTTCGGCGAGGTCGAGCATCGCCGCCGCCTTGGCGTTGGAGAGCCCGACCGCGCGGAGCCGATCGTGGCCCGCGGCGAGGATCGCCGCGGGGGTGACCTGGCCCCGGCACACCTCAACGACCCGGGCGTGGATCGTGGCGGCGGCCTTGGTCGCGAGCAGTTGGTAGGTCACCGAGCGGGTCAGGCTGGCGAAGCGTCCACCAACCGGCGCGGTGCGCCGGGGCGGGGGCGGCCCCACGCGACGCACCAGGGACCGAAAGGCCGGGTCGGCGCGCACGATGGTCCGCGCGCTGGCGGCGGGGTCCGGGCGGGGCACGGTCGAACTATGCCAGAGCGGTGCGACGGATGTAGACCCCCTCGGGCGGGTTCTCGGCCGTCTCGACGACTTGGTGTAAGAGCGCGGCGATCGCCCGCACGGGTGCGGACGGGAAGCCGTAGCGCCGCGTGGCGAGCACGACGCGCCGCTTGGCGATCTTCTCGATGGGTAGGGCCACGAAGTTCGCGCGCAGGTGGGGTGAGAGCATTGTCGCGGGCAGGATCGACGGGCCGTGCCCGTCGAAGGTCATCGAGGCGATGGTGCGCAAGCCGTCGAGCTCGACGCGCGCGCTGAGCGTGACGCCGGCGGCCCGCGTGGCGTCGTCGATCTCGCGGCGGATCGGTGTCCCACTGAGCGGGAGGAGGAGCTCGTGGGTGGCCAGGGCCGACCAGGCGAGGGGGAGGGGCTCACGGGTCAGCGCGTGGTCGCGCGCGGCGATGACGACCAGGTCCTCGATGAACAGGTCGCTCTCGGTGAGTTCGGCCGACTGCACGGGCCAGGCGAGCACGGCCAGGTCCAGCTGGCCGTTGACGAGGCGCGGCTCGAGGGCCGAGTTGGTGCCCTCCGAGATGTGCAGGACGATCTTCGCGTAGCGGCGCCGCAGACTCTCGAGCAGCAGCGGCACCACCCAGCGCCCGGCCGTGCCGATCATGCCCAGGGTGACCACGCCGGCGACGTCGGCGTTGAGTTCCGAGACGTCCGAGGCGATGGCGCGCACCTCGCTCAGGATGCGCCGCGCGCGCTCGAGCACGACCGCGCCGGACTCGGTGAGCGCTCCGGTGGCGCGGTCGACCAGGGCCGTGCCGAGCTCGGCCTCCAGGCGGGCTAGGCGATGCGAGATGTTCGACTGCACCGTGCCGAGCGCGTCCGCGGCGCGAGAGAACGTCCCGTTGTCGGCGATGCCCGCGAGGGCCTCGAGTTGGCGGAGCTCCACTATCGAAAGTATAGATTGGATGTATCTGGAGTATGCGCTTGCGAGATGGAGAGTGGTAGGCCATACTGGTGCTCGCCTAGTTCACCCGAGTCCCCCCCTTCGGGTGGAGCAAAGGTTTTGCAAGAGGACCAGCCTCCCCCCGGCTGGTCCTCTTGCGTTTTTACGGGCTTGTTAGCGTGATCTCCATGGCGCGTCCTCGAACCTCCCCGTGGCTCGCTGAGCGAGCCGTGCTGGCGGTTAATCGCCTCTCTCGGTTCCTGGGACGCGGCCAGGGCACGGTGATCGGGGGGCGCGCCGGACTGGCCCTGGACCCGACGCTGCTGGGCGAGCTCGCGCGGGGACGCACGGTGGTGCTCGTCTCGGGCACCAACGGCAAGACCACCACGACCGCCCTGGTGGCCGCGGGCTGGGGAGGGCCGGTCGCGGTGAACGACACCGGCTCGAACATGGTCCAGGGCCACGTGGCCGCTCTGGCCGGCCGCCCGGGTGTTCCGGCCGCCCTCGAGGTCGACGAGTCCTGGCTCCCGGGCATCGCGGCGGCCACCCGTCCGGCCGTGGTCGTGCTGCTCAACCTCTCGCGCGATCAGCTCGATCGCGCCAGCGAGGTCCGCCGGGTCGCCCTGCGCTGGCGCGAGCTGTGCGCGACCCTCGCCGACACCGTGGTTGTGGCCAACGCGTCGGACCCCCTCGTCGCCTTCGCCGCCGAGACGGCTCCGCGGGTCGCGTGGTGCGACGTGGCGACCCCGTGGCGTCTGGACGCCGTGTCGTGCCCCCACTGCACCGCACCGCTTCGTTTCGAGGCGACGGGCTGGTCGAGCGCCTGCGGCTTCGCCCAGCCGGTGGCCTCGACGGTGCTCGCCGAGGGTTCGGTGAGCGTCGACGGAATCGAGGTCGCCCTGGACCTCGCCCTGCCCGGTTCGGTGAACCGGGCGAACGCCGCCTTCGCCCTTACCGCGCTGGCGCGCGTGGGTGTGGACCCGCGGGCCGCGGCGACGCGCCTGGCGACGGTGCGTGAGGTGGCCGGACGCTACGCGCGGCGCCACTGGCGCGGGGGCGACGTCCGTCTGGTGCTAGCGAAGAACCCGGCCGGGTTCAGCGCGGCCCTCGAGGAGGTGGCCGAAGCCCCCGGCGAGCTCTGGATCGCGGTCAACGCGCGCATGGCCGACGGTCGCGACCCCTCGTGGCTGTACGACGTGCCCTTCGAGCGACTGGCCGGGCGCACGGTGACGTGCCTCGGAGAGCGGCGCCTCGACCTCGCGACCCGGCTCGACTACGGCGGGGTCGACGTGCGCGTCGCCGACGTCGTGCCCGACCCGCCGAGCGACCGTCCGGTCACGATCGTGGCGAACTACACCGCGTTCCAAGAGTGGAACGCGCGGACCATGCCGTGAGGATCGCCCTTCTCTACCCCGAGCTGCTCGGGACCTACGGCGACGGCGGCAACGCGCTGGTGCTCGCCGAGCGGGCCCGTCGTCGGGGCCACGAGGTGGAACTGGTCACGGTCACCCTCGACGATCGACTTCCGCCGGCCGACCTCTACCTGCTCGGTGGTGGGGAGGACGGCCCCCAGCGACTGGCCGCCGATCTGCTGCGTCGAGGCGACCTCGCGGCCCGCGTGGCCGACGGCGCGCGCGTGTTCGCGGTGTGCGCCGGGCTCCAGGTGCTCGGCACGAGTTTCGCGGTCGAGGGTGACGACCGCTACGACGGGGTGGGTCTCGTCGCGGCGACGACCGTGCGCGGCGCGCGCCGCAGCGTCGGTGACCTGGCGGTGCGCGTGGGTGGTCGGCTGCTCGTCGGCTTCGAGAACCACGGGGGGGTGACGCGGCTCGCCGGAGGCCTCGCGCCCCTGGGCGAGGTGGTGCGGGGCCGGGGCAGCGACGGGCGCCACGACGGGTTCGTCACCGAGCGCGTGTTCGCGACCTACGCCCACGGTCCCGTGCTCGCGCTCAACCCCTGGTTCGCCGACGAGGTGTTGGCCGCTCTCGTGGGCGAGCAGCTCGAGCCCCTCGCGACGGTCGCCGACCGGCTCTACGACGAGCGTCGCGCCCGGCTGGGCCCCTAGGCCCCGGGTCCGGTGTCCTCGTCGGGCGCGTCGGTGTCGGGTCGGGCGACGCCGTAGTCGGGGTCGCCGCTCACCTCTCGCCCGAGGCGGGCGACGGCCTCTTCGACGCGGGTGCCGAAGCGGCGCATGTTCTCGTCCTCACCACAGCGCAGCGGTTCGCCGAAGGCGACCACCACGTGGTGGCGTCCCTGGCTCGGGGCCTCGGTGTAGAGGGGGGCCTTGGCGTAGCGCGGGCCCTTCAGCCAGCCGGACTCGTGGATGTAGGTGGGGACGACGCACGTGCGCGAGCGTTCGGCGAGGTAGGCGGCCCCGCCCTTGAACTCCTGGAGTCGGCCGTCGGGGGAGCGGCCGCCCTCGGGGTAGATGAGGAGGTTCCAGCCGTCCTGTACGAGTTCGAGCGCCAGTTGGGCGCTGCGCCGGTTCACCTTGAGCCGGTCGACCGGTATGGCGTTGAAGGCGAGCACCGTGCGAAAGGCGGTCGAGCGCGACATGAAGAAGCTGTCCATGGCCGCGGCCACCACGGTGCGTCGGCGCAGCCGATCCGGCAGGGCGGTGAGCACCAAGATCGTGTCGACGTGGCTGACGTGGTTCGCGGCGAAGATGAAGGGCCCCTCACCCTGGAGGTACTCCAGTCCGCGGACCTCCAGGGTTGAGAGGTAGCGCGCGTAGGGGGCGAGGAGGTAACGGTGAAACAGGTCCCGGACGGCGCGCGCGAGGTAGCCGCGACCCCACGCGGTCGGGTAGTCCAGGCCCAGTCCCATGGCCTAGCGCCGGCGCGACTGCTTTTTGGGCGTGTAGCGCTTGGAGGGCGGCGGCGGTGCCGCGGTGCGCGGCGGGGCGACGACCTCGGTGCTCGTCGCCGTCGTGGCGCCGCCGCGCGCCGCGCGGCCGCTGCGTCGGGCCTCGGCCATCTCGCGCGCCACCCGGTTCGAACCCTTCCACGTCGCGTCGCCGTACTTCTGGAGCCGGTAAGCGCGAAGCATCAGCCACGCGCCGAAGAAGAAGAACACGACGCCGAGACCCGCCACGCCGAGGAAAAGGCCGAGCAGCAGGGCGAACGTGGCCACGCCGGCGCGCTTCTTGCGCCACGCGGTGTACAAGATGGCCAAGCCCAGCACGACGACCACGATGAACTGCAGCAGCCACGCCCCGCGGTTGTAGGAGCTCTGTTGGCACAGTCCCGACGAGGCCACGAAGTGATAGCCGTGGGCGCACGCGTGGTGGACGAGGGGCGCGGCGGTCTTGACGATCTTGGCGTTAGTCACCCACTGGACGAAGAAGAATATTCCAAAGCCCAGGGCGATCAAAGCGAGGGTGACGCTCAGTTTGCGCTCGAGGGTGTCGAGGCCCAGGACGGCCTCGCGCGACGCCATCGAAGGGCGCCTCGCGCGCCGGGACCGCGCGCCGTCGGGGGTGTTTCGCAGCACGCGTGAAGGTTACAGTCCCCGACACGAGGCCCTGGAGGGGCGAAGGATAGGATGAGTGATCCGGGCGCTTAGCTCAGTTGGTTAGAGCGCAGCCTTCACACGGCTGAGGCCACAGGTTCGAGTCCTGTAGCGCCCACTGATTCGGCGGTTAGATGGTACGCCGCACTTGATCGCCGTCGTCCACAGACCGCAAGTTCGGGGTCGGAGTTCAACTAGCGAGGACGTCACAGCGGCCCAATACCATCGCGGCCAATGAAACCAAGCAGACTCCTTTTTCGACTCTCGGGCGGAGCAGTCACGAATGTTGACTTTTCGGATGCGCAGCTTCTACTCGAGGCGCTTGGATGGCTCTTCGGATTTCAGCGGGGGATTCGCCGCGTCCGGCTATCAATCGTGAAGTAGACGAAGGTGCTTCAAGATTGAGTTGTGAGACTGAAAACTGAAAACACCTTCGTCCTCGACAACCATACCGAGATTCTGGGTGCCCTGGTCGGGCTGAAAGACGTGGTTGTCCTAGCGTTCCAGCGCCGAGGGCCCGCGGTCACCTTGGTGATCGAACAGACCCCCGGGAAGGTGCGCTGCCCGTCGTGTCACCGGCGCGCCCACGTGAAGGAGCGGCCCGTCGTGACCTACGTGGACCTGCCCGTCTACGGAACGGCGATGTCGCTGAGCTGGAAGAAGCACCGGATGTGCTGTGTCAACCCCGAGTGCGCCACGGGCTCGTGGGTCCTCTCGCGACCGCATCGCCGCGAAGTCCTGCCTGTTGACCACGCGGGCGGCCAAGTGGGCGACGCGCCAGGTGGGCGACGGGCGCACGGTGTCGGACGTGGCCCACGAGCTGGGCTGTGACTGGCACACCGTCAACGACGCCGTCCTGACCTACGGACAGGCCCTGCTCGAGGCGGACCGCAAGCGCCTCAGCGTGACGAGCGCGATCGGCCTGGACGAGACCTCCTTCGTCAAGCCCACCGACCACGCCCGCCCCCACTACGCCACCACCGTCGCCGACGTAAAGAACCACCAGATCATCGAGATCCTCCCTTCGCGCAACTACGTCGACGTGGCCGCCTGGGTCGACGCCCAGAGCCCCGCCTGGCGCGCGCATCGCCTACGGGGCCCTCGACATGTCCCCCGCCTACGCCGCGGTCTACTCGGTGACCCTGCCCCGGGCCGCCCAGGTGGTCGACCCCTATCACGTCATCGCGCTCGCCAATCGGGCCCTCGACACCGTGCGGCGACGGGTCCAGCGTGAGCAGCTCGGACACCGGGGGCGCCGTGACGACCCCCTCTACCGCGTGCGCCGGGTCCTGTTGATGGGCGAGGAGAAGCTGAGCGACCAGGCCGCGGCACGCCTCGCGTCGCTGCTGGAGCTCGGCGACCCCGAGGGCGAGGTGGCTATCGCCTACCGGGTCAAAGAGCGCCTCCGCGACTTCTACCGGACCCGCGACCCCGACGAGGCCAGGACCATGTTGCGCGAGCTCCTCGAGCACTGTCTGTCGCGAGCGATGCCCTTCGAGATCCAACGACTCGGACAGACCATCGAGACCTGGTTCGACAAGATCTGCAACTTCCATCTCGCGCGGGTCACCAACGCCCCCACCGAGGCGCTCAACAATCTCATCAAGCGCATCAAGCGGGTGGGGTTCGGCTTTCGCAACTTCGCCAACTACCGGATCCGCGTCCTTCTCTACGCCGGGAAACCGAACTGGCGGGTGCTGGGATCGATCGTGGTCAGATGAGGCAGACCCCGTCAGAATCCGAAGAGCC
>DASSZS010000050.1:0-76580 GCA_035702745.1 Acidimicrobiales bacterium | reverse complement strand
CGTGCCCTCGAGATCGGCGGCCATGACTCTCGCGAACGCCTCGACCGCTGCCCCGGAAGGACCGTAGGGGACGAATCCTCGTCGCGTCATCGTCGCGTCATTCATCGAGACAGTGACCACCCTCCCATGACCAGCGTCGAGCATTCGTGGCACCACTGCCCGGCTAACCAAGAAGGTTCCTATCGCCTTGGTCGCCAGCACGTCTCGAAAGCCAGCATCGGAAACCTCCCAGAAGGGCTGTGGGGCGGTCATGAATCTCGGATTGACGGTCCGCATTCCGATGCCCGCGTTGTTCACCAAGACATCGAGGCCACCGAACACCTCATACACCGCATCGACCGCCGCCGTCACGGATCCAACGTCTCTGACGTCGAGCGCCACCCCGTAAGCGTTGGGGCCAAGCTCAACAGCCGTAGCCTGTGCCCGCGGCCCGTCCCGACTCGTGACCGCCACGTGAGCGCCGGCCTGAACCAGCGCGTGCGCCATCGCACGACCAAGTCCACTCGTTCCTCCGGTCACGAGAACGCGCACTCCCCTAAGGTCAAAGGCCGACGTGGCGAAACCCATCTCTTCATTAAAGTGCTCGAGAAAGAGCGAGCGGAACGCATCGACACGCGGGGACCACGCCTTCACCCGTCGAGTCCTTGACCGTTCCCGCGAGGCCGCTGATTCCCGGCTCAGCGTCTTCGATTACTTCCCGGACGTTTCCGACAGTTCAGGCACCAATCCGACGGTGAGTGCCCTGCGGTGGCCCTACCGGCCCCACCACGACGGCTCGAGGCCATCGCCCGTGGACGCCTAGTGTTGGCTGGACGTGACGCGCGATTGAGCCGCCTTCGTGATGATGGGGTCGCTCGAATCTAAATCTTCCCTCACCGCTTGGTAGCGCTGCTCAACCATGGTCAACCCCATCACTACAGCGACTCTCCCATCCTGCCTGAGGTCCAGACAAAGTGATTAGCGAGGAGACGTCAATTTCGGCAATGGCGCGAGTGAGACAGAACGATCGGGGCCACTGTGAGACAGGGGTGGCAAGACTTCACGGGCCCGACGAAGACGTTTGTGGGATTGATTGCGGGATGGAATCTCGGAAAACAGAAGGGCCGGTGCTTTCGCACCGGCCCTGACCTGCTGTTCCTCTAGTGGCGGGGGCAGGATTTGAACCTGCGACCTTCGGGTTATGAGCCCGACGAGCTACCAGACTGCTCCACCCCGCGATGGGTGACTCACTATACCAGCGTCGCGATGGCGCTCTACGCGAGTGCCGCCACAACGACCCCGACCACGAATACCAGGTGGGAGAGCCCGAAGCCGAGCCCGAAGGCTCGCCCGAACCGCCGCCCGCCGACGGCGGTGGCGAGCACGACCTTGGTGACGGCGTTGGCACTGAAGGCGACGACGATGGTCCACAGGACAGTCGAGTACCCGATCGATCCGTGAGTGAAGAGCAGGGCGGCCGCGACGCTCCCCCCATGGGCGTCGGCGAAGCCCAGCGACCCGAGCGACGCGATCACTCCCCCCGCGCCGACGCTGGAGGAGATCCACCGGCCAAGCAGGAGGGCACCGGTGAGGAGGGCGGCGAGGGCAACGGTGGGCCCCAGGGCGAAGACGCGCCCGGATGTCACGCTCGCATCCGGCACCGCATGCGCCCGGCCACGCCGGGTTCCCATCGCGATTACCGTGCCCAAAACGAGTGTCGCGAGCAGCGCCGGAATGACGAGCCGAGCTCCCAGACGCGGGGTCACCACACTCACGGCCACAACGAACTGCACGTAGGTCGCGACACTCGCCGATTGCGCACCGGCGACCGCCCAGGCGAAGCGTTCGAGGTCCCGAGCGGCCCGAGCCATCGACGCCGTCGCGGCGCTGGCCGACACGAAGCCGCTGGCGAGCCCGGTCGCGACGAGCCCGCGCGACGGCCCGAGGAGTCGCGTGGCTATGTAGCCCACCCACGATATTGATGCGATCAGCACGACGAGGGTCCACACCCGCAATGGATTCACGACGCCGTAGGGACCGACGTCTCGATCGGGCAAGAAGGGAAAGACCACCACCGACACCACGAGGAACTTGAGGAGGTCCTCGAGTTCGGGCTCCGTCAGGGTCTCTCGCACGAGCCGGTGAAGCCGGCTCTTGCTCGCCAAGAGCACGGTCATCGTCACCGCGATGGCCAGGGCGAGCGCGGGCTCGGTGTAACAGAGCGCCCCGAGCAGATAGACCGCCACCGCCGCGACCTCGGTCGTCGTCCCCGGGTCGGCGTGGCTCGTGCGCAGATACCCCACGACGACGAGGGCGCCCACGACGCCCGTCCCGACGGCGAGCGTGGTCGTCGAGACCGTGCGCGCCGCCGTTCCGACGAGGGCGAGGAGGGCGAAGGTCCGCACCCCGATGGCCCTGCGGTCACCCGCACTCACGCTGCGCTCGCGCTCGAGGCCGACGAGCAGCCCCAGGGCGAGGGCGTACGCGAACGCCGCGGCGTGACCCACGGACCGACCGTAACGCCTCGGGGATAGGGACTATGGGCCCGACGCCAGGGTGCTCACGCCACTCGGCGCGCCGCTGCGTCCGACGGCTCCTGAGGGGCGTTCGATTAGCCTTCCCTGAGTGAACCGCCGGGTCGCCAAGGTTCGCCCACAGTCGCGTCGGGCCCACCCCGCCCGGCCCACGCACGCCCGTGCCCCTCGCGCCACCCGCGTTCGTCGCGTCGGGGCGCCGCTGCTCGCCCTGCTCGCGAGCGCCGTCGCCCTCAGCGCGTGCGGGAGCGCCGCCGGCACGACCATCACCCTCTACAACGGCCAGCACGTCCAGACGACCGACGCCCTCGTGGCGGCCTTCGAGAAGGCCCACCCCGGCGTCCACGTCCTGGTCCGCAGCGATTCCGAGAACACCCTCGACGCCCAGATCGTCCAGGAGGGATCTCGCTCGCCCGCCGACGTACTCTTCGCCGAGAACTCCCCAGCCCTCGAGTACCTCCAGAACCGGGGGCTGCTCGCTCCCCTCCCCCGTGCCGTGCTCTCGGCGACCCCGTCGCGCTTCAATTCGCCCACGGGTCGGTGGGTCGGGGTGACCGCCCGGGTGAGCCTCATGGTCTACGACCCCGCGGTCGTCCCTCGCCGCAGGTTACCCACGAGCATCCTGGCGCTCGCCGAGCCTCGCTACCGGGGCCTGCTCGGGCTCGCCCCGAGCGAGACGGACTTCCAGCCGATCGTCACCGCCGTCGTGCACGCCGTGGGCCGGGCGCGGACCCTCGCCTGGCTCGAGGGCCTGAAGAGGAACGCCGCGGGTCACCTCTACGCCAGTAACGAGGCGCTCACGCTCGCGGTCAACCGGGGAGCGGTGGGCATCGGCGTCATCGACCAGTACTACTGGTACCGCCTGCGCGCGACCCTCGGCGCCGGCGCCGTGCACTCGGCACTCGCCCCCTTCGCGCCGCGCGACCCGGGCTACGTGCTCGACGTGTCGGGCGCCGGCGTGCTCGCCTCGTCCCACCACCGCACCGCGGCCGAGGCGCTCGTGCGCTTCCTCGTCTCGCGAAAGGGCCAGCAGATCATCACGCGCTCCGACAGCTTCGAGTACCCCCTCGCCGCGGGCGTGGCGACACCAGAGCCCGAGACGCCCTTCGCGGCGTTGCGGCCCGACCCCATCTCCATCGCCCAGCTGGGCACGGGCTCGACCGCCGTGGCCCTGCTGCGCGAGGCCCAGCTGCTGTGAGCGTGCTGACCCCGCCGCGGCCCGCCGCGACCGCGCCGCCCGCACGGGTGGGGCGTCGCACCCGACGGCCCGCGACCCTCCTCGCCACGAGCGCCGTCGTCGTGATCGCCCTCGCCGGACCTCTCGCGTTTTTGGTCGTGCAGGCGTCGGGCATCGGCTGGGGGCCGATCGCGCACCTCCTCTTCCGCTCGCTCACGGCGAGCCTGCTCTGGAACACGGTGCGCCTCAGCGTCGTAGTGACCGCGCTGTGCGCCGTCATCGGCACCCTCTGCGCCTACCTCGTCGAGCGCACGGATCTGCCAGGACGTCGGCTGTGGGGGGCGCTGCTCGTTGTCCCCTTCGCCATCCCCGACTTCGTCGTGGGCTTCGGGTGGGCCTCCATCGACCCGGGCGTCGCGGGCTACTGGGGCGCCGTGCTGGTCATGACGCTGGCCGTCTACCCGCTCGTCTACCTCCCGGTGGCGGCCGCCCTGCGCGGGGCGGATCCCGGACTCGAAGAAGTCGCCCGCAGCCTCGGGCTCGGACGCCTCGCCCGGTTCTGGCGTGTCACGGTCGGCCAGGCCCGTCGCGCCATCCTGGGCGGCTGTCTGCTCGTGACGCTCGTCATCCTCGCCGAGTACGGCGCGTTCGAGATCCTCGGCTACCAGACCTTCACGACCGAGATCTTCAGCGAGTACTCGGTCGGCTTCGACCTCGCGGCGGCGAGCGCGCTGTCGTTGGTGCTGGTCGGACTCTCCCTCGTGGCCCTCGTGTTCCAGAACCTGGTGCACGAGCGCCACGGCGTGCGCGTCGCGCGCGGGGCCGCGCGTCGTCACGCTCCCCAGCACCTGGGACGGGCCACCGCACCGGTCCTCCTCGGCGTGGTGGCCCTCGTGATCGCGGCCCTCGGCGTGCCCGTCGGGGCGACCCTCTACTGGATGACCCGCGGCGCGTCGAGCACCCTCGCGGGCGACTCCCTGGTCGGCGCCGGTCTCACGACCGCCGCCTACGCCGCGGCGGCCGGGCTCCTCGCCACGCTCATGGCCCTGCCCATCGCGCTACTCGTGGTACGCCATCCCAGCCGGCTTCGCTCGGCCCTGTCCCAGTCGACGCTGCTCATCCTGGCCGTACCGGGGGTGGTCATCGCCCTCGCCCTCTCGTCGTTCAGCGAGGAGCACCTCGGGGGACTGGGCTACCAGAGCGCGCCCCTGCTCGTGCTCGCCTACGCCCTGATGTTCTTCCCCCTCGCCCTCGTGGGCGTACGCGCCTCGGTCGCCCAGGCGCCCCGCGCCCTCGAGGAAGTGGCCGGCTCGCTCGGGCTGACTCGGGCCCGCGTCTTTGGGCGGGTGACGTTGCCACTCGTCGCGCCGGGCCTCGCGGCCGCGTTCTGCCTGGTCTTCTTGTCGGTGGTGACCGAGCTCACCGCGACGCTCATCCTCATCCCCACCGGGGCCCAGACCCTGGCGACCCAGTTCTGGGCGTACCAGCAGAACCTCGCCTACGGCCAAGCGGCGCCCTTCGCCCTGGCCATGATGGTCGTGGCGGCCGTCCCGGCCTACCTGCTCGGGCGGTTCTTCGACCGACTCCCCACGCAGCGCGCGAGCGCCCTCGACCCTAGGGTGCTCCCGTGATGGACCTCGAGGTCACCGGCGTGACCAAGGCCTACGGCGCGACCCCGGTCCTGGCCGGGATCGACCTCGCGATTTCGAGCGGCGAGTTCGTGGCGGTCCTCGGACCCTCGGGCAGTGGCAAGACGACGCTGCTGCGGGTGATCGCTGGCTTCGAGCGCGCCGACGCCGGCGTTGTGCGCGTGCACGGCGAGACCGTCGACGACGCCGCCACCTTCGTCCCGGCCGAGCGTCGACACGTGGGCTACGTCCCCCAAGAGGGGAGCCTCTTCCCCCACCTCAACGTGGCCCAGAACGTCGGCTTCGGTCTGTCGCGCCGGGAACGGCGCGGCGAGCGCGTCACCGACCTGCTATCACTCGTGGGCCTGGCGGACCTCGGGCGGCGTTACCCCCACGAGCTCTCCGGCGGCCAGCAGCAGCGCGTCGCGCTCGCCCGCGGGCTGGCGATCGACCCGCGCCTCGTGCTGCTCGACGAGCCCTTCAGCTCACTCGACGCGGGGCTGCGGGCCGCCGTGCGCACCGACGTGCGCCGGGTGATCCGCGAAGCCGGGGCCACCGCGGTGCTCGTCACCCACGACCAGGACGAGGCGCTGTCGCTCGCCGATCGGGTCGCGGTCATCCGCGACGGGCGGATCGCCCAGTGCGACACGCCCGAGCGGCTCTACGCCCACCCGGCCTCGCCCGACCTCGCCCGCCAGTTCGGCGAGGTCAACCTGCTGGCCGGCACGGCCCGCGACGGTCGAGTCGTGACCGCCCTGGGCGACCTCGAGGCCGCGGGACCCCTCGAGCCCGGCGCGGTCCTAGCACTGGTACGCCCCGAGCAGGTCGTCGTCGGCGGGCCGGCCGGGCCGGCCTACGCCGAGGTCCTCGACACCGAGTTCTACGGTCACGACGCCGTGGTGCGACTGCGCCCCGAGGCCGCGGGCGCGCCGTGGCTGCTCGCGCGCGTGGCGAACCCCTCCCGGCTCCCGGCGCGCGGTGAGCGCGTCGCCGTGAGTGTCGCGGGACCCGTCGTAGCCTGGCCCACGGACCCGAGAGTTGGAGCCCTAGAGGCGCGACCGGCCTGACCAGCGCGAACCTCGGTAACATCACTCAGGCCGGTCCAGTACCGGCCCTGTACGCGAATGGAGGGTCTCTATGAGACTGCTATCGAGGGGGGGCCGAGTCGGGTCCCGTGCCCTGGCCGTGGTGGTCGCCACGACGTCGTCGCTGCTGGTCGTCGCCGGCGTGTCCGCGGCGCCGGTCGGCGCCGCACCGGCGGGCCGCGCCGCGGCCGCACCGGTCTGTACGGCCGCGGTGAGCGCCGGGCCCGGCGTCGTCGTCAACGGCACGGTTATCGTCGGCGTCGTCGGGGGCTCGACTCAGGTCACCCTGGACTGCAACCAGTCGGCTCAGGCCGCCCTCGCCGTCGAGGCGACCTTGCTCGCGAGCCTCGGCGCGGCGAACGTCGTGCCCACCGGCGAGGTCGACACCAGCGCCCTCGCCCAGTTCGCGCCCTCGGCCACCGACACGGGCTGTCCGGCCGGCTCGAACTGTGAGTCGGCCACCGTGGCGATTCCGGCGACCTACAGCGCCTCGGACCCCAACGCCCAGTGCCCGCCCACCCAAGCCCAGATCAACGCCGGCGTATTCGGCTGCGCGATCGCCGCGGTGACGGCCCAGAACACCCCGGTCGCCGGGGCCGAGTTCCTGCTCCAGTACGCCAGCCAGGCCCTCACCACGCCGGCCAACCCGACGATCAGCGCCCTGCAGACAACGGGTGCGCCCGGCAGCACGATCGACGTCGCGGACGCTTCCGGCGCGACGGGCTACTGGTGGGGTGACGCCATCCAGTTGATCCAGGCCAACGAGGGCCTCGCCGCCCCGGCGACGCCGCCCACCTCGTGCGCCGCTGGTGGCTACGGCAACGTGCCGACCGCGACCCTGAGCGTCCTGTGGTACGCGCCGGCCTCGACGACGCCGCTCGTCTCTTCGCCGTCGAACCTCGCGATCTCGAACGACTGCTACACCGGCAAGGACCTCGTCCCGCCAGCCCTCAGCGGCACGATCGCCGTCCCGGCGACCGCGGCCTCGGGCACGACCTACGAGGTCTACGTCTGCGAGCTCGACTTCACGCCCTACGCCGGCTCGACCACTAGCCCCTGCGGGCCGGCCGTCAACGGCCTCGGCTGGATCAGCGCCTCCTTCCCCTTCACCGTGAAGGCCGGCGTCATCAGCCAGAACCTGCCGATGTCGGGCTCCACGACCGCCGCCTCCTCCAGCCACTTCTCGGTCCAGCTCGTCACGAGCGGCGCCAGCGGCGCGGTGACCTACACCCAGAGCGGGAGCTCGAAGCTGAACGTCTCGACGACCGGGCTCGTCACGACCACGGGCCCGCTCAACGCCGGCACCTACACGGTGAGCGGGACGACGAGTGACGCCGCCGGGGACATCGGCAACTTCAACTTCAGCCTCGAGGTGTCGGGCTCGCTGCGCCCGGTGGTGCACCGCGTGATGGGCACGGCCGTGCCGGGCCACCTCGCCGTCCTCACCGTCCTCGGGGCGAACTTCCCAGGTCGCCCCAGGGCCACCACGCCGGGGGCGCGCGTCATGGTCGTGCGGGTCTCCAAGACGCGCATCGTGCTCCGACTGGTGGCCCCGGCCAGGTTCGCCCGTGGTCGTCACGTGATGACACTGCGCTTCGGACGAGGCGGGCCGGGCGAGGAGGTCGAATTCCCCTTCCAGACGCTCTAGTCGCTCGCGCCTAGTTCGACCGCCCGGGCCCGACGGCCCCGGGCGGTCGAACTAGCGTGCGGGTCGTGCCCGACCCCGGTCCCTCCGCGCGCGCCGAGCTCGACAGCCTCGGGATAGCGCTCGCGCACCGGGGGTCGCTCGCGGACGACGACCGCCACGACGAGAGCCTGCACCCCCGAGGAGCTGAGCCCTACGCCGTCGCGCGCCCGGTCGACCGCGACGACGTCGTGGCCCTGGTGCACTGGGCGCGCCGCCACGGCGTGGCGATCACCGCCCGCGGCGCCGGCACGGGCCTCTCGGGGGGCGCCGATCCGGTCGAGGGGTCTCTCGTCGTCTGCTTCGACCAGATGGACCGGATCATCGAGGTCGACCTGGCCAACCAGGTCGCCGTCGTCGAGGCCGGCGTCACTTTGCGCCAGCTCAACGAGCACCTGGCGCCTCTGGGACTCCACTACCCGGTCGCCCCCGGCGAGACGTCCTCGACCCTCGGCGGGAACGTCAACACCAACGCCGGGGGCATGCGCGCGGTGCGTCACGGGGTCACCCGCCACCACGTGCTGGCGCTCGAGCTGGTCCTCGCCGACGGCACCGTGGTACGTACCGGCGCGCCGGTGGTCAAGCTCTCCTCGGGCTACGACCTCACCCAGCTCGTCATCGGAAGCGAGGGCACGCTGGCCCTGGTGACCGAGGTGACCGTCCGGCTCACCCCGCGCGCCGAGCACCGCACGACGGTGCTCGCCCCCTTCGCCTCGCTCAGTGGGGTGACCGGCGCCGTGACCCGTCTGCTGCGCGCCGGGCTCGCCCCGTCGTTGCTCGAGTACATCGACGCGCTCACGATGGCCGTCCTCGTGCGCGAGACCCCCTTCACGCTCGGGCTGTCGCCCGAGCGGGTCGCGGCCACCAGGGCCTACCTGGTGCTCGTCCTCGAGACCCGCACGGCCGCCCAGCTCGACGAGGACCTCGCCGCGAGCGCCGAGATCCTCGAGGCGGCCGGCGCCCTCGACGCCCTCGTCCTCGACGGCCGAGCGGCCGAGGAGCTCATCGCCGGGCGCGAGCGGGCCTTCTGGTTCGCCAAGGCCGCCGGGGCCAACGACATCGTCGACGTAGTGGTGCCCCGCGCCCACGTCGCGCGCTACCTCGACGACGTCGCCCGGATTGCGGGCGAGCACCAGGCTCTCGTCACGGGTTGTGGCCACGTGGGCGACGGGAACGTGCACCTCTCGGTGTTCTGCGCCGAGGACGCCCTGCGCGCGCGGCTGCTCATCGAGCTCTACCGGGCCGGAATCGCCCTCGGCGGGGCCATCAGCGGGGAGCACGGACTCGGCCGCGACAAGTGGGAGGCCTACCTCGAGCTGACCGACCCCACGCTCGTCGCCCTCCAGCGCCGGGTCAAGGTGGCCTTCGACCCCGAGGGACTCCTCGGCCCGCCCAGCCGGCGGGCCTAGCCCTTCGCGAGGGCGCCCTGGGCCGCCCGGATGGCCTGGTCCATCGCCTCGACGTCGCGCTGGTAGGCCCCGAGGTCCCCCGCGGCGAGCGCGTTCTGGGCTGCGCTGTAGGCGGCGGCGGCGCGCCGGAGCTCGCTCGCCACGCTCGAGGGCGTGGGAGTCGTGGGCCCGCCCGCGGACGGCGTCGTCGGCCCGCCCGAACCAGGGGCGCCCGTCCCGCCCACGGCGCGCGCCGCCGGGCCGAGCACGTCGGCGAGGGCCCCGGCGAGTGTCGGCTCGATACCGACCTGCTGGTTGAACACGGCGATCACGTAACGCAGCTCGGGCATGGGGTTCGACGTGCTCGTGACGTAGAGCGGTCGGATGTAGAGCACGCTCGAGTCCAGCGGCACGGTGAGGTTGTTGCCGAGCAAGACCTGCGAGCCGTGCTGGTCGAGCGGGGTGATGATCGAACTGACCTTGGAGTTCTGCTGGATCTCGGAGTCGGCCTGGAGCGGGCCGGTCACCGTCGTGCCCCGGGGCGTCTCGTACACGTTGAGCTGGCCGTAGTCGTTCGGGTCACTCGTGGCGGCGAGAATGGCGCTCAGCCCCTGGACCCGCGACGAGTTGCCCGCCGGCACGAAGTCGAGCATGGCGAGCAGCTGCTGGCCCGTCGAGTTGGGCAGTGCGCCCACCTGGTAGATCGGGTTCATCGGCGAGAGCTGGCTGCCGATGACCTGACCGTTGCTCGCGACGAGCTGGGTCGACGAGATGAGGGACGCCGGACTCCCGGCGCCGGTCGTCGGGGTCACCTCCCAGCGGTCCGAGGCGGAGTAGAAGGAGCTGGCCCCGGTGATGTGGTAGCGGCCGAGCACCGCCGCCTGCACCGAGAGCAGGTCCGAGGGGTAGCGCAGGTGGTCGAGGATCGTCACCGGCAAAGCGCTCATGGGCTCGAAGAGCGTCGGGAAGGCCGAGCGGTACGCCTGGATGATCGGGTCGTTCGGGTGGATCACGTAGAAGTGGACCGAACCCGAGTAGGTGTTGACGACGGCCACCACCGAGTTGCGCACGTAGTTGAGCGAGCTCGGCAACCCGCCGATGGTCGGCGTGAGCAGGTCGGCGTTCTCGCTGTAGGGGTACTGCGAGGTCGTGGTGTAGCCGTTGAGCACGTAGTCGATGTGGCCGTTGGCGATGACGGGGTAGACCTTGGAGTCGAAGCTGAGGAACGGCGCGGCCATCTTCACCATCTGGCGCACGTCGCGCACGAACATGACCCGGCTCTGCGAGGTGATCTGGTTCGAGATCAAGAAGTTGAAGTTGCCCAGTCGCAGCGCCAGCGCCAGGCGCGAGAAGACGCCCCCGACCGGCACCCCGCCGCCGCCGTGGTAGTGGGTGTACACGGGGGTGCCGGCGTTGGCCCCGGTGTTGACCTGGTAGTCGAGCTCGGGCTGGCGGGTGTCGGCCACCACCCAGCCCGACTGGTTGAGGCCGAAGTAGACGTCGGGCTCGGTGAGCACGGGCAGGCCGCCGGTCGAGGTCGGCGGGATGTTCCCGACCTCGAAGATCGGGTTGCCGGTCGCGGCGTCGACCGTGTTGGCCGCTACCACCGCCACGCCGATCCCGTGGGTGTAGACGAGGTGCTGGTTGACCCAATTCTGGCTGGGGAGATTCGAGGGGTCGATCTGGCGGGTACCGATCAGGACCGGGGTCAGCTTGCCGTTGACGAAGTAGCGATTGACCGACAGGCTCGGGAAGGTGTAGTACGAGCGCATCGCCTGGCGCCGGGTGACGGTGTTGAGCGAGATGTTGCTCGCCGGGTCCCAGAGGCGGATGTTGCGCAGGGTCGCCAGGTCGGCCGTGACCTCAGACGGGGTGATCGACGAGGCCCCCGCGAAGGGGTGGTAGGAGACGGCGTCGAGTCCGTAGGCGGCGCGCGTCGCGGTGATGTCGCGCTGGATGTACGGGGCCTCCAGGTTCTCCTGGTTCGGGCTGACCTTGAGCGCCTGGAGGAAGGTCGGGTAGAGCACGCCGATCACCAGGGCGACGAAGGCCCACAGCCCGACCGCCACGGCGGGGAGGGACCAGCCTCGGGAGCGGACGTTGTAGAGCAGGATCGCCGCCGCCGCGAGCGAGAGGTAGAAGAGGATCGTGAGCGCCGGGATGCGGGCGTGGACGTCGGTGTAACCCGCGCCCTCCGCGAAGCCGTTGGTCGACAGCACCAGGTCCCACTTGGCCAGCAGGTACCCCACCGCCTTCATCACGGCGATCCCGGCGCCGATCACCGAGAGGTGGGCCTTCACCCGCGGCGAGACCCTCGGCGCCACGTTGGCCGCGCGGATCCCGCCGTTCAAGAAGTGGAAGATTGCCGTCACCACCAGCGTCACGATCAACGTGACGAGCAGCCACGTCGCGCAGAACGAGACGAACGGGAGGGTGAAGACGTAGAAGCCGACGTTCTTGTGGAAGAGAGGGTCGGTCGTGGCGAAGGGCCGGGCGTGGGCGAACAGCAGGTAGTTCTGCCACTCGCCCGTCGCGTTGAGTCCGGCCACCAGGCCGAAGACCAGGGCGATCGCGGCGTAGATCCGCTTGGCGTAGGGCCGCACGGCGTTCTGGAAACGCCGCACCACCTCGTCCTCGGGCTCAAAGGTCAGGTCGCGCGCCCCGAAGCGGTCGGTCAACAAGAGGTTCAGCCACAAGAGGAAGAAGAAGACCGCGCCGAAGGTCAGCCCGAGGCCCACCCGAATCCACAAGAGCGTGGAGAAGACCGAGGTCTGGCCGATCGAGGCGAACCACATCTCGTTGGTCCAGAGCGTGGCGATGTTGCGTAACGAGAAGAACAGGACCAGCAGGACGAGGATCCCCACCCCGACCCACAGCCGGCGCGACACCCGCCCGAGCCGTCGGGGGCGCGGCGGGAGGTCGGTCGGGCTGCGCACGCGACGAGCCTACGGGCCCTAGGCCGGCACGACGGCGCAGGCGCAGCCCGCGTGCAGCGGGGGGTACAGCGATCCGCTGGGGAACTTCTCACCCGCGCGGTGGTCGCGGGTCGCGGCGTCGCGCGCGCACAGGTCGCACGGCGGGTCGCCCGGGGCGACCGCGAAGCGCAACGGCGCTCCGTCGCTCGCCGCCACCACGCCGGCGTTGAAGGCCCGGCGCGCCACGTCCGCGCACAGTCTCTCGACTCGCGCGCCCCGCCACTCGCGGTAGGCCGCGTTGGCCCGCTCAGCGCCGTCGCCCGCCCCATCGGAGAGGATGCGCTTGCGCAGCGCGACGACCACGGTCACCGCGAGATCGGCCGCGCACTCGTCGAGGGTGTCACGGTCGACGAGGGCGTCGTGGGCGGCTCCGGCGTCGCGGGCGAAGGCGACCCCGGCCGCGGCCGCGTGGGCCAGGGCCTCGTAGGCGGCGTCGGCGTAGCGCGATCGCTGCACGCGCTCGTCCTCGAGCTCGGTGGTGATCATGGCGGTCACGTCGCGCAGCCGCTCGAGCACCACGTTCTGGTCGTCCTGGAGCGCTCGCTTGACCCGACGGGTGAGGACCGCGAGGGGATCGGCGAGGGCGGCGTCGCGGCGCTGAAAGATCTCGTCGTCGGGGGTCTCGGCCCGTCGAGTGGCCGCCCGGCGCGGGGCCGGGGCGCTCGCGCCGCGCTCTTCCAGCGTGGCCTTGCGCAAGCGGGCGAAGATCTCGTTGACGACGTCGGTGCCTGACATCTCCTCACCCTCGACACCCGTGGTGGGGGTCGGCGCCGGGGCCGGGACCTCGGATGACTCGACGCGCGCGCGTCGGCGGGTCCGGGGCGTCTCCTCGGTCGGGGACGGTTCGCTCGACGGGCGCGGCGCCGGAACAGCGCCGGCCTCGAGGGGGGCGGCGGCGACCTCGGGCACCTCGCGCAGCGGGGTCCCGGCGAGGAGCTCCTCCTCGGTCGGCTCGGGGGCGGGGCCCGACTGGCGCAGGGCCTCGGTGGCGGCGGCTCGTGCCGCCTCGTCGGAGGTCGCGACCTCGGCCAGGACGTCATCGACCCGTTGGCGCACCGAGCCGATGAAGCCGTTGAGCGAGTCACGCGCGGCGCGCAGTTGCTCGATCTGCAGGTGGAGGGCCTTGCGCTTCACGGCGAGGTCGTTCAGCACCGTCCGGCGCGCGCCGGTAGCCTGCTCGACGATCGCGCGGCCCTGCTCACGCGCCCGCTCGACGAGGGCCTCGCCGTTCACCTTGGCCGACTCGATGAGCCGCTCGGCCGCCAGACGCGCGTCGTGGTCGATCTGGGCCGCGGTGTTCTCGGCCTCGGTGACGAGGGCGGCGGCTCGCTCTTGGGCCTCGACGAGGTAGGCGGCGCCCCGCTGCTGGCTCTCGGAGAAGATCTGGGCGGCCCGCTCCTGGGCCTCGGCCGTGACCCGTCCGGCCTCCTCGTGGGCCGAGCGCAGTATCGCGGCGCTCTGGGCGCCCAGGGCCGCGGCCAGGGTCGCTTCGTCAAGGACCGGGTTGGCCGCCTGGCGCCGGGCCTCGGCGAGCTGCTCGTGAAGCTCGCGCACCCGACTCTCGAGGTGGGCCATCTCGCGGGCCGCCGCTTCGAGGTGCATTCGGACCTCGTTGGGGTCGTAGCCGCCCTTGCGCACGACGTTGAAGGAGGCCCGGGCCAGATCGGACGACGTCAGGCGATTCGAGGAGTGGATACGCCGGTCGTCCATCCCTTAGAGCCTACGGCGTCGGGCCTCGTCGCCGGGGCCTTAGCCCGAGGTGGTCGGGGGCGCGCTGAGTGGGTCGGGAGCGGCTCCACCGAGGGTGCGCAGGTCGGCGAGCGCCTGGGCGAGGGTCGTGACCCCGAGGACCCGCAGCCCCGGCGCGCCCGAGCGCGCCGCGCCCACCTCCGAGCGCGGCACGATGAAGATTCGGGCCCCCGCGCGCTCGACGGCGACCGCCTTCTGGGCCACCCCGCCCACCGGACCGACCGCCCCGCCGACGGCCATGGTGCCGGTCGCGGCCACGCCCCGGCCCCCGGTGATCGAGTGGCGGCTCAACAGGTCGACCAGGGTGAGGGTCATGGCCAGCCCGGCCGAGGGCCCACCGATGTTGGCCGTGTCGATGCGCACGCGCGCCGGAAGGCGGTAGGCGACGTCATCTTCGAGGGTCACCCCGAGGAAGGAGCGGTCGGGGCCCGTCACGCCGGGACAGCCGCTCGTGGCTATCCCGGCGGGGGGCGTCGTGGTGGTGACGGTGACGGTACGCGGGCCACGCCACGAGAGGACCCCCGTCGCCGAGATGCGTACCCCTCGCACGCGAAGGCGCACGACGCTGCCCGGGGCGAGGCCGTGGAGCCCCGCGACCAGGCCGCAGGCGTCGGCCACGCGATGTCCTGCGACGGCCGTCACGACGTCGCCCACGGCCAGCCCCGCGCGCGACGCGGGCGAGGGGACGACGACCCCGGTCACGGTGGCCCCGACCCGAGAGGACGGGACGCGCCAGCCCACGGTCCGGAACGCCTCGACCTCGGCCGCGAGCTGGGCGTCACGCATCTGGAGGTATCCCTGGGCCGCGAGCTCGGACGTGGGCACCCCGGGTGGGGTGAGGGCGTCGGCCGGAACGAACTGGACGTGATTCGTCAGGTGCAAAGCCAGCCACGAGAGCGCGCTCAACTGCTGGAGGTAGACGTCGGTGAGGTAGATGTCCCCGGGATGGCGAGCGGTGGCTACGCCCTGGACGTGCACCAGGGGCGCGACCGGCGTGGCGTGGCCCGGGGTCAGTGCGTACTCGTTGAGGGGCACCCGAGCGGTCACGACCCCGGCCAGCACGAGGACGAGGACGGCGCCGGCCAGGGTCCGCCAGCGGCGCCGGACGCGGTCGGGTGGTGGAATGGGGTTGTGTCCGACGATGGGAATACGGTAGCGGTCGGCCTCGAGGCCCTCGTGCGCGCCGGCCACGATACCGGGGCCGCGTCGCGGACACGGCTGGCGGATGCGCTCGCGCGTGGGACGACCCGCGAGCGCGTCGTCGCCTTGCGCGGTCTCGCCCGACGCGACGAGCTCGACGACGCGCACTGGTGCGCGCTGGTCGCCGACGCCGACCCCGCGGTGCGGCGCGAGGCGCGCGAGCAGGCGGCCCACCGGGCCCCGCGCGTGGCCTCGGTGCGTGACGCCCTCGTGCACGGGCTCGCCGACGACGACCCGCTCGCGGTCGACGCCGCGGCCTTCGCCCTGGGCGAGTTCGGAGACGGTTCGGCCGTAGGCCCCCTGTCGCGGGTCGCGCGCGAGCACGACGACCCGCGTTGTCGTGAGGCGGCGGTGGCGGCGCTCGGGGCGATCGGCGATCCCGAAGGACTGGCGGCGGTGCTCGGAGCGCTCGAGGACCGTCCCCCGGTCCGTCGACGCGCGGTGGTGGCCCTCGCGGCCTTCGAGGGACCCGAGGTGGACGCGGCGTTGGCGCGCGCTCGCACCGACCGCGACTGGCAGGTGCGCGCGGCGGCCGAACAGCTCGGGCCCGCGCCCGAGGCGGGACCGGGCTAGCTCAGCGGTCGGCGGCGCGCAGAAGGGCGTGTAGCGAGGCCATCTCCTCGAGGCACGCCCTCAGCCCCTCGATCACGACGAGGTCGGGGTGCGCGGCGACCGCGACCTCGACCCCGGTGCTCGTCGCCACGAGCTCGTCGAGGTCGGTCAGTTGGGCCATCCCGCCCACCAAGGTGAGGCCGCGTGCGCTGACGTCCTGGGAAAGGTCGGGCGCCGTCTCGGCCAGGCACTCTTGGATCATCCGCACCGTGGCGGCGATCACGTCCGCGAGCGCGGTGTTGACGAGCTCGGCGGTCACCTCGACCTCGACGAGTTCGCCGCGCTCGACCGAGCGCGCCCGCACCACCTGGGACATCCCGAGGGACCGACCCCGAGCCGACGCGAGCAGGCACTTGATCTCCTCGAGCGCCGTCGGGGCGACGACCACCCCGAGGCGGGTACGCAGAGCCGTGGCGATCGCCGCGTCGATGTCGTTGCCCCCGACGCGCCGAGCGCCGGCACTCACAATCCCCCCCAGCGAGATCACGGCCGCCTCCGAGGCCCCCGCCCCGAGGACGGTGACCGCCGAGCCCACGGGATCCTGGACCGGGAGTCCCAGGCCGATCGCCGCGGCGAGCGGCGCCTCGATCAGGCTCACCTCGCGGGCGCCGGCCTGGATCGCGGCCTGGCGCAGCGCGCGCCGCTCGATGGCCGTCGCGAGGGAGGGGACGCTCATGACGACCCGGGCTCGGCTCAGCTTGGAGACCCCGGCGCGCTCGAAGAGGTGGGCGATGAGCCGAGCGGTGACGTCGAAGTCGATCGTGGTGCCCTGGGCGAAGGGCCGGAAGACGACGACGTGGCGCGACGTGCGCCCCACGACCTCGCGCGCGCCGTGACCCACGTCGACGACGTCGCCGGAGCTGGTATCGATCGCGACGAGCGTTGGCTCGTCGACGATCACCCCCCGCTCGGCTGTCGCCAGTCGCGTCTGGCCGGTCCCGATGTCCAGTGCCACGTCGAGAGCCACGGAGGACGATGTTAGGGCGACCCGCGTGGCGCCCCCGCCGCTCGGTAGCCTGGCCGGGGTGGCGGACCGGGATCGGCGGTGGGGATGGTGGCCTCGTCGCCGTCGGCGCCCGGGCGCCGACGCGCGCCCGTGGGTCCACCCGAGCGAGCTGCCCCGCTTTGAGGACCTCGAGCCCCGACGGCCCTCGCCCCGCTCGCGCCTGGCCCGTGCGGTGGCCCTGCTCGCCGCGGTGCTCCTCGTCGCCGGGGGGGCCGTCCTCGAGGCGAACCGCGGTTCCACCCCGACCACGACCACCACGCACCGCAACGTCGCCCTGAGCGCCCTGCCGTCGAACGCGCGCGCGGTGGCCGCCGACACCGTCAACCTGACGATCATCACTAACCACGGGATGACGACGGCCGCCGCCCTCGTCCTGCCCGGTCACCTCGCGGTCACCACCGTGCGCATCCCGGTCAACGCCCTCGTGAAGGGGACAAACGCCCGACACGTGGACTTCGCGGTGTCGCTCGTCGGGCGAGACGACGTGATGGGCTTCTCGGTCGTGCGCCTCGGCGCCGCCGCGGCCCCGGTCCACCTCGACCCGATGCCGGCGAGCGCCGCGGTCACCGTCGTCGCCCCCGTCGTGCCCTACCTCCTCGCCCGACCCCGCTACGACTGGGCGGTCACGACCCTCGGCGACCCCCAGAACGACTCCCAGGGCGTGGTGCGCTATCTCACGACGCCGTCGGGCCGGGCGCTGTGGCGGCTGCGCTACGCCCTCGCGGTCGACGCGCGGGGTCGGGTCGTGGCGGTGCTCTCGGCCAACCACCAGTGGTACGGCGCGCAGTTCGTCGCGCGCGTCGCCGAGGTCCTCGACGTCGGACGGGGCTGTCACGGCGACCTCGGGATGACCGGCGCGTCGGTGCAGGGGGGCGGCGTGCGCCTCGTCTCGGTCGCCCCCTACGGCCCGGCCGCCCACGCGGGACTGCGCCCGGGGGACGTGCTCATGACCTGGTCGGGACGGCAGACCGATGACCTCGCCGTCTTGCGCTCGATGATCTACCTGACCCCGGCCTACACGAACGTGAAGGTCACCTACCTGCGCGGCAGCGCGCTGCGCACCACGACGGTCACCCCGGTCTGCCCCTTTAGAGTTACCCCGTGACCCAGAACCCCTTCGGCGAGATGTTCGGGGACATCTTCTCGCTCCTCGGTCGCCAGGGGCCCGACGCCTGGTATCAGGCGGCCCAGCAGCTGGCCGCCTCGGTGGCCCGGGGCGAGGACGGCGACCCCAACCCCTCGCCGATCGAGCGCCCGCGCCTCGAGGAGTTCGCCCCCCTCGTCGCACGCCACGTGGCCACCGTGCTCGGCACCGACGTGTCGCCGTCGCTGGAGGTGACCAACCGCACGGCCCTCTCCCTGGCGGCGCTCGCCCAGTGGCGCCCGCTCCTCGAGCCGCTCGTCGCCTCGAGCGGCTCGACCCCCGCCGTGTTCGAGGGGGACGAGAGTGCCCTGGTGGCCCAGATGGCCGCGACCATCGGTCCCCTGTTCACCGGGTTCCAGACCGGGTCGGTCGCCGGCCACTTCTCCGAGCGCGCCTGGTCCCTCGCGGCGCTGGCGCTCCCGCGCGTCGACGACCGCCACCTCATCGTGCTCAACAACCTAAGCGCCTTCGCCGACGCCTGGAGCCTCGGGCGCGACGAGGTCTACGTCTTTTCCCTGGCCCAGGAGTTCGTCGCCTCGCGAGTGCTCACCCAGCCCGGCACCGGCGACGCCCTGCGCGCTCTGCTACTGGACGCCGCGGGCGAGGCCCGCGCCGTCCAGGGCGACATCCTCGGTCGACTGCAGTCGCTCGCCGAGGGTGGTGACCTCGCGGCGCTGATGAACGACCCCTCGTCGCTGCTCGAGGGCCTCGAGGTCCCCGACGACAGCCCCGCGACCCGGGCGATCAACGCCGCGACGGCCGTGCTCACGGCCTACTTCAACGCCGTCGCCCAGTCGGTCACCGAGTCGCTGCTCGGGCCGCGCCCCGCGCTCGGAGAGGCCGTCCTGCGCCACCGGCTGAGCGACGCCCGCGGCGAGGACGCGGCCGCGGCGCTCTTTGGGATCTCGCTGCAGGGCCCCCACGTGGACGAGGCCGCGCGCTTCGTCTCGACCCTGGCCGCGGCCCACGGCTTGGAGGTCTTCGGCGCCCTGTTGCGCGTCGACGGGCTCGCCACCGCGTCCGAGCTGGCTGAGCCCGAGGCGTGGCTCGAGCGGGTGACGACCTCGCCATTGGCCTAGGCCTGCGCGGGCTCCTCGTCGTAGCCGAGGTTCCACTCCACGATGAGAGCCTCACGCTCGGCGTCGCGGTTCACCCGCTCGCGGTTACGGCGGAACTGGGGGTCGTGGGGGGGCAGGAAGCGCAGGCGGGCGTCCACCCGGTCGACGAAGGCCTGAATCTGCTCCTCGTCGCCGTAGACCATCCGGCACTCCCAGTGGGGCGCGACGGGCCCCAGGTAGACGATCTGGACGTGGCCGACGGGCTCGACGACCTCGGTGCTCTCGCTGGTGGGGACGTGGCTCACGGCGCTCCTCTCGACCCCAGTCTACCCGGGGTCTCACGCCGGGCCCCGGGCCGGCGCGCCCGGCGGCCCACCGGGAATCGGCCGACGCAAGGACTCACGAAATGTAAAGGGTCGCCGACCCCCGACGTGGCTAGGGTGAGAATGAAGGAGGTCCTATGGACACCGAGTGGATGGCCGACGGTCTGTGTCGGGACTACCCCGCCGAGACCTTCTTCCCACGTGACGGCGTCGGGGTCATCGCGGCCCAACGGATCTGCGCCAGTTGCCCCGTGGCGCGCGCGTGCCTGGAGTACGCGCTGGCCAACCACGTCGACCACGGCGTGTGGGGCGGCAAGAGCGAACGCGAGCGCCGTCGCATCGCGCGCGAGCGCCGTCGCCTGCGGGTGAGGGGCGCCGCCTCGTAGCGGTGCTCGAGTGCGTCGTCAACCTCTCGGTCCCCTCGCGTGAGGAGGCCGTCCTCCTCGGGGCCTTCGCGGGAGCGTCGCTGCGCGATCTGCACCACGACGACGACCACGGCCGCGCGGTCCTCACACTGATCGGCGAGCCCGCCGCGCTCGAGACCGACGTGCGCGCCCTCGCGCGGGTCAGCGCGGCGCGCCTCGACCTCACCGGCCACGTCGGCGTTCACCCTCGCCTCGGCGCCCTCGACGTGGTGCCCTTCGTCTCGCTCGAGGGCGACCTCGGGGCCGCCGTGCGAGCCCGTGACGCCGTCGCGACCTGGTTCGCCACCGCGCTCGGGGTCCCGGTCTTCCTCTACGGCCCGCTCAACGACGGGTCCGCGCGCACGCTGCCCGAAGTGCGTCGCCACGCCTTCAGGGGCCTCGCCCCCGACCGGGGGCCCGAGCGACCCCACCCGCGCCTGGGTGCGAGCGCGCTGGGCGCGCGCGGGATCCTCGTCGCGTGGAACCTGGGCCTGCGCGACGCCACCCTGGAGGAGGCCCGCGAGGTGGCGAGGGCGCTGCGCGGGCCCCACGTGCGCGCGCTGGCCTTCGCGCTGCGCACGGGCCCCCAGATCAGCTGCAACCTCCTCGACCCGCTCATCGTGGGCCCGAGCGACGTCTACGACGCGGTGAGCGCCCGTCTGGGCGAGGGGCGTCTCGGCGTCGGCGAGCTCGTGGGCCTCGCGCCGCGAGGGGTGCTCGAGCGCACCGAGCCGGGGCGGTGGGCCCGCCTGGGGCTCAGCGAGGCGGCGACGATCGAAGCGGCCGTCGCCTCAGCCGGCCCTGGCGCGGCGCTCGAGAGCCCGGGCGCGCCGTAGCCGACGACGCTCGCGCTCGCTCATGCCGCCCCAAATGCCGAACTTCTCGCCGTTGTCGAGCGCGTACTCCAGGCACTCCTCTTTGACCACGCAGCCCCGGCAGACCTCCTTGGCCTCGCGAGTCGAGGCCCCCCGCTCGGGAAAGAACAGGTCGGGGTCGACACCCATGCAGTTCGCCCGGGCCTGCCACCCCCGGTCCTCGAGGCCACCCAGCAGTTCGACGATCTCCACGTTCCCTCCCTGTCGGCCGCTGACGCCACCGGTGTAATTACAACGGTGTCATTGTGGCCCGACTGGGGCCCCTCGCGCAAATGGAACCTGAGAGGGGCCTAGACGGCCCGGCGGTGGGTGACGAAGTCGTCGAGCACGTAGGCCCCCAGGTCGTCGACGTCGGTGTAGAAGAGGCGGCCCCCGTTGACCCGGGCGATCTGCTCGACGAAGGGGAACTGGCTGCGCTCGATGTCCAGGGCGAAGGTGTTGATGGTGATCCCCGCGCGCGTGCAGCGCAGCACCTCGGCCATGGTCGTGTCGAGCGTCTCTCGCACCGGCGGCCAGGCGAAGAACGGCTCGCCCGTCGCCGTCAGGTGGGCGGTGGGCTCGCCGTCGGTCACCACCACGACCTGGCGCTCGCCGCGCTCGTTGCGCAGCAGGTGGCGCGAGAGCGCCAGGGCGTGCTGGAGGTTGGTGCCGTAGTTGTAGTCGATGGTGAGCGAGGGGATGTCCTCGACGCGCAGCTCCACCGCCCGTTCCCCGAAGCCGACCACGGCGACGTAGTCGCGCGGGAAGCGGCTCGTGATGAGCTGGGTCAGCGCGAGGACCATCTTCTTCGCCGGCACGAGGTTGCCCCGCATGGCCATCGACAAGGAGAGGTCAATCGCGAAGACCGTCGCCGATCGGCGCAGCGCCTCGTACTCTTCGACCTCGAAGTCGTCGGGGTGCAGGTGCACCGGCGTGCCCGGCCCCTGGCGCACCAGCGCGTTGTACAAGGTGTGGCCCAAGTGCAGGGTCACCGGGGCCCCCGGCTCCCACGGGGTCGAGGTCTCCTCGCGGTCCCCCCCGCGCGCGAGCGTCGCGCTCGCGTGACCGGCGAGATCGGGCGTGTCGCGCAGGCGCGCGAAGAGGGCGCGCAGCGCCAGCCGGCCGATCTGGCGCACGCCCTTCGCGCTCAGCTCGAGGCGCCGTCCGTGGCGGTCGACGAAGCCGCTCTCGCGCAGCGATCGCAGCGCCCGCTGGAGCCGCTCGACGTGGCGGGCCGCGTCCTCACCCAGGTGACGCCGGATCGCCTCGACGTCGACCTCGGGCAGCCCCTGGGCGGGATCGGCTCGCGAGAGGAAGTCCTCGAGCTGACGCAGCTGGCCGAGCTGCTCGATGGCGTCGGTCGAGCGCGCGAAGGACCCTCCGTCGCCGCGCAGCCGATGGGCCCGGTTCCAGTCGATCTGCGGGGTGGCCTCGCGAAGGTTCGCCGTCAGTCGCGTGAGCGAGAAGCTCAGGTCGAGGTCACCCAGGAGCTGGTCCATCAGCGAGCGCAGCTCGGCCTGCTGGTCGGCTGAGAGGGAGTTGAACATCGCCTCGGCGGCCGCGGCGCGCTCGGCCATCATCGCCACCACGTCCCCCAGGCTCTGGGCGCCGGGGAAGTAGTCGCCGAAGCGTTCCATGAACTCCTCGAAGGAGGGGTCGAGCGGCTCACCCCGTCGGTCCTGCTCGATCAGGGTCGAGAGCGCGTCCATCATCTCGCGCAGTCGGGCCAGCTCCGCGGGGTCGGGCCGGCCGAGGAGCTCTTTGGACTGGTTGAAGTAGGTATCCAGGACGTCGCGCTCGAGCTCGGCCATCAGTCGTTCGTACTCCTCGCGCGCCTCACCCGAGACGAACTCGTACTCCCGGTACTCACCCAGCCGCTCGGTGAAGCGCTCGCTCATGAGGTCGCGCTGCATCCGGCGCTGGTCGACGAGGTCGCGGGTCACCTCGCGGCGACGGTCGTCGCCCGAGGCCTCGGCCTGCTCGAGGAGCCCCTCGAGCCCGGTCGCCTCGAGGGACTCGACGTGCTCGAGCCACTCCCGGTAGCGCTCGAGCTCGCCCGAGGGGTCGGCCTGGGCCTCGAGTTCGCGGCGGCGACGGCGAGACCGGTCGAGCAGCTCGGTCAACCCCTCGACGTGCTCGCCGCCATCGGTCTCGAAGCCCTCGCGCAGCAGTCGGTCGAGGGCCGCCTCGAGGTCGCCGTCCTCCAAGAGGTCGTCGACCAGCCGGCCGAGGAGGTCCTCGGCGTCGACGTCGTCGAAGTCGTCGCCCTCGCCGAAGCGCCGGAACCGGTACCGGACGGCCACTAGCGCGCCCGGGAGCGGTAGAGCGCCCGGGCCCCGGAGGCGTCCTTGGCGAGCCGCTTGGTCAGGTAGAGCCCCTCGAGGAGGAACTCCAGGGCCGCCGCCCGCTCCCCCGCGCCGGCGCCCGGCCCGGCCAGGCGCTCGACCGGGCCGGCGAGCACCGGCAGCGCCTCGAGGGCGCTGGTGTACTGCGCGTCGGGCAGGTCGTCGCCGGTGTGCACGACGACCTCGCCGTTGAAGGCGGCCACGATCTCGGGCGCCTCCTCGAGCAGGACGGTCTCAGCGAAGCACTGGCGCACCGCCAGGGCGACCAGGGCCGACACGACCTGGTCGGCCTCGGCGTCGTCGAGGGTGTCGAGCTCGATCTTGCCCTGGGTCGACTGGACGAGGGCGCTGAGGTCGCTCACCCGTGGCACCACCGCCGCGTCCCCGGTGCGCAGGGTCCGGCGCAGGGCGCTGGCCACCACCACCTCGTAGTTGGCGATCGAGAGGCGCACCGAGACCCCGGACTTCTGGTTGATGGCGTTAGAGCGGCGCGCCACGTGGCTCACCCGCGCGACGATCTCCTCGATGAACCAGGGCACCACGAGGGGCACGGGCGTGGCCGGCACGTGGGCCTCTTGATGCACGATGGCGATCTCGGTGGAGAGGTCCTCGGGGTAGTGGGTGCGGATCTGGCTGCCGAAACGGTCCTTCAGGGGTGTGATGAGCCGGCCCCGGTTGGTGTAGTCCTCGGGGTTCGCCGTCGCCACGACCATCACGTCGAGGTCTAGACGCACCAGGTGGCCACGGATCTGGACGTCGCGCTCCTCGAGCACGTTCAACAGGCCGACCTGGATCCGCTCGGCCAGGTCGGGCAGCTCGTTGATGGCGAAGATCCCGCGGTTCGACTTGGGCACCAGGCCGTAGCTGAGCGCCCGGGGGTCGTCGAGGTAGAGCCCACCGGCGACCTTGATCGGGTCGACCTCGCCGATGAGGTCGGCCATCGAGGTGTCGGGTGAGGCCAACTTCTCGGCGAAGCGACGGCTGCGGTGCACCCACTCGAGCGGCGTGTCGTCCCCGAGCTCGGCCACCGTCGTGATCCCGTGGGCCGATATCGGGTGGAACGGGTCGTCGCGCACGTCCGAGCCGGCGACGATCGGCAGCCACTCGTCGAGCAGCTCGACGAGCGAACGGATGATCCGGGTCTTGGCCTGGCCCCGCTCCCCGAGCAGGATGACGTCGTGGCCGGCCAGCAGGGCCGTCTCGAGCTGGGGCAGGACCGAGTCCTCGTACCCGAGCACACTGGTCGTGAGCGGCCGGCCGGCGGCCAGGCGCGTCTCGAGGTTCTCGCGCATCTCGGCGCGCACGGGGCGCGACACGTAGCCCGACGCGCGCAGGGCGCCGAGCGTGGTGGGCAGGTCGCGGGGGGCCACGGGAGTCGTCATAGGTGCACCCTAGGGGTGACCCCCGCTCGGGCGGGTCTCAGGCGCTCTGCCAGCGGAACCAGCGCACTCCGAGCGAACCCGTCACCCCGACGTAGCCGGCGCAGGCGAGGACCGCGAGCCACTGGGTCGAACCCCACGCCGACAGGTCGAGCACGCCGGCGTAGACGGTCATGACGCACCCGACCGGGCTCCAGCGCGAAATCGACTCCCAGGTCGCGCCGAGCACGCCGCTCGCCCCGAACAGGCCGAGGAAGATCAGCGCTACGAGCAAGAGGCGTCCCACCGCGTTCACGGCGTCGGCCGAACGCACGAGGCCGACCACGGCCTGACCGATCGCGAGGAAGACGGCCCCGCCGAGGGTCGAGGCGAGCAGGACGAGCAGGTACTGGCCGAGGCTGGGGTGGAGGTGGTGCATCGTCGCCCCGACCGCCACCACCACGAGCGAGACCACCAGGTTGGCGACGCTCTGGGCGAGGAGGCGGCTGCCCATCACCGCCCACGCGGGCGCCGGGGTGACCCGCAGGCGCTGGAGCACCCCGGTGTCACGATCGCGCGCGACCCGGGTCGCGTAGCCCATCAGCCCGAAGGTCGCCAGCCCGTAGGCCACGGCGATTCCGATGATGTAGTAGGCGCCGCCCATCGTCCGGGTGCCCTTGTGACCGTTGGTGATAAAGAGGATCCAGAGTGGCAACAAGAGCCCGACCACGATCGAGCGGCGGCCCTTCAGCAGCACGAGAAGGTCGGCGCGCACGAGCGCACCGAGCATCACGCGGGTCGCGGGCGCCTCACTCACGCAGGTCGCTCCCGGTCAGGCCGATGAAGACGTCCTCGAGGGTCACCGCGCCGCGCGCGACCGCGCGCACGCGCTCGTCGTCGCGGTACCGCTCGACGAGGACGTGGGGTGGGCCCTCCGCCAGGAGCCGACCGTGGTCGATGATCGCCACCCGATCGCAGACCGACTGGGCCTCTTCCATCGAATGGGTCGTGAGCAGCACGCCCGCACCCGTCGCGCGAACCCGGTCGATCCGGCCCCACAGCTGACGGCGGGCCTGGGGGTCGAGTCCGGCGGTGGGCTCGTCGAGCAGCAGCAGCGAGGGCCGGTGGACCATCGCCACGACCAGCGAGAGGCGCTGCTGCTGGCCACCCGAGAGGTGCTTCCAGCCGCGACCGGCCTCCTCGCCGAGCCCCACCTCACCGAGCCGGCCGACGGCCTCCTCGGCGCTCAGGCGGACCCCGTAGAGCCCCCCGAAGAGCCGCACGATCTGGGCCAGGGTGAGCTCGGGCGAGAAGCTGTTCGCCTGGAGCTGGACCCCCAGGCGGGCCCGGGCCACGCTCGGGTGGGCGAGCGCGTCGATCCCGTCGACCGTGACGCGCCCGCGCCGGGGGCGCACGAGCCCCTCGATCGCCGACAGCGTCGAGGTCTTGCCGGCGCCGTTAGGTCCGAGCAGGCCGAGGATCTCCCCCGGGGCGATCGATAGGTCAATCCCGTCCACCGCCACGTGGTCGCCGTAACTGACGACGAGGTCGCACACCGCGAGGGTCGCTCCGCGCGACGCCTGCGCCGTCCCCACGGGGTGCGCCGGCGCGTCGGCGCGTCGGGCGCCGGGCGCGTCGGGCGCGTCGGGCGCGTCGGGCGCGTCGGGCGCGTCGGGCGCGTCGGGGATCGTAGCCACGTGGGTCGTCACGAGATCGGCGCCGGGACGGTAGGCGAGGTGCGCGGCCCGAGGCGCGTCGAGCACGAGGAAGTCGGCGCGCGCGCCCACCCCGAGGTGGCCCACGTCGTCGAGGTGCAGGGCCCGCGCGCCGCCGCGCGTCGCCGCCCACAGCGCCTCGTCGCAGGTCAGGCCCATCTCGCGCACGGCGAGCGCGATCACCAGGGCCATCGAGGTCACGTAGCTCGTCCCGGGGTTGCAGTCGGTCGACAGGGCGACGGTTGCCCCGGCGTCGAGGAGCCGGCGCGCCGGGGCGTAGTCCGAGCGGGTGCAGAACTCGGCGCCGGGCAGCAGTGTGGCGACCGTCGAGGAACCGGCCAGCGCCTCCACGTCATCGTCGTCGAGGTGGGTGAGGTGGTCGGCGCTGGCGGCGCCCAGCTCGACGGCCAGGCGCACCGCCCCGCCGTGGGCGAGCTGGTTCGCGTGCACGCGCAGCCCCAGACCCCGGGTGCGGGCGGCCTCGAGGACGACACGGGTCTCGTCGAGGTCGAACGCGCCCACGTCGCAGAACACGTCGGCCCAGCGCGCGAGCGGCGCGCAGCGCTCGAGCATCTCCCCGGTAAGCAGGGCCAGGTAGCCCGCGCGGTCGTGGGCGAACTCCGGGGGCAGCGCGTGGGCACCGAGCCAGGTGACCTGCTCGGTGACCTCGCGAGCCAGGCGGAGGTCGCGGGCCTCCCCCTCGCTCGTGAGCTCGTAGCCCGACTTCACCTCGAGGGTCGTCACCCCGCCCGCCCGCAACGCCCGGACCCGCGCCGCGACACCGTGGCGCAGCTGCTCGGTGCTCGCCGCTCGGGTCGCCGCCACAGTGCGGGCGATCCCGCCCCCGTCGTAGGGCCGCCCGGCGAGGCGGGCCTCGAACTCGTCGCTGCGCTCGCCGGCGAACACCAGGTGGGTGTGGGCGTCGACGAACCCCGGCACGACCGCCGCGCCGTCGACGTCGAGGCGGGTGTCGCACGCGGGAGCCGCGTCGGCCGGGCCGACCCAGGCGACCCGCCCGCCCTCGACCGCGAAGGCGGCCGCGGTGAGCCGTCCCTGGGCCGAGCCGTCGCCGAGGGTCGGGTCGTTCGTCGTGAGCTCGCCGACGTTGGTGACGAGGGTCGAGGCGACGGAGGAGGTCACGTCTCGCGCACCGGCACCCGCAGGCCGGTGCGCTCGGCCGTCGCCTCGGCCACCTCGTAGCCGGCGTCGACGTGGCGCAGCACCCCCATCGCGGGGTCGTTCGTGAGGACCCGCTCGAGCTTCTCGCGCGCGAGGGCGGTGCCGTCGGCCACGCAGACCTGACCGGCGTGGATCGAGCGGCCGATGCCGACCCCGCCCCCGTGATGGATCGAGACCCACGACGCCCCCGACGCCGTGGCGACCAGCGCGTTGAGCAGCGGCCAGTCGGCGATCGCGTCGGAGCCGTCGAGCATCCCCTCGGTCTCGCGGTACGGCGAGGCCACCGAGCCGCTGTCGAGGTGATCGCGCCCGATCACCACCGGCGCACTGACCTCACCCCGGGCCACCAGGTCGTTGAACGCGACCCCGGCCCGGTCGCGCTCGCCGTAGCCGAGCCAGCAGATCCGCGCGGGGAGGCCCTGGAAGGCGACGCGCTCCTCGGCCTTGGTGATCCAGCGCCGGAGCTTGTCGTTCTCGGGGAAGAGCTCGAGCACGGCGCGGTCGGTGACGGCGATGTCGCGCGGGTCGCCCGAGAGCGCGGCCCAGCGGAAGGGGCCCTGGCCCTCGCAGAAGAGCGGTCGGATGTAGGCCGGCACGAACCCGGGGTAGTCGAAGGCGCGTGGGTAGCCGCCGGCGAGTGCCTCGCCGCGCAGCGAGTTGCCGTAGTCGAAGACCTCGGCGCCCTCATCCATGAACCCGACCATCGCCTCGACGTGGCGAACCATCGCCTGACGGGCCCGGTCGGTGAACTCCTCGGGCTTCTTCTCGGCGTAGTCGCGCCAGTCGGCGAGGTCGACCCCCTCGGGCAGGTAGCTCAACGGGTCGTGCGCCGAGGTCTGGTCGGTGACGATGTCCACCTCGACCCCGCGCCGCAAGATCTCGGGCAGGATCGTGGCCGCGTTGCCGACCAGTCCGACGCTCAGCGCCCGACGCTGAACCTTGGCGACCCCGACCCGCTCGAGGGCGTCGTCGAGGTCGGCCGTCCACTCGTCGAGGTAGCGCTGCTCGACCCGCCGGGCGAGCCTCGTGGGGTCGACGTCGATGACCAGACAGACGCCGTCGTTCATCGTCACCGCCAGCGGCTGGGCGCCGCCCATGCCCCCGGCGCCGGCGGTGAGGGTGAGGGTGCCCGCGAGCGTCCCGTCGAAGCGTCGCTCGGCGACGGCGGCGAAGGTCTCGTAGGTGCCCTGGAGGATCCCCTGAGTCCCGATATAGATCCACGACCCCGCGGTCATCTGGCCGTACATCGTGAGCCCGAGGGCCTCGAGCCGGCGGAACTCGGGCCAGGTGGCCCAGTCCGGCACGAGGTTGGCGTTGGCAATCACGACCCGGGGCGCCCACTCGTGGGTGCGTAGAACCCCGACCGGCCGGCCCGACTGGACGACCATCGTCTCGTCGTCCCTGAGGGTCCCCAGGGTGCGCACCAGCGCCTCGAAGCTCGGCCAGTCCCGGGCCGCCCGTCCCGTCCCGCCGTAGACGACGAGGTCGTCGGGCCGCTCGGCGACCTCGGGGTCGAGGTTGTTCTGGAGCATGCGCAAGGCCGCCTCTTGGGGCCAGCCCCGCGCGCTGAGGGTGGTGCCGCGCGGCGCACGGACCGGACGAGCGCCTTCCATGGTCCTCCTAGCTCAAGGTGACGAACCGGGCCGCGAGCTCGAGCAGCTCGCGACTCTCGACCAGCTCGACGACGCCGGCGATCTCCGGGGAGAGCCAGCGGTCGTGGCCTGGTCCCCCGGCGACGGCGTTGACCCTCCCACTGACCGCGGCGCCGACCGGCGAGGGGGCGAGCGGAGCGCGCAGGGCGAGGGCGCGCGAGGCGGCCATCAGCTCGATCGCCACGACCGAGGTGAGGGCCACGACGGAGCGGCGGAGCTTGCGCGCCGCGTGCCAGCCCATCGAGACGTGGTCCTCTTGCATCGCCGAGGAGGGGATTGAGTCCACGCTCGCCGGCACGGCGAGTCGCTTCATCTCACTCACCAGGGCCGCCTGGGCGTACTGGGCAATCATGAGCCCCGAGTCCACCCCGGGCGAGCCGGCGAGGAAGGCCGGCAGGCCGTAGCTGCGCGACTCGTCCATCAGCCGGTCGGTGCGCCGCTCGGCCATCGACGCGACGTCGGCCAGGGCGATCGCGAGAAAGTCGAGGACGTAGCCGACCGGCGCCCCGTGGAAGTTCCCGTTGGAGGCGATCGTCCCGTCGGGCAGGACCGAGGGGTTGTCGATCGCCGAAGCCAACTCGACGTCGGCGACGGCGGCCGCGTGGCGCCACGTATCGCGAGCGGCCCCGTGCACCTGGGGCGCGCAACGCAGCGAATAGGCGTCTTGGACCTGGGAGGCGTCCTCGAGGTGGGACGCGACGATCGCCGAGCCCTCGAGTAGGGCCATCAGGTTGCGCGCGCTCGCGCGCTGGCCCGGATGGGGTCGCAGAGCCATGAGCCCATCGACAAAGGCCCGGTCCGTGCCGCGCAGAGCCTGGACCGAGAGTGCGGCCGCCAGGTCGAGGTGGGTGAGCAGCGCGGCGACGTCGTCCAGCGCGAGCACGAGCTGGCCGAGCATCCCGTCGGTGCCGTTGATGAGCGCCAGGCCCTCCTTCTCGGCGAGCTCGAGTGGTGCGACGCCCACCTCAGCGAGCACGTCGGCCGCGCGACGGCGCTCGCCGCCCGCGTCGAGAACGTCACCCTCGCCCGTGAGGGCGAGCGCCACGTGCGCGAGTGGCGCTAAGTCACCCGAGCAGCCGAGCGACCCGAACTCGTGGACGATCGGGGTCACCGAGTGGTTGAGCAGTGCGGCGTAGGCGTCCACGACGACCGGGCGCACCCCGGCCACGCCGCTACAGAGGGTGGCGAGACGCGAGACCATCATGGCGCGCACCACCTCGACCTCGACCCGCTCGCCGACGCCGGCCGCGTGGCTGCGCACGAGCGATCGCTGCAGCTCTCGGCGTTCGTCGGGCGAGATGAAGGTGGTCGCGAGCGAACCGAAGCCCGTCGAGAGCCCGTAGACGGGCTCGCCCGAGGCCACGCGTCGGTCGATGGCGGTGCGCTGGTGGGCCAGGCGTTGACGGACGTCGTCGGAGATCGCCACCGCCTCAAAGCGCCGCGCCACCGCGACCACCTTCGCGCGGGTGAGGGGACCGTCCCCCACCGCGACGCTCACGCGGCCCGCCTCGTCACGGCGGCGATCGCCTCGAGCACGACCAGGGCCCCGAGTCGTACCGTGCGCCCGTCGGGCGCGTCGCGATCCACGTCGATCTCGGTAACGTCGAGCGCGACCACCTGGGGCGAGGCCGCCACCTCGCGCACGAAGCGACGCACCTCGGCGGCGCTCAGCCCCCCCGGGGCCGATCCCGGGCACCCCGGGACCGCCGCGCGGTCGGCCACGTCGAGGTCGATGTCCACGTAGACCGGCCCGCCGTGGGCGCCCGCGAGCGCGAGCGCCTCGCGAGCCAGGTCCTCGGGACGCTCGTCATCGAAACGCGCGCGCGCCATCGCGTGCACTCCCGCCGCGCGCGCGTCGGCCGCGTAGGGCGCGGAGTTCGAGAAGTCGGCGAGACCCACCTGGCAGACCCGCGCGCCGACGAGGCCCGCCTCGACCAGCTGGCGCACCGGGGAACCGTTGGAGCGACCTTCGCGGAAGTCCAGGTGGGCGTCGAGGGTCACCAGGCCGAACTCCCCGATCCTCTCCCCCGCGAGGGCACCGAGCGCCAGCCAGGTGGCGGCGTTGTCACCGCCGAGCACCACCGTGAGGTCGCACGCCGGCAGGGTCGCGCACAGGGCGCGCGTGCGCTGGAGGCCCCCCTCGCCGTCGGGATCGAGGACGTCACCCGCGTCAACGACGTTCACCAGTTCGGCGAGGTCGCGCCCGTCACTCGTCGCCCAGGTCGAGTAACGCGCGAGTGCCTCGCGGAGCGCGGCCGGGGTTGACCTTGCCGATTTGGGCGTGACCGAGGTGGCGTAGGTGGGCACGCCGACCAAGCCGACCGTAGTTCGCCCCGCACCCCCGGGGCCCACGAGCGAGGTTGCCGGGGGCCACTTCGGGTCGGGGGAGGCCGGCACGGGCCCATGTTAGGCACCGACCACGCGCCCGCGCGGATCTGGGCGCCGCGAAGGACGCGCTAGCGCTCGACGACGCGCACGCCCGGCGCGGTCGACTCGGGTTCGGGTTGCTCGATGTAGGTCGGCACCGGGGTCGGCTCGAGCTCGTCGTGGACGTCCTCGGGGTACGCGGGGGTGGGCTCGGCGACGTACTCACCCTCGTCGGTGCGAATCACCAGGTTCGGCGTCTTGCGCTTGCCGGCGCCGTGGACGCCCTGGAGCTCCTTGCAGATCTTGTAGGTGATGGGGTACGCGACGAAGGGCGAGAGGATCACGATGAAGCGCATCGCCCACAGCACCGTATTGAGAGACACGTGGAAGAAGTTCGCGATCACGTCGGTCGAACTCGCGACGAACAGCGCGCTCAACAGGGCCAGCACCGCCACGCCCGCCGCCGTGCGCTTGGGTCGCCAACTCGGTCGGTCCAAGAGGTGATGGATCGCGTGGTCACCGGTGACGCGCCGTTCCAACGCCGGCCAGGCGTAGGCGAGCCCGAAGACGATCCCCGGGAAGATCACCGCCGGGATGGTCACCTCGAGAGGAATCGTGTGACCAAAGCCCATGAACGACCAGGCGGGGAAGATGCGCAGGGCCCCGTCGAGGAAGCCCATGTACCAGTCGGGCTGGACCGCGTAGGAGATACGCGACGCGTCGTAGGGTCCGAACTGCCAGATCGGGTTGATCTGGGCGAACGCGCCCAGCAGGGCGGTCACCCCCGACACCGCGAAGAGATAGCCCGTGGTCTTGGCCATGAACACCGGGAACATCGGAGAGCCGACGACGTTGTTCTCCTCGCGACCGGGTCCGGGGAACTGGGTGTGCTTCTGGCGCACGAGCAGGGTGAGGTGGGCGCCGACCAGGCCCAGGATCACGAGCGGGATGATCAGGACGTGAAGGATGAAAAAGCGCGGAATGATCGCGGTACCCGGGAAGTTCCCGCCGAAGACGAAGAACGCGAGGTACGTGCCCACGACCGGTATCGACAGCATGATCGAGTACGCGATGCGGATGCCGGTCCCCGAGACGAGGTCGTCGGGCAGTGAGTAGCCCAAGAACCCGTTGGCGATCGCGAGGGTCAAGAGCGTGACCCCGATCGTCCAGTTGAGCTCGCGCGGCTTGCGGAAGGCGCCGGTGAAGAAGACCCGCGCCATGTGCACGACCAGCGCGCCGACGAAGATGTCGCACGCCCAGTGGTGCATCTGGCGCATCAAGAGGCCGGCGCGCACACTGAACGACAGGTTGACCGTCGAGGCGTAGGCCTGGGTCACCCGCTGACCGTCGAGGGGAAGGTAGGGGCCGTGGTAGGTAACCAGAGCCGAGCTCGGCACGTAGTAGAAGGTCAGGAAGACCCCGGTGACGAGCAGCACCAAGAACGAGTAGAGAGCGATCTCCCCGAGCATGAAGGACCAGTGGTCGGGGAAGATCTTGTCGAGGAAGGTCCGCCCACCCTTGGCGACGCCCAAGCGGTCATCGAGCTCGTTGACGACCTGACCGAGCCGCCCGTAGCGGCCGGCGCCGTGGCGACGCGCGCGCTTGGTGGTCGTGGCTCCCGCGACGTCGCTCACGAGCGCCCCCGTTCCCAAAAGCCCGGGCCCACGGGCTGGTCGTAGTCCGCCTGCGCGCGCAGGTAGCCCTGCGCGTCGATGTACAGCGGCAGCTGGGGCAGGGGGCGCGGGGCGGGCCCGAAGGTGGGGATCGCCCCGTCGGTGACGTTGAACATCGACTGGTGACAAGGACACACCAAAAGCTGCAGCTGCTGCTCGTAGAGACCCACCGGGCAACCCAGGTGCGTGCAGAGCTTGGAGTAGGCGACGTACCCCTTCGGTCCCCAGGTCGCGCGACCCTTCTGGGTGACGAAGTCGAAGTTGGACAGGCGGATCAGCACGGTCTGGTCAACGGCTTGGCCCCGGTCGGTGTTCTCGGTCCCTTCGGGGAAGACCGTCACGATCGAGCCCACGGCGAGGTCGCCCTCGTGGATCCGCCGACCGGTCTGGTCGACCAGGTACGACCCCTTGCGCCAGTCGGTGTGAAAGAGCGTCCCTTTGGGCAGCGGCCCGAGGCTGCGCAGGAGGGGGAACAGCGCGACGATCCCGAAGATCCCCATCCCGCCCCCGAGCAGCCCGCCCAGCAGCGGGCGGCGCTTGACCACCGAGGCGCCGCGGTCCACCAGCACCGCGGCCAGGGCCTCGCGCTCGGTCTCGTCGTTGGCTAAGGGGTGGCGCTCCTCGACGAAGGGGCCGCGGGGCATGAGGTACTTGCCCCAGGCGATGAGCCCGAGCCCCAAGAACAGCAGTCCCCCGCCGAGGGTCGCGCCGAGTATCCACGGCTTGGCGTTCACCCAGTAGGCGGCGCCGAAGCCCGCCACGAAGAGGATTCCCACGACGAGCAGAGCGGCGATGACCGCCTCGACGACGTGCGGGTTGCGCGCCGAGGGCTCGAGGTGCGGGTCGTCGGCGCGCAGGCCCGCGAGGGCGACCGGGGTGCGGGACTCGTCGCTCACGCGCGCTCTCCGATCCAGTAGGCGATGAGGGCGAGCAGGCCCACCCCGATCACCAGGGCGACGAAGCCCTCGGCCACGGGACCGAGCTGGCCCAGCCCGAAGCCACCCGGGTTCTCCGGGTGCTGGATGTACTTCGTGACGTAGGCCACGATGTCGTTGACCTGCTGATCCGAGAGGTTGCCCGTGAAGCGCGGCATGTTACCCGGACCGGTGCGAATCGCCTCGGCCACCTGGTAGGCGGGAATGTGGCGAAGTGACGGCGCGAAGGTCGCGTAGGCCAGCGCGTCGCCGTCGCCCTCGATGGTGTGACAGGCGGCGCAGTTCAGAGCGAACAGGGCCATACCGGTGGCGACGTTCGCCCGCTTCACGTGGGGGTCCGGGATGTAGGGGTAGCTCGGCAGGAGTGAGTTGATCCACGCGGCGATGGCTTCGGCCTGCCTCGGGGTCAGGCGGGGCTGACGCCGTGGCGCCTGCACCGCCGTGGGGTCGGCCGCGGGCATACGCCCCGAGACGATCCAGAAGTCGATGGTGGCGGGCCCGAGGCCCACCAGGTTCGGGTACGCGCCCACGGTGCCGGGAGCCGGAACGCCGTTGGCCTCGGTGCCGTGGCACGACGCGCAGTTCTCCATGTAGAGAGCCTGGCCCAGCTGGGTGAGCGCCGCCGAGGGCGCGCGGTAGGTGATCCACTTGTCCCCGTACGAGACGATCTGGCCGCTCGCGTTTCTCGTGACCTGGCTCGAGTTCGGCGTGCCCGCGTTGTGCCGGGTCGTCTGGAACGGCCCCGGGGCCGCCCCGGCCGCCCCGGCGAGCAGGGCTAGGGGTCCCAGTGCGAGCGCGGCCGCGACGGCGGCGAGGCTCACGTGGGCGAGGGGGGGACGGCGCACCACGGACCTACTTCAGTAAGAACAGGGACGAGTACAGCCCGATCCAGACCACGTCGACGAAGTGCCAGTAGTAGCTGACGGCCTGGAAGGTCGACAGCTCACCGGGGTCCCCCTGACGCCCACGCATGCGAAAGAGCAGGAAACCCATCGCCACCAGGCCCAAGAACACGTGCAGGCCGTGCAGGCCGGTCGTGATGAAAAAGATCGAGCCATAAGAGTTCGTGTACCAGCGGGTCGCTAGGTGGGTCCACTCGTAGGCCTGGTTGCCGAGGAAGAGCGTCCCCATCACGATCGTCACGATGATCCAGTTACGAGCTTTGCCGCGCTGGCGGTGCTCGATCAACCACACCGCCCACTGCATCGTGAACGACGAGGCGACCAGAATGATCGTGAAGACGCCGGCTTGGAGGGTGTCGACCTTGGTGCCCACGGGGGGCCACGACGCGAGGTGGGCTCGAATCGTGAAAAGTGCGGCGAACAGGCCGGAGAAGAACATCAGCTCAGAGCCGAGCCAGATCATCACGCCGATGGCGAGCATCGGCGGACGGTCGTGAACGATCTTCCCCGCGTTCGCCAGGCTTGTGGGGGCGGCCTGACTCACGGCTTCTTTTCTAGCCGATTTCGACGACCCGCTCGTTGCGCCGGCGCTCGTCGAGGGCCGCGCGCACGCTCGCCGGCAGCGCCTCGCCCGCCACGACGCTCAGTCGTCGGGTCGGACGGGTGAGGGCCACGTAGAGCGTGCGCAGGCCTCGAGCCGAGGTCGCCTCCCCCGGGGCCGCCCCCCGGGCCGCGATCCGGCCGGGACCGACGACGACGACGGCGTCGAACTCGAGCCCGTGAGCCCCTTCGGCCGGCACGACGACGAGATCGGCCGACAGTCCCCGGCCCCCCGCGACGCGCGGGTCGACCGCGACGAGACCGGCGGCGCCGAGCGCGTCGAGGGTATCGCGCACACTCCCGTCGGGCACGATCACGGCGACCCGGCCGGGGGCCACGTCCTCCAGCGCGCGCCGGGCGGCGGCGGCGACGGTGGCGGCGACGGCGGACGCCTCGACCTCGATCACGTCGGGGACGACGCCCACGCGGCGCACCGGGCGCGGCGCCTGCAGGTCGGGCGTGGCCGCCGCGAGCGTCGGCGCCGCGAAGTCGAGCACCTCGGCCGGGGTGCGATAGCTGACCGTCAGGTCGACCCGCCGCGGCGGCCGGCGCGGCTCGAGGACCGCGAGCAGCGCGTCCCAGGAGGCCGGGGAGCTGGCGCTCGTCGCCTGGCCCATGTCCCCGACGATCGTCATCGAGCCGGAGAGGTCGCGGCGCTTCAGCACGCGCAGCTCCATGGGCGAGAGATCCTGGGCCTCGTCGACCACGATGTGGCCGTAGGTGGCGAACTCGGCCTCGTCGAGCTCGGCCGCCACCGAACTCGCCAGGCGCTGGGCCTCCCGCAGGGCGGCCGCACGGACGTCACCGGCGTACGCGTCGAGGTCCACCCCGAGCCCCGCGGCGCCGTCGACCTTGGCGGCCGAGCGGGGGCGACGCCGGGGCCCGACGAGCACCCGGGCCTCGTCGATGAGGGCGGCGTCGGCCTTGGTCCAGGTGACGTCGTCCACCGACGACGACCGGGGCCGGAACAACGAGGCGATCTCCTCGTCGCTGAGCACGCCCTGGCCGGCCGCACGCAGCAGGGCCGGCGCGCCGAAGAGGTCGTGGAGCAGCTCCGGGCCCGACAGACGCGGCCAGATCCGCTGGAGGGCCTCTTTGAACTGAGGCGTGAGGCGGATCTGCTCAGCGAGCTCCTCGAGCGATCCGCCCTCGTCGGGCTCGCGACGCGCGCGCGCGAGGTACCCCTGAGCCAGCCGGGCCGCCAGTTCTCGGCCCACCGCCGAGCGGCGTTGGTTGTGGGTCCCCGGACGGCGGCGCGCTCGCTCGACGGCGTCGCGCGTGTGGCGCGCCCGCAGCACCAGGACCGCCCGACCGAGGGGGATCTCCACGTCATTCTTGAGCGGTCGCTCGCGGGTCCGCAGGGCGCGCGCGAGCACCTCGACCATCCGCAGGTCACCCTTGAGCCGGGCCACCTCCTCGGGCTCTTCGGCGCGCACTTCGACGTTGGTGACCAGTCCCGAGACCGTCGAGAGCGTCACGCCCGACTCACCGAGCGACGGCAGCACGTTCTCGATGTAGTCGAGAAAGAGCGGGTTGGGCCCGACCACGAGCACGCCCTGGCGCTCCAGCGTGGCGCGGTGGGTGAACAGCAGGTAGGCGGCCCGATGCAGCGCGACGGCCGTCTTGCCCGTGCCCGGCCCACCCTGGACGAGCAGGATGCCCGCGAGGGGGCTGCGGATGATCTCGTCCTGCTCGCCCTGGATCGTCGCCACGATGTCGCCCATACGACCGGTGCGCGCTCGTCCGAGGGCCGCCAGCAGCGCGCCCGGACCCCCGAGCGCCAGCCCACCCTCGATGAGGCCCTCGTCGGTCGCCGCGCGGACCTCGTCGTCGGGCAGGTCGAGCTCGCCGCGCTCGTCGGCGAAGTACTCGTCCTCCACCCCGACCACGGCGTTGGAGCGAATCGCGACGTGACGTCGTCGCGACAGGCCGAGGGGCTCGACCCCGGTGGCGCGGTAGAACGCCTCGGCGACCGGCGCTCGCCAGTCGACCACGAGTGGGTTGAGGCTCTCGTCGGACACCGCGAGGCGCCCGACGTGGTAGGTCTCGGCGCGGCCGTCCTCGCCGGGGTGGTAGTCGATGCGGCCGAAGAAGAGGGCCTGGTCACCGATGGAGAGTTGGTCTAGGCGGTGCAGGGCCGTTCCCATCACGACGTCGCGCTCGACGAGGTCCCCCGCCCCGCGCATGGTCGCCACCGCGACACTGTCGCGCATCGAGGCCGCTTCGCGGCGCATGTGGTCCAATGCTCCCAGGGCGCGGTCGAGGAACGCCTGCTCCTCGGCGATCTCACGCTCGTGGGCCATCGGCACACCGTCCTTGGATTAGGGAAGGAACGATTCTAGGCGAGGTCGGCCCCGCCAGAATCGGGTGCGCCGGGGCCCGCCTAGATTGGGCCGGTCGAAAGGGGCGCGGTGCGCGAATCGGCCTTCCTCAGGGCCTGCCGGGGCGAGTCGGTGGACCACGTGCCCGTCTGGTTCATGCGCCAGGCGGGCCGCTCGCTGCCCGAGTACCGGGCGCTGCGCTCGAGCGGCTCGATCCTCGAGGCCATCGCCCAGCCCGACGTGGCCTGCGAGGTGACCCTGCAGCCCGTGCGGCGCTACGGGGTGGACGCGGCCATCTTGTTCTCCGACATCGTCGTGCCCTACCACGCCATCGACTTCGGCATCGACGTGGTGCCCGGACGCGGGCCGGTCGTCGAGGACCCCTTCCGGCACGAGCGCGACCTCGAGCGCCTGCGCGATCTCACCGAGGACGACGTGGCCCACGTCACCGCCACGGTGGAAAGGGTCGTCGCCGCCCTCGACCCCTCGGTGCCGCTCATCGGCTTCGCCGGTGCGCCCTTCACCGTGGCCAGCTACCTCGTCGAGGGGGCACCCACCCGGGAGTTCGGCGTGATCAAGACCCTCATGCACGCCGATCCGGGCCTGTTCGACCGACTCTGCGACCGGCTCGTCGCGATCACCGTCGCTTTTTTGCGCGCCCAGGTCGCCCACGGGGCCCGGGCCGTCCAGCTCTTCGACTCCTGGGCCGGGGCGCTGTCGCGTGACGAGTACGTCCGCTTCGCCCTCGAGCCGACCCGGCGCGTCCTTGAGGGCGTGGCCGACCTCGACGTGCCCACGATCGTCTTCGGGGTGGGCACCGGCGAGATCCTCGACCTCATGGCCGAGTGCGGTTCGTCGGTGGTGGGCGTCGACTGGCACGTCGACCTGGACCGGGCCCGCGCGCGCGTGGGGGATCGCGCCGTCCAGGGCAACCTCGACCCGGCGCGCTGCCTGGGCGGGGCACCCCTCGCGATCGAGGCCGCCCGTGAGGTGCTCGCCAAGGCGGGCACCGCGCCCGGTCACGTCTTTAATCTGGGCCACGGCGTGCTGCCCTCGACCGACCCCAGCGTCCTCGAGGCCGTGGTGCGCGTGGTGCACGACGAGGGCAAGGCGGGGGTGCGATGACGACGGGGGTCCTGGTCATGGCGTACGGGACGCCCACGACCCGCAACGACGTCGAGGCGTACTACACCCGCATCCGCCACGGACGGGCGCCGACCCCCGAGCTGCTGGCCGACCTCACGCGGCGCTACGACGCCATCGGGGGCACCTCGCCCCTCGCTCAACGAACGGCCGCCCAGGTGGCGGGGCTGCGCGCCGAGCTCGAACGGCGGGCCCCGGGCGCCTTCGACGTGCGCTTCGGCGCGAAGTACGAGCCGCCCCTGCTCGAAGAGGCCGCCTCGGCCTTCCGCGACGAGGGCTTCGGGGAGGTCGTCGGGTTGGCCCTGGCCCCCCACTCCTCGTCGATGTCGACCGACCAGTACATGGAGCGCGCCCGCGCGGCCCTGGGGCCCGCGGTGCGCTTCACCCCGATCGGTCGTTGGTACGACGCCCCCGGCTTCTTGGAGCTGATCGCCCGGAGGGTCGCCGACGCCGTGGCGAGCATCGACCCGTCGCGCGCCGCGTCCACCGTGGTCGTCTTTAGCGCCCACTCGCTCCCCGAGCGGATCCTCGAGCGCGGCGACGACTATCCAGACCAGCTCCTCGACTCCGCCACGCGGGCCGCCGCGCTGGCCGGCGTAACCCGCTTCACCACCGCCTGGCAGTCCGCGGGACGCACGGCCGACCCCTGGATCGGCCCCGACATCCTCGCCGTGCTGCGCGACCTGCGCGCCGCGGGGGTCACCGACGTCGTGTCCTGCCCGATCGGGTTCGTCGCCGACCACCTCGAGGTCCTCTACGACATCGACGTCGAAGCCCAGGGTGTGGCGCGCGAGATCGGCCTCCGCCTGGTGCGCACGGCCTCGCTCAACGACGACCCCGCGTTCACCTCGATCCTGGCCGACGTGGTCCTCGCGGCGGCCTAGGTGGCCCGCCGCTCGGTCGTCGTCGTCGGCGGCGGCGTCGCCGGCCTAGCCGCCGCCTACGAGTTGAGCGAGGCGAGGGCGAGTCCTGACCCGACGACCCCTCGGATCGAACTAATCGAACTGAGCGAGCGCCTCGGCGGACCGCTCGCCACCATCGAGTTCGCCGGGCGCGTCCTCGACGTCGGACCCGACGGGGTGCTCGCCCGACGACCCGAGGCGCTCGAGCTGATCGACGAGCTCGGGCTCCGCGATCGGCTCGAGCCGATCGCGGCGTCGGGCGCGTGGATCTGGCTGCGCGAAGCGGCCCGAGAGTTGCCGCCCGGACTCACCCTCGGGGTGCCCACCGACGCCGCGGCGCTGCGCCGCTGGAAAGGTCTGAGTCGCCGGGCCCGCTGGGCCCTCGCCCGGGACCGGCGCTGGCCGGCGCGCCTGAGCGTCGGCGAGGACGCCACGGTCGGGGAGATCGTGCGCGCGAAGCTCGGCGACGAGATCGCCCGCGCCCTCGTCGAGCCCCTCATCGGGGGGATCCAGGCCGGGCGCATCGACGAGCTCTCCGCGCGCTCGGTCTTCCCGGACCTCTTCGAGGCCGCCCGGCGCGGCGGGTCGCTCGTTGCCGCCCTGGGCGAGGGCGGGCCGGCCTCGCCCGGCCCGCACCACGCGACCGTCTCGGGTGGACCGGCCTTCGTCTCGCTCACCACGGGGATCGGCTCCCTGGTCGGGGCGCTCGAGGGGGCGCTCGTCGCGCGCGGGGTCGTCCTGCGCCGCGCCACCGCGGTCACGGCCCTGCGGCGCACGCCCTCGGGGCCCTACCCGTGGGAGGTCGACACGGCCACCACGACCACCCCGGCCGACGCGGTGGTGCTGGCCACGCCCGCCCCGGTCACGGCGGCCCTGGGCGGACGTCACGCCCCGGCCCTCGCCGGCCTGTCGAGGGTGCGCAGTGCCGGCGTGGCGGTGGTGAGCCTCAGCCTCGAGCGTGCGACCACGACCCTGCCGGCGACGGGCACCGGCCTGCTCGTCCCGCTCGCCACGGCCTGGCCCGGCCCCGACACGATGCTCGTCACCGCGCTCACCTTCCTCGACCGCAAGTGGCCCCACCTGCGTCGCGACGACGACGTGCTCGTGCGCGCCCACGTCGGGCGCAGCGACGACGCGCGCTGGCGCGACCTCGACGACGACGCGCTCGTCGCGCGCGTCGTCGACGAAGCCCGACACCTCCTCGGGCGCGTCGGCGTGGTGCGCGCCGCCCACGTCGCGCGCTGGCCCGCGGCGCTGGCCCAGTACGAGATCGGCCACGCGTCACTGGTCGAGGCGGCCCGCACCGGCGCGCACGCCCTCGGACTCGCCCTCGCGGGCTCCGCCTACGACGGGGTCGGCGTGCCGGCCACCATCGGCTCGGGCCGGCGCGCCGCGCGCGAGGTGCGCGTCCACCTCGCTCATCAGAGGTAGTAGCCGGAGTGCACGTAGAGACAGGGCACACCCTCGTCGAGGTACATCGCGTGGTTGCGCGGGTCGTCGTCGAGGGCCAGGCGCACGTCGTAGCCGCGGGCGCGCAGGTCGTGCAGCGTCGCGCGCTTGTAGCGCTCGACGCCCGCGTAGTCTCCGTGGTCGCGCATCACCAGCAGGTCCCAGCGCAACCGGTGGCGCTCCAGCCACTCGACGGTGGCCGTCTGGACCCGACGGGGCCGACCCGTCACCAGCACGACGACGAGGTTCGCGACCAGCAGCTCGGCTAGGCGGGCCACCTCCTCGACCGGCGGGTCGCCACCCACCTCGTCGAAGAAACGGCGCCAGTCCCCGCGGTCCAGATGGTGCTGGCGCCCCGCGGCGTCGGCCAGGACTCCGTCCACGTCGAAGATCACCGTGGCCCCCGAAGGACGGGGGTCGGTGCGCCACAGCCAGTTCTCGGGGATGGGGGCGGTGTTATCCACGGTCGTCATGGTCCCGTCCGGTCAGTGGGCGGCCGTTGACGGTGTCTGCGAGACTAGACCTCGTGGCAGTCCCCGGCCGTCGCACCCTCCCCGTCCCCTACGGCCACCACGTCTACGTCGTGGCCGACCTAGCCCTCTCGCCCGGGAGCGATCCGAGCGGCCGTGCGCTGCGCGAGCTCGCCGAGCTATTGAACGGCCTCGACGACCCCGCGATCGTCATCGTCGCCGGCGGCCTCTTCGCGCCGCCCGAGGGGGCCCGGCCCGGGCCCTTCGTGGCCGAGACGCTCTCGACCCTGTCGCCGCTGGCGCGCGCGTTGCGCGCCTTCACCGAGCGAGCGGGCCGCCAGCTGATCGTCCTGCCCGGCGCGAGCGACCGCGAGCTGTTGAGCGACCCGACGGCCCAGGGCGAGCTCGCCGCCCACGGCGTGGCCGTCGCGCGCGACGTGGTCCTCCAGGTCGCCACCGCCGACGACGTGCGCGACGTGGTGGTCGCGGCGGGCGTGACCGACCTCGATGACGCCGTCGTCGACGCGCGTGACCGCGCCGACGCCCGACGCGTCGAGGACCCCTCCGCGCTCGCGCGCTTCGCCGCCAGCCGACTCCTCTACCGGCGTCTCGCGGCCTGGGTGTGGCTGCCCGTGGTCGCCTTCTTCCTGCTCGACGTGTGGAGCCTCTTCTCCGTGGTGGCCGACCACCTCGTCCACCACCACTACCGGATCCACCTGCTCACCACGCGCAGTTTCTGGGCCAACCTCGCGGCCGCGCTGGTGGTGGTGGTGGCCGCCGAGACGGCGCTGGCCGCGCTCGCCGGGTGGGTCGTGCGTCGGCGCTTCGCCCGGCGCGCGAGCGCGCCCAGCGAACCGCCCGACCCCCTGGCCCTCACCCGGGTGGACGGGGTCGACGCCGTGGAGTTCGCTCGCCGCGTGGTCGAGCGCGGCGGTGCCGGCGCCGTCGTCGGCGGGGCCCCCGGCCCGGCCCTCGCCTACCTCGACCAGGGCATGAGCGCCTCGCCCGGGCCGTCGCGCCGGGTGCTCGTCGAGCGCCGGGGTCGCTTCGGACTGCCCCCGGTCTTCGTGGCGGTCGAGCGCCTGGGGGTGGTCGAGATCGAGGCGGCCAGCACCCTGCGGGTGCGCCTGCTCGCAGGCGAGTCGAACCGGGTCTGGGGAACCCCGCTCGAGCGGATCGTCGCGAGCGCGCCGAGCGGGCCCACCCCCTCGCCGGCGACCTCGGTCGTGGGGGCGTGGCCCCGCGGCCGGCCCTACCCGGTCTCGGCCGAACGGCTCGACGAGCAACGACACCACCGGACAATCCGCCGGTGGGTCTCGTGGTCGATCCTCGCCGACGGCCTGCTCAACGTGGCCGTGACGACCGTGCGGCCGCTGCACCGCCACCTCCACCTCGTCTTGTCGGTGCTGCCGGTCGCGGTCGCCAAGTCGGCCGCGGCGCTGACCGCGGTCGCCGGGGTGGCCTTGGTGATGCTGGCCCGGGGACTCCACCGGGGCCAGCGACGGGCCTGGTTCCTCTCGGCGGCGATCCTCGCGGTGACCCTCGTCGCGCACGCGCTGCGCGGCGGGACGATCGTGGCGATCGGCGTGGCGGCCGCCCTGCTCGCCACCTTGGTCATCGAGCGCGACGCCTTCCGGGCCGTCTCGGACCGCACGAGCGCCGCCGAGGCCGCGCCGCGCCTGGTCCTGGCGGCGTCCGTGGCGGTGCTCGCCGCCACCTTCGGGACCGAGGCCGTGGCCGAGGACCGATTGCCGAGCCTCGGGGTGGTGGTCCTCGCCTGCGCCGAGCGGCTCGTCGGGATTACCTCGATCGCCCTGCCCGAGGGCCCGAGCGACTTCCTCGACCCGGTGATGCTCGCCGTCGGCGTGGCGCTCGTGGTCGCCACCCTCTACTTCGTCACCCGGCCGGTCGTCGACCGACGGCTCTCGAGCGCGGCGCTCAGCGCCGAACGCCGCCTCGCCGAGCGGCGCGCGCGCGATATCGTGACCCGCCACGGCGCCGGCACGCTGGACTACTTCGCGCTGCGCGACGACAAGCAGTTCTTCTTCTTCCGCGACTCGCTGGTGGCCTACGCCGTCTACGGCGGCGTCGCCCTCGTCTCGCCCGACCCCATCGGCCCGGTCGCCGAGCGCGCCGGGGTGCTGGGCGCCTTCCGCGAATTCGCCCAGTCCCACGGTTGGACCGTCGGGGTCATGGGCGCCGGGGCGAGCTGGCTGCCCATCTACCACGCCCACGGCTTCCACGCGATCTACCTCGGCGACGAGGCCGTCGTCGACTGCCCGAGCTTCTCGCTCGCGGGCCAGAAGATGAAGGGGCTGCGCCAGGCCTGCACGCGCCTCGAGCGCCACGGCTACACCGTGGAGTTCCTCGACCCGGCCCACGTCGAGCCCGAGCGGGTGGCCGCCGTGCTCGAGCTCACGGCGAGACTGCGCCGCGGAGAGGGCGAGCGGGGCTTCTCGATGATGCTGGGGCGGCTCTTCGACCCCAAGGACCGGGGCCTGCTGCTCACGATCGTCAACGGCCCCGACGGCGCCCCGGCCGCGGCCTGCCAGTTCGTGCCGGCCCCGGGGATCAACGGCTACTCGCTCGACCTCATGCGCCGCGACCCCGGCGAGCACCCCAACGGATTGATCGACTACGCGCTCTGCTCGACCATCTTCCACCTGGCCCGCCGGGGCGCCCAGGGGCTCAGCCTCAACTTCGCCGCCTTCCGCTCGGTCCTCGAGGACGAGTCGGGCACCGTCGTCACGCGGATGGAGCGCTGGGCGCTGCGCCGGCTCTCGGGGATCTTGCCCATCGAGTCGCTGTGGAGCTTCAACGCGAAGTACCAGCCCGACTGGCAGCCCCGCTACCTCGTCTACCCCGCGGCCGAGAGCTTCGTGCCCGTGGCGGCGGCGACCCTGCGCGCCGAGAGCCTCACCGAACTGCCGCTGCTCGGGCGGCTCCTCGTCCACGACCCCCTCAATCGACCGGCCACGGTCACCCCCGAGGCGGTCCTCGCGGCCGCGCGCGACGCCGGTCGCGGCTCGGCCGCCTGAGCAGCCTCTTCGTCTCGGCCCCGCGGCGACCTGTCGCCCCGGGCGCAGTGGGGGTAGGAAGGGTGGTGACCCCACTCGGGAGGGCCACGATGCCCACCACGACGTCGATCCGACGCGACGAACTCACCGCAGAGGTCGCTCGCGGCCTGGGGGTGGCGGCCGCGTGCGAGTGGCTGCTCGCTCTCAGCGCGGTGCCTCGCGTCGAGCGCGTGGTGCTGGCCTTCCTCGCCGCCTCGCTCAGCTCGCTCTACCGCTGGGTCGCCGGGGGCGGCCAGGTCTAAGAACCGTAACGTCCCCGTCACGCCACGGGGCCCTAGGGTCGTCCGGTGCAACGAAGACTCGCCGTCGCCCGGCTCATCCAGCACCGCGAGCCCACGCTCTTGCTCACGGGCCAGGCCGTCTCCAACCTCGGCGACGGCGTGGCCCTCGTCGCGCTCACGCTGCTCGTGCTCGACACGACCCACAGCGCGTCGATGCTCGCGTGGTTCGCCGCCGCGCGCATGGCCCCGACCGTCGCGTTCTTACTCGTCGGCGGGGCCGTCGTCGACCGGTTCGGCCGGCGCACACTCCTTTTGATCTCGGACGGGTCGCGCTGCGTGCTGACCGCGGCGCTGACCGTCATCATCGCCGTCCACGCCCTGCACTACGTCGAGCTCATCGTCTTCGCCCTCGTCTTTGGGATCTTCGACGCCCTGTTCATGCCGGCCTACGCCGCCCTCACCCCCCAGATCGTTCCCACCGAGCTGCTGCCGGCCATGAACTCCATCCGCCCCCTCTCGTCGAACCTCATGGGCTCAATGATCGGCCCGGCGCTCGGGGGCCTGCTCTCGGCCTACTCCACGGCCTGGGCCATCGCGATCGACGCCGCGACCTTCGCGGTGAGCGCGGGCTTTCTGCTCGCGATGCGCCCGGTGCCCGCGCCCGAGCGGACCCAGACCACCTCGATGCTCCACGACGTGCGCGAGGGCCTCGCCTACGTCCGGCAAACGACGTGGTTCTGGACGTGCCTGCTCGCGGTCGCGCTCGTCAACGCGCTCGTGCTCGTGCCCGAGGGCGTCCTCGTGCCGTACTTCTTGCGCCACGTCCTTCACGCGCCCAAGGTCGAGGTCGGGCTCATCTTCACCGTCGGCGGGGTGACCGGCGCCCTGATGAGCCTCGTCGCGGGGAACCTACCGATGCCGCGTCGGCGGATCCGCACGATGTTCACCGTCTGGGGGATCGGGACCGCCGCGGGTCTCGTCATGGGCTTCGCCACGAACTTCTGGGAGGTGGCGCTCTTCCCCGTCATCGTCTCGGCCTCGATCGTGCTCGGCAACGTCTTCTGGGAGTCGATGGTCCAAGAGGAGGTCCCGGCCGAGATGATGGGACGGGCGAGCTCGGTCGACTGGTTCGTCTCGCTCGGGCTCTCGCCGATCGGTCTCGTCCTGGCCGGCGCCCTCGCCGCGGCCATCGGGGTGCGCACCTACTACATCGTGACGACCCTGGTGTGCCTGGTGCCCACCGTGCTCATCCTGCTCTCGCGCCGGGTGAACGCCGTCGACGCCGGCCGGGTCCGCGCCCGCGCCGTCGGCCCGGCCCCGGGCGCCGCGCCCTAAAGTCGGGCGCGCACCGCCGCCGCGAGGCGGCGCGCGGCCGGGGGGTGGAAGCCGAGGAAGAGGGAGGGCTCGACGAGCTCGAGCTCGAGCACCGCCCAGCCCGCGTCGGTGCGCACGAAGTCGACTCGCGCGTAGAGGAGAGGCTCCTCGGCTAGGTCGGCGACCGCCGCGACGACGTCGCGGGCCAGTCCCTCGAGGGCGGCGTCGCGCGCGGCGAGGGACATCTGTTCGAGGCGGAAGCGCGCGCTGCGCCGGCCCTCGTCGGTGTTGAGCATCGCGCCCTTGCGCATGAGGTGGGTGACCTCACCGTCGATGAGGACGACGGCCGTCTCCCCCTCGACGTCGACCGAGGCGACGTAGGGCTGGACGAGGACGGCGCGCCCGGCGCGCTGGAGGCGCGCCACGTGGGCGAGGGCCGCCGTTCGCTCCTCGGGGCGGTAGCGGGCGGCGTCGATCGAGCCCGCCCCCACCACGGGCTTGACCACGAGGTCGCCCTCGGGCAGGGTCGGGGTGTCGCCCACCTCGACGACGTGACTCTCGACCACCGGCACCGCACGTCGGGCCAGGTCCAGTAGGTAGTGCTTGTCCGAGGAGTAGGCCACCACCGGGTAGGGGTTGAGCAGGCGCGCCACTCCCCGGGCCCAGGCGAGGAAGGCCTCGGGCCGGGCCGGGTAGTCCCAGGTCGAGCGGATGACGACCAGGGCGTCGTCCCAGGTCTCGCTCGGGTCGTCCCAGACCGCCAGGCGGGCCTCGAGACCCTCCTCGGCGAGCGCCTCGAGCAGCAGCGGGGCGTCGGGGTCGGTACGCTCCCCGGCGCCGGTGGCCACGAGGACCCTCACGGGAGGAAGAGCAAGGTGGCGTGCTGGGCCCACGCGGCGACCGGGCCCGGCCACACCCCGAAGACCACCGCCACCGCCACCCCGACGAGGATGGCCAGGCCGCTCGCGCGCGGCACCGTCACGCGCGCGGCGCCGTCCTCGGTGTCCTCGGCCACGAGCACCATCACCCAGCGCAGGTAGAAGGCCGCGGCGACGGCCGCCGAGAGCAGGGCGACCAGGGCCAGCGCCCCGCCCCCCGAGGCCAGGGTCGCCGACAGCACGGCGTACTTCGCGTAGAAGCCGACCGTGAGCGGCGCCCCGAGCTGACTGAGCAGGAGCACGATCAGCGCCCCGCCGAGCCACGGCTGGCGCCGGGCGAGGCCCCGGTAGCCGTCGATCGAGTGGCGGGTGTCGCCCACCCCGCCGGCCAGGGTCACCACGGCGAAGGTCGCCACCACCACCGGCGCGTAGGTGAGCACGTAGAAGAGCGTCCCGGCCGCGCCCGAGGCGCTGCCGGACCAGACCCCGAGCAGCATGAAGCCGGCCTGGTTGATCGAGGAGTAGGCGAGCAGGCGCTTCACGTCGCGCTGGGCGAGGCCGAGCACCGCCCCCACGACGCAGGTCGCGATCACCAGGGCGTAGAGGATCGGCCGCCAGGTGTCGAGCTGGGTGCCCAGGGCCGAGACGAGCACGCGCACCAGGGCCAAGAAGGCGCCGACCTTCACGATTGAGGCCATGATGCCCGTGACCGGTGTGGGCGAGCCCTGGTAGACGTCGGGCGACCACTGGTGGAAGGGCACCGCCGCCACCTTGAAGCCGAAGCCCACGAGCAGCAGCGCCCCGCCCGCGTAGAGCAGTCCGGGACGCAGCACGACGTTCGTCCCGAGGAAGTAGGCGATCGAGCTCAGGTTCGTCGAGCCGGTCGCGCCGTAGACGAGGGCCGCCCCGTAGATGAAGATCGCCGAGGCGAACCCACCCAGCAAGAAGTACTTGAGCGCCGCCTCGGAGGACCCGGTCCGGTGGCGGTCGACGCCGGCGAGGACGTAGAGCCCGAGCGAGAGCGTCTCGAGGCCCAAGAAGACGACGATGAGGTCGTTCGCCTGGACCATGAGCAGGGCCCCGGCGCTCGAGGCGAGCGCGAGGACGGGCACCTCGGCCCCGAAGACGCGGGCCCGTTCGGCCCAGTCGTGGACGACCAGGGCGCTGAGCGCCAGGGCGAGGGCGACCGCGACCGTCCCCACGACGGCGAAGCCGTCGAGCACGACCGCGTGGGCGACCGTGGTCGTCGCCCCGTGGCCGGCCACGTACGACCACTGGACGAACGCCTCGACGACGACGGCGACGCACGCGGCGAGCACCACCGCGAGCGACGCCGCGGGACGCAGGGGTCGGGGCGCGAGGGCGCTCAGCACCGTGAGGACGACGGCGGCGCCGAAGATCGTGAGCACCGGTAGCAGGGCCAGGTAGTGGATCGAGGGGATCGCGAGGCTCACGGGTGCACCGCCGCGATCTCGTGGGCCACCAGCTGGTGCACCGAGGGCGCGATCCGACTCAGCACCGGCTGGGGGAAGACGCCCAGGGCCACCACGAGCACCACCACCGGGACCATGACCCAGCGCTCGGCCGTGCGGGCGTCCTCGAGATGCTCGTTGGGGCCCTGGGCCCGGCCGTGGAAGACGCGCTGGAAGGCCCAGAGCAGGTACGCCGCCGAGGCCAGCACGCCGAGCGTGGCGAACGCCGCCCACCAGGCGTGGGTGGCGAAGGTGCCGATGAGGATGAGGTACTCGCTCACGAAGCCCGAGAGCCCGGGGAGCCCGATCGAGGCCATCATCACCACGGTGAAGAGGGCCGCGAGGACCGGGGCCGGCCCCTGGAGGCCGGCGAGGTCGCGGATCTGGTAGCTGGCGCGTCGGCGCTCCACGAAGCCGATCAGCAAGAAGAAGCCCGCGGTGATCACGCCGTGGTTGAACATCAACAGCAGCGCCCCCTCGGTGGCTATGGCCGAGCCGCTCATCACGCCCAGGGTGATGAAGCCCATCTGGGCCAGCGAGGAGTAGGCGACGAGCCGCTTGAGGTCGGGCGTGGCGCAGGCGACGAGCGAGCCGTAGAGGATGCCCACGACCGCCAAGGTGAGCACGACCGGGCGCACGTCGACCAGCGCCAGCGGCACGAGTCCGACCGCGACGCGCAACAGCCCGTACGAGCCGAGCTTGGCGAGCAGCGCCGAGAGCTCGATCGACCCCCCCGTCGGGGCCTCGGCGTAGGCCAGGGGCGACCAGGTGTGTAGCGGCCAGATCGGGCTCTTCACCGCGAAGGCCACCGCGAAGGCCACGAAGAGCCACACGGCCGTCCCGTGGCTCAGGGTCGTGGCGGCGAGCGCGCCAAAGGCGAAGGTCAGCGGGCCACCGACCTGGTTCTGGTGGGTGACGGCGAGGTAGATCAGCCCGACGAGCAGCGCGGCCGAGCCGGTGAAGGTGTAGACGAAGAACTTGAGCGCGGCCCGGGCCCGCTCGGCCCCACCCCACTCGGCCACGATGAAGTAGCTCGGGACCAGGGTGAGCTCGAAGAACACGAAGAACTCGAGGGCGTCCTGGGCGAGGAAGCTGCCCATCGTGCAGGCCGTGAGCACGAGCAGCCAGGCCACGAAGGCCGGCTCGCGGCGCCGGTCGCGCGCGCCGAGCAGCGCCAGGCAGAGCACCAGGCTCGTCAAGACGACCAGCAGCAGGCTGATCCCATCGAGCCCGACGTCGTAGGCCAGCCCGAAGGGCGCGGCCAGCACGTGACGGGTAGCGAAGTCGAGCGTGTGGGCGCCCGGGACGTGCGGGTCGTAGAGGAAGGCCACGACGAGGGTGAGGGCGAGCTCCACGATCGAGGCGCCGACGGCGACCCGGTAGGCGCCGTCGCGGGTGCGCCCGGCCAGAAGGGCGCCGAGCGCCCCGAGCAGGGGCACGACGAGCAAGGCGGCGAGGTACCAAGGAGAGTGCACGGCTAACCGACCCTCGCCACCAGGTAGACGACCACCACGCACAGCCCGAGGGCGGTGGCCAGCGCGTAGTGGCGTACGAAGCCCGACTGGGCCTTGCGCAGGCCCAGCGCGCTGTGGCGGGCGGCCCCGGCCACCGCGGCCACCGCGCCGTCGATCACCCGCGGCTCGACGACGGCCTCAGCCACCCCCGCGACGCGGGTGAGGGGTCGGCCGATCACCGTGTCGTAGGCGTCGTCCCAGTGCCAGACACGCGCGAGGAAGGGCCACTCGTAGCGCGAATCGCTCGAGCGCGAGCTCCAGACGCTGTAGGCCGCCGCCAGCCCCACCACGGCCGCGGCCACGTCGACGGCGGCGAGCGTCCACTGGGTCGCGGTCGTCGCCCCGGCCACCGGGGCGACGTAGCCGAGCACCGGGTGCAAGAACGTGGCGAGCGACCGGCCGTGGGCCCACGGCAGGTCGATGACCCCGCCGAGCGCGGCGAGCACCGCGAGCACGACGAGCGGCAGGGTCATCACCCAGGGCGACTCGTGAGGGTCGGCGCCGTGGGTCACCTCGCGGAAGCGCTCCTGGCCGCGGAAGCACAGCACGAACAGCCGGCTCATGTAGTAGGCGGTCAGCACCGCGGTCACGACCCCGAGGGCCCACAGCGCCTTGTCGTGCAGGTAGGCGTTGGTGAGGACGTCGCCCTTGGCGAAGAAGCCGGCGAACGGGGGTATGCCCGCGATGGCGAGCCACGCCACGAGGAACGTCGGGTAGGTCAGGGGCAGGTACCGCGCGAGCCCGCCCATGCGTCCCAAATCCTGCTCGCCGTGGAGCGAGTGGATGACCGACCCCGCGCCCAAGAAGAGCAGGGCCTTGTAGAAGGCGTGGGCGACCATGAGGAAGATCGCCGCGCCGTAGGCGCCCACCCCGACGGCCAGCACCATGTAGCCGATCTGGGAGACCGTCGAGAAGGCCAGCACCTTCTTGATGTCGCGCTGGGCGGTGGCGACGGTCGCCGCCACGAAGGCCGTGACCGCGCCGATGACCGCGATGGTGAGCCGACCCGACGAGGAGAGGGCCAGCACCGGCGACATGCGCACCAACAGGTAGACCCCGGCGGTCACCATGGTCGCGGCGTGGATGAGCGCCGACACCGGGGTCGGGCCCTCCATCGCGTCGGGCAACCAGTTAAAGAGCGGAATCTGGGCGCTCTTGCCGGTCGCGGCGAGCAGGAGGGCCAGCACGACCAGCGTGGCGACCGTGGGTGAGAGCTGGCCGGCGCGCGAGAAGACGCTCAGGTAGCTGAGCGTGTGGAGCCGGCTGAAGAGCAGGAACATCGCGAGCAGCAGCCCGACGTCACCCACCCGGTTGTAGAGGAAGGCCTTCTTGCCGGCGCTGGCCGCGCTGTCGCGGTCGAAGTAGTAGCTGACCAGCCAGTACGAGCACGCACCCACGCCCTCCCACCCGACGAAGGTCATGACCAGCGTGCCCGAGAGCACCAGCACCAGCATCGAGAAGACGAAGAGGTTCAGATAGACGAAGAACTTGCGGAAGTCGCGCTCACCGTGCATGTAGCCGATCGAGTAGAGGTGGATCAGCGCGGAGATCCCGGTGACAAAGAGCGCCATGGTGATCGACAGTGGATCGACCAGCAGCGAGGCCGGCACGTGGAGGCTCCCCACCGAGATCCACGTGAAGAGGTGGACGCTGAACTCGCGGTGCTGGTGGTGGACCAGGACCACGAAGGCGGCGACGGCGAGCACGAAGCTGGCCCCGACCACGCCGGTGGTGAGCGACCCGACGGCCCGCTCCGACGCGCGACGGGGCACGCTCATCGCCAGGAGCGCCCCCGCCAGGGGCAGCAGGAGGATCAGGGTCGCCAGCGCCGCCATCTCAGCCCTTCATCTCGGTCAGCTCGTCGACCGAGGTCGAGTGGCGCCGCCGGAAGACAGCGACCACGATTCCCAGCCCCACGGTCACCTCGGCCGCGGCGACCACCATCACGAAAAAGACACTGGCTTGGCCCCCGATGTCCGAGAGCGTGCGCGCGAAGGTCACGAAGGTCAGGTTGACGGCGTTGAGCATCAGCTCGACGCACATGAACATGATGATGGCGCTGCGCCGGGTCAAGAGGCCGTAGGCGCCGATGCCGAAGAGCACCGCCGCGAGCACCAGGTACCAGGCCGCCGGGACGTTCACTCGGCCTCCTCGGTCACGCGCTCGCGTCGGGCGAGCACGACGGCGCCCACGACGGCGATCACCAGCAGCGCCGCGGTGGCCTCGAAGGCGTAGAGGTAGGTGGTGAAGACCGCCGTCCCCAGCTGGCGGACGTTGCCGGTGCCCGTGGCGAGCGACGAGCCCGAGACCGAGGTCGCCCCGGTCACCCAGTGCGAGCTCGCGAGCAGGGCGATGATCCCGCCCACGGTCACCGCCACGCCGAGGGCGGCCAGCGGTCGCTGGCCCACCAGGGGCTCGACGTGGTCGTGGCGACTGCGTCCGACCCCGAGGAACATGATGACGAAGAGGAACAAGACGACGATCGCCCCGGCGTAGACGATCACCTGAACGGCGGCGAGGAAGTCCGCCGACTGGGCGATGAAGGCCACGGCCACCCCGAAGAGCGTGAGGATGAGGCTGAGCGCCGCGTGGACCGGGTTGCGCACCGCCAGCACGCCGAGCGCGCCCACCACGATGAGCAGGGCCGCCGTCACGAACACGAGGATCGAGGGCAGGGCATACGCGGTGGCGGTCACGCGCCCCTCTTCCGTCCGGGAAGCCGCTCGCGCAGCCGCTCGAGCGCGGCCGCCGGGCCGCTGAGGTCGGCCGGGACGTCGTCGGGCTGGAGGTGGCGCACGAAGGCCCGTCGCAGCGACTTGGTCCCCGTGGCGGCGTCGTCGCGCCGACCCGACTGGCCGCCCTCGGGCACGCGCTGGCCGTAGCCGAGCTCGCCCGACCACTGCACCACGCCCTCGAAGGCGGCGTCGCCTGAGGGGGACGTCGCGCGCATCCAGCCGCCGGTCATCGCGGCCTCCCCCTCACGCCAGTCCTCCCAGGGCAGGCGCCGGGGATTGCCGTCGTCGTCCACGACCAGCTCGGCCTTGGTGTAGATCGCGTCGGCCCGGTTGGTGAAGGAGAACTCGAACAGCTTGGACTCGGTGATCGCCTGGGTGGGGCAGGCCTCGACGCACAGGTCGCAGTGGATGCAGCGCAGGTAGTTGATCTCGTAGACGTAGCCGTAGCGCTCCCCTGGGCTCACCGGATGATCGGGCGGGTTGTCCAGTCCGCGCACGTAGATGCACTTGGCCGGGCAGACCCCCGCGCACAGCTCGCACCCGATGCACTTCTCCATCCCGTCCTCGAAGCGGTTGAGGACGTGGCGGCCGTGCTGGCGGGGCTGCTTGGGCCGCTTCTCGGCCGGGTAGCCCACGGTCACCCGCGGGCGCGCGAGGTGGCGCAGGGTCAGCTTGAAGCCGCCGAAGAAGTCCGTGCCGCGCGCCACTACCCCTCCTCCCGGTCGGTGAGGGCCCGCAGCCTCTCCTCGGGCAGCGGGCGGCGTCCGACGGGCTCGAGCACGGACTCGGGACCGCTCGAGCGCAACGCGCCGCGTTCGAAGGCGACTGCGAGCACCACCGAAGCGAGCAGCACCGCCGCGGCCATCACGAACCCCCAGCCCGGGGCCACCAAGAACCCCGCGACGATGAGCATCCAGCCCAGGCTGAGCGGGATCAGCCGCTTCCAGCCCAGGTCCATCACCTGGTCGTAGCGCAACCGGGGCAGTGCCGCGCGGAACCAGACGTAGCAGAAGGCGAAGATGCCCGTCTTGACGAGGAACCACAGGATCGGGAAGACCCAGCGCAGGTGGGGCACCGGGGGCACCCAGCCGGCCGGGCCGCCGAAGAAGAGCGTCACCATGATCGCCGACATGGTGATCGTGTTCATGAACTCGGCCATGTAGAACAGCGCGAAGCGGATCGAGGAGTACTCGGTGTTAAAGCCGCCCACCAGCTCGCTCTCGGCCTCGACCACGTCGAAGGGCGGCCGGTTCAACTCGGCGGTGATGGCGATCCAGAAGATGACGAAGGGCACGACCCCCACGCGGATCACGTTCCAGTGCCAGATCCCCTGACCCTGGGCGAGGACGATGCCGTGGGTCGTGAGCGAGTGGCTCACCAGGATCACCGTCACCACGGTGATCCCGAGGGCCGCCTCGTAACTGATCATCTGGGCGCTCGCGCGCACCGAGGAGATCAGCGGGTACTTCGAGCCCGACGCCCAGCCGGCCAGCATCACGCCGTAGACCGATATGCCCGACATCGCCAGCATCACCAGGATCCCCATCGGGGGGTTGGCGACCTGGAGCTGGACCGCGTGGCCGGCGATGTGCAGGGTCCCGCCGACCGGCACGATGGCGAAGGTCACCAGCGCCGGCACCAGCGAGAGGTACGGCGCGAGCTTGAAGACGAACCGGTCGGCCTCGGCCGGGACGAGGTCCTCCTTGAAGAAGAGCTTGATGCCGTCGGCGAGCGTCTGGAGCAGTCCGAACGGACCCCAGCGCTGGGGGCCGATGCGGCTCTGCATGTCGCTGATGGCCTTGCGCTCGAACCAGATCATCATCGTGACCGCGCCCATCCAGGCGGCGAAGCCGACGACGACCTTGATCAGGACGATGAGGATCACGACGCCCGTGACCCCGTGGGCGAAGAGCGGGTCCGCGCCGGCGATCACCGTGCCTCCACCTTCACCTGGGTGATGACCGCGTCCGGGTCGGCCAGGGCGTTCACGTCCTCGCCCCCGTCACCGAGCGCCCCGAAGGCGACCTCGAGGACCCCGCGGGGCACCTGGGCGTCGCGGGCGACGGTCAGCTCGAGCGTGCGGCCCGCGCCGCGCACGAGCAGGCGCCCCCCGGTGTCCAGCCCGAGCCGGTCGAGGTCGCCCGGGTGGAGGCGGGCCTCGGTCGGGCCGACGAGCGCCGCGAGCGCGGGCGAACCGGCGACGGCGACGCCGTGGTCGTAGAGGCGCGGCGCGACCCGCAGCGCGAGGCCGTAGGCGTCGCGTCCGGGGACCTCGGGCGACGGGGCCGGGCCGAGGTCGGCCAGGGCGGGGGCGGCGAGGGGCGGGACCGCGAGAGGGGGGGCCGACTCGGCCACGTCACCGGCCGACTCCCCGAGGCCGACCCACGCGGCCGAGCGGATGCCCGGGAAGGCCATCGGGTCGAGCGGGCGGCGCGGGGCGGGGGCGCTCGCGCTCCCGGCGAGGCGACCCTCGCTCGTTGCGTCGAGCAGGACGGTGAGGGCGGGATAGCCGGTCGAGACCTCGTAGGCGCGCGCGGCGTCCTCGACCGAGTCCATCGCGAGCTCCGCGCCGAGGGCCCGGGCCAGCTCGGCCGCGATCGCGACGTCGGGCCAGGCGGCGCCCGGCGCGACGATCTTGGGCACCACCGCGGTGACCCGGCCCTCGAGGTTGGTGACCGTGCCGGTGCGCTCGTGCTGGACGGCGGCCGGCAGCACCACGTCGGCGTGGGCGAGCGTCGCGCCCCCGTGCCCGGTCACGGCCACGACGTCGGCGCGCTCGAGCGCGGCCGCGGCCCCCGCCCGGTCAAGGACGTTGCCGAGGAGGTCGCCCAGGACGAGGACGGCCCGCTGGGCGCCCTCGCGCAGAGCGGCGAGCTGGGCGAGGGTGTCGCGTCCACCGGCGCCGAGGACCCGGCCCGGCCGTAGCCCCGGCGCGAGGCCCGCGTCGATCGCCCCACGGACGTTGCCCCGACGCGACGCGACGAGAAATCGGGCGCGCGGCAGGGCTTCGGCGAGGCGGGTGAGGGCGCGTTCGACAACGGCGGGGTCCTCGGCCAGGTTGGTGCGTCCCGCGACCACCACGACCCCTTCGCCGTCGCCGAGGAGTTCCCGGGCGCGAGCGCGCGCGTCCTCGTCGAGGGCGAGGTCCGCGGGCGCGCGTCCCTCGTCGGCCAGGGCGTCGATCACCCGGTGGGCCTCGCCCGGGCGCACCGGGATCGAGACCGTGGCGAGCGGGTGCAGCGCCGAGGGACCGACGGCCAGCTCGACCAGGTCGTGACCGCGCCGCGCGAGCGCGCCGCGCAGGCGCAAGAACAGCACCGGCAGCTCCTCACGCGGGTCCCCGCAGAGGGTCACCACGACGCGCGCGGCGCAGGCGTCATCGATCGTGGCCCCGGGCAGGGCCAGTACCCGTCGTGCGTCGAGCCCGTCGCCGTACTGGGCGTCCACGTGCTCGGTGCCCAGCACCTCGCGCGCGACGCGCGCCCAGGCGTAGGCCGACTCGTTGGTCAGCGCCGCGCCGCCGATGACGCCGACGCCGCCGTCGTGCGCGCGCGCCGCCCCGAGGAGCTCGGCGGCGCGCGCCAGCGCCTCGCCCCAGGTGGCCTCGACCAGGGTGCCGTCGCGACGAACGAGGGGGCTCGTGATTCGGCTGCTCGGGTCGAGGGGGTCACGCGACCCCTCGTGGCCATCGATCGCGTCGAGGGTGAAGCGGCCCTTGTCGCACAGCCAGCCGTGGTTCACCGGGTCCGAGTCGACGCCCAGCACGCGGGTCAGGCGGTTGCCCGAGGACTGCACGGCCAACCGGCAGCCCACCGCACACTGGGTGCAGGTGCTCTCGACCTGCTCGAGGTCCCAGGGCCGGGCCGCGAACCGGTAGGGCGTGGCGGTGAGCGCCCCGACCGGGCAGATCTGGACCGTGTTGCCCGAAAAGACCGAGGTGAAAGGGTGCTCGGGCGAGGGCGCCACCTCGATCTGGTCGCCGCGTCCGGCGAAGGCGATCTCGGTGTCCCCGGCCACCTCGGCGGCGAAGCGGGTGCAGCGGGCGCACTGGATGCAGCGCTCCCGGTCCAGCAGCACCAGCGGGCCGATCTCGATCGGCTTGACGAAGTGGCGCTTCTCCTCGACGAATCGGGTCTCGCCCGGTCCGTGGGTGAGCGCCTGGTCCTGGAGCGGGCACTCGCCACCCTTGTCGCAGACCGGGCAGTCGAGGGGGTGGTTGGCGAGGAGGAACTCGAGCACGCCCTCTTGGGCCTTCTTCACCTTGGGCGAGTCGGTCGTGACCACCATGCCGTCGTTCACGTGCTGGTAGCAGGCCGGCTGCAGGGTGGCCCCGCGGGGTCCCTCCACCTCGACCAGGCACATGCGGCACACCCCGACCGGCTCCATGCGCGGGTGGTAGCAGAAGCGCGGGATGTACGTGCCCGCGCGCTCAGCGACGTCGATCAACAGCTCGCCCGGCGCCGCCGCGACGGCGCGGCCGTTCACGGTGACGGTGACGGTGGTGCGCGTCTCAGTCAAAGGGGCATCCTTGGGTCTCGACGTGGGCGAGGAACTCGTCTTTGAACATCTCGATCGCCGCGTGCACCGAGGAGGGAATCGAGGGGCCCAGCACGCATATGGTCGTCTGCTGGGGCGGCCAGGTGAGCCCGGGGGCGATGTTGTCGCACAGGTCGAGCAGCAAGTCGAGGTCCTCGACGCGCCCGCCGCCGTGCTCGAGTCGGTACATCGCGCGCTCGATCCAGCCCGAGCCCTCGCGGCACGGCGTGCACTGGCCGCACGACTCGCGCGAGAAGAACTTGGTGATGCGCCAGGCCGCGCGCACCGCGCACGAGGTGTCGTCGAGCACCACGACCGAGCCCGAGCCGAGCATCGAGCCCTGGGCGCCGACCTCGTCTTGACCGAGGGGCAGGTCCAGCTGGTCCGGCCCGAACCACGGGGCCGAGACGCCCCCGGGGATGAACGCCTTCACCGGCCGGTCCCCGGGCACCCCACCGCCGAAGGCCGGGTCGTAGATCAAGTCGCGGAAGGTGTTCTTCACCATCTCGACCTCGTAGACGCCGGGACGGTTCACCCGACCGGCCAGGGCGAAAAGACGGGTGCCGGTGGAGCGCCCGGCGCCCAGGGCCGCGAAGGCGGCCCCGCCGTTAAGCACGATCCAGGGCAGGTTCGACATCGTCTCAACGTTGTTGACGACGGTGGGCTCGCCGTAGAGCCCCTGAGCGGCTGGAAAGAAGGGCGGCTTGATCCGGGGGAAGCCGCGCTTGCCCTCGAGCCCCTCGAGCAGGGCCGTCTCCTCCCCGCAGATGTAGGCGCCCGCGCCCGGGTGGACGACGACGTCGAGCGAGAAGCCCGAGCCGAACACGTTCCGGCCGAGCGCCCCGTGGTCGTAGGCCTCGTTGACGGCGGCCTGCACCCGCTCGAGGCCCAGGGCGAACTCGCCGCGCAGGTAGATGAAGGCCCGGTTCACCTGCAGGGCGTAGGCCGCGATGATCACGCCCTCCACGAGCTGGTGGGGATCGCGCTCGACGAGCAGGTGGTCCTTGAAGGTGGCCGGCTCGGACTCGTCGCCGTTCACCACGAGGTAGGCGACCTCGCTGGGGCGCAGCATTGACCACTTGCGCCCGGCCGGGAAGCCGGCGCCGCCGCGTCCGAGCAGAGAGGCCTGGTCGACCTCGGCGGCCACCTGTTCGGGGTGCAGAGACAGGGCCTTGCGCAGCGCCGCGTACCCGCCGGTGGCGAGGTAGCGCGCGAGGGTGTGAGAGTCCTCGTAGGCCAGCCGGGAGGTGACGATGCGGGGGGCGTCCAGCACGGCCATCAGCCGGCCTCCTCCAGACGCCGGGCGCGCGCGGCCTTGGCGGCGGCGCGCTCGGCCGCGATGACCTCATCGGGCACGCGCAGGCCACCGTTTCGCCGCACCCGCACCAGCGTCCCGTGGTCGGGGATCTCGTGGTCGCGCCGGCCCGAGCGGACCTCGTCGATCATCGCGTCGAAGGCCTCCGCCGTGGTGGTGCGCACGTAGCGGTGGTTGACCGTCACGCACGGCGCGTGACCGCAGTCGGCCAGGCACTCGGTCTCTTCAAGGGTGAAGAGGCCGTCGTCGGTGGTCGAGCCCACCGCGCAGTCGAGGTGCCGCGCGGCGTGCGCCAGCAGCTCCTCGCCTCCGGCGAGCAGGCAGGCGATGTTGGTGCACACCCCCACCACGTAACGGCCGACCGGCTCGAGGTGGAACATGTCGTAGAACGACGCCGTGCCGCGCACGTCGGCCGGCGTGGTGCCGGTGAGTTCGGCGACCTCGTCGATCCCCTCCGGGCTGACGTAGCCGTCCTGCTCTTGGACCAGGTGCAACAGAGGCAGCATCGCCGAGCGGGGGCGGGGGTATAGGGCGACGAGTTCCTCGGCGCGCTGGCGCAGGTCGACGCGCAGGTGGCTCACCGGTCCACCTCACCCATGATCGGGTCGACCGAGGAGATCACGGTGATCGCGTCCGAGACCATTCCGCCGCGCATCATGAGCGGCACCGCCTGGAGGTTGACGAAGCTCGGCGCGCGCACGTGCAGCCGGAACGGGCGTGGCCCACCGTCGGAGACGAGGTAGCAGCCGAGCTCCCCGCGCGGCGACTCGATCGCCGTATAGACCTCGCCGGCGGGCACCTGGAAGCCCTCGGTGAAGAGCTTGAAGTGGTGGATGAGGGCCTCCATCGACTCGTCGATGCGCGCGCGCGGCGGCGGGGTCACCTTCGCGTCCTGGACGCGGTAGTCGCCCCGGGGCATCCGCTCGACGCACTGGCGCACGATGCGGATCGACTCGCGGATCTCGTTGAGTCGCACGGCGAAGCGGTCGAAGTTGTCCCCGTAGGTGCCGACGATGACGTCGAAGTCGACCTGGTCGTAGGCGAGGTAGGGCATCGTGCGGCGCAGGTCCCAGGCCACCCCGGTCGAACGCAGGATCGGGCCGGTGACCCCGAGGGCCATCGCCTCCTCGGCCGAGATCGGGGCCACCCCCTCCATCCGGCCCCGGAAGATGGGCTGGCCGGTCAGCAGCTCGTCGTACTCGTCGGTGCGCTCGGCGATGGTGTCGCAGATCACCGTCACGTCGTCCTCCCACCCGTCGGGGAGGTCGGCCGCGACGCCGCCGGGGCGCACGTAGTTGTTGTTCATCCGCAGCCCGGTCGTCTTCTCGAAGAACGCGAGGATCAGCTCACGCTCGCGGAAGCCGTAGATCATCATCGAGGTCGAGCCAAGGTCCATCCCGTTGGTGGCCATCCACACGAGGTGGGACGCCACCCGGTTCAGCTCGGCCATCATCATGCGGATCCAGATCGCGCGCGCCGGCAGCTCCAGCCCGAGCAGGGTCTCGACGGCCGTGCAGAAGCCCAACTCGTTGGAGATCGGGCTGAGGTAGTCCATCCGGGTCACGTTGGTGGCGCCCTGGACGTAGCTCAGCGTCTCGCCGGTCTTCTCCATGCCCGTGTGCAGGTAGCCGATCACCGGCTTGGTGCGCAGCACGTACTCGCCGTCGAGCTCGAGCATGAGGCGCAGCACCCCGTGGGTCGAGGGGTGCGCCGGGCCCATGTTGATGATCATCGTCTCGTCGTCGCTGCGCTCGACGTCGACGTCACGCGGGTCGAGAGCGAGCCCCGTGCCGCGCAGCACGGCGCCGACCTCTCGTCCCAACTCGCTCGAGCCGGTGACTCGGCGCTCGAGCAGTCCCTGGGCCCCCTCAGAGGTCTCGGCCGTAAGCCGGTCGATCCGCTCGGCGACGCGCACCGTGGTCTCTGGGGTCAGGTCGCTCACCGCGGTCCCGGCGCTTCCTTGAACTGGACCGGGACCCGGCCCACGGCGTAGTCCTTGCGCAGGGGGTGACCCTCCCAGTCCTCGGGCATGAGGATCCGCGTCAGGTCGGGGTGACCACTGAAGAGGATCCCGAAGAGGTCGAAGGCCTCGCGCTCCATCGCCTCGGTCCCGGGGTAGACCCCGAAGAGGGAGGCCACGCGGGGCTCACGGTCGCCGGCCTGCACCCGCACGCGCACCCGGCGGCGCGTCGAGACGCTGAGCAGGTTCACCACGACCTCGAAGCGGCTGGCGACTACGCCCTCGGGCAGGTCCCGACCGGGGTGGCCGAGGTAGTCGACTCCGCAGAGGTCGGCGCAGATCTCGAAGCCGTCCTCGCGCCACGCGCGCACGAGGTCGAGGTACGCGTCGCACGTGGGGAAGCAGACGACGTCACAGGCGAGCGCGTCCGCGCACGCCACGCCGGGGGGGGCCATCGGGGGGAGGGGGATCACGTGGGCGTTCCCAGCCTCACCGCTACAGGGACCTCCGGGGTCCAACCGTCGGACGGCGCCGCGGGCGGGGTCGTGCCCCCGCGGCGGCGCAGCACCTCACCGGTGCGGATCTGCTCGTGGAGGGTCAAGATCGCGTGCATCAGCGTCTCGGGGCTCGGCGGGCAGCCCGGTGCGTAGACGTCCACCGGCACGATCTGGTCGACGCCCTGGACGATGGCGTAGTTGTTGAACATCCCGCCCGACGAGGCGCACACGCCCATCGAGATCACCCACTTGGGCTCCATCATCTGGTCGTAGACCTGGCGCAGCACGGGGGCCATCTTCTGGCTGACCCGGCCCGCGACGATCATCAGGTCGGCCTGGCGCGGCGAGTTGCGAAAGACCTCCATCCCGTAGCGCGCGAGGTCGTAGTCGGCCGCCCCGGCGGCCATCATCTCGATGGCGCAGCACGCGAGCCCGAAGGTCGCGGGCCACACCGAGGCGCGTCGGGCCCAGCGGACCATGTCCTCGAGCCGTCCGGTGAGGAAGTTGTGGTGCAAATCCTCCAGCGCCATCAGGCCACCCGCTCACTCTCGGGGCTGACGCGCTGAATCGTCGAGGACGTCGTGCGCGCGGGCATCGCGCGCACCAGGTGCGCGACCGGCCCCCAGGTCAGCGCCCCCTCGCTCACGAGGAAGAGCAGGGCCGCGAAGACGGTCGCCGAGAAGATCAGCACCTCCATCAGTCCGAACGCCCCGAGCTGGTGAAACACGACGGCGAAGGGGTACATGAAGACCACCTCGATGTCGAAGATCACGAAGATCATCGCCACCAGGTAGAAGCGGACCGGGAAGCGCTGGGGCGGCTCGATCTCGGGCACGATGCCGCACTCGTAGGGGGCCAGCTTGGCGTCGGTGGGCCGCTTGTGCGGGGCGAGGACCGCCGACACGACCAGGGAGCCCGCGACGAAGACGACGCCCAGCGCGAGCATCACCAACAGCGGGAGGTACTGGCTCACGTCCATCTTTTCTACCAGGTCCGCGAGCCTCCCTCCGACGCGCGCACACCGGTGCCGCACGTGCTCGCGCCTAAGGTGTCCGGGTGCCCGACCAGCCCTTGTCGCGTGTGGCCGCGACCCCCTACGACGTCGTAGTGGTCGGCGCGGGCCCGTCGGGCTCGGCCTGCGCCTACTGGCTCGCGCGCGCGGGCTGGAGGGTGTGCGTGGTGGAGAAGAAGGAGTTCCCGCGCGTGAAGACCTGCGGCGACGGGCTGACCCCGCGGTCGGTGCGTCAGCTCGCCGACATGGGCCTCGAGCCCGAGGTCGCGGCCCACGGCCACCGCTACAGCGGCCTGCGCGCCCACGGATTCGGGGCCTCGCTCGAGATGTCCTGGCCCCAACACCCCCGCTTCCCCGACTACGGCTACACGATCACCCGCTTCGACCTCGACGGACTGGTGGCGAGGCGCGCGGTGGAACACGGCGCGGTCGTGGTGACCCACGCCGAGGCGACCGACCCGCTCGAGCCCTCCCCCGGTGCGCCCGGACGACTCGCGGGCGCGAGCGGGGTCGTCGTGCGCGACGTCGACTCCGGCGAGCGCGCCGAGGTGCGCGCGCGCTTCGTCGTGGCGGCCGACGGTCAGCACTCGCGTCTGGGCCGGGCCCTCGGCGTGACGCGCAACCGCCACTGGCCGATGGGCATGGCGCTGAGGGGCTACTACACCAGCGAGCGCCACGACGAGCCCTGGATCGACTCGTACCTCGAGTTGCGCGACGAGGCCGGCCGAGCCGTCCCGGGGTACGGGTGGGTCTTCCCCCTCGGGGACGGCCGTCTCAACGTGGGCGTCGGACTGCTCTCGACCGCCGGCGCGTGGCGCGGGGTCAACACCACCAAGCTCCAAGAGCGCTTCGTGGAAAAGATCGGCGCCGACTGGGGGCTGGACCCGACGACCTCCCTCGGGGCCCCGACCGGCGGGCGCCTGCCGATGGGGTTCTCGCGCGGGCCCCGGGCCGGGGCCAACACCCTGGTGATCGGCGACGCCGCGAGTTCGATCAACCCCTTTAACGGCGAGGGCATCGCCTACGGCTACGAGACCGGCCGGCTCGCCGCGACGGTGCTCGGCGAGGCCCTGCGCGCCGACGATCCGTCGGTGCTCGAGGACTACGAGGCCCGCCTCGAGGCCCGCTACGGCGACTACTACCTGCTCGCCCGGGCCTTCGTGCGCCTGCTCTCGGAGCCCCGGGTGCTCGCGGCGTGCGTCGGCGCCGGGCTGCGCGTCGCGCCGGTGATGAACGAGCTGCTCGTGGTGATGGCGAACCTCATGCGCAACGACGAGTCCGGTCCGGGCGAGCGCGCCTACCGCGCCTCGGTGCGCCTGGCGCGCGCCCTGCCCGAGTCGGTCTGGACGGCCCTGTTCGACGAGGAGTCCTAGGCGGCGCGCGCCGTGGGGGCACTCACGCGCGCCTGGATCGTCGCGACCAGGTTGTCAAGCAGCCCGCGGGCCCGCGCGAACGAGGGCACCAGGGCGTCGAGAGTCACCTCGTAGTGACCGTGGGTCACGACCGCCACGACGAGCTGGAGGCTCACGCTGAGCAAGGGCACGTCGAGGCGCACGTAGCCCCCGCGCGCGAAGACCGAGGACAAGAGCGTGCGGGGTCGCCACGACACGGCGCCGGGCGGGGCCTGGGTCGACTGGCCCTCTTCGCCCAGCATGAGCGCGGCCTGGGAGTCGACGAAGCAGCGGCCGAAGCCGGCGCGGCTCATCTCGGCGGTGTCGCGGCGCACCATCGTCGTCGTCCGGTAGTACTGGGCGACCGAGGCGACCTCGCCGCCGCCGCCCAGGTTGCTCTCGAACACGGGCGAGGAGACCTGGTAGTCGGGCTGTTGGCCGGCGGCCCCGTAGACGCGATCTTTGCGGGCGCTGACTCCGAGGCAGCGCTGGAAGACCGACGCGGCGGCCTCGAAGACCCGGTTCGCGCTCGTCGAGGCGCTCGGCAGCGTCGTGGTCGTCGAGGTGTAGACCTTGGTGGCCGGCGGGACGAGGTAGGAGAGCACGCCCTCGCTGCTCGCGTACCAGCCCGGGGGCAGGTCCGCGAGGGTGAGGTTGGCTCCGCGGGCGCTCGCGAGCTCGCTGGGCCCGTGGCGCACCAGCCAGGCGACCGCCCCGGCGGCCACCGACGCCGCGAGCACCGCCGCGGCCACCACGGCCAGCACGGCGCGCGGTCGACCCCGTCGCACCACCCCGCCGTGGGCCTCGACGAGGGCGGCCAGCTCGTCGAACCCGTCGGTCCCGCGACGACGCCAGAGGTAGCGCACCCCGCCGACGGTGGCCGCGAGCCCGACGCGTCGCGCCGCGCGCACCAGCTCCACCTCGCCGAGCTCGCTCCAGGGCGTCTGCCAGGCGATCGGTGGCTCCCCGGCCAGCTGGGTGAGGCTCGCGTCGTCGAGCAGCAGGGTCACCGGCTCGGTGGGGCCGTGGGGGACAAAGGGCGGCCGGACACTCCAGCCGGCGCTCGCGACGGCGCTCACCGGCGCAGGGTGCGCGCCACCTCGCCGGCGGCCTCCGCCGTGCGCGCGAGGTCGGCGTCGCTGTGGGCGAGCGAGGTGAACAGGATCTCGTACGCGCCCGGCGCCAGGGCGACGCCGCGCTCGAGCATCCCGTGGAAGAACCGGGGGTAGAGCCCGTTGGTCACCAGCGCGCGCACCTCGTCGGCGTTGGTCGGGGTCGCGAACTCCCGCTCCGCCAGGTAGATCCCGGCCAGGGCGCCCACGGTCGGGACCCGGCAGAAGAGCCCGGCGTCGGCGACGGCGGCCTCGATGGCGCGCGCGAGCCCCTCCACCCGCTCGGCGAGGACCGCGAGCTCGCCGGCGCCGACCATGGCGAGGACCTGGAGTCCGGCCGCGGTGGCGAGCGGGTTGCCCGAGAGCGTGCCCGCCTGGTACACGGGACCCTCGGGCGCGAGGGTGCGCATCGTCGCGCGGCGCCCGCCGAAGGCCCCCACCGGCAGTCCCCCGCCGATCACCTTGCCGAAGCACCACAGGTCCGGGGTCACCCCGAAGCGCTCCGCGGCCCCGCCCCGGGCGAGGCGGAATCCGGTGATGACCTCGTCGAAGACCAGCAGGGCGCCAACCCGGTCGCACTCGGCGCGCAGCCCCTCGAGGAAGCCCGGGCGGGGGGCGACAAGGTTCATGTTGCAGGCCACGGGCTCGACCAGCACGCACGCGACCGTCTCGTCCAGGGTGGGGACCTCGTTGTAGGGCGCGACCAGGGTGTCGGCCACGGCCCCCGCGGTAACCCCGGCCGAGCCGGGCAGCCCGAGCTGGGCCACCCCGCTGCCCCCGGCGACGAGCAGGCCGTCAGAGTGGCCGTGGTAGCAGCCGTCGAACTTAACGACGCGGTCGCGTCCGGTCGCCCCGCGCGCCAGGCGCACCGCGCTCATGACGGCCTCCGTGCCCGACGAGACGAGCCGGACCTGCTCGAGCCCGGCCACGGCGCCGGTCATCGCCTCGGCGAGCAGGACCTCACCCGGGGTCGGCGCGCCAAAGGTCGACCCGTCGGCGGCGGCACGCGCCAGGGCCGCCACCACGTCGGGGTGAGCGTGGCCCACCAGCGACGCGCCGTAGGACTGGACGTAGTCGAGGTAGCGGCGGCCCTCGACGTCGACGACGTAGGCCCCCTCGCCGCGCGCGACGGTGTAGGGCACGCCCCCGACCGAGGCGAACGAGCGCACCGGGGAGTCGACACCGCCGGGGATGACCGCGCGCGCCCGCGCGAACCACTCGTCGTTGGTCACGACAGCGTCCCGGCCAGCTCGCGCGCGAAGTAGGTGAGGATGGCGTCGGCGCCGGCGCGGCGCAACGCGGTGAGCAGCTCGAGCGCGACGGCCGGCCCGTCGATCCAGCCCCGCTCCTCGGCGGCCTTGACCATCGCGTACTCCCCGCTCACCTGGTAGGCGAGGACCGGCACGTCGAGCGCGGCGCGAAGATCGCTCAGCACGTCGAGATAGGCGATGCCCGGTTTGACCATCACCATGTCGGCCCCCTGGTCGACGTCGGCGCGCGCCTCGAGCAGCGCCTCGCGACGGTTGCGGGGGTCTTGCTGGTAGCCGCGCCGATCGCCGCCGCCGGCGATCTCGACGGCCACGGCCTCGCGGAAAGGGCCGTAGAGGGCGCTCGCGTACTTCGCGCTATAGGCGAGGACGGCCACGTCGGCGAAGCCGGCCCCGTCGAGGGCTGAGCGGATCGCTCCGACCTGGCCGTCCATCATCCCGCTCGGGGCCACCACGTGCGCCCCGGCCACAGCCTGGGCCAGCGCCACGCGCGCGTAGAGCTCGAGGGTGGCGTCGTTGTCGACCGCGCCCCGAGCGTCGAGCACCCCGCAGTGGCCGTGACTCGTGTACTCGTCGAGGCACAGGTCGGCCATCACCACGAGGTCGTCGCCCACGTCGGCGCGCAGGCGCGCCAGGGCCGCCTGGACCACGCCCTCGGGGTCCCAGGCCCCCGAGCCGATCTCGTCCTTACGCGTGGGGACCCCGAAGAGGATGACCGCGCCGACCCCCGCGCTCGCCAGCGCCTCGACCTCGCGGCGCAGCGAGTCCAGCGTGTGCTGGGAGTGACCCGGCAGGGAGAGGATGGGCCGGGGCTCGTCGCGGTCCTCGGCGACGAACAGCGGCGCGATCAGCCGGGACGCGGAGAGGTCGGTCTCGGCGACGAGGTCGCGCAGGGCTGCGCTCGCGCGTAGGCGGCGAGGCCGCTGGGCGGGGAACACGGGGCCAGCCTATTGGGCCCCTCCCCCGGGACCCCGGCGCGGCTCGAGAGCCGCGAGCGTCCCGGTCGCTCCCGGGCCCCAGGCCACCAGGACCCGAGCGTGGTCTTGGGCGACGGCGGACCGAGTCGTCTCGCCGGGCACCACGACCCAGGCGCCGGGCGCCACCGCGCCGGCCACGACGGCCCAGGCCGAGGGCGCCCCGACCACCACCACGTCGGCCGCCTCCAGTAGTGCCCGCTCGCGCGCCCCGAGGGTGACCGGGACCGTCTCGTAGCACTCGACGACCACCGGGTCGAGCCCGCGCGCACCCAGCGCCTCGACGAGCTCGCGCCGACCGCCCCGGGCGGCCAGCACCAGGACCGGACCCTCGTCGATCGCCGCGGCCAGGGCCAGGGCGCCGGCGTCCCCGACCACCGCGCACGCCGTGCGGCGCTCCTCGAGGGCCCGCGCGGTCACCGGGCCGACCGCCGCGACGCGCGCGCCCGGGGCGGCCCCGGCGTAGCGCGCTGCTCGCGCGCTCGTCACCACCACCCAGCGGTAGGGCCCGCCCTTCGCCGCGGCGGCGTTCACGGTGGCGGCCTCCTCGTAGCGGGTCGTGGTGGCCGGGACCTCGGTGATCGACCACCCCGCCGGCAGCCACGCGCGGGTGGCGTCGTTGCGACCCCCTTCGCGCGTTACGACGGCGCGCACTAGCGCACCGCCGTGAAGGCCCCACCGCCGAGGTCGTCGCGCAAGTGGCGCGCGAGATCGCGACCGAGTGCGACCGGGTCGGCGCCACGGCGGGTCGCGCGCGCGCTGCGCGCGCCGTCGGCCTCGAGCATCACTCCGGCAATCTCCACCGCGCCACCGTCGGACGTCGCGTGCGCGCCGACGGGCACGGCGCAGCCCGCGCCGAGCTCGGCGAGGAAGGACCGCTCGGCGAGCAGTGCCCGATGGGCGGAGCCGTCGTCAATGAGCGCCAAGGTCTCACGCGTCGCGAGATCGTCCTCGCGCGCCTCGAGGGCGAGGGCGCCCTGGCCCACCTGGGGGACGAACCAGACCGGGTCGAGGCGTTCGCCCGACTCGGGTTTGACCGCCAAGCGCTCGAGGGCGGCCGCGGCCGCCACCACCGCGTCGACGCCGTCGCGTCCGGCCGCCGCGAGACGGGTCGCCATGTTGCCGCGCAGGCCCACCACGCGCAGGTCCGGGCGCCGTTCGAGCAAGAGGGCGCGCCGACGCGGCGAGCCGGTGGCCACCGTCGCGCCCGGACCGAGACCGGCCAGGGATCGTCCAACCAAGACGTCGGCCGGGTCACGCCGCTCGGGCACGCTCGCGAGCACCAGCCCGTCGGGCGACGCGCTCGGCAGGTCCTTCGCGCTGTGGACCGCGACGTCGGCGCGACCCTCGAGCAGGGCCCGCTGGACCTCGAGCGCGAAGACGCCCTGGCCGCCCAGAGTCCACAACGCGCTCGTGGCGTCGCGGTCACCGCTCGTGACCACCTCCACGATCGAGCACGCGACGCCGAGCGCTTCGAGCCGGTGGGCGACGGCGTCGGCCTGGGCCAGGGCCAGCGGCGAGCGCCGCGTGGCCAGGCGCAGGCTCATAGGTCGAACAGCGCGCGCACCGCCTCGCCCAGGCGCGTCCCCTGGTCGGTCCCGGCGGACTCCTTAAGCGCGACGGTGGGTCGGTGGGCGATCTTGGCCACGACCGAGCGCACCACCGAGGTGACGAGGTCCCGTCCGGCCCCGTCGAGTCCGGCGAGCTCGTGGGCGCGTCGCTCGAGCTCGGTGGCCACCACGTCGTCGAAGTGTTCGCGCAACTCACGCACGATCACCGCGGCCCCCCGGGCACGCTGGTCGTCGAGGAACCGGGCCGCCTCGCTGGTCACGATGGCCCGCGCGGCGTCGATCGCCTCGCGCCGATCCCCGAGGGCCCGGTCCACGCGCTCGCGCAGATGCGAGATGTCGATGCGCACCACGCCCGCGAGCCCGTCTACCGCGGGGTCGACGGCTCGGGGCAGGCCGAGGTCCACCACGACCACGTCGGGCCGTCCGGCGAGGTGGGTGCGCTGGACGAGGGGCGTCGGGGTCTCGACCGCGACCACGACCAGGCGGGCGCCCTCGAGCGCCGCGTCGAGACGCTCGAGGCGCTCGACTTCGACACGGCCGTCGTCGAGGTCGGCGGCCAGGGCCTCGGCGCGCTCGGGCGTGCGATTCACCAGGACGAGCCGCCCGGGCCCGGGCCGCGCGCCGAGCAGCGCCCGGGCGACGCCGGCGCCCATCTGGCCGGCGCCGACCACGACCGCGCGGGACCCGGCGAGGTCGTCACCGAGCTCCTCGAGGCCCGCGGCGGCGGCGGCGTGGGCGAAGCTGGTGGTGCCCCGGGCGATACCCGTCTCGGCGCGGACTCGCCGGCCGGCCGCGATCGCCCGGGTGAATAGCTCGCTCACGACGGGCCCGGCGCTCTGCTCCTCGACGGCGAGCTCCAGGGCCCGGCGCAGCTGACCCAGAATCTCGTACTCGCCGGGCACGACCGAACGCAGCCCGGCCGCGACCTCGAAGAGGTGGGTCACGACGTCGTGCTCAAAGGCCACACTCAGCCGATCGGTAAAGGCGGCGACCTCGACCCCGCTGGCCTCCGAAAGGACCCGCGTCGTCTCGTCGATCGCGTCGTGGAAGCGGTCGACGACCGCGACGACCTCGGTGCGCAGGCAGGTCGAGACGAAGACGGCCTCGTGCACGTTGCGGTGCGACGCCAGGGTCCGCAGCACCTTGGGCCACTCCCCCTCGGCCACGGTGACCCGCTCGAGGAGCTCGAGCGGTGCGTGCTCGTGATCGATTCCCACCGAGATCAGTGCCACGGTCCCTCCGGCTCTTGGCCCATGCTACGAGCCGCGCCGCGGCGAGCCACCGGAGAGGCCGAGGGAGTGCAGGACACCCCCCGCGAGCGGCCCGGTCCCGTGCAGGACGTGGTACATGAGGATCTGCAGCTCGATGGAGAGGTCGACGTAGTGGACGGCCACCCCCAGCGGGACCGAGACCACCTGGGGGGCGAAGTTGAGGATCGCGCGCACGCCGGCCCCGACCAGTCGGTCGGCCACGTCCTGGGCCGAGTCGGCCGGGGTGCAGATCACCCCGAGGGTCGCCGGGCCCGTCAACGCGTCGAGGGGGCGCACCACGTGGCCGGCGACCACCTGACCGACGACGACCGGGTCTACGTCGTAGAGGGCGCTGAGGCGCGCCCCGCGGATGAGGAAGTTCGACGAGTTCACGAGCGCCCGGCCGAGGTTGCCGACGCCCACCACGATCACGTCGTAGCTCTGGTCGTGGCCGAGCGCGTCGGCGATCCGCTCGATCAGCACGGCGACCTCGTAGCCCGATCCACGGGTGCCGAACGAGCCCAGCCCCGAGAGGTCCCGGCGCACCGTCGTCGGGGTCACGCCCGCCAACTCGCCGATCTGGCGCGAGTCGATGCGCGTCTCGCCTCGGCGCACGAAGCCCTCAGCGATGCGCTGGTAGACGGGCAGCCGCGAGATCGTCGGCTCCGACAGGCGCCTCGAGCGCGCGCGGGTCGCCACGGGCCAACGCTAGTGCAGCGGGTCAGCGCCCCATCTGGCGACTGCGCTCGGCCGCCGAGGCCACCGCCTCTAAGAAGGCCGAGCGCACCGCCCGGCTCTCGAGCACCCTCAGGCCGGCCGCCGTCGTGCCCCCGGGCGAGGTGACCTGGGCCCGAAGCGCCTCGGGCGTCTCGCCGGTCGCCTGCAGGAGGGCCCCGGCCCCGGCGAAGGAGTCGACGACCAGGCGGGTCGCGACCGCGCGCTCGAGGCCCTGGTGAACCCCGGCCTCGATGAGGGCCTCAACCACGAGGTAGAGGTAGGCGGGCATCGGGCCCGAGAGGCCGGTCACCGCGTCGAGATGGCGCTCGGCGACCCGCACCACCGTGCCCACGGCCCCCATGATCGACTCGGCCCAGTCGAGGTCGGCCGCGCTCACGTACGCCCCGCCGGCGATGGCGCTGGCCCCCCGGCGCACGAGGACCGGGGTGTTGGGCATGGCGCGCACCACCGCGACGGGCCGTCCGAGGGCCGCCTCGAGGCGCGCGCTCGAGAGCCCGGCGACGACCGAGAGCACGCGCGAGACGCCCGTCGCCCCCGCGACGCGCGCCGCGGACTCCGCGTAGTCGGGCTTCACGGCGAGCACGACTCCGGTGTCGGCATCGACGAGCGCCTCTTCGACCCCGGCCAGCACGTCGACGCCACCGAAACGCTCGGCCAGGGCCTGGCGGGTCTCGCGGCTTCGCGCGACGAGGGCCAACTCCTCGGGCGCGCACCAACGCGCCTCGAGCAGGCCGGCCGCCAGCGCCGAGCCCATCTTGCCCGCGCCCAGGACGATCAGTCGGTAGGCCACGGCCTCAGGCTAGGGCCGCGAGGGGCGGCGCCGGAACCAGGTTCCGTGACCGAGGGTCATGACGGTCGGGTAGAGCTCCTCGACCGAGGCGATCGTCGCCCCGACGAGCTCATCGAGGCGCTCGATCGTCACCTCGCCGGCCGGCACCTCGCTCACCAGGTAGAGGCCGTCCTCGGGTCCGAGGGCGAGGTGCACCTCTCGCAGGGCGCGGTTGCGCACGAGGCAGAAGCGGTAGACCTCCTCGTGCCGCTCGCCCGGGGCCGGGGCCAGCTCACACTCGAGATGGACCGTGCGCTGGCGCAGCGAGAGCCAGAGCGTGATGACGTCGCGCTCGACGCCGCGTAGTCGGATCAGCCAGTGGTAGTGACCGGACCCGTCGGGTTCGTCGCGGTGCTCCACGCCGAGCAGGGTCCCCGGCCACTCGCGCGCCCAGCGCGCGATCGTCGCATCGAGGCGCTGGGGGGCGTCCTCACCGGCGAGCGGGGCGCGGGTCACCTAGCACGAGACGAGGTCCCCGACGGCGAGGCCCCCGACCAACTCGGCGAGCGTCGTCGCGGCCCGACGCCAGGTGTAGGCGCGCGCGCGCAGCACCGCCGCGTTCGACAGCGACGTCGCGCGCTCGGGGTGGACGCAGCGTTCCACCACGTCGGCCCAGCGCGCGGGATCGCGCTCCTCGAGCAGGTAGCCGGTCACGCCGTCGTCGATGAGGGTCGTGAGTCCGCCCACCGCGCTAGCGACCACCGGGGTCCCACACGCCGCCGACTCCAGGGCCACCAGGCCGAAGCTCTCGGCGCGCGAGGGCACCAAGGTGACGTCGGCCGCACGCATCCAGGTCGAGAGGAGATGGTGGGCTTGGGGGGCGACGAAGCGCACCCGGTCGATGACCCCGGCCTCGACGACGCGGTCGTGGAGCCGCTCCAGGGTGACGCGCCCGCCCGGCCCCGAGGGCCCGCCGACGATGGCCAGGGCAGCGTCGCGACCCCTTCGCACGAGCTCGACGAGCGTCTCGAGCGCGAGATCGGTCCCCTTGAGTTCCTGGAGCCGCCCGGCGTAGAGGAGCCAGGTGCGCCGGTCGTCGAGGCCGAGAGCTCGTCGGGCCTGGCCCCGATCCCCGGGGGCGAAGAACGCGTGCTCGACTCCGAGGGGCACGACGTGCACGCGCGAGGGGTCGGCGTGGTAGAGGTCAACGATCTGGTCGGCCTCCACCTCACAGTTGGCGAGCACCGCGTCGGCGCAGGCGATCATCGCTGCCTCGGCCTCGGCCCGCTCGGTCGAGGCTAGGTCCAACGCCCCCGCGGTGACCCTTTCGAGGGTGTGAAAGGTCGTCACCAAGGGGACGCCGAGCTCGTGCTTGAGCCGGTGACCCGCGAGGCCGCTCAGCCAGTAGTTGGCGTGGAGGGCGTCGGGCGCCCCGGTGCAGCGCAGGGCGGCCGCGACGCCGTCGGCGAACTGGCCCACGTGGGTCGCCCAGTCGTCGCGCTCGAGGGGCCCGGCCGGCCCGGCCGTGACGTGGTGGACGCGCAGCCCCGGCTCCACCACCACGTGGTCGCGCTGGCTCGGGGCGTCGCGACGGGTGTAGACGTCGACCTCGTGGCCCAGCCGGGCCAGGGCGCTCGCGAGCTCGCGGACGTAGACGTTCATCCCCCCGCCGTCACCGGTGCCCGGCTGGGCGAGCGGCGAGGTGTGGTAGGAGAGCACGGCCAGGCGCGTCACGGGCGCATCCTAATGGCGACCTCATTGGTCTGAATTAGGGGCTATTCCTCGTGGGGAGCGGTGGGTATCGCCACGGGGGCGGGTCGGGACCGGGGCACCACGTAGGCCACGTCGGCCACGTCGAGCGGCCCGAAGACGCGCGAGTCGGTGGACGCGGCCTCGTTGTCGCCGCGGACCTCGATGCGCCGATCTCGCCGGGCTACGCAACGCTTGAGCAGCCATCGGCCCGCTTCACGGGGGTCGCGCACCACCACCACGTCGCCCACGCGGACCCGGCGCCACGGCCGAAGGGCGGTGAGGCGCTCGCCGGGCTGGTACGTGGGCGCCATCGACGCTCCTTCGACGACGAGGCGCCGGACTACCCGAACCCGTGCCCGTCCCACGGCCCGCGACGCTATCGCGACCCGTCGCTAACCTGAACGGTGACAGTGCGCCCCGAAGGCGCCGACCGAAAGGCAGCCCGATGACCCTCCTCTCTCGTGTCAACGACTGGCTCGACCGCTCGACCCCCCCGCTCGTGGTCCACGCCCACTGCGACCTGCCCTGTGGCGTCTACGACCCGGCCCAGGCCCGCATCGAGGCCCAGTCCGTCAAGGCGATCATGGAGAAGGCCAACGCCTCGAGCGACCCCGACTTCAAGGTGCGCGCGACCCTCATCAAAGAGGAGCGTTGCGAGCTCGTGAAGCACCACCTCTGGGTCCTGTGGACCGATTACTTCAAGGTCGACCACCTGAAGGCCTTCCCCAACCTCCACGACCTGTTCTGGATGGCCACCAAGACCGCGGGCGAGGCGAAGAAGACCAACGACGTCACGGTGGCCGACCGCCTGCTCGACGAGATCGACGCGATCGCCGAGGTCTTCTGGGCGACCAAGAAGTAGGTCAGTCCCGCACGCGGTGCGCGGCGCAGGTCACCACCAGGGGGTCGCGCTCGAGGTCGGCCGCCTCGAGCGGGCCACCGCACTCGGCGCAGTGCCTATAGGTTCCCTCGCGCAGTCGCTCAAGCGCGCGCTCGACCCCGTCGAGGGTCGCCTCGATCGAGACCAGTGAGGGCAGGTCGGCGTCGGACACCCGAACGAAACTAGTCGGGGTCGACCCGGTCAACCCCACCAGCGACCCCCGGGGCTGACGAATCCCCCCGGCTCCTCGTGCCCGTGACGACGCGGGGATAACGGCCGTGGCGGGCGACACGCTCGTGTCCGTGCGCGGGTGGGCCCGGGCCCAGCGCGCCGGTCGGAACCTGCGCTAGAGAGGACCCGTGGAAGACGTCGCGCCGAACCCCGGTCGAGAAGACCTCGCCCGGTGGGTCGCCGAGGCGCCGCTCGGATGGTCGCGCGCCCACCCCGCGCTCGTCGAACACCTGGCGCTGCGCAGCTCTGAGCCACTCCCCGCGTGGTGGGTCGCCGAGCTCGACGGCTTCGCCACGACCGTCGCCACCGTCATCGACCCGGCCGTCGACACGTGCGAGTCCCACCGGGACCTGCCCCGACACATCACCTACGACGGCGTCGGCCGTCGGGTGGAGCGGATCGAGTTCCACCCCGCGCACGACGTCGCGGCCCGCGCCGCCTGGGGGGCGGGCCTGCTGGACACCGACGCGAGCCTCGCGGGCGACCTGCGCCTGGCCGGGCTCTTCTTCCTCCTCACTCACGTCGGCGAGGGAGGTATCGCGTGCCCGATCGTGTGCACGATCGGGCTGCGGCGCGCGCTCGAGCGTCGAGCCGACCCCGCCCTCGCCGAGCGCCACGTCCCGACACTGCGCGCGCTCGACCCCACCCGCGCCACTCGAGGAGCCCAGTTCCTCACCGAGGTCCACGGCGGCAGTGACGTCGGGGCCAACCTGGTGCGCGCGGTGCCCGACGCTGAGTCGGGCGCGTGGCGCATCTCGGGCGAGAAGTGGTTCTGCTCCGTCGCCGACGCCGACCTCTTCGCCGTCACCGCTCGCCCTGAGGGCGCCCCGGCCGGCACCCGGGGCCTGGGGTGCTTCCTTGTCCCGCGCACCCTGGACGGGCTCACGCCCAACGGATTCGCCATTCGCCGCCTTAAGGACAAGCTCGGCACTCGCGCGCTCGCCTCGGCCGAGATCGACTTCACCGACGCCCTCGCCTATCCCATCGGCGAGGTCGATGACGGCTTCGCGATTGCCGTCGAGGAGCTGCTCAACACGTCGCGGTGGCTGAACGCCGTGGGCGCAGCCGGGATCATGGGCCGCGCCTGGCTCGTCGCGTCCACGTACGCGTCGCGTCGGCGGGCCTTCGGGCGGGTCATCGCCGACTTCGACGGGGTCGCCGAGCAGCTCGCGCTCCTGCGGGCCCACGCCGACGCGGCGATCGCCTCGACCCTCGCCCTCAGCGCACTGGTGGGCCGGCTCGACGAGGGGGCCGCGACCGACGACGAGGTCGCCGCGCACCGGTTCCTCGTCAACGCCCTCAAGGTCGTGACCTCGCTCGACGCGACGTCGTGCGTGCACGACGCCATCGAGGTCCTCGGGGGCAACGGGACCATCGAGGACTTCAGCGTCCTGCCTCGCCTCTACCGCGACGCGGTCGTCTTCGAGAGCTGGGAGGGCACGCACCACGTGCTCTGCGCTCAGATCCAGCGCGACGCCGCTAAGGGCCTCGTCACCGCGGGACTCGAGCGGTGGCTCACGGGCGAGATCGATTGCGCCCCCGAGGGCGCGCGCGACCTCGCGGCGACGCTCCGAGAGGCGCTCGCTCCCTCGTTCGAGCCGCTCCAACCCGGTCACGTGGAGTCGCTCGGCGGATCCGAGGTGCGCCGGGCCGTGACGCGGGTGACTCGACTCGTTCAGGCCGCGACAATGCTGCGGGTGGCCGACGCGAATAACGCGGCCGCCGTGGCCGGTGTGCGCCTCTTCGTCGCGCGCCACCTCTCGGACGAGTTGAGAGCGGACTGGGAGGGGCTCGTCGACGCCGTCGTCACTACGACCGCGTAAGGGGCCTTCCCCTTCGCGTCACCGGTCCCGCCACGCCGGCGAAGGCGCTCTCTTATCGTGGCTCCCGGCACCGAGCGCCGCGTAGTCGGTGCGCGACGGCCTAATCTTCGCTGCGGGCCGCTGGCCGATGGAGTAATGGCTCTCCCTCTTGGTTTCGCGAACCAACCTGGAACGCCAACCCCCCGTATCTGGAACGCATGCCGTTCCGGTCGAGCTTCATACCGATTCCGTTTAGGCAATTGCGTCGAGTGACCAATCGGGGCGTCAGGGTTCACGTCGAGTCTCTGACACCACAGGTTTGTAACCTTGAGTCAATCCAAGTTCGTCTATAGCGACGATTGTCCGTGGCCATGAGAAAGTATCCGCTGGTGGCCAAGTGAGGTCCCCGCTGGTGGCCACGAAAAGTCCCCGCTGGTGGCCACGAGAAGTCCCCACCCCTCATTGAGCATCCAACCGCAGTGCCCCCTGGTCGGTGACCG
>DASSZS010000059.1:0-45697 GCA_035702745.1 Acidimicrobiales bacterium | reverse complement strand
TCGAACCTGAAGCGCTAAATATCCAGTTGTTGACTGTTGACGTACCGGGAACCCAGCCACTAACTGCTTCAGTTCCGTTGTCCGTGACCATAATACCGAGAACGATGGTTCCTGTGGAATCGAATGCTCTGAGAGACCAGTGCTGCGAGACTCCACTGCTCCCATTCTCAGTATCTGAAGACCAGACTCCTCCCGCCACGCTGCCTTCTGAAGTGTCAATGGTGAGCGGCCCATTTCCTAGTGAACTTGCCACAACGGATAGGGCTTCTTCAACTCGAATCGGTGTTGAAGCTTCTGCAGAGGCATTGGAGGTGGCGGATGCAGTGTCACTAGGTACGATGACCATTGCGAAACTTGTTACAAGCATGGCGGCCACAACTATCAAATTTCGCGATCCAAGTTTCAAGATTCCCTCCGCATTCGGTGTGGACCTTTCTGGATTAACACGCCGATTGTCCTTCGTCAATACTCCTCAAGCAATCTGTGACACCGAGAGTGCCCGGTCTAGCGCTGATCATTTGAAGAGTCGGGATAATGTTCGGAAACGTGTTCCGACAGCGCTCGGTCACTCCATACAAAGTGAATACACTCCAGGATGACTTTCGTCTCGGCTGACGATTGCGCCCCACGGCTTCAGATCGTAACGCCAGCGTCGTCTCTTGATGATGTAGAGAAAAGTTCAACGGATTCGCCCTTCGGACGTGCTTGACGGCCAGGGACTCATCGCCCGGGGCCGGCCGGCGCGCCGCGCCGCGACGGCCCGACGGGCGGACCTAGGGATCATCCAAATCGTTGAAGGGTAGTGGCTCGAAAAACAATTTCCGAGCAATGCCGAAAGTTCCTGTGCGATTCGGCCCCTTTTCGGTGGCTCTGTAAGTAGAGGGCGAAAATCTCGCCCCTCCGCGAAGGAGCACCATGGGGCTGCGCATCGACACCACCAGCGTGACGGCCGCGTCCTTCTGTGTCGCGACCATCACGATGAAGCCGATCCCTTGCTCGCCAGTCTCCCGCGTGTGGACAGCTTCAACTACCTCGGCGGGGTCCCCTGGAACGCCCAGACATCGCGCCTGCGGAATAGCCCCTTGAATCAGGTTGACCGCCAGCTCGCCGCCGACTGCGCTGACGCGTGTGGTGACTCTTCGCATCCCGTGCGCATGAGCTCTCTCAAGGTCGTCGAGTTCCAGGACGGGGGCCTCGTGCACTTTCACGTGGTGCTCCGCACCGACGGCGCCATCGAGCCCTTCGGCCCTCCCCCGGCCTCTCTCGCGACGTCTTCACTCGCCCCCGTGGTCGCAGCACTCTTGGCGGACGAGGTGGTCGAGAATCGTCACGCCGAGCGCCCGCTCAGAGGAACCTTCACGTGCGAGGGCCCCGGCTACGACGACCCCCACACCCGCGAGGTCGCCGAGTTCCTCCCCCAGCCCTGCCTCGAGGCTCGCCGCTCGCCCGCCCCGACCACGGACAATCCGCGGGGTGCCCGGTGACCCCGAGCGAGCGTTGCGACGAGGGCAGTACCGGGCCGGTCGACTACGACCGGGTGGCGCGCGTTCTCATCCGCGTGGCGCTGCGCGAAGTCGTGAAAGATGCTTCCCAGGAGAAGGGAGACGTCCATGCTGACCCTGGCGTACTGTCGCGTGTCGACCGAGGAGCAGGCCGAAGAGGGCTACTCGATCGAGGGCCAGGCCGACAAGCTGCGCGCGTACTCGACGTTGCGCGACCTCGGCCCGGTGACGGTGGTCAGCGATCCCGGTCGCTCGGGCAAGAACATGGAGCGCCCGGGACTCCAGCAACTCCTCGCGGCCGTCGAGGCCGGCCACGTGTCCCACGTGATCGTCTGGCGCCTGGACCGGCTCTCGAGGAACCTGGGTGATCTCATCCTGATCGCGGACAAGCTGGGCGAGCTCGGCGTCGCCCTGCACTCGGTCTCAGAGAACCTGGACCTCTCCTCGGCGTCGGGACGCATGTTCTACAACATCCTCGGCACCTTCGCGCAGTTCTTCCGCGAGCAGCTGGCCGAGAACGTGAAGATGGGCAACGAGCGCGCCGTCAGAGAGGGCCGCTGGATCAATCACCCCAAGACCGGTTACGACCTCATCGACGGCGAGCTCGTGGCCAACGCCGACGCCGAGCGGGTGCGCGAGATCTTTCGCCTGCGCGCGGCGGGCCTCAGCTATCGCAGCATCGAAGAGGCCACGGGAATCACGTACTCGACCGTGCGCAACATCCTCGACTCGCGCATCTACGTGGGCGAGGTGCTGCACAACGACCGGTGGTTTCCCGGACGCCACGAGCCGCTCATCACGCCGGCCGAGTTCCACGCCGCGCACCGGGGCTTCGGCAAGGGCGTGACGCGCTCGAAGGACGTCCTCTCGGGCCGGGTGCGCTGCGGCCTGTGCGCCAAGCGCATGGCCGTCGCCCAGAACGGACAGGGCTCGACGTTCTATCGCTGCCGCCACCGTGGCGAGGGCTGCGAGCAGCCCGCCCGCAGCACCAAAGGACTGGCGCGCGCCGCGGTGCTGGGGCTTAGCCTCATCGGCCGCGACGAGCGCCTCCAGGCCGCCATCCGTCGCCAACTGGCCTCGGGTGCCACTTCCGCCCACGAGACGGCGCCCAGGCGCCGTGGGGCCAGTTCGGCCGTCGCTCTGGCCAAACTGGCCCAGGATCGCCGCAAGCTCCTCGAGCTCTACTACGCGGACAAGATCACCGCTGACGGATTCTCCGCCGAGGAGACACGGCTCTGTGCGGCCATCGAGGTCGAACGGGCCCGGGCACTCGACGAGCAGCACGAGGAGCGCCACAGGAGCGAACTGGAGCTTCGCTTCGATCAGGTCGCCGCCATCCTCCAGGACCTCGACGTCGAGGCCGTCTGGACGCGCGCCGACGACGCCGAAAGGCGAGTCCTCGTCGAGGAGCTGGTCGAATGGGTGACGGTCTTCCCCGATCACCTGGAGGTGACCGTCACCGGAACTCCCGCCCTCAACGTCCTCTACCGCGAGGTGGGACTCAAGGAGTCGGATTTCGTTGGTGTCGGAGACGGGACTTGAACCCACACGCCCTTTCGGGCACCAGCCCCTCAAGCTGGCGCGTCTGCCTATTCCGCCACTCCGACGTGGGAGCCCATTCTAGCCGACGAGTCCTGCGGCTTAGGAACCGGTGGTCGTCGGCGGCAGGACCGTCCAGGTGGGGATCTGGTCGAGGAAGCTCGGAGCGCTGAAGGTCGGCGCCACCACCGAGAGCTGGTTCGACCAGACCTCGAGCGAGGGTGGGGTGAAGAATGGCCGCACCCAGAACAGGTCCATCACGTCGCGGTCGAGGTTGAGCCAGGACGACGTCGCCGTCGCGGGGTTGAAGTTAGCGATGGCCGTGTTGTAGAGGTTGATGACCCCGGCGAGTCGCACCCCCGAGGGGTACGAATCGGGAAAGGCCGGTCCGACGTAGGAGCGCGCCGTATCCGAGGGCCCGTTGATGGTTGGGCGCACGAGGACCCCCGCGTCGGCCCGCCCGGTCGCGACCACCTGGGCCGTGGCGACCTCGGTGGGCTCGGGCATCGAGGACGAGGCGATCCCCACGCGGGCCCAGTCGCGCTCGACGAGGTTGGCGACGGTGTGGTCGAGGTGGCTCGGCCCGATCGCGAGTCGCACCACGAGGCGCCGGCCCCGTGGGCTGTACCAGGCGTGCGGGGCCCTCACGTAACCACTCTGGGCGAGCACCTGGACCGCGCAGGCCGGGCAGTCGTGCAGTCCGTTGGTCGCCGCGTCCGGCACCGTGGTGGTCGTGGTGGTGTTCGAGGGGTTCGCCCCCCCCAGGCCCGGGTACTGCGCCTGGCCCTGGGAGAAGAGGGCCGACTGGGCGGCCGCCGGCTCGTAGGTGTAGGCCCCGTAGATCGCGTTGATGAGGCCCTGGCGCAGGACGGCCCAGCTGAGCGCCTCGCGCACCGCGATGGGGGCCGTCACGACGCTGCGCGGCGAGAGGGTCATCTCCTCGATCCCCGAGGCCGAGCCGATCCGGCTCGCCACCACCGGGTCCGAGGTGGTGGCGAGCACCTCGGACTGGTTGACCGTCGTCGAGAAGCCGGCGTAGAGGGTCGTGGCATTCTTGGGTAGGACGCGCGAGGTGGTGACCACGACGCGCCCGAACCGGTTGGGGTCGAGCGGCCAGCGGGGGTTCCTCACCAGGACGACCCGGTTCGCCGAGGCGCGCGCGACCTCGTAGGGCCCGAGCGTCGGGCGCGCGGCGAAGGCGGCCATCGAGCAGCCGCCGACGGTCCCGGGGGCCTCGACGTCACGGAACAGGAGCGTCCAGGTCGCGTAGGGGTGGGCGAAGACGGCCGTCGCGCTGAGTCCGTGGTTCGAGACCCGCATCGAGGCGATCGCCCGGTAGCCGTCGCTCACCACGCTCGCCAGCGCGCGGGCCCGGCGCCACCACGCGACCAGGTCCCGGGCGTTGAAGGGCCGCCCGTCGCTCCAGCGCTGGTGGGGGGCGACGCTGTAGCGCACCGTCTCGGGCGAGAGCGAGGTGAGCTCGGCCGAGGCGATCGGCCCACCCTCGCCCACCAGCACCCCGGTGGGCAAGGACGTGAAGGCCGAGGGGGTCACCAGGTCGTTCAGCGCGACGTCGCTCGCGGTGGCGGCGGGGTCGAGGTAGGTGCAGCCCGAGAACGGGCCGGGCAGCGAGACGACCAGGGTGTGGTGGCTCTGGTTGGTGCCCCCGGGCGCCCGCGCCGCGTCGCTCGCCATCGCCGGGTAGGTCAGCGCGACGAGCGCCAGGACCACACCGAGGAGCGTCCGGCGCTCGAGCCGTCGACCCACGACGGCTACTGGAGTCGCAGGTCCAGCGCCAGCGTGGCGAAGGTGAAGACCAGGGCGACGGCGATGGTGATGCGGTCCAGGTTCTTCTCGACCGCGGTCGAGCCCGAGGCGGCCGTCGTCATCGACCCACCCATGAGGTCCGAGATCCCCCCGCCCCGGCCCGAGTGCAACAGGACGAGAAAGACCAGGGCGACGGCCGTGATCGCCTCGATAGCGATGATCAGCGCCGTCAGCATGGTTCCCTCCGTTAATTCAGCGGGTAGAAGCGTACCAGTCGTCGAGCGCCCGACAGACCGCATGGAAGGCCTCGGCCCGCAGGCTGGCCCCCCCGACCAAGAACCCGTCCAGCGCCCCCTCGCGCGCCAGCTCGGTCGCGTTCTCGGCGCTCACCGAGCCCCCGTAGAGGACGGGGGCCTCGAGGCCGAGCTCGGCCAGGGTCGCGCGAATCGACCCGTTCTGGGCGGCCACCTGGGCCGGCTCGGCCACCACCCCGGTCCCAATCGCCCAGAGCGGCTCGTAGGCGACGGTGACGTTCGCCCGGGCGGCCTCGGGCAGCCCGGCGAGGGCGGTGCGCAGCTGGTCGGCGACGTAGGCCCTCTCCCGGCCGGCCTCGCGCACGGCGAGGTCCTCGCCGACGCACACGACGGCGCGCAGCCCGGCCCCGGCGACCCGAGCCAGCGTGCGCGCGACGAGCGCGTCGTCCATCCCGTAGAGCCGCCGGCGCTCGGAGTGGCCCACGATCACCGCGCGCACCCCGAGGCGCTCGAGCATCGCCAGGGACACCTCCCCGGTGTGGGCCCCCGACTCGTGCTCGTTCACGTGCTGGGCGCACAGGACGAGGCCCAGCCGATCGGCCTCGATGACCGAGCCGACGCTGCGCAGGTCGACAAAGGGCGGGGCGACCCCCACCTCCACGTGCTCAAGGGGTGCGCGGCGCAACAGCACGCCGAGCTGCTGGATGAGATGGATCGCCTCGACGTGGTCGAGGTTCATCTTCCAGTTGCCGTAGACGGCCGGGGCGGCCATCAGGAGAAGGGGCTCTCGCGCAGCGCCCGCAGCCCGGGCAGGTCGCCCTCTTCGACCAGGCGAAGGGTCGCCCCGCCGCCGGTCGAGACGAAGGTCACCGACGCGCGCAGCCCCAACGCGTCGAGCGCGGCCGCCGAGTCGCCGCCGCCGACGACGCTGCGCGCGCGGCTCGCGGCCACGGCCCGCGCGACGGCCTCGGTGCCGGCCATGAACCGGGGGTCCTCGAAGACCCCCATCGGCCCGTTCCAGAGGATCGAGGCGGCCCCCTCGATCGCCGCGGCGAAGACCGTGGACGTCTCGGGGCCGATGTCGAGGGCGGTGAAGCCCTCCGGGACGTCCGCGGCGAAGTCGACGACGGGGGCCTCGCCCCCGCTCGCGCCGACGGGCGCGCCGCTCGCGAGACCCCGGGCGTCTCGCGGGATCACGACCACGCCGGACTTGAGCAGGGTTCGGCACTCCTCGACCCGGCTCTCGTCCACCAGGCTGTCGCCCACGCGACGCCCGTCGGCCAGCGCGAAGGTGTGGGCCATCCCCCCGCCCACCAGCACGACGTCGGCCCGCTCGGCCAGCACGCGCACCAGGCCGATCTTGTCTCTCACCTTGGCCCCGCCGACGATGGCGACGAAGGGCCGCGGCGGGTCCTCGAGCAGGGCGAGGATCGTCTCGGCCTCGTGGGCCAGGTTCGGCCCGGCCGCGCTCGGCACGAGTCGCGGGGGCACGACGATCGAGGCGTGGGCGCGGTGCGAGGCGCCGAAGGCCTCGTTCACGTAGTAGTCGACGCCCTCGACGAGCGAGGCGCCGAAGGCCGGGTCCCCAGCCTCCTCGCCCGGGTGAAAGCGCAGGTTCTCCCCCAGCTCGACGCCCGGACAGAGCGCCTCGAGCGCCCGGCGCACCGGCGCGAGCGAGTAGCGCGGGTCGGCGCGCCCCTCGGGCCGGCCGAAGTGGGTCCGGGCCACCACGCTCGCCCCACGCGCGAGCAGATCGGTGAACAGCGGCAGTGCGGCGCGCAGGCGGAAGTCGTCGGTGACGACGTACTCGCCGTCGCGCGCGGCCACGGGCACGTTGAAGTCGACGCGCACCAGCACCCGCTTGCCGGTGAGGTCGCCCCAGCGCGCCGGCGAGGGCAGGGGCCTCACCGTGACCCGACGCGCTCGGCCAGGTCGACCAGCCGGTTCGAGTAGCCCCACTCGTTGTCGTACCAGCCGAAGACCTTGACGAGCGAGCTCTCGGCGTCGAGGGGCTGGACCATCGTCATCAACGAGTCGAAGGTGCACGACGCCGGGCTGCCCACGACGTCGCTCGAGACGATCGGCTCGTCACAGTAGACGAGCACCCCGGCGAGGGCCCGCTCGCTCGCGACCCGGAAGGCCTCGTTGACGGCCTCGACCGAAGTGGCGCCGACCACGGCCGTGAAATCGGTGATCGAGCCGACCGGCACCGGCACCCGCAGCGACGTCCCGTCGAGGCGGCCCTTCATCGCCTCCAGCACCAGGCTGGTCGCCCGGGCCGCCCCGGTCGAGGAGGGCACGATGTTCACCGCGGCCGCGCGCGCCCGGCGCGGGTCCTTGCGGGCGAGGTCGAGCAGGCTCTGGTCGTTGGTGTAGGCGTGCACGGTGGTCATGAGCCCCCCGCGCACCGTAAAGGCGTCGTCGAGGACCTTGACCATCGGCACGAAGCAGTTCGTCGTGCACGAGGCGTTCGAGACCACGACGTGGCGCTCGGGGTCGAAGGTGTCGTCGTTCACCCCCACCACGAAGGAGGCGTCGGCGTCGGGCGAGGGGGCCGAGATGATGACCCGGCGGGCCCCGCCCGCGAGGTGCGCGGCCGCCTTCTCCCGGGTGGTGAAGAGGCCGGTCGACTCGATCACCACGTTCACCCCGTGCGCGCCCCAGGGTACCGCGCCGGGGTCGCGCTCGGCGTAGACGGCGATCTCGCGCCCCCCCACGGCGAGCCCCGTCTCGGTCACGGCCACCGCCACCCCCAGGGGACCTTGGGTCGAGTCGTACTTGAGCAGGTGCGCGTTGGTCGCCGGGGCGACCAGGTCGTTCAGCGCCACCACCTCGATCCCCTCGCGCCCGAGGGCGGCGCGCAAGAAGTTGCGCCCGATCCGGCCGAAGCCGTTGATACCCACGCGAATCGCCACCGCCACTCCGATCTACGCTGCGCGGCCCGCCAGGAGGGCCGCGACGGCCGACGCCAATTTTTGCACATCGTGTACGAGCCCCCGGTCGTCGGCGAGGTCGGCGCGCACCACCGGGCGGGCGCACGCCTGGTGGGCGTAGGGCCCCCGGGCGTCCACCAGAACCGCGTCGGGCACGACCCCGTGGCGCTCGAGCGCCTCGACGTGGTCGGCCAGGCTGAACCCCTCGGTCTCGGGCACCTGGGGGTGGAGGTTCGCGACGTAGAGCGTCCGGGCTCGCGTGGCGGCCAGGGCCTGGTTCACCCCGGGCACCACGCAGGCGGCCAGCACGCTCGTAAAGAGCGACCCCGGCCCCACGAGCACGAGATCGGCCCGCTCGATCGCCTCCACCGCGGCGATGGGGGCGGCCACGAGGCGCGGCTCGAGGCGGATCCGCTCGATCGCCCCGGTGCGGGCGACCTCGCTCTGGCCCCGGGTGGCCCCAAAGCGGGTGGTGGCCACTAGCTCGACGCCCTCGCTGCTCGCCGGCACGATGGCCCCGGTCACCCCCATCACCTCGGCGAGGGCGCGCACCGACTCCTCGAGGTCGCCGGTCGCGTCGATCAGACCGACGAGCAGCAGGTTGCCCACGGCGTGGCCCGCGAGCTCGCCCACGCTGAAGCGGTGCTCGAAGGAGCGCGCGAGCGGGTTCTCGGGGTCGGCCAGGGCGACCAGGCACTTGCGCAGGTCGCCCACGGCGGCCACGTCGAGCAGGGCCCGCAGCCGCCCGCTCGAGCCCCCGTCGTCGGCCACCGAGACGACCCCGGTGACCTCGGTGGTGAGCGACTTGAGCGCGCGCAGCGAGACGGCCGTGCCGTGTCCGCCCCCGACGGCGACGGCCCTCATCGGGTGATGTCGCGATGGAAGGGCGGGTTCTCCAGGCCCAGTCGCCGGGCGACCTCCTCGGCCACGGCCACGCTGCGGTGACGCCCGCCCGTGCAGCCCACCGCGATCGAGAGGTAGGACTTGCCCTCCTTGGCGAAGGCCGGGATCTGCCACTCGAGCAGGCCCACGACGTCGTCGATCAGTCGACCGGCCCCCTCTTGGGCCAGCACGTAGCGCGCGACGGGCTCGTCGAGGCCGGTCAGGGGGCGCAGCTCCTCGATCCAGTGCGGGTTGGGCAGGAACCGACAGTCGAACACGAGGTCGACGTCGCGGGGGATCCCGTAGGCGAATCCGAAGCTCACCAGCGAGACCCGCATCGCCCGCCCATCGCCCGGGGCGGCGACGCTCTCGACGACCCGCCGTCGCAGCTGGTTGACGTTGAGCCCGCCCGTGTCGACAACCAGGTCGGCCGCGTCGCGGATCGGCGCGAGCAGGGCCCGCTCCGCGCCGATCGACTCGGCCAGGGTGGGCGCGTCGATCGGGTGGCGGCGCCGGTTGCCCTCGAAACGGGCGATCAGCACGTCGTCGGGCGCATCGAGGAAGAGGATCCGCAGGGCGCCGTGGCGCTCGCGCAGCTCGTGGGCCACCTCGAGCAGGGCGGCCGAGTCGAGGTCGGCCGAGCGGCCCACGACGAAGGCCACCCCCGCGTCGCGGTCGCTGCGGGTGCGGGCGAGCTCACCGACCCGTACCGCGAGCTCCACGGGCAGGTTGTCGATCACGAACCAGCCGAGGTCCTCGAGGGCCGCCGAGGCCGTGGAGCGCCCGGCGCCCGACATGCCCGTGACCAGCAGGACCTCGCTCATCTCACCTCTTCTCGGGCCGGGGCGACACCGGCGCGTGCAGGTGATCGTAGAGGCTCGCCGCCACGCTGTCCGGCAGCCACGAGAGGGCTCCGAGCTCCTCGAGCCGGGCCGCGCGCAGCGCCTCCAGGGAGCCGAAGTGGGCCATCAGCCGCTCACGGCGGGCCGGGCCCAGCCCCTCGACGCCCTCGAGGGTGGAGGCAACCATGGAGCGGCCCCGCTTGGAGCGGTGGAACGTGATCGCGAAACGGTGGGCCTCGTCGCGCACGCGCTGGACGAGGTACAGGGCCTCGCTCCCGCGCTCGAGCGCGATCGGGGTGGCCCGACCCGGTCGGTAGAGGAGCTCCTCGCGCTTGGCCAACGCCGCGAACTCGACGCGCCCGGCGAGGCCCACCTCGGCCGCCGCCGCCTCGGCGGCGTGCAGCTGGGGCAGTCCTCCGTCGATGATGATGAGGTCGGCTCGGGCGAAGCGCGACCCGTCGTCCTCCTCCCAGTGGGCCAGGCGCCGACGCACGACCTCGGCCATGGCGCCGGCGTCGTCGTTGCCGAGGACCTCGCGCACGTTGAAGTGGCGGTACTCACGCTTGGCCGCGAGCCCGTCCTCGAAGACCACCATCGAGCCCACGTAGTTCGTCCCCTGGAGGTGGCTCATGTCGAAGCACTCGATCCGGAAGGGCGGCGCGGCGAGGCCCAGCGCTTCGCCGAGCTCGAGCAGCGCCCGACTGCGCACGTTGTGATCGGACTGTCGGCGCAGGCTGTCGCGCGCGACGACCGCGGCCGCGTCGGCCCGGGCCAGCTCGACGACGCGGCGGCGCTTGCCGCGCTGGGGGGCTACGACCTCGACCGGCCGGCCCCGCCGCGCGGAGAGGAACGCGGCCGCGAGCGGGCTCGCCCACCGGGCCCGCTCGACCACCACCACCGCCGGCACCGGCTCCGCCTCGGGGTACAGGTCGGCCAGCACGTCTTCGAAGAGCTCGTCATCGTCGTCGTCGATCGTGCGGTCGATGAGATGAGCCGTGCGCCCGACGATCCGCCCGAAGCGGACCCGAAAGCGCACCAACGCGGTGCGTGACCCCTCGGCGGCCGAGGCCACCACGTCGAGGGCGGAATGGTCGTCGAGGACCACGCTCTGACTGGCTGAGGCCCGCTCGAGGGCCTCGAGCCCGTCGCGCGCGCGCGCCGCCGCCTCGTAGTGGCGGTTGCGGGCGGCCTCGTCCATCTGGGCCGCCAGCCGGTCGCGCAGCGGCCGCACGTCGCCCTCGAAGAACCGGGCCCAGGACTGGACGATCTCGCGGTAGCCGGCCTGGTCGACCTTGCCCGCGCACGGTCCGGCGCACTTGCCGATGTCGTAGAGAAGGCAGGGACGGCCCACCCGCTCGTGGTAGCGGTACTTATGGGTCGAGCACGTGCGCAGCGGAAAGGCCTGGAGGAGTTCGTCCATCGTGGTGCGCAGCGCGCCCACGTCGACGAAGGGGCCGTAGTAGCGCACCCCCTTGACGTGGGCGCCGCGGGTCACGTAGGGCGCGGCGAAGGGCGTGCGCGAATCGAGGGCCACGTAGGGGAAGGTCTTGTCGTCCTTGAGACGCAGGTTGTAGCGGGGCTGGTTCGCCTTGATCAGCTCGTTCTCGAGCACCAGGGCGTCGAGCTCGCTCGGGGTGACGATCCACTCAACCGCGGTGGCCTCGTCCATCAACAACCGGGTCTTCTCCGAGAGGCCGTCGCGTCGCTGGAAGTAGCTCGCGAGACGCTGGGCGAGCACCCGGGCCTTGCCCACGTAGATCACCTCGCCGCGGGCGTTGCGAAAGAGGTAGCAGCCGCTCTGGCGCGGGATGCCGGCGGGCTTGTCCACCACTACGCCCGCCCGGTCGCGAGGGCCTCCCTCAGCACGGTGCCGGTCGCCGTCTCGAGGCGCGCGATCGCCTCCGGGGTGCCCTCGCCCACGATCCGTCCGCCCCGGCGCCCGCCCTCGGGACCGAGGTCCACGACCCAATCGGCGGTCTTGACGACGTCGAGGTTGTGCTCGATGACGAGCACCGTGTTGCCCTGATCGACCAGGCGGTGCAGGACCACCAGGAGCCGGCTCACGTCCTCGAAGTGGAGCCCGGTCGTGGGCTCGTCGAGCACGTAGAGCGTGTGACCGGTCGGGCGCCGAGCGAGCTCGGTGGCGAGCTTGACCCGCTGGGCCTCACCGCCCGAGAGGGTGGGGGCGGGCTGGCCGAGTCGCACGTAGGCGAGGCCCACGTCGACCAGGCTCTGGACGTGGCGGGCGATCGCCGGCTGACGCTCGAAGAACTCGAGCGCCTCACCGATGGGCATGTCGAGCACGTCGGCGATCGAGCGGCCCCGGTAGAGGATCTCGAGGGTCTCGCGGTTGTAGCGTCGACCGTCGCACACGTCGCAGTTGACGTAGACGTCGGGCAAGAAGTGCATCTCGATCTTGATGGTGCCGTCCCCGGCGCACGACTCGCACCGGCCGCCCTTGACGTTGAAGGAGAACCGGCCGGGCTGGTAGCCGCGGACCTTGGCCTCGGGCACCTCGGCGAAGAGCTTGCGGATCTTGTCGAACACCCCGGTGTAGGTGGCGGGGTTGGAGCGGGGCGTGCGCCCGATCGGCTGCTGGTCGACCGCGACCACCTTGTCGAGGTGCTCGACGCCGTCGATGCCGTCGTGTTCGAGGGCGACGACCTTGGCCCGGTTTATCTGGCGCTCCAGCGACGCGAGCAAGATGGCGTTGATCAGTGACGACTTGCCCGAACCCGATACCCCGGTCACCGCGACGAAGGTCCCGAGGGGAAAGCCGACGGTGACGTCGTGGAGGTTGTGGGCCCGCGCCCCGCGTACGGTGAGCCGCTGTCCGTTGCCCGAGCGGCGCTCGCTCGGCACCGCGATCGAGCGCCGTCCCGACAGGTACTGCCCGGTCAGGGAGTGGGGGTTCGCGAGCAGGGCCTCGTAGGTGCCCGCGTGGACGACCTCGCCACCGAACTCGCCCGCCCCGGGCCCGATGTCCACGACGAAGTCGGCGAGGCGAATCGTCTCCTCGTCGTGCTCAACCACGATCACCGAGTTCCCGAGGTCGCGCAGACGTTCGAGCGTCGCGATCAGACGGCGATTGTCGCGCTGGTGCAGCCCGATCGACGGCTCGTCGAGCACGTAGAGCACGCCCACGAGGTAGCTGCCGATCTGGCTGGCCAGGCGGATGCGCTGGGCCTCGCCGCCCGACAACGAGGCCGACGCCCGGCTGAGCGTCAGGTAGTCGAGGCCCACGTTGATGAGGAAGCTGAGCCGCTCGACGATCTCCTTGACCACCTGGCGGGCGATGGCCTCCTCACGCGCGCTCAGGGCCAAAGAGCTGAAGTAGTCGATCGCCTCGTCGATGGCCATCGAGGAGACCTCGGCGATGTTGCGCCCGTGGACCCGCACGGCCAGGACCTCGGGGCGCAACCGCTGCCCCCCACAGGCGGTGCACTCGACCTCGCGCATGTACTGCTCGGCCTGCTCGCGGGTCCAGTCCCCCTCGGCCTCGGTCCGACGACGCTCCAACCATTCGACGATCCCGCGGTAGCTGGTGTCGTAGGTCTTCACCTTGCCGTAGCGGTTGCGGTACTTGACCGGGACGGTCTTGTTCTCCACGCCGTAGAGCACAAGCCGGCGATCCTTCGCGCGCAGCTTCTTCCACGGCGTCTCGACCGAGAAGCCCCCGGAGTCGGCCACCGCCTCGAGGAGGCGCTCGAAGTACTTGAGCCGCGCACCGCTCCAGGGCGCGAGGGCGCCCTCGGCGAGCGACAGGGTGTCGTCGGGCACGACCAGGTCAGGGTCGACCTCGAAGCGGGTGCCGAGCCCGGTGCAGACCGGGCACGCCCCGTAGGGCGAGTTGAACGAGAAGTCGCGCGGCGCCAGCTCGCTGAAGCTGATCCCGCAGTCCGAGCAGGCCATCTTCTCGGAGAACTGGACGCTCTCGTCGGGCTCGAAGAAGACCACGGTGACCGTGCCCTTGGTGAGCTTGAGGGCGGCCTCCACCGACTCGGTGAGCCGCTGGCGGTTGGTGGCCTTCACGGTGAGTCGGTCCAGGACCACCTCTATGGTGTGCTGTTCGTAGCGCTTGAGGGTTATCGCCTCGCGTTCGGCCAGCTCGTGGATGACCCCGTCCACGCGGACCCGACTGAAGCCCTGGGCCGCGAGGTCGTTGAAGAGCGCCGAGTACTCCCCCTTGCGACCCTGGACGAGCGGGGCGAGCACCATGAAGCGCTGATTGGCCGGGCGCTCGAGGACCTGGTCGACGATCTGCTGGGGCGTCTGGCTGGCGATGGGCCGACCGCAGTTGGGGCAGTACGGCACCCCGATGCGTGCGAACAGCAGGCGCAGGTAGTCGTGGACCTCGGTGATGGTGCCGACCGTCGAGCGCGGATTGCGCGAGGCCGTCTTCTGGTCGATGGAGATCGCCGGAGAGAGCCCCTCGATGAAGTCGACGTCGGGCTTGTCCATCTGACCGAGGAACTGGCGGGCGTAGGCCGAGAGGCTCTCGACGTAGCGACGCTGTCCCTCGGCGTAGATGGTGTCGAAGGCCAGCGACGACTTGCCCGAGCCCGAGAGTCCGGTGAAGACCACGAGCTGGTCGCGCGGTATCTCCACCGACAGGTTCTTCAGGTTGTGGACCCTCGCCCCCTGCACCCGAATCGACTTCGCCATCGTCGAACCCTACCGGTCACTCCGCGGCGACGAGGTCGTCGGAACCCTCGAGCGACTGGCGGTGCAGGGCGTGGAGCGCGTCGCGCAGAACCGCCGCCTCTTCGAAGCGCAGCTCGGCGGCCGCCTGGAGCATGGCCTCTTCCACCCGGGCCATCTCGCGCGCCAGATCCGACGCCGCCACCTCGACGCCGGGGGACCGCTCCGCCTCGAGGCGCTCGCCGCTGCGCAGCCGGTTCAAGATGTCGGCGACGTTCTTGGTGACCGTGGTCGGCTCAATGCCGTGCTCGGCGTTGAAGGCTGTCTGCATCGCCCGTCGGCGCTCGGTCAACGACACGGCTTCGCGCATCGAGTCGGTCATCGCGTCGGCGTAGAGCACCGCCTGGCCGTGGGCGTTGCGCGCGGCGCGCCCGATCGTCTGAATCAGCGCGCTCTTGGAGCGCAAGAAGCCCTCCTTGTCGGCGTCGAGGATCGCCACCAACGACACCTCGGGCAGGTCCAGACCCTCGCGCAGGAGGTTGATTCCGACCAGGACGTCGAACTCGCCGAGGCGCAGCGATCGCAGGATCTCGATGCGCTGGATCGTGTCGATGTCGCTGTGCAGGTACTGGACGCGGTACCCGGCCTTGGTGAGGAACTGGGTCAGGTCCTCGGCCATGCGCTTGGTGAGCGTCGTAATAAGCGCTCGCTCCCCGCGCTCGATGACCTCGGTGAGCCGGCCCCGCAGGTCGTCGATCTGGTTGCGGGTCGGCACGACGCGCACCACGGGATCGAGGAGGCCGGTCGGACGGATGACCTGCTCGACGACCTGGTCCGAGACCGCGAGCTCGAAGCGGCCCGGCGTCGCCGAGACGAAGACGGTCTGGGGCACGAGGTCGACGAACTCCTCAAAAGTCAGCGGACGGTTGTCGAGCGCGCTGGGCAGTCGGAAGCCGTGCTCGACGAGGGTCTCTTTGCGCGAGCGGTCCCCCGCGTACTGGCCGCGCAGCTGGGGCACCGCGACGTGGCTCTCGTCAACGACCACGAGGAAGTCCTCCGGGAAGTAGTCCAGGAGGGTGTAGGGCCGCTCCCCCGCGGCGCGCCCGTCCAGGTGTCGGGCGTAGTTCTCGACCCCGGCGCACACACCGGTCTGCTCGAGCATCTCCAGGTCGTGCTCGGTGCGACTGCGCAGACGCTGGGCCTCGAGCAGCTTGTTCTGGGCTTGGAAGCGAGCGAGCTGCTCGCCGAGCTCCTCTTCGATCGAGCGGCAGGCCCGGCGCAGCGTCTCGAGTCCGGTGGCGTAGTGCGAGGCGGCGAAGAGGGTCACCTCGTTGACCCGCCCGCGGCTCTCCTGGGTCAGGGGATTGAAAAAGGAGATGTCCTCGACCTCATCGCCGAAGAACGACACCCGGATGGCCTCACTCGCGTACGCCGGTTGGACCTCGAGGGTGTCACCACGCAGGCGGAACGTTCCCCTATCCAGCACGAGGTCGTTGCGCGAGTACTGCATCTCCACCAAGCGGCGCAACAGCGCGCGCTGCTCCAAGGTGGCGCCCACCTCGATCGGCAGCATCCGCTCGCGGTACTCAAAGGGTGAGCCCAGCCCGTAGATGCACGACACCGACGCCACCACCACCGTGTCGCGGCGGGTAAGCAGCGACGAGGTGGCCGCGTGGCGTAGCCGATCGATCTCGTCGTTGACCGAGCTGTCCTTCTCGATGTAGGTGTCGGTACGCGGGATGTAGGCCTCGGGCTGGTAGTAGTCGTAGTACGAGACGAAGAACTCCACCCGGTTCTCCGGGAGCATCTCGCGCAGCTCCGAGGCGAGCTGGGCGGCGAGGGACTTGTTGGGCTCCAAGATGAGCGTCGGGCGTTGGACGCGCTCGATCAACCAGGCGATCGTCGCCGTCTTGCCGCTGCCGGTGATCCCCTCGAGCGTCTGGTAGCGCAGTCCGTCGGTCACCCCGTGAGCGAGCATCTCGATCGCCCGCGGCTGATCACCGGCCGGGGCGAACGGCGAGCGGACGGCGAACTCAGCCACGAGGCGTTCCGACGCCGAGCGCGTCAAGGGCGTCCTCGAGCGCCCGGTGCAGGTCCTCGAGCGATCCCTCGTTGTCGATCACCCGGTCCGCGAGACGTCGCCGGTCCTCGTTGGTCGCCTGCGCGGCCAGGCGCGCCCGGGCGTCGGCCGGGTCCATCCCCCGATCGGCGCACAAGCGAGCCAGGGCGGTCCCGGGCGAGACCTCGAGGGTCCACACCTGGTCGAGCGCAAGGAGCGCTTTGTGCTCGGCCCGATACAGGGGCAGGGCGGCGAAGGCCACGTCACCGGTCGCCCCCTCGAGTGCGGCCGCCATCGCCTCGGCGATCCTCGGGTGCGTGATGGCCTCCACCCGGCGCCGGGCCGTCGGATCGGCAAACACGACGGCGGCGAGGAACGCCCGGTCGATTGCCCCGGAGGGGTCGAGAACCCCCGGGCCGAAGGCGTCCACGAGCGCCACGAAGGCCGCCCGACCGGGACGCACGACCTCGCGCGCGATCTCGTCAGCGTCGACAACGACGTGACCGCGCCCCCGCAGATAGGCGGTCGCCGCCGACTTGCCCGAACCGATCCCTCCGGCGAGGGCCACACGAATCACCCGTCCACCGTACCCACCGACTGTCACAGCCGACCCGGCCGCGCTGCTCCGACGCCGCGGGGGCCCTTCGCTAATGTCCAGGGGAAGTCTCCAAGGGGGGTAGGTGGCGCGGTACCTGGCGCGACGGCTGGCCACGCTCATCGGCATCGTCGTCGTCATCTCCGTCGGCGCGTTCTACCTGATCCACCTGTTGCCCGGTAACCCCGCGACCGTCATCCTCGGCACCGGCGACAGCCCCCAGAACCGGGCCCGGCTCTACGCCCAGCTCGGCCTCAACCGACCGATCATCGAGCAGTACTTCGTCTGGATCAAGAACGTGTTGCGCGGCAACCTGGGGACCTCCTTCATCAGTCAGGTCCCGGTGTGGACGACGATCCGCGCCGCGCTGCCGATCGACCTCGAGATGATCGTCCTCAGCCAGATCCTCTCGTTCGCGGTGGCCGTGCCGCTCGCCATGAGCAGCGCCAAGCGCCCCGACAGTTGGCTCGACCGCTTCTTGGGGGCCTTCAGCTTCACCATGCTCTCGATCCCCGCGTTCATCCTGGTCGTGGTGCTCGTCCTCGTGGTGGCGATCAAGCTGGCCGTCCCCCATACCGGGGTCTCGTCCTACGTGCCCCTCACCCAGGACTGGATCACGAACTTAGAGAGCATGGCGCTGCCCTCGATCGTGCTCGCTATCGGCAGCGTGACCGTCTACTACCGCGTGCTGCGCTCGGACCTGATCGCCACCCTCCAGCAGGAGTACATCACCCTGGCGCGCGCCAAGGGGATCAGCCAGCGCCGAATCCTTTGGCGCCACGCGCTGCGCCCCTCGTCGGTGGCTCTGCTCGGTACCGCCGGGGTCAATATCGGCGGGCTGCTGGCCGGGGGTTTCATCGTCCAGTACCTGCTCGACATCCCCGGCCTCGGCTACACCCTGGTGAACTCGATCGGCCTCTCGGACTACCTCGTCGTCCAGGGCATCGTGCTCGTCGTGTCCGTCGGGGTGATCGTCATCAACTTCGTCTTCGACTTCTTGATTACCCTCGTCGACCCCCGGATCGCCCGTGAGTAGCTCCCTCGAGCTCTCCGAGCTGGTCGAAGAGGTCACCGAGACACCCGACCGGCGCCGCCTCGGTGTGCTCTTCTGGGTCTGCGTGGGCTGGCTCGCGCTCAACCTGTTCGCGGCCGTCTTCGCGAACGTCCTGCCCCTGGAGAACCCCCTCACCCAGAACTACAGCGTCGTCAACGCCGGGCCCTCGCTGCATCACCTCTTCGGCACCGACGACCTGGGCCGGGACATCTTCAGCCGTGTCGTCTTCGGTTCGCGGGTCTCGATCGAGGCCGGGCTCGGCGCGATGCTCATCGGCTTCGGGATCGGGGCGCCGCTGGGGATGCTCGCCGCCTACCGTCGCGGGCGTTTCGACCAGATCCTCACGGTCGTGATGTACGTCGTCCTCGCCTTCCCGGCGATCATCGCGACGATCGCAATCCTGTCGTTCTGGACCCCGCGTACCCTGCTCAAGATCATCGTGGTGATCGGCGTCGCCGCCATCCCCCTCGTCTATCGGGTCATCCGCACGGCCACCCTGGCCGTGGCCACCCAGGACTTCGTCGTCGCGGCCAAGGTCCAGGGCGCCTCGGACACCCGCATCCTGGCGCGCGAGCTCTTGCCCAACGTCGCCCCGATCGCCGTCTCTTTTCTGCTCATCGGCGTGGCCACCGTCGTCACCCTCGAGGGATCGCTGGCCTTCCTCGGCCTCTCGGTCGCCCCTCCGACTCCCTCGTGGGGCAACATGATCAACGAGAGCCGGACCATCTTGCAGCTGAACCCCTGGCTCGCGCTCTTCCCCTCAGCGGCCATGTGCCTCTTCCTGCTCGCGCTCAACTTCATCGGTGACCGCCTGCGCACCCATTACGACGTCACCGAGGGCCAGCTGTGAGCGACCCGACGCTGCTGCGCGTGCGCGAGGTCACGACGACCTTCGACACGCCCGCGGGGCGCCTCACCGCGGTGGACGCCGTGAGCTTCGACCTCGCCGCCCACGAATCGCTCGGGGTGGTCGGTGAATCGGGCTCGGGCAAGACCGTCCTCTCGCGCACGATCATGGGCCTCCAGCCGCGCCGCGGGGTCAGCGTCACCGGCTCGGTGCTGCTCAACGGCACCGAGGTCATCGGGGCCACGGAGCAGGCCAAGCGAGAGCTGTGGGGCCGCCAGGTGGCCATGGTCTTCCAGGATCCGATGACCTCGCTCAACCCGGTCGTCAAGGTCGGCAAGCAGATCGACGAGGTGCTGCGCGTGCGCCTGGGCATGGACCGATCCGCGGCTCGCGCCCGGGCCGTCGAGCTCCTCGAAATGGTGGGCATACCGGCCGCGACCGCCCGCTACAGCGCGTACCCCCACTCGCTCTCGGGCGGCATGCGCCAGCGCGTCGTGATCGCCATCGCGCTCGCCGGATCGCCCCAGCTCCTGCTCGCCGACGAGCCCACGACCGGCCTCGACGTGACCATCCAGGCCCAGATCCTCAACCTGCTCGACGAGGTCCAGAGTCGCCTGGGCATGTCCATGATCCTGGTCACCCACGACCTCGGGGTGGTGGCGACGCGCACGAGCCGACTCGTCGTGATGTACGCCGGGCGCGTGGTCGAGACCGGCACCACCCGCGACGTCTTCGCCCGCCACCGCATGCCCTACACCCGCGCCCTGCTTGAGAGCTCGCCCAAGGTGTCGAACCCCGCCCACACCCGCCTCGCGGCCATCCCCGGCCGCCCACCCAACCTGATGGACCTGCCCGCGGGTTGCGCCTTCGCGCCGCGCTGCGCCTACGCCAGCGATCGCTGCCACCGCGAGCGGCCCGTCCTCGAGCCGGCCGACGAGCCGGGGCACCTCTTCGCCTGCTTCAACCCCCTGCCCCGGCGCGTTGGGAGCCCCACGTGAGCGAGACCCTCTTGTCGGTGCGCGACCTCACGGTGACCTTCGGGCCGCGGGCTCGACGCGTGAGCGCCGTCGACGGAGTCAGCTTCGACGTCGCGGTCGGTGAGACCCTCGGGCTCGTCGGCGAGTCGGGGTGCGGCAAGACGACGACGGGCCGGGCCCTCATGCGCGTCGTCGAACCCACGTCGGGCACCGTCACCCTCGAGGGGGTCGACCTCACCGGGGCCTCGGGCCGGGCGCTGCGCGAACGGCGCACCGCCATGCAGATGATCTTCCAGGACCCGATCAGCTCGCTCAACCCGCGTCGGCGGGCCCGCGACATCGTGGCCGAGCCGCTCGACTGCTGGAAGCGCGCGACGGGCGAGGAACGCCGCCGGATCGTCGACGACCTCTTGACCCAGGTCGGGATCGACCCGGCCGCCTACGGCGACCGCTACGCCCGCCAGTTCTCCGGGGGCCAGTGCCAGCGCATCTCGATCGCCCGGGCCCTCGCCATGCGCCCGAAGCTGCTCATCTGCGACGAAGTTGTCTCGGCCCTGGACGTGTCGGTCCAGGCCCAGATCCTCAATCTGCTCGAGGACCTAAAGGCCGAGTACGGGCTGACCCTGCTCTTCATCGCCCACGACCTCGCGGTGGTGAAGAACATCTCGGACCGCGTCGCCGTGATGTACCTCGGCCGGCTCTGCGAGATCGGCCCGGCCGACACCCTCTACGACGCTCCGGCCCACCCCTACACCCGATTCCTTCTGGGCGCCGCGTTGGAGGCCGATCCCGAGGCGCCCCGGCGGCGCGAGATCCTCGAGGGTGAGCCCCCGAGCCCGCTCGATCCGCCCTCGGGCTGTCGGTTCCGCACCCGCTGCCCGTTCGCCACCGAGCGCTGCGCGATCGAGGCCCCCGCGCTCACCGAGGTCGCCCCGGGGCACCAGGTGGCCTGCCACTACCCGCTCACCGTCGAGGTGACGCCGCGCTCCCCGTCGGCGCCGGCCGGTCCCACGGGCCCGCGGCCGGCCGGTGCGATCTAGCCGGCGTCGTGGCGCCCGAGGGCGAGGAGCCGCTCACGGCGCGCGGCCGTCAAGGTCGGACCGCTCAGCCGATCGACCAGAACGAGCTCTCCTCGCGGCGCGGCCGCGACGCCTTCGCCGCCCTCGCGGTTGACGATCCCGCCCCAACGCGTCCGGGCCGCTACGCGCCCGGCTCGCCGGTGGACTCGTCGCCGGGCTCGTCAGAGGGAGGCGCGACCGGGGCGTCCTCGGCCGGACCCTCGCCCTCGGCGCCCAGGTCGGCCCAGGCGGCCTGCCCCTCGGACTCGGGGGTGAACTCGCCGTACTCAAGGTGACCGATGTAGTTGCCCTCCTCGTCGTAGGCGTGGCTGCCGAAGGCCTCGCGATACTCCTCGGAGACCTCACCGCCCTCGGCCGCCTGCTTGATCGACAGGCTGATGCGGCGCCGACCGGTGTCGAGCTCGATGATCTTGACCCACAACTCCTCGCCCACCGTGACGACCTGCTCGGGTGACTCGACGTGGTGGGCGGCCATCTCCGAGATGTGCACCAGACCCTCGATCCCGTCGCCCACCTGGACGAAGGCGCCGAAGGGGACGAGCTTGGTGACCCGGCCGTAGACCAGCTGATTGACGGCGTGGGTGTCGGCGAAGACCTGCCAGGGGTCGGACTGGGTGGCCTTGAGCGAGAGCGAGATTCGCTCCTTGGCGAAGTCCACGTCGAGGACCTCCACGTCCACCTCGTCGCCGACCGTGACGACCTGGCTCGGGTGGTCGATGTGCTTCCAGCTGAGCTCGCTGACGTGGATGAGTCCGTCCATCCCGCCCAGGTCGACGAAAGCGCCGAAGTTGACGACCGAGCTCACGACGCCGTGGCGGCGCTCCCCGGGCTTCAAGTTGGCGAGGAAGTCCCCGCGCTGCTCCTTCTGGGTCTCCTCCAGCCACGCCCGGCGACTGAGCACCACGTTGTTGCGGTTGCGGTCGAGCTCGATGATCTTCGCCTCGACGGTCTTGCCGATGTAGGGCTGGAGGTCGCGCACGCGGCGCAACTCGACGAGCGACGCCGGCAGGAAGCCGCGCAGGCCGATGTCGACGATGAGCCCGCCCTTGACGACCTCGATGACGACGCCCTTGACGACCTCGTCTTTGGTCTTGAGCTCCTCGATCGTGACCCAGGCCTTCTCGTACTGGGCCCGCTTCTTCGACAGGACGAGGCGACCCTCCTTGTCCTCCTTCTGCAGGACGAGGCACTCGACGCGCTCGCCCAGGCTGACGATCTCAGAGGGGTCGACGTCGTTGCGGATCGAGAGCTCGCGCGCCGGGATCACGCCCTCGGACTTAAAGCCGATGTCGAGCAGCACCTCGTCGCGGTCGATCTTCACCACGGTGCCCGCCACCAGGTCGCCGTCGTCGAACTCGAGCACGCTGTCGCCCACCAGGGCGGCCAGGTCGGCGTCGGGGAGGTTGTCCTCGGTGACCGCGCGCGGGACGTACACACCCTGTTCGTCGAAGGCGCCCATCGGCTGGGCGGAGAGGAGGCCGGCGGAATCGGTCATCGCCATACTTTCGGTTGACCACACCGGGGTCTGACTAGGGGACGCGGGGCGGGCCTCCGGTGTCGGCCCGACGGACGAGCCTAGCACCTACTCCTTGGCGACCGCCCAGTTGTCGCCCCAGGCGAGGCTCACCTCGAGCGGCACGCTCAAGGCGGCGGCGTGCTCGAGGCTCTCGCGCACGATTCCTTCGACGACCTCACGCTCGTCACGGGGGGCCTCGACGAGGACCTCGTCGTGGACCTGCAAGACGAGACGGGCCTCGAGCCCGGCGCCGGCGAGGGCGCGATCGAGACGCACGAGCGCGGACTTAAAGACGTCGGCGGCCAGCCCCTGGATCCCGGCGTTCAGCGCCTGACGCTCGGCGGCCTGGCGCTGGGCCCCCACGGCGGTGGCGAGGTCGGGGAAGGGCCGGATCCGGCCGAACTCGGTGCGCGAGTAGCCCTGGGCGCGGATCTCGCGGATCGTGTCGTCCATGAAGCGTCGCAGGCTCGGGAAGCCCTCGAAGTAGCGCTCCATCACCGCCCGGGCCTCGGCGACCGGGATGCCCAGGCGCTGGCTGAGCCCGAAGGCCTCCATCCCGTAGGCGAGGCCGTAGGAGACGGCCTTGGCCTGTTCGCGCTGCTCGTGGGTCACCCGCTCGGGCGCCACGGCGAAGACCGAGGCCGCGATGGCCCGGTGCACGTCCTGGTGGCGGGCGAAGGCGTCGAGCAGCCCCTCGTCTTGAGAGAGGTGGGCGAGGATCCGCAGCTCGATCTGGTTGTAGTCGGCCACGCACAGCGCCCAGCCCTTGCGCGCGACGAATGCGTAGCGCAACCGGCGACCCTCGGGGGTGCGCACCGGGATGTTCTGCAGGTTGGGGTTCTCCGAGGAGATCCGCCCGGTGCGCGCCACGAGCTGGTTGAACGTGGCGTGGATGCGGCCGTCCTCGGCCACGGCGTCGATCAGCGGGGCGCCGTAGGTGCTGCGCAGCTTCTCGACCTCACGGAAGCGCAGGATCAGCGGCACCACCGGGTGGGCGTCGGCGATGGCCTCCAGGGTGGCGGCGTCGGTCGAGAAGCCGGTCTTGATGCGCTTGCCCCGCGGCAGGCCCAGTTCGTCGTAGAGCACGACCTGGAGCTGCTGGGGCGAGTTCACCTTGAAGGGGTGGCCGGCCACCGCCTGGATCCTCTCGTCGAGGTCGGCGGCCTCGGCGGCGAACTCCTCGGCGATCGTGCGCAGCATCGCCGCGTCCACGCAGACCCCGCGCGCCTCCATCCGCCCGAGCACCCCGACGAGCGGCAGCTCGATTTCGCGGTAGACCCGAGCGAGACCCCAGCGCTCGACCTCGCCCGCGAGGGCGTCGCGCAGCCGCGCCACCAGCGCGGCCACGCCCGCGAGCTCCTCGTCGCTCCGACCGAAGAGCGTCGGCGCCTCGTCGACGGACTCGCCCAGGTAGCGCTCGGCCACCTCGGCCAGCCCGTAGCGTCCGCTCACCGCGTCGACCAAAAAGGCCATGACCGCCGTATCGTCGCTCGGATCCTCGAGTTCGATCCCGCGTTCGCCGGCGCGCCGGTAGAGCGCCTTGACGTCGTGTCCGAAGAAGCGCCGTCCGTTCAGCGCCCCCAGCGCCGCGTCGAGCTCGCCCACCCAGCCGACGGCTCGGGTCGGGTCGAAGAGCGCCGCCCGTCCCGCGCCGAGGGCGACCGCCACCTCGCTAGCGCCCTCGAGCACGTCGGTGAGCCCCACCGCACGTGTCGGCGCCGCCCGGACGCGTGGGGCGCTGTCCTCGCCGGTCGGGACCGCGCCGTCGGCCGGCTCGCCGAGGAGCCCCTCGCGCATCAGCCGTTCGAGTCGGTTGCGCACTGTGTGCAGCTCGTAACGTTCGCTAAAGGCGATGAACGCGTCGCGCCGCCAGCCCCCCAGGTGCAGGTCGTCGAGCGTCGCCTCGAGGGGCACGTCGCGCACCAGGCGCATCACCTCGGCGTTGTTGCGCGCGCGCGCCTCGAAGGCCGCGAGGTTCTCGCGCAGCTTGGGCGTGAGCTCGCCGAGGTGCGCGTAGAGCTCGTCGAGGTCGCGGTACTGGGCGAGGAGCTTCGCCGCGGTCTTCTCCCCCACCCCGGGCACGCCGGGGAGGTTGTCCGAGGTGTCCCCGCGCAGGGCCGCGAGCAGCGCGTAGCGCTGGGGCTCGACGCCACAGCGCTCGACGATTCCGGCCTCGTCGTAGAGCGAGTAGTCCGAGACCCCGCGCCGGTTGTAGAGCACCCGGACGTACGGGTCCTCGACGAGCTGGAAGGTGTCGCGGTCGCCCGAGACCACGATCACGGGGCGTCGCGCGTCGCGGGCCCGCGTGGCCAACGTCGCGAGCACGTCGTCGGCCTCGAAGGAGGGGGCCCCGAGCACCGGGATGGCCAGGCACGCGCAGAGGTCGCGGATGAGGTCGAACTGCGGCTCGATCTCGGGCGGGGTGGCGGCGCGACCACCCTTGTAGTCCTCGGTCAACGCGTCGCGGAACGTCCCGCCGGGCAGGTCGAAGGCCACCGCCAGCGCCCGGGGGCGGTGGTCGGCCACGAGGGAGGCCAGCATCGAGGCGAAGCCGTGCAGGGCGTTGGTGATCAACCCCGAGGACGTCTGGATGTCGGTGGGCAGCGCGAAGAAGGCGCGGAAGGCCAGGCTCATCCCGTCGAGCAGGAGGTAGGGCCGCTGGTCGGGCCCCTCAGCCAACGAACTCGCCCTTCAAGATCCGCTGGGCCACGTCGCGCATCCGGGTGCGTCCGCGCATGGCCGACTGCTGGATGACCTCAAAAGCCGTGGGCTCGTCGAGGCCCCGCTCGGCCATGAGCCGCTCCTTGGCGCGCTGGACGATCTCGCGGGTCTCGATCTTGTCCTCGGCCCGCTGGATCGCCTCGTCGTCGGCCGGCGTGTCGCTCGGGTTCAACAGCGCGGCCAACTTGGGCAGGATCTCGCTCGAGCGGAAGGGCTTGACGAGGTAGGCCGAGACCCCCGCGTCGCGCGCCGCCTCGATGAGACTGCGCTGGCTGAAGGCGGTGAGCAGCACCACGACCGTGCCCGAGCCGGTGACGCGCCGGGCCACCTCGATCCCGTCGAGTCCGGGCATCTTCACGTCGAGCAGCGCCAGGTCCGGACGGTGCTCGGTGATGAGGGCCAGCGCGTCGTCCCCGCGGGCCGCCTCGCCGACCACCTCGTAGCCGTCATCTTCGAGGATCTCTTTGAGGTCGAGCCGGATGATCGACTCGTCGTCGGCTATGACCACTCGCTTTTCCATCGTCACCCTTCGGGAGTCCATACTCGCAACAACTCGTCGCGCGCTCGCACCAGTGCGCTCACCTCGAGCGCCCGGCGCTCGAGCTCGGCCGTGGCGACGCTGACCTGACGGGAGAGCTCATCGTATTCCTTGGCCTGCAGGGGGGTCTCGGACACCAGGGCGCGAATGCGCGCCTCGTCGAGGTCCTCGCGCCACTTGGCGACCTGCTCATCCAGCACGGCCACGCTCTCGCGGGCCGCGACCAGGCGACGCTGGATGTCCTCGAGGCGGCGCCGCTGCGCCACGGATCCCACGACGTGAGTCTACGGTTCCCCCCTCAGACCTCGAGAGCCGTGGCGCCGGCCAGCGCCGCGGGCGCCGGCCACAGACCCACCGAGCCCGCGACGTCAACGGCCTCGGGGGAGCCCGCCACCGCCACGTCGGCGACGTCGCTCGGCTCGTCGAACGCGTGGGCGACGAGCGCCCGGTGGAAGGCGCGGGCGTAGGGCGACTCGAAGAAGCCCCCGAGGTACGCGGTGAGACCGAGCTCGCGCGCTCGGGCGACCAGGTTGAGGGTCTGGGCCAGTCCAGCCACCCGGGGGGGCTTCACGCAGACCACGCGCGCCGCGCCGTAGCGCGCGATCGCGCGAAGGTCGCCCATCGTGCGCACGCCCTCGTCCAGGCTGACGGCGATCCCGACCTCGTCGAGTCGCGCCGCCAGCCGGGCCGTCTCGACGAGGTTGCCCGGGGCGAAGGGCTGCTCCACGGCCACCACCCGGGCGCGACGAGCGATCGCGGCGACCCGTGCGCGCACGCCCTCGACGTCGAGCGCGGTCGCGTTGTAGTCGACCACGACGGGCACCCCGAGCGCCTCGAGGCGCTCTCCGGCCTCGGGGGCGAGGGGGCCCGGCCCGCACTTGGCGCGCACGCGCGCGACCCCGGCCGCGACCCTCCACGGGTCGCTCGAGAGCAGTGAGACGGTGGCGGTCGTGCGCACCTCGTGGCGCGCCGGCCAGAGCTCGACGAGGGAGCGGTCGCTCGCGCGCAGCTCGCGATCGAGCAGGGCCATCTCCACCAGCGCCGCCGCCGCGCGCGCCGCCGGGGTGCCGTCGACGACCGTCCCCACGCGCCACCACGGCGGGGCGCCCTCTGAAGCGACCCACCGGCGCACCCGGGCCATCGCCCGCGCGGTCGCCGTCACGACCTCGTCCAGTCCGGGATCGCCGTTGAGGGCGACCGGCTGGGGCGCGACCTCACCGAAGCCGCGCACCCCGTCGAGCTCGAGCTCGAGGTAGAGCCGCGGGCGCGACACGTGGGACTGCGCACCACCCGCCACGGCGTCGCGCAGCGCGACCTCGGTGCGATAGACACGCGCTCTCACCGCCGTCACCCTAGGGTGAACTGGTAGCGTGACCCGACGGCCCGGATGGCGGAATCGGTAGACGCGGAGGCCTCAAAAGCCTTTACCCGAAAGGGTGTGTGGGTTCGAGTCCCACTCCGGGCACGAACCGCCCCGCACGGCCCGGCGCCGGTGGGCGCCCTCGCCTAGGCTCGCGCGACGTGGAGGACACCCCGAGCGCTCGGGCCGTGACCATGCTCTACGTCGCCGACGTCGCCCGTGCCCGCGACTTCTACCGCGGCGTCCTCGGTTGGGAGCCGACGACGGACGCGGGCTCCTACGTCGAGTTCGCGTGGGGCAACCTCGTGCTCGGGCTACGCGCACGCGACAACGCGATCCGCCAGTTCGGCGAGCGGGCCGCCCCGTCGCTCGGGGGCGTCGCCCAGCAGATCACGGTCGAGGTCGGCGACCCCGACGCCCTGCTCGCCCGGGCCCGTGGCCACGGCGCCGAGCTGGTCCAACCCCCGACCGACCAGCCCTGGGGCATGCGCTCGGCGGCCTTCCTCGATCCCGACGGCCACCTTCTCGAGGTCTGCACGTCCCTCGCCTAAGGCCCCCACGCCGCCGCAACCACCCGATCCGGCCGAGGGGCGCTGTTAGCGTGGTCTCGATGGTCGGGTCAGCTCCACGCTTCGCCGAGGACGTCGTCGCCCTCTTCCCCGGTCAGGGCTCCATCAGCGCGGGGGTGGGCGCCCCGTGGCGCGCGAGCGAGCACTGGTCCCTCGTCGACGAGGTCTCCGACGCCGCGGGGGTCGACGTAGCCCGACTGCTGCTCGAGGCCGACGACGACGAGGTCGTGCGCACCGACCACGCCCAGCTGGCCACGTTCGCGCTCTCGCTCGTCGGCTATCGCCACCTCGTCGCGGGCGGGGTGCGACCCCGCTACCTCCTCGGCCACAGCCTCGGTGAGTTCAGCGCCCTGGTGGCCGCAGGACTGCTCTCGCTCGACGAGGGCGCTCGCCTGATCGCGGTGCGCGGGTCGGCGATGGCCCGGGCGGCCCGCGACATCCCCGGCTCGATGGTCGCCCTCATGGGCGGCGACCACCAGGCCCGTACGGCCCTCGCGACGCTCGAGGGCGTGTGGGTGGCCAACGTCAACGGCGACCAGCAGGTGGTGGTGAGCGGCACCCGCGAGGGCCTCACGGACCTGCTCGAGCGTCACCGGGACCTCGGCTGGCGTCGCGCGACGGCGCTGCCCGTCGGCGGCGCCTTCCACTCGCCGTTGATGGCGCCGGCCCAGGACGACCTCGACGCGGCGCTCGCGCGCGCCACCTGGGGCGCCACCGAGCACGTCATCGTCGCCAACGTCGACGGGCGGCCCCACGACGACCCCAGCGAGTGGCGTGCCCTGCTCTCGCGCCAGCTGACCTCGCCCGTGCAGTTCCTCGAGGCGACCCGCGCCTTGCCCCGCTCGGTGCGCGTCACGATCGAGATGCCCCCCGGGGCTGTCCTCACCGGGCTCACCAAGCGCATCCGCGACTTCGACCGCCAGTACGCACCGGCCGATCCGGCCGAGATGGGAGCGATCGTCCCGTGAGTCGACACGTCATCGTCACCGGCGCCAGTCGCGGCATCGGCGCGGCCATCGCCGAGCACTTCGTCGCCCTGGGCGACCGGGTCGTCGGTCTCTCGCGCAGCGGGGTCGCCCCCGAGGGCTGCGCCGACGCGTTGCGCGTCGACGTCGCCGACGCCGACGCCGTCAGCGCCGCGATCAAGGCCAGCGTCGATCGCTTCGGGCCGGTTGAGGTCCTGGTCGTCAACGCGGGGGTCACCCGCGACGGGCTGGCCCTGCGCATGAGCGACGAGCAGTGGCGCGAGGTGCTCGCCACCGACCTCGACGGGGCCTTCTACTGCGCGCGCGCCGCGCTCGCCTCGATGGTGCGCCACCGGCGCGGGTCGATCATCTTCATCGGGTCGGTCTCTTCGTTCATGGGCGTGCCGGGACAGGCCAACTACGCCGCCGCCAAGGCCGGTCTCGTCGGGATGGCCCGGTCGCTGGCCACCGAGGTCGCCTCGCGCTCGGTCACGGTCAACGTCGTGGCCCCCGGCCTGATCGACACCGAGATGACCGTCGACCTCGCCTCGCGCGAGGCGCTGACCGCGCGCATCCCCCTCGGCCACGCGGGCGCGCCCGCCGATATCGCGGGTGTCGTGGGGTTCCTCGCCGGTAACCACGCGCGCTACATCACCGGCGCCGTGATCGTGGTCGACGGGGGCCTCTCGCTCGGCCACTAGGGCGCGGCGCCTGCGCCGGCCCCAGTACCATGGGTCGACCAACACGGAGGAACAACAGACCATGGACCGCGAGGCAGCCTTCCAGAAGTTCAAGGACGACACCGTCGAGGTGTTGGCCGTGGACCCGTCGCAGGTGACCCCGGAGGCGTCGTTCGGCGACGACCTCGGCGCCGACAGCCTCGACCTGGTCGAGTTGGTGATGGCGCTGGAGGAGACCTTCGGCATCGAGGTGGCCGAGGACGAGCTCAAAGAGATCAAGACCGTCGGCGAGGCCTTCGAGCTCATCTACGCCAAGCTGTAGTGCGCGTCGGGCTCACCCCAACCGGACCCCTCGACGGTCGACGGGTGGCGGTGACCGGCATCGGCGCGTTGAGTTGCGCGGGTGTGGGCGTCGACGCGCTCTGGTCGGCGCTGCTGCGACCCGAGGCCCCCGACTCGATGGCGATCGCGCCCTTCGACGCGTCCCACCTGGGTGGCCCCAAGGAGCTGCGCCGGCTCGACCCCTTCACCCTCTACGCCCTCATGGCCGCCGACGAGGCGTGGCGCCAGAGCGGTCTCGAGGGTCCGCTGCTCGACGGCGGCAGTGTCGTCACGACGGGCATCGGGGGCCTCCAGACGGTGCTCGACCAGGTCGGGGTCCTCACCAGCCGGGGTCGTGATCGCGTCTCGCCCTTCATGGTGCCCATGATGATGCCCAACGCCGCGACCGCCGCGGTCTCCATGCGCTTCGGTCTGGGCGGGCCGGCCGAGACCGTGACCACGGCCTGCGCGGCCGGGACCCACGCGGTGGGCAACGGGGCGCGCCTCGTGGCGACGGGCCGCTGCCCCGTGGTGCTCGCCGGCGGCGCCGAGGCCGTGATCGTCGAGATCGCCGAGGCCGGCTTTCGCAACATGACGGCCCTGTCCACCCGGGGCGTCTCGCGGCCCTTCGACGTCGAGCGCGACGGCTTCGTGATGGGCGAGGGCGCCGGGGTCTTGGTGCTCGAAGAGTGGGAGCACGCGCTCGCGCGCGGGGCCACCATCCTCGCCGAGGTCGTGGGCGCCGCCTCGACCGCCGACGCCTTTCACCTGACCGCCCCCGACCCCGAGGGTCGTGGCGCGATCCGCTCGATGACCCTCGCGCTCGAGGACGCGGGACTCACCCCGGCCGACGTCTCGCACATCAACGCTCACGGCACCTCGACCCCGCTCAACGACCTCGCCGAGTCGGTCGCGGTGCGGGCCGTCTTCGGCGAGACCGCCCCACCGGTCACCTCGATCAAGGGCCACCTCGGCCACTCCCTGGCCGCGGCCGGCGCCCTCGAGGCCGTGGCGTCGGTTCTCACCCTGCGCCACCAGGTCATCCCGCCCACCGCGGGCACCACGACGATCGATCCGGCCGTCGGGCTCGACGTCGTGGTGGGTGCCCCGCGCGCGGCGTCGGTCGAGGTCGTGCTCTCGAACTCCTTCGGCTTCGGCGGCCACAACGGCAGCGTGATCTTGCGCCGGGCCCCGCTCTAGAGCGTCCACTCGTCGAAGTGGCGCTCGACCTCGCTGTGGTCGTAGGCCCAGCGCGCGTTGGCCACGAACTCCCCGAGGGCCACCGGGTCGATCTCGCCGGGCGAACGCTCCACGCCGGCGCGCACGTCGACCCCGAAGACCGGGTAGTGCTGGACCACGGCGATGACGCTCTGGGGGTTGAGCCCGCCCGCGGCGATCACCGGGGTGCGCGGGCTCGAGCGCTCGAGCAGGTCGAGGGAGGCCTCGAGCGCCGCCGGCTCGTCGAGGTCGGGCACCAACAGACAGTCGACGCCCCCCGCGGTCGTGAGCCGCTCGGCGTCGAAGGGCACGGCGCGCAGCAGGTGGTTCACCCGGTCGCTCACGTAGAGCAGGTCCTCGGTGGCCACCGGCCCGGCGACCTCCACCGCCGCGAGGCCCGTGGCGTTGGCGACCTCGACGATCCGCTGGGCCAGCTCGTGGTGGAAGGCGCCCACGGCGATCACGCCCTGGGGGAGGCGCTTGACGATATCGGCCACCGTCGCGACCGGAACCTGGCGCTCGCTGAACGAGACGTCGAAGGAGACCGCGTTCGCCCCCAGGGCCACCGCGAACAGGGCGTCCTCCTCGGTGGTGACGCCCGAGACCTTGACGAAGAGGCCCTCAGCCGCTAGTCGCATGGACCGCCCCCACGAGGGCCCACCCTACTCAGGGGTGCTCGCGACCTCGTCGACCTCGCTGAGGGTGACCGCGTCGTGGGGGCCGGGAGCGAGGGTGCGGTGGGCGACCCCGAGGGCCTCGACGACCCCGTCGCGCTCAATCGCCGTCGTCACCCCGCGCGGACCCTCCGGGCCCCGCCCGGTGAGCACCGCCTCGATCGCCTCGACGCTCGGGGCGCGCGCCACCACGATCCGCCAGGGCACGCGCGCACCGCGCGCGTCGAGGCGCCCGACCAGCTCCTGGCCGGTGTAGCACCCCTTGGTGAACGACACGGTCGCCTCGAGCACCCGCCGGCCCAGCGAGTGCGGGGTCAGCGCCCGGGCCGCCTCGGGAGCCCCCGGCCAGCGCGCGTCGAGGCGCGCCCCGATCGTCGCGAACGGTCCCTCGACCGACTCGATCAGCTCGAGCGCGCAGTCCACGCGCAGGCGAAAGCGCGTCAGTCGACGCAGGGTCACCTCGGCCAGGGGACGCTCCACCACCAAGGCGAGCTCCGCCCCGCGACGGGTGACCCAGACCGGCGCGACGACGGTGCTGTCGGGCTGCAGCACGAGGCTCCAGCGAGGCTCGCTGAGTCCCGCCACGTCCTGGGTGAGCTGACCCGACAGGAACGACTCGGCCTCGCGACCCGAGGCGACGATCGCCGACCACGCGAGCACCGCGGTGTGGGGCGCGAGTTCGAGGGTCACGAACAGTACGCTAGGCGCCGACCGTACGACCCGACCCGCTCGAGGCCCCATGTCGACCCAGACCGAGATCAACACGATCACCTCGACCATGGCCGAGGTCGCCGCGCGCATCACCGCCCTCGTCGAGCACGACGGCGAGGGCCTCGCACCCGACGTCTACACCGAGCTCGTAGCCGCCGAGCGGACCGTCGGCGCGCTCGTGCGCCGGCTCGGCCGCATCGCCCGACGCGTGGCCTAGCGCGGGGGGCCCGGTAGGGTTCCACCGTGTCGAACGCCTGGCGGTGCGTCCCCTCCCTAACTCCGTCGGAGCGACTCGAGGTGCTCAGCCTGCTCGACCGCACCGAGGCCGAGCTCGGCCGCGAGGCCATTGATGAGGGACGGCGCCGCACCGTGGTGCACGCGCGAGCGGCCGAGCACTGGCTCAGCCACGACACCACGCTCGTCGGCTACGCGTCGGCCACCCCCGGGGCCCACACCACCGTCGAGATGTGCGGCGGGGGCGTCGACCCGGACCTCCTCGGAGCGCTCTGCGAGCGACACCGCGTCGTCGACTGGTGGACCCGTGACCGTGGCGAGGCCCCTCTGGGGGGCACGGCCGTGCGCATGCTGCAGCTCCTACGCGTGCGCCTGCCCGTGGCGGTCGTGCCCGTGCCCCAGGGCGGGGTGCTGCGCACCTTCGAGCCGGCGCGCGACGCCACGGCGTGGCTGGTCCAGAACAACGCCGCCTTCGCCGACCACCCCGAGCAGGGGGCCTGGGACGAGGCCGACCTCGCCGAGCGCATGGCCGAGCCGTGGTTCGACCCCTCGGGCTTCCTCGTGCTCGAGCTCGAGGGCCGGGTGGCCGCGTCGTGCTGGACCAAGGTCCACGAGCTGCACCCCGACCGCTTCGGGGAGATCTACGTCGTCTCGGTCGATCCGGCCTTCCAGGGCCGGGGCCTCGGCCGACTGATGGTCACCCAGGGCCTCCAGGTCCTCGCCCGGCGCAACGTCGCCTCGGCCGTGCTCTTCGTGGACGAGTCCAACGAGCCGGCCCGCCGGCTCTACGCGTCGCTCGGCTTTAGCCTGGAGCGCGAGGACCTGCTCGTACGCTTCGCCGGCTCGCTCTAACCCACGCCCACGAGGTGGCCGATCCCGAAGGTGACGGCGGCCGACAGCCCCGTGATCAAGAGCATGCGCCCCGCGGCGTAGACGAGCCCGCGCCGCGTGAAGTGGCCGACCCCGGCGCCCACGGCGGCGGTGACGATCGCGGTGAGCCCGAGCGACCACCACACCTCGTCGCCCGTCGAGGTCACGAGCCAGGGCACCAGTGGGACGAGGGCGCCCAGGGAGAAGAGCGCGAACGACGACAGCGCGGCCGTCCAGGGCGCCCCGATGGCACTCGGGTCGACGCCGAGCTCCTCGCGGGTGTGGGTGCGCAGGGCGAGCTCGGGGTCGCGCATGAGGTCGGTGCTGAGCCGCTCGGCCAACTCCTCGCTGATGCCCTGGTCCACGAAGGTCTGGCGCAGCTCGATGCGCTCTTCCTCGGGCGAGGTGGCGAGCGCGCGGCGCTCCACCTCGATCTCGTAGAGCAGCAGTTCGCGCTGGGAGCGCACCGACAGGTACTCCCCGCTGCCCATCGAGAAGGCTCCGGCGACCAGTCCCGCGAGGCCCGCGAGGCGCACCACGTCGTGGCCGGGGCTGGCCCCGGCGAAGCCCAGGATCAACGAGACGTTGGTGACCAGACCGTCGGCCAGCCCGAAGAGCGCGGCCCTAAAGCCCCCGTTGGCGACCTGCCGGTGGTGGGGCTCCACGAAGGACACGCGTCGAGTCTAGGGACCCGGGCCAACCCCACCCGACCGGTAGTCTGGCCCCGACATGGCCCCGACGACCATCCCCCTCGACGAACTGGCCGCCCACGTCGGTGAGCACCTGGGCTACTGCGACTACCGGACCGTGACCCAAGATCAGGTGGACCGCTTCGCCGACGCCACGGGCGACCACCAGTGGATCCACGTCGACCCCGAGCGCGCCGCCGCCGGGCCCTTCGGCGGAACCATCGCCCACGGCTACCTGACCCTCTCACTCATCCCGGTGCTCGTGGGCTCGCTGCTGCGCGTGAGTGGCGTCTCGATGGGGGTCAACTACGGCTCGAACCGGGTGCGCTTCACCTCCCCGGTGCGCGTCGGTAGCGACGTGCGCGCCGGGGCCACCCTGGCGTCGGTCGAGGAGGTACCCGGCGGCGTCCAGGTCGCTCTCGAGGTGACCGTCGAGGTGCGCGGCCAGGCGAAGCCGGCCTGCGTCGCCGAGACCCTGACCCGCTTCTACCGCTGACGTGACGACCCTGCCCCAGGGCGACGCCAAGACGCGCCAGGTGCGCTCGATGTTCGACGCGATCGCCGGTCGCTACGAACTGGTCAATCGGCTGATGACCTTCGGGCTCGACGCCCGCTGGCGCCGGCGTCTCGTCGCCGACCTGCGCCTGGCGCGCGGCAGCGTCGTGCTCGACGTGGCGGCCGGCACGGGCGACCTCAGCCGCGAGCTCGCCCGCCAGGGCCTACGCCCGATCGCCACCGACCTCAGCTTCAACATGCTGGCCCACGCCCACGACGTCGCGCACCGCGTCCAGTCCGACGCCCTCACCCTCCCCTTCGCGCGCGCCAGCGTGGATGGCGTGACCTGCGGGTACGCGCTGCGCAACTTCACCGACCTCGCGGGCACGCTCGCCGAGATCGGCCGGGTGGTGCGACCGGGCGGACGCATCGCGATCCTCGAGGTGGCCGAGCCCCGTCGGGGACTGTGGCGAGCCGGGTTTCGCCTCTGGTTCCGCCGGGTCGTGCCGCTGCTCGGCGGCCTGCTCTCGGACCGGCCCGCCTACCGCTACCTCCCGGCCTCGACCGCCTACCTGCCCGACGCCGCCGGGATCGCCGCCCTCTTGCGCGAGGCGGGATTCTCGGCGGTGAACCACCGGGTAATCCTGGGCGGGCTCAGCCAGCAGTTCGTCGCGACGAGACGCGCGTGAGACTGATCCGCCGCGAGGTCGCGCCCTTCGCGCTCGAGCGGGTTCGGACCCTCGCCGCGCGCGAGGGCTGGCTGGTCGAGTCGCCCGAGGCGCTGCGCGCGGGCTTCGGTCGTCGACTCCTCGCCGTGACCCTCGACGCGGGACTCGCCGCGACCGCCGGCACCCCGGGAGCGCTGCGCTCGATCGAACTGGCCGGAGACGACGGTCCCAGCGGTAGCGGGGTCGTCGCCTTCGCGACGCTGCCCTTCGACCGAACCCTCCCGGGCCAGCTGGACGTCCCGGAGTACGTGCTCACCCAGACCGCCGAGGGTCGGGCCTTCCTCACCTCACCCGAGACGAGCCCCGACCCCCGGGCCCTCGTCGAGGCGGTCGCGCTCCCCACCCAGGGACTCCAGGCCCCCCTCGACCTCGAGCTGCGACCCACCCCCGAGGGCTACGCCCGCCTCGTGGCGAGCGCCGTGGAGGAGCTGCGCACCAAAGAGCTGGACAAGGTCGTGCTCGCCCGATCGGTGCGCGGGGTGGTCGCCTCAGCGATCGACCCCGGGGCGCTCGTCGCGCGGCTGCGACTGCGCGAGGCCGTGAGCACGCTCTACAGCCTGCCGACCCCCGAGCGGCGCCGCTTCGTCGGCGCCAGCCCCGAGCTGCTGGCACGCCGACGCGGCGCCGAGGTGCGCTGTCACCCCCTCGCCGGCACGATCGCCCTGCCCTCGGACGGGGCGGCCGAGGGATACGGGGAGTGGCTCTTGCACAGCGCGAAGAACCTCCACGAGCACGCCGTCGTCGTCGACGAGATCGTCGCCCGCCTGGCCGAGGTCTCCGACGACGTCGAGGCCGACGCCACGCCCTCGATCGTGGCGCTCGGCTCGGTGGCCCACCTCGGCAGCTGGATCGTCGCTCACGGCGACCCCGCGCCCGACGCGCTCGACGTCGCGCGACTCTTGCACCCGACGGCCGCGGTCGGGGGACGGCCGCGCGAGGGGGCGCTCGCGACCCTCGCCCGACTGGAGCGCCACGACCGGGGCCACTTCGCCGGGCCGCTCGGCTGGGTCGACCACGCCGGTGACGGCGAGTGGTGGCTCGGTCTGCGAGGGGTCGTGCTCGACGGGGCGCAGTTCGAGGCCTGGGCCGGCGCGGGCATCGTCGCCGAATCCGACCCGATCGCCGAGCGCGAAGAGACCGCCAACAAGCTGGCGGTGGTGCTCTCGGCGCTGCTCAGCGAGAGCGTCTAAACACGCCCAGGGGGCGCTCGAGGGCCCACAGGGTCACCAGTCCGAGCGCCTCAATGACGATGGCGAAGGACATCTTGGACTCGCCGCGCTCGCGGTCACTGAACGAAATCGGCACCTCGGCGATGCGCAGGCCCCCCCGCCGGGCGCGATGGGTCATCTCGATCTGGAAGCCGTAGCCCTCGGCGCGCACGCTGGAAAAGCCGATCGTCTCGAGGGCGTGGCGCGAGTACACCCGATAGCCCGAGGTCGAGTCGGCCACGCGCAGCCCCAGCATCACCGAGGCGTAGACGTTGCCCCCGCGCGAGAGCAGCCGACGCGACCAGGCCCAGTTGGGGATCCGCCCGCCGGGCACGTACCGAGAGCCGATCACCACGTCGTGCGCCTGGGTCGCCTCGAGCAGCTCGGGCAGCACCTTGGGATCGTGGGAGAAGTCGCAGTCGATCTCGACGAAGTGGTCGTACCCGTGGGCGATACCCCAGGCGAAGCCCGCCCGGTAGGCGTGGCCGAGACCGCCTTTGTCGGCCCGGGCGAGCAGGTGGATCGCGCCCAGCTCCTCGGCGAGCTCGCGGACCACGCCGGCCGTCCCGTCAGGGCTGTTGTCGTCGACGACCAGCACGTCGGCCTCGGGCACGACCGCGCGCAGCGTGCGCAGCATCTCGCCCACGTTCAAGATCTCGTTGTAGGTGGGCAGCACCACCAGCGTGGGCACCCGGCGAGTCTAGGGTTTCCCCTAGACTCGCTCCGGTCCGCTCCCGCGGGGCCGGGCGCCTGGAGACGAGCTATATGGCCGAGGCTGCGACCCCCCGATACCGGCTGCCGCGCGAGATCCGTCTCGTGGTGAGCCTGGGGCTGTTGATCTTCGTCGCCGAGTACCTCGTCTTGCCCCAGTTCGCCTCGGCCCGCCCGTCGCTGCACCTCCTGCGCAGCGTGAATCCGGTGCTGGTCACCGTGGCGGTCGTGCTCGAGGCGGCGGCCCTGATGTGCTACGTGGAGCTCACCCGCACGGTCCTCTACCCCTTCGCCCCCGGCCACTACGACACGCTGCGGGTCAATCTGGCCGGCCTGGCGATCGGCCACGTGGTGCCCGGGGGCACGGCCCCCGCGGGCGCCCTGGCCTACCGGATGTTCAACGCCTTCGGCGTGCCCAAGGACGCCAACGCCTTCGCCCTGGCCGCCCAGGGGGCCGGCTCGGCCGTGGTGCTCAACCTCCTCTTCTGGATGGCCCTGGTGGTCTCGATCCCCCTCAACGGGTTCAACCCCCTCTACGGCTTCGCGGCCCTGGCGGGGGTTTTCCTCCTCTTGGCCTTCTTCGGCACGATCGTCCTGCTCACCCGCGGTCAGCGCCGCGCCGACGCCTGGCTCCGGGCCGTCGCCCGCCGGGTTCCCCGGGTCAACCCCGACCGCGTCTCTTCGATCCTGGTGCGGCTGGCCGAGCGGATCACCCTGCTCATCGCCAACCGGCGCAAGCTCTGGTGGGCCCTCATCTGGGCCACCCTGAACTGGCTGCTCGACGCGGCCTGCCTGTGGGTCTTCCTCTGGGCCTTCGGCTCGGTCCTCTCACCGGTCGACCTGCTCGTCGCCTACGGGCTCGCGAACGTGCTGGCCGTGATCCCGGTCACTCCGGCCGGACTCGGTGTCGTCGAGGGCGTCCTCATCGCCACCGTGGTGGGCTTCGGCGTCCCCCACGGCCAGGCGATCCTCGCGGTCCTGGCCTACCGACTCATCAACTTCTGGCTGCCGATCCCGGTGGGCGGGCTCGCCTACCTCTCGCTCCACTGGCGCACGGACCGCCACCCTACGCCGCCGAGTACGACCGGGCCCTCTCCAGCGTCCGACGCTTGAACTCGCGCTGGGCGCTCAGGTGGTTGACCGGCTGGAGCCGGCGCCAGCGCCGGTCGGTGCCGAGGACCCAGGTGAACTCGTCGTCGGCCCAGGTGACCTCGAAGGCGTCGACGAGCTCGCGCGCGAGCCCGGGGTTCTCCAGGGGCACCAGGACCTCGACGCGCCGGTCGAGGTTGCGCTCCATCAGGTCGGCCGAACCCATGTAGGCGCGGAATCCGGACTCCCCGGGGGCGCCGAAGAGGAAGAGCCGCGAGTGCTCGAGGAACTCGCCCACCACCGAGTGGACCGTGATGTTCTCCGAGAGCCCGGCCACCCCCGGGCGCAGGCAGCACAGCGTGCGCACGATGAGCCGGATCCCGACCCCCGCGGCCGACGCCTCGTAGAGCGCGTCGATCACCGCCGGGTCGGTCAGACCGTTGACCTTGATCGCGATGCGCCCCTCGGGGCCGCGCGCGCGCTCGGCCTCGATCAGCTCGATCACGCGCTGGCGGGTCGACTGGGGGGAGACGACGAGCTTCTCGTAGTCCCCGATGCGCGAGAAGCCGGTGAGGAAGTTGAACAGCTCGCCCACGTCGTGGGTCACGGCCGGGTCGCGGGTCAACAGCCCGAAGTCCTCGTAGACCCGGGCCGTGCGGTCGTTGTAGTTGCCGGTCCCCACGTGGGCGTAGCGCACGGTGGTGTCGCCCTCGGCGCGCAGCACCAGGGCGATCTTCGCGTGCGTCTTGAGCCCGAGGATGCCGTAGACCACGTGGACGCCGGCGTCCTCGAGGGCCTTGGCCCACTCGATGTTGGCCGCCTCGTCGAAGCGGGCCTTGAGCTCGACGAGCGCCACCACCTGCTTGCCCCGCTCGGCGGCGTGGATGAGCGACGCCACGATCGGCGAGTCACCCGACGTGCGGTAGAGCGCCTGCTTGATCCCGACCACCCGGGGGTCGTTCGCCGCCTGGGCGATGAAGGCCTCCACCGAGTCGGTGAACGAGTCGTAGGGATGGTGCAGGAGGATGTCCCCCTCGCGCACCGCGGCGAAGACGTCCCCGACGTGCTCACCCTCGAGGAGCCGACGCGGGGTCACCGGTGACCAGCTCTCCCCCTTGAGGTCGGGCCGATCGATCGCGTAGAGGTTCCACAGGTCGCTCACGCCCACGAAGGCGTCGGTCACGTAGACCTGACTCATCTCGAGGTCGAGCTGGTCGACGAGCAGCTTCAAGAACTCCTCCGACATGTCGCGCTGGATCTCGACGCGCAGGGCCTCGCCGAAACGTCGCCGGCGTAGCTCGATCTCGACCGCCACGAGCAGGTCGTCGGCCTCGTCCTCGTCCAGGGTCAGGTCGGCGTTGCGCGTCACCCGGAACAGATCCGCCCGGCCGATGCGCATCCCGGGGAAGAGCTTGTCGAGGTGGGCGACGATCAGGTCCTCGAGCAGGCACCACTGGCCCTCGCCCGCCTCGAGGAAGCGCGGCAGCGAGCTCGGCACCTTCACGCGCGCGCTGCGTTCGTCACCGGTGACCGGGTCGAGCACGGTCACCGCGATGTTGATCGAGAGGTTCGAGATCATCGGGAAGGGGTGGCCGGGGTCGACCGCGAGCGGGGTGAGGATGGGGTACACGTTCTCGTCGAAGTACTTGGCCAGCCGCTCGCGCGCCGGCGCCACCAACTCGTCGTGGGGCACGATGGCGATGCCGGCGCGCGCGAGCTCGGGCAGGAGCTGGTCGCGCAGGAGCCGGTCCTGGCGCTCGGTGAGCTCGAGCACGCGCTCGCGGATGGCGGCCAGCTGCTCGCGCGGCCGCACCCCGTCCACCGAGGGCGTCTGGACACCGGCGGCGAGCTTGTCCTCCAGCGAGACCACGCGCACCTGGAAGAACTCGTCGACCATGTCGGCGAATATCGCCACGAACTTGCAGCGCTCGAGCACCGCGAGCCCCCGGTCCTCGCCGAGGTCCAACAGGCGTGCGCCGAACTCGAGCCGGGAGAGCTCCCGGTTGGAGAACCGCTCGGAGCCGAAGGCCGCCAGGTCTATCGCCACCGCGTCGCTCTCCTCGCTGGATGCCTGTAGCACCATCGTATTGGTACGCTCCTGGGGTGGCGAAGCACGCGCGTAGCGACAGCCCGCCGACCGCTCTCGCGCCCCCACCCGCCGCCGGCGCCGCCGTGGCCGACAAGCCGCCGCGACTGCGCCTGACCGAGCTGACCCTCCTGTTCCTCGCCTGGGTCGTCACCGGCGCCTTCTACGCCCTGGCCTACCTGGGCGCCCAGGGCCGCATGCCCCCGGGCTACGTCTCGTTCCTGCTCGGGATGGTCGTGGTGTCGCTCGGGATGCACCTGGTCGTCGCGCGCCTGGCGCCGCGGGCCTCCCAGGTGCTCTTGCCCATCGCGACCCTGCTGAACGGCATCGGCTACGTGGAGATCGCCCGGTGGGACCCGCCCCTCGCGCGCCAGCAGTCGCTGTGGTACCTCGTGAGCGCCGTGGCGCTGACCGTGGTGCTGATGGTGATCCGCCGGGTGCGCGACCTCGACCGCTACCGCTACCTGACCCTGTTCGGGGGGCTCCTCCTGCTCGCCGCGCCCATGATCCCCAAGGTCGGCACCTCGGTCAACGGGGCGCGCCTGTGGATCTACGTCGGCCGTTTCTCCTTCGAGCCGGTGGAGTTCGCCAAGATTCTCCTCGTCATCTTCTTCGCCTCGTACTTCGCGGCCAACCGGGACCTGCTCACCACCCCGACCCAGCGCCTCGGCCCCTGGCGGATCATCGCTCCCAAGGTCCTCGTGCCCATCCTCGCCGCCTGGGGCCTCTCGGTGGTCATCTTGGGGGCCGAGAACGACCTCGGCTTCGCGATCTTGATCTTCGCGCTCTTCATCGCCCTGCTCTGGGTGACGACCGGACTCAAGTCCTACGTCGCGCTGGGGCTCGGGCTGCTGGTGGGCGGTGCGCTCATCGCCGACCGCCTCTTCCCCCAGGTCCAAGGACGGGTCAGTGAGTGGCTGGACCCGTGGTCGAGCGTCAACCTCGCCCACTCGACCCAGCTCGCCTACGGCTGGTTCTCGATCGCCGCGGGCGGGGTCGTCGGCACCGGGCTCGGCCTCGGCCACTCGGGCACCATCCCCTTTGTCACCTCCGACATGATCTTCGCGGCGCTCGCCGAGGAGCTCGGCCTGATCGGGGTCATCGTCATCGTCGCCCTGTTCGCCGCCCTCGTCGGCGAGGGCTTCCGCGTCGCCCAGCGCGCCCCCTCGGACTTCGTGCGCCTGGCCGCCGGGGGGCTGACGGCCCTGCTCGGCCTGCAGACCGTCGTCATCATCGGCGGAATCTTGCGCCTCCTGCCCTTCACCGGGATCACGCTGCCCTTCATGGCCTACGGCGGCAACGCCCTCATGGCGAACTACGTGGTCCTCGCGCTGCTGATTCGCATCTCGGACGAGGTCGCCGTCGAGCGTCGCGGGGGCGAGGTGCTCATCGTCCACCACGTCCCGGGTGACTAGGTGTAGTAGTCGCGCAGTACCTCTTCGGCGCAGAGGATCGGCGCCGGCACGTTCTGGCGCAGCGCGAGGGCCAGCGCGTCGCTCGCCCGACAGTCCACGATTTCGCGACCGTGGGGCGTCATGAGGTCGATCTCGGCGAAGAAGACCCCGCCCTCGTAGCGCACGATCCGGGCCGCGATCAGGTCGACCCGCGCGCGCGCCAGGGCCGTGGCGAGCAGTTCGTGGGTGGTCGGACGTGGCCCGTTGAGCTGGATGTGGGCCGCGTGCAGCGCGATCGCGTCGGGGGTCGCCACCGGGATGGCCAGGTACCGAAAGGGTGACTCGGCCTCTTGAAGGTGCACGAAGGGCGACGGGTCGGCGAGGTCGTAGAGCACCGACTCGAAGTGCATCACCCGAAAGAGCGCGGCGTCGGCGGTCGCCGATGCGTCGGCGGTCGGCCCGACCGTCTCGCTCGGGTACGCATCGACGGCCTCGGCCATCCCGGGCGAGGCGACGTCGGAACCGGCCGTCTCGTCCATCGCGCTCACCCTAACCGGCGCGTCGCGACACCGACAGCACCACCCCGCCCGAGGCGAAGAAGACCAGGGTCGCCGAGCCGCCGTAGCTGAGGAACGGCAGCGGGATACCCGTCATGGGCATGATGCCCATGTCCATCCCGATGTTCTCGAAGCAGCTGAACGCGAAGAACACGAAGATCCCGATCGCGAGCAGTCGTCCCATCGTGTCGCGCGCGTGGCGGCCCACCATGAAGATCCGAAAGGCCACGAAGGCCAGCAGCCCGATCACCACCATCGAGCCGATGAAACCGACCTGCTCGCCGATGGCGGTAAAGATGAAGTCGGTCTGCTGCTCGGGCACGTAGCCGAGCACGGTCTGCAGACCGTGGAAGAGTCCGGCGCCGTGAAGCCCCCCGGCGCCGATGGCCGACTTCGCGTTGTCGACCTGGTAGATCAGCGGGGCGAGCAGGGGGTTGTTGGAGTTCTGGTTGAGGAACGCCGTGAAACGGTCGACCTGGTAGCGCTTGAGGACGTCGAGGTAGATCGCCACGATCAGGCCCACCGAGCCCAGCACCGCCAGCATCGTCATGAACCGCGGTGGCACGCCGGCCACCACCAACATGGCCCCGATGATGAGCACGATCACCACCGAGGTCCCGAGGTCGGGTTGCATGACGATGAGCACCAGCGGGACGGCCGACATCACGAGCAGTCGCATCACGTCGTACATCGTCAGGCCCTCGCGACGTCGTTCGCAGTAGGTCGCGACGGCCAGCACCAGGCACAGCACGGTGAACTCACTGGGCTGGATCTGGATCGTCCCGCCCAGGCTGTACCAGCGCTGGGCGCCCAATGCGCTGCGACCCACGACGAACAGCCCCGCCAGGGCGACCAGGCTCACGACGTAGAGCGGGGTGGCCGCGATCTCGAAGCGTCGGTAGTCGAAGCGCGACACCACGTACATCACCACCACGCCCAGTACGACGAAGACGGCCTGGCGCTCGACGTAGTAGTGGGGGTTGAGCCCGGCGTTTACCAAAGCCTGACGGGTGGCGCTGTAGATCATGACCACCCCGGTAAGACCGAGGACGACTATCCCGGCGAACAGGCCCCAGTCCATCGATCCGGGCGCCCGCAGCCGTCCCAGCACCAGGTCACGCACTTCGCGCACGTCGCTCACCTCACGACCTCGAGGAGTTCGGCACCGTCCAAGGCTACGTCCCACCAGCCCGACATGAGCCGCGCCGCGGTGTAGCAGAGCATCGCCAGCCCGTTCTGGGTCCGACAGCCCGCCGTCCGGTACCGGGCCAGCCAGGGCGTCTCGCGGGGCTCGTAGGCCAGGTCGACCGCGACGGTGTCGCTCGTCACGCCCTGGACGACGGCGGCCTCGGGACCGCGCGCGGGGGCCGGGACGGTGTTCACGATGACCCCGACGGGCCGGTAGATGAGCGCGCCGGCGTGGACCCGGGGGTAGCGCTCGGCCAGCAGGGCGGCCGGACCGGGTCGACGCGCGATGACCGACACGCTGGCCGCCCCGGCCCCCACCAGGGCGTCGACGAGCGCCCGGGCCGCGCCGCCGGCGCCCAGGACCACCACGTGGGCGTCGACGACCACCTCGCCGTAGGCCGTCGTGAGGGCGTCGAGGAAGCCCCCGCCGTCGGTGGAGTCCCCGACGAGTCGTCCCTCGCGCACCACGATGCCGTTGACCGAGGCGGTGCGCCGAGCGACCTCGCTCACCTCGTCGCAGGCGGCGAGGGCCCGGCCCTTGAGGGGGGCCGTCACCGCGACGGCGTCGAACTCTCGCCCGACGAGGCCGCGCAGGTCGCCCGCCTCGTCGGCGGTGACCTCGCGGCGCACGGAGTGGCCGGCTAGGCCGGCGCGCGCCAGGCCCGCCTCGTGCAGGACCGGTGAGAGCGAGTGGGCGACGGGCGAGCCCACGACCCCGAGGCGCCACTCCATCACAGTCCTCGCTTGGCGGCCAGGGCCTCGGCGGCCAGTTGTTGGGCGAAGGTCCGCGAGAATCTCTCGTTTCCGGCGCGGTCGATCACCTCGAAGTAGAGCCAGGGACCCGGTGGCGCGTGCAGCACGGCCGAGAGCGCGCTGGGCGAAACGGTGCAGATCGGCGTCGGCGGCAGGCCCGAGTGGAGGTAGGTGTTGTACGGCGAGGGGGTCTGTTCGATCGCGTGGGTGACCGTCCCCCCGTCGATGTGCAGGGCGTAGAGCACGGTGGCGTCCATCTGCAGGGCGTCGCCGAGGGCCAAGCGGTTGTAGATCACCCGAGCGACCCGGGGCATGTTCTTCGGGTAGTACCCCTCCTTCTCGACGATTGAGGCGGCGACCACCAACTGGTAGGCGTCGAGCCCGTTGACCGTCGTGGTCGGGGTGAGCCCGGCCCGGGCCGCCTCGGTGTCGAAGGCGGCCACCATCTCGTGGGCCAGTCGCTTCGGCGAGGTTTCGGGGGTGACGAGGTACGAGCGCGCCCCAATGAGACCCTCGGGCGAGGTTCCGTGGTGGTACGGGCTCGCGGCGGCGGCTACGGGCAGCGCCCTCTGCAGGGCCGTCGCGTAGCGGGTCCCGAGGATCGAACCGGCCACCTGCTGGTAGAGCTCGTAGGTCGTGAGCCCGGCGCTGTTGTCGATGAGCGCCACGTTCGGTCCGCCGGCGAGGATGGCCCGCACGCTCGAGAAGGAGGCGCCCTGGCGCATCTCGTAGGCCCCCGGTTGGACGATCGGGGCCCCGAGGACGACCGCCTCGAGCCGGAAGGCGAAGGGCGAGGCGATCACGCCCGCCCGGTGCAGGTCCCCGGCGACCTGGGCGAAGGACTGGCCCAGGCTGACCGTGACGATCACGCGCCGGTGGCCGCTCGCAAAGACGGGGTACATCTGCAGCACGAACCAGAGGGCCCCGGCCGCGACGACCGCCGCGACGAGTCCGGCCACCACCAGCGCCCGCGAGCGGCCGGTGGGCTCTCTCCGTTCGGCGTGGTTAGCCACGTCCGCCCCCGAGGTAGGCCTCGAGCACCACCACGGCGGCGGCGCTGTCGATGACCTCGCGCGCCTCGCGGACGCGTCGCCCCGCCCCGGCGAGGCGTCGGCCGGCCTCGACGGTCGAGAGCCGCTCGTCGACCGCGACGACCTCGACGCCCGCGAGGGCCTCGCGCAGCTCGCGATAGAGGGCGTCGGCGAGCGCGGTGCTCTCCGTCACGCGTCCCGAGAGGGCCACCGGGCGACCGACCAGCACGGTCTCGACGGCCTCCTCGGCGACGAGGGTCGCGACCCGCGCCACCAGGCCGTCGCCGCTCGCGAGCGCCGGGCGCGGGAAGGCCATGGTGCGGGCCGAGTCGCTGAGCGCCACCCCGCAGCGCACGCGGCCCGGGTCGAGGGAGAGGACCCGCCCCACGATCAGAGGGACCGCGCCGCGACCAGCACGGC
>DASSZS010000012.1:0-4894 GCA_035702745.1 Acidimicrobiales bacterium | reverse complement strand
CGCGCAGGGTGAGGGGGTGGCCCGCGAAGCTGTAGGCGTCGGTCTCGCCGAGCTCGCGCCACGTGCCGCGCAGGCACGCGGGCACCGCGTGGGCGGCCGGCGCCGCGCTGAGGGGGAGCGCGGGTGCGAGGGCGCTCGCGGCGACGCTCGCGAGCAGCGCGACGCGTCTCGTGCGCGTGGGTCTCACAAGGGCCCCGCCAACGAGTAGGGGTAGTTCAAGTCGGCGCGCCGGTCGTAGAGCTCGCCGGTGCGACACCGCCCCTGGGGCGTGCAGCCGACCCCCGTCGCGCCGATCCACGTGCCCGCGCTCGGTCGGGGGAGGCGAAGCGTCGTCCAGGGCGCGCCGATCGCCCCGCGCACGACCTCGCTCGATCCACCCAGGGGGTTAGTGCTCGGCGCGTCGCCCACGGCGACACAGCGCGGCGCGCTGGTACAGCTCACCTCGACGAGCTGGCCGGCGAGCGCGTGGGGGAGCGACACGCTCTCCCAGGGCCGGCCGTCACGGGTGGCGAGCAGCACCGGGACGCACGAGCGGCTCGTACACGCCTGGCCCGAGGGCGTGGCGTAGCCCGCGACGACGCACCCGCCGCCCGCGCACGCGACGCTTCTAAACGTCGGGGTGCGCGAACCCCACGGGTGGGGCGTGGCGACGCGACGAAAGCCCCCCGGTCCCGAGGTCGTCACCTCGATCGCGCCGCTGGCCATCACGCAGGCCCGCGGGCTCGTGCAGGCGAGCGGTCCGCTCACCACCCCGCGCGGCAGGGTGCGACCCGTCCAGGTGGCCCCGGCGTCGTCGGTCGTCCAGGCGACCCCACCGGTGCTCGTGGGCCCGAAGTAGTTGCCCACGGCCACGCACGACCGCGGGCCGGCGCAGGCGACGTCGAGGACCTGGGTCGTGGTCGCCCCGGTGACCTTGGCCAGGGCGTGGCCGCTCCAGGTACGCCCGGCCGAGGTCGTGACGAAGGCGTCGGGGCCGGTCACGCGGTGGCCCCGCCGGGTCCCGGTCGAGTTGGCGACCGCGACGCAGAGCGACCCGTCACAGGCGAGGTCGCTGAACGACGTGGTCGAGGTCGTCGAGCCCGTGACGGTGTAGAGGGTCCGCCACGCGCCGTTCGCGCCGACCGCGTCGATCGTGTTGGTCGCGTTGGTGGCGATCGCGAGGCACGTCGTCGACCCGCAGGCGACCCGGCCCGGCGACGTCGCCCCAAGCTGGGCGCTCGCGCGCCACGGCGAGCTCGCCGCCCCCGCGGTCGCCGGGACCGCCCCGGCGAGGACGAGGGCGACCGTCGCACCGACGAGGCGCGCCACCCGATGAGGACCCACGCGACCCCCTCTCGCGACCGAGGGCAGTGTACGGTCCGCCCGGACCCTGGGCGAGGGCGTCGGCCCGGCTCCACCGGGTCGGACGGGCAGGGCGATACCCTCAAGACGTGCCCACCGGTCCGATCACCGGGCCCGGCGAGGACCCCGGCGACGTCGTCGCGTACGTGCGCGCCCTCGGGCACGCCGTCTCCCTCGAGCAGCTCGACCGGCTGGTGCGCCGCGGCCTGGTGGTGGCGCCGACCCCGACGGGCTTCGCGCCGGGCACGGCCGAGCGGGTGGCCCGGATCGCCGAGCTGCGCGCGACGGCCCGCTCCTTCGACGAGGTGGCCTGGCGGCTGTGGTGGGAGGGCTTCGCGGTCGAGCCCCGCCTCGTGCGCACGTTCCTCGAGCGTCGCGCGGCCCACTGGGACGACCTCGTCGCCGGCGACGAGGTCGACGAACCGGCCCCGCTCGAGCGTGACGTCCTCGAGGACGTGTTCTTTCGCCACCTGAAGAGGGGCGGGTCGGTCTCGAGTGGTCGGCGCTCCCTCGAGCGTGGCGCGGCGACCTACCTCTCGTTCTCCCGACTGCTCGTCGAGCTCGAGGCCGGCGCGCTCGTCCCGCCCGCGACTCCCGTCGCCGTCGCGGGACCCCTGGCCGGACTGGCCGGGGAGGGGGACCTCGACTTCACGAAAGCCGCCACGGGAGCGAGCGACGTCGAGCTCGCGCGCGCCCGGCTCGTCGCGCGCCGGCTCTTCGCGCTGATCGTCCGGGTGGGCACGGCCCTCGCGCGCCTGCACGGCGCCGGCCACAGCGACGCGGTGGGCCGCACCCTTCTCGCGATGACCGAGAGCGCGAACGAGCAGGTGCTCGCCGTCGTGCTCGCCGCGACCGACGAGAGTCCCTGGCCGCTCGACGACCCGGGGGATCTCGACGAGCCGCCGCGCCCGGCGATCGATTTTGCGACCTTCGTGCGGCTGGGGGACCTCGCGAAGGCCGACCCGCTCGCGTCGCGACTCCTCGAGCCCGAGCGGCTCGCGGGGGCCCTCGCCTCGAGCGGGGGTCTCGCCGCGTGGTGGGCCGAGGCGGCGCCTCTCGCCGGGCCCGGTGAGGCCGCGGGCGAGGGCGCCGTCCCCGCACCCGAGGGGGGCGGCGAGGCCGAGGAGTCGAGCGAGGGGCTTCCATCAAAAAAAAAAATCCAAAATGACCCCGGCGCGCCCCGGGCGAGAGGGGCGCGCGTCGCGGGCGCACCGTAGGGTCGGGGCGTGAGCGATCTGTTCGAGGCGGCCGGGATCACCCCCGAGGCGCCGGCACCGCTCGCCGACCGGCTGCGACCCCGCACGCTCGACGAGGTCGTCGGCCAGGACCACCTGCTCGGGGCCGAGGGCCCCATCCGCAAGATGGCCGAGGCCCACCGGCTCAGCTCGATGGTGCTCTGGGGCCCGCCCGGGACGGGCAAGACGACGATCGCCCGGCTCCTCGCTGCGGCCGCGGGCTACGAGTTCGACCAGCTCTCGGCCGTCTTCTCGGGTGTCGCCGACTTGAAGAAGGCCTTCGAGGCGGCCCGCCAGCGCCGCACCATGGGCCAGTCGACACTGCTCTTCGTCGACGAGATCCACCGGTTCAACCGCGCCCAGCAGGACGGCTTCTTGCCCTTCGTCGAGCGCGGGGTCGTCACCCTGGTCGGGGCGACCACCGAGAACCCGTCGTTCGAGCTCAACGGGGCCCTCCTCAGCCGGTGCCAGGTCTTCGTGCTGCACCGGCTCGACGACGCGGCCCTCGAGACCCTGCTCGCGCGGGCCGAGGCCCACACCGAGCGGCCCCTGCCCCTCGAACCCGAGGCGCGCGCCGCTTTGCGCGCGATGGCCGACGGCGACGGCCGCTACCTACTCAGCCTCGCCGAGACGCTCGCCACCATCGGGCCGCCCGGTCCGCTCGGGGCCGGCGAGATGGGACGACTCCTCCAGAAGCGCCGGCCCGCCTACGACAAGGACCGCGAGGAGCACTACAACCTCATCTCGGCGCTGCACAAGTCGATCCGCGGCTCTGACCCCGACGCGGCGCTCTACTGGCTCGCGCGCATGCTGGCCGGCGGGGAGGACCCCCTCTTCATCGCCCGGCGGCTCGTGCGCGCGGCGAGCGAGGACATCGGGGCGGCCGACCCGATGTCGCTGGTGCTCGCCAACGCGGCGAAGGACGCCTACGACTTTCTGGGCTCGCCCGAGGGCGAGCTGGCCCTGGCCCAGCTCACGGTGCACCTGGCCTGCGCGCCCAAGTCCAACCGGGTCTACCGCGCCTTCGGCGCGGCCCGGCGCGCCGCCGGCGAGACCGGGTCGCTGATGCCCCCCGCGCACATCTTGAACGCACCCACCCGGCTCATGAAGGAGCTCGGCTACGGCCGGGGCTATCAGTACGACCACGACGTCGAGGGCGGCGTCTCGGGCCAGAACTACTTCCCCGACGAGATGGCACCCGAACGCTTCTACGAGCCCACCGACGTCGGGGCCGAGGCGCGGGTGCGCGAGCGCCTCGCCCAGTGGCGCGCGTGGCGCGAGTCCCGAGCCGATCCGACCGCCCCGTAGGCTCGGTGCGTGGTCACGACCTGTGCGGAGTGCGGGTGTCTCGTCGAGCGTGGCGTGCGCGTCGCGGCGTGCGCCGATGACGCGTGCTGCTGTTCGCACCTCTCGAGCCGAGAGGCGCTCGATCACCTCGCGCGAGCCGTCCGGACGGCCTTTTCCGAGCGCGACCTCGAGGGCTTCGGGTCCCTGCTCGCGCCCGACGTGCGCTGGGGCGACGACGACGCCCCCAACCGCTGTCGGAGCCGCGATGACGTCGTTTCGACGTTGCGCGGCGCGCTCGAGCGCGGGGTGAGCGGGTCCCTGGGCGAGGTCGAGACCGGCCCGGCCGGAGTGCTCGCCCACCTCGTCGTCACGCGATCCGACGCGCCCGAGGAGACGCGCGACCTCTATCACCTCTACGCGGTGCGCGCGGGGCGGATCAGTGAGATCGTTCCCTTTTCGAGCCGCGCCGACGCTGCGGCCGCCCTCGCGGCGATCCCGACCTGAGCGAACGACCCGCGCCGCGGGTGCCGGGTGGCTCGACTGGTCCGAGGTGCTCAGCGAGCGAGCGCGCTCGGGGCGAAGGGCGCGCCGTGGCCCGGGACGATGAGGACCGGGGCGAGGGCGAGGACGGCAACGCGCGAGGCGACCAGCGCGTTGAGGTCCTCGGCGCGCGGGTCGACCTCGGGACCCTCAACCGACCACCACAGGTGGGTGCACACCGCGAGGCCGTCCTCGGTCGTCACGAGCGTCGAAATGTCCTGGCGGGTGTGGCCCGGGGTGTCGAGCAGGCGGACCGACGGGGCGCCCGAGATGCCGTCGACCCGGTCGTCCCACACGTCGTCGTGGTAGATGGCCCAGTGATCGTGGAAGTGCGCGTTCACAAAGAGCGCGGCGTTCAAGGTGTGGTCGGGATGGTGGTGGCTGAAGATCACGTCGGTGACCTCCTCGGGGGCCAGCCCGCGCTCACCCAGCGCGTCGAGGATGATCGAGCGGCGCGCCACCATGCCCGGGTCGATGACGATCACGGCCGG
>DASSZS010000047.1:0-7393 GCA_035702745.1 Acidimicrobiales bacterium | reverse complement strand
GTGCGCCTCGGGCTCGGCCGTGACCTTCGCCGACGGGGTCGCCAGCGCGAGCGTCACCCTCTACGACGCCGCCCCGACGACCCTCTCGGTCTCCGACTCGAGCGGGGACTCGGGCCAGGTCGCCCTCGACGTCACCCCGGGAGCGGTGCGGGGCCTCGTCCTCGCGGGCGTCTCCGTGGATACGTCGCCGTCGATCCTCGCGGGGTGCAGTGGACCGGTGGGGGATCTCACCTGTGTGTCCTCGGGTGAGGCGACCGACCACACGGTGGGCGGGCAGTTGACCGCCCACCTGCGTCAGGTGGACGGCTTCGGCAATCCCGTGGACAATCCCGGTTCGACGTCCATTGTCATTGACGTCGCCGTCTCGTCCAGCGCGAGCAACGGCACGATAAGCATCTCGGGTGACGGCACCCTCAGTATCGCCCAGGGCCACGCGAGCACGACGAACAACTTCACGATCTCACGAACCGACGGCGTGGCTCAGACGATGTCGGTGTCGTTCACCATCGACGGCGACGGATCTTCGCCCATCCTCACGGTGACGCTCGCCAGCTAGGCACCGTGAGGGGTCCAATCCGGTGGGTCTCCCTTGGGGATGACCCTGGTGTCCGCGGTGGACGGGGATTCGAGGACGCCATGACGGACGCGCGACCTGAACGTCGGTAGTTGATGTCGGAGCCGGAAAGGGTTGATGCGTCGGTCGAGCTTGGTGTATAAGCGATAGAAAGGGCACAACGGGGATCCGCTCGGAGTTGCGCGAGTGTCAGTGCGACCCGTCAGTGTTACGGCGCTCCATTGGGCCATTGGGATCTCGGTTCAGAGCAAGGGACTCAAGTCAGGCCATCCAACTCCTCCCCGGCGTGTAGTCGTCGACGCCGTGGCGCTGGTCGGTGGGCCTGAACTCGCCGCCGTCCGACTGAGGTTCCCAGTGTCGGGTTATCGCGCGTGTTCGGTCCGCGAGCGGACCGTAGGGAGTCGTCTGTGCGCCGCGGGGGATTGAGTGAAGGAGGCGACGTCCATTGAGTCCAGTGAAGTCAAGGCTCCCATTAGACCATCCGTGCGTCGACGTCAGCGTGCGACGCCGCAGCGGCGCTGACTTCGTCTCAAGGGGAGTCCGGTGAGCGATGGCGTGATCTCACCGAAGGTCCTTGTGTCGTCACTAAGTCGACAAGAAGTCGGAAAATAATTCTGCGCCCCTTGTCTCCATCGATGTGTACGTCTCACTCGCTCTCGTCGTGACGTCACTTGAGTGCGCGCGCGCGTGCTCACCTACGTGGTGACGCTCAGTAAGGCCCCATCGGGTGCTATGACGAGTCTGCGCGGTGGCACCCACGCAGGGGACCACGCGCCTACACGAGGCGCCGAGACGACATCGGCGGGACGGGAGTTGTGAATGAATAAGAGCGGTGTTGGTCGGACACGTAAGGGTCGCGCACGGTCGTGGGCGGCCCGGGCGATCGTGGTGACGTGCGTCGCCCTGGGGGCGACCGTGCTGGCCCAGGCGGCAGCCTCGGCGGCGACGTCGGTCTCGGGCGTGAGTGTTGGCTCGTCGAGTTCCGCCGGCAACGCACCGGCGACCTGGACGGTGACCTTCACGACCTCGTCAACGGGAGGGCTCGCGGCCACGAACACGATCACCCTCACCTACCCGACGGCCTTCATCGTGGCCGCGAGCCCGACGATCACCTTCTCCACGGGCTTCGCCGGTTGCACGACGGCGACCGGATTGGCCGGATCGGGATCGCTCGACGTGACCCTCCCCACGGGCTGCTCACTTGCGGCGAGCACCCAGGGCGTCTTCACCTTCCCACTCACCAACCCGCCGGCCCCGCAGACGTTCTCGACCAGCCAGTACACACTCGCGACGAGCGTGGACACGACAGCCGTCGCTGCGAGCTCTGCGCCGACGACCATTTCGGCGTCGGGAACGGCCGTGTCGGCCGTATCGGTACAGTCGGGGAGCACCGTGGCGAACACGTCGACGACGTGGACCTTCGCCTTCACGTCGTCGTCGTCGGGCGCCCTCAGCCCCGGTGACGCCGTCTCGCTCTACCTCCCCCCGTCGATCTCGGTGGCCTCGTCGCCCGTCGTGACGCTCGCCTCGGGCTTCACGTGCACTGGATCATCGAGCGCCACCGGGACCTACACCTCGAGCTCTCCGTCCCACGTGACGATCACGATTCCATCAGGCTGTTCGCTCGGCAATAGCACCGCGGCGTCCCTCTCGTTCACCGCGACCAACCCCGCGGCCCCGACGATCCTCACCGCGAGCGAATTCGCGGTCGTGACAACGGAAGACCCCAACCTGACCTCGGCAACAAGTGTCACTCCGACCTCGTTCAGCGCCACGGGCAGCCTCGTGACGGCGGTGAGCGCGACGGGTGCCACCGCGGTCGCCAACGCCACCACGACGTGGACGATCGGCTTCACCCCATCGTCGAGCGGGTACCTCGCCGCGGGCGACACGGTCACGGTGACCCTGTCCGACTCGCTCAGTGGCATCGGCGCGACGCCCACCGTCACTCTGGCCACGGGCTTCTCGTGCGCGAACACGACCGTCACGGGCTCGTACACCATGCCGACGCTGGTCGTCACGATCCCTTCGGGGTGCTCGCTCGCTGACAGCACCCCGGCGACCCTCTCCCTCACCGCGACCAACCCCTCGTCAAACGTCGTTGTCGCGACGAACCAGTTCTCGGTGGAGACCTCAGAGGATGCGTCGGGGTCCGTTCAGGCCTCGTCGGTGAGCCCCCAGAACTTCACCCCCTCGGGTACGCAGGTGAGCAGCGTGACCTTCAGCCCCTCGCCGAACTTGGGCGACTTCACCTCGACGTGGACCGTGAGCTTCACGTCGTCGGCCACCGGGGCGCTCGCGCCGCAGGACACCATCTCGATCACCTTCCCCGCGGACGTGACGCTCAACGCGGCCAACGCTGACGTGCTCTCTTCGAGCTTCGGGGGAAGTTGCCTCAACCCCTTGAGTGTGTTTGTGTCCGGTCACACCCTGTCGGTCATGCTCGGGGCTAACTGCTCGCTCGCCGATTCGAGCGCGGCCACCCTGAGCATCCACGACGTGCGGAACCCGCCCAACGGGACGACCGATGTCGCGGCCGACTACACCGTGTCGACCTCCGAGGACCCCACGACGGTGAGCCCCTCGAGCGCACCCACGTTCGTTGCCTCGGGCACGGCGGTGAGCGCGGTCGCGGTGAGCCCCCAGGCGGACCTCAGCGGGGCGTCGACGACGTGGACCGACACGTTCACGACCTCCTCGAGGGGTGCCCTCTTCCCTGGTGACCGCGTCACCCTCGACCTCCCGACAGCCCTCGGCGTGAGCGCCACTCCCTCGGTCGCCTTCGGCGGTGGTTTCGTTGGGTGCACCGGCGGTGCCACGGGTTCCTACGACGCGACGACAGGTGTGCTCAACGTGGGTGTGCCCGCGGGCTGCACGATCGCGGCGAGCACGTCGGGCTCGATCGCGTTCGCGGCGACCAACCCCCTCGGGTCTCAGAACCTCGCGGCCTCCTCGTTCGCGACCTACACCTCGGAGGACCCCTCCCCGGTCCACCCGGCGACCGGCGTCGCCATCGTCGTCCCGCCCCCACCCTCGAGCGGGGGGTCGGGGTCGGGACCGGTTGCTCAGGCCACGCTCAGCGTGTCGGTGACCGTCGCCCAGACGGTCGTGGGCAACGGGGTCGACCTGTCCACCACCGGGGGCTCGGGCACGGGCGCAGTCACCTTCAGCGTGGTTGGTGGCACCGCTGCGGGATGCTCGATCTCGGGCACGGTGCTCACCGCGAGCGGGCCGGGGACGTGCGTCGTCGAGGCGACGCGGGCCGGCGACACGACCTACGCCAGCGCCACGTCACTGCCGGTGACGATTACCTTCAGCGCCGCACGGGCCGTCCCGCCTCCGGTGGCGGCGCCCCACCCGATCACGATCGGGTTCGCCGGGGGTTCGGCCCTGCTCAGCGTCGCGACTCGCCACCGGTTGATCCAACTCATCCGCCAGCTGCGCCCCGGGGCGACGGTCACGATCTACGCGTACGGGGTACCCCGCGCCCTCGCCCTCGCCCGGGCAATCGCCGCGAGGCGCTTCCTCACGCACTACCGGCACCTGCGCGTCAGGTTCGTCCTGATCGTGAGGGCGCTCTCTCGGGTCCGGGTGGTTACCCTGCACCAGTGAGAGATGACGCGGCGGGCCCGGTGGGCCCGCCGCGTCACTCCTCGGTCGCCTCCACCGCGACGTGGGGGACGGCTCGCTCGAGCCAGCGTGGCATAAACCAGTTGGCCCGCCCGATGAAGTGCATGAGGGCCGGCACGAGGACCGTGCGGATGATGAAGGCGTCGATGACGACGGCTCCGCCGAGCCCGATGCCGAACTCGGCGATGATGCGCTGGCCGCCGAAGGCGAAGGAGAAGAAGACCGAGACCATCACCAGGGCCGCGGCGGTGATGACGCGTCCGGTGTTCGCCTGGCCACGCACGATGGCCTCCTCGTTCGATCCCGTGTTGAGCCACTCCTCGTGCATGCGCGAGACTAAGAACACCTGGTAGTCCATCGAGAGGCCGAAGAGGATGGCGATCATGATGATCGGCAGGAACGACTCGATGGGCCCGGTGCCCGCGCGAATGAGCGACGAGCCCCAGCCCCACTGGAAGACCGCGACGACGAGGCCGAAGGAGGCGCCCACGGCGAGCAGGTTCATGATCGCGGCGACGAGGGGGATGAGGAGGCTCCGGAAGGCCACCATCAACAGCAGGCAGCCCAAGAACACGATGACCCCCACGAAGAGGGGCAGCTTCGAGCCCAGCACCTGGGCGAAGTCGGCGTAGATCGCGGTGATGCCCCCCACGTAGATCGCGGTGTGGCTCGAGTAGGTGGCCCGGGGGATGTAGTGGTCACGCAGCTGGTTGATGAGATGGGTCGTCTGAATCGACTGGGGACTCGTCGTGGGCACGACGGTGATGATCCCCACGGTGCGGCTCGGGTTCTCGTAGAGGGGCAGGACCGAGGCGACCCCCGAAGCATGGGCGAGACGTCGGTCGAGGGCCGTCATGGCGGCTGTGTCGGAGGGCCCGTGGATCGCCCCCACGACGCTGAGCGGTCCGTTGAAGCCCGGGCCGAAGCCCTGGGCGAGCAGGTCGTAGGCCTGGCGCGTCGTCGAGCCCACCGGGTCGGTGCCCTGGTCCGAGCTGCCCAGGCGCAACGAGAAGAAGGGCACGACGATGAGCACGATGAGGGCCAGCGCGAGGACGCTGAGCGCCCGGGGGTGGTTCGAGACGAACCGGGCCCAGCGCTGCCAGGGCCCGCTGGGATGGGCCGGCTCGGGGCCGTGCTCGGCCAGGTGCCGGCGCTCGCGCCGGCTGAGCACGCGCGGCCCGATCACCGCGACCAGCGCGGGCAACAAGGTGACCGAGGCGAGCATCGTGACGAGCACGGCGAGGGTCGCCATCACCGCGACGCCGTTCAAGAACGACAGGCGCAAGACGAGCATGCCCAACAGGGCGACGCACACCGTCGAGCCGGCGAAGAGCACGGCCCGGCCCGAGGTGTTGATCGCCGTTACGATCGCGTCTTCGGCACTGGCGCCCTGCTTGAACCCCTGGCGGGCGCGCGTGATGATGAAGAGGGCGTAGTCGATGCCCACGCCGAGGCCGATCAGCGAGCCCAGGATCGGGGCGAACTGGGCGATGGCGACCGAGTGGCTCAAGAGCTCGCCGCCGCCGAGGGCCACCCCGAGGGCGAAGAGGGCCACCCCGAGGGGGAGCAGCATCGCGAGCAACGAGCCGAAGGCGAGGATCAGTACGACGGCGGTGAGGACGAGGCCGACCACCTCGCCTTTGCTCGACGAGGGCGAGGCGGCCTGGCCGAAGGCGTTGCCGCCGAAGTAGACGCCGAGGTTGCGAGCCTTCATCGTGAGGGCCTGGTCCTCGACCGACTGGATCTGGGCGGTACGCAGTTTGAAGCCGGGCAGCGCGAAGTGGACGACGGCGTAGGCGATGGTGCCGTTCTTTGAGACCTGGGTGGACCCGGCGCACGCGCCCGAGGCCAGTCGCTCGTGGGCGAAGGGGCCAGTGCAGAAGGGCGAGACCACGCTCGCGACCACGGGCTGGCGCGCGACGGCGGCGAGCGCGGCCTGGACGGCTCGCTCGTGGTCGGCGACGGTGCCCCTGGTCGCGTGGATGACGATCTGGTCGGTGTCGCCGGCCTGGCCCGGGAAGGCCGTCTTCAACAGGTCGAGCGCGTGGGTGGAGTTGGTCCCGGGCAGGCTGAAGGTGTTGGCGTAGGCCGACCCCTCCGCACGGGCTGCCGCGTTCACCCCCACAAAGAGCAGGACCCACACGAGCAAGACGACCCAGCGGTGGCGAACGCACAGGCGGGCGAGGTTCTTCACGGGGCCTTCTCGGGGGGACGGACCGGTACGGTGGGAGAGGATGAAGTCTAGGGCTGAGCGGGCGGGGCGGACGAGGAGCGGACCCCTGCGCTTCCCGGGACACGAGTACCCCCAGGTGATCCCCGAGCCCGACGAGGTCCGTCCCGGTGGCCGTCCTCCCTGGGCCGACCTCGCGCCGGCGGCCCGACGGGGCCTCTCGCTCGAGCGCGTGGCGAGCGCTCTCGCGCGCCGGGGCCAGGACGGCGCCCCACCCGAGCCGGTCACCTCGGATGAGTCCGCGCCGCGCGCGTCGGTGCTCGTCGCCCTCTTCGACGAGGGCGGCGAGGCCCGGGTCGTCCTCACGCGCCGGGCCCGGACCCTGCGGGCCCACCGCGGCGAGGTGGCCCTGCCGGGTGGGCGCCGCGAGGCCGGCGAGTCACCCTGGGAGACGGCGCTGCGCGAGGCGAGAGAAGAGGTCGGCCTGGATCCAACGACCGTGCGGCCCCTCGGCTGGCTCGCTCCGCTCTCGACCCGGGTCGCCGCCGGGGCGATCGTGCCGGTCGTGGGGGGGCTCTCTTCGAGGCCCGCGCTCGTGGCCCAGCCCGATGAGGTCGAGCGGGTCTTCACCGTCGCGCTCTCGGACCTGCTCGTTGAGGGTGCGTTCTTAGAGGAGCGCTGGCGCCGCGAGGGACTGGTCGGACCCGACGACGAGGGCTTCTACCCGATCTACTTCTACCGGGTGCCCGGGGACCTGCTCTGGGGGGCGACGGCGCGGATCCTGACCGACCTCCTCTCGATGGTCGCCGAGGACCTCGCGCTCGGCGACTGACCACCGACCGGCGGGTAGATTGGGGCCCACGCCCCTATCCACAACAGCGGAGGACCCATGGCGGAAGTGGAGATCGGCATCTTCAAGACGGCGCGTCAGGCCTACGGCTTCGACGACATCGCGATCGTGCCCAGCCGGCGCACGCGCGACCCCGAGGACGTCGACATCTCCTGGCAGATCGACGCCT
>DASSZS010000001.1:0-30777 GCA_035702745.1 Acidimicrobiales bacterium | reverse complement strand
CCGCTCTGGCCCAGAGTGCGGGCGACGGGTCGTCCACGATGGACGGCTTCGCCATGACCGTGCGGTGTCCCGTTGACTCCACGAGCACTTGATCGGAGTCGACCGCGTCGGCCACGAGGGCTACCTCGGTAAGTCCCATGAGTTCACCGGATGCCGGCTCGACGTGTGGATCCGTCGGCGGTGGATCGTCGTTTGGCACGCAGTGCACGTACCCGTGCACGATCAACGGTTCTGGAGGGGCGTCACTTCCTTCTCCAATTCGTCCTCGGCGTTCTACGGGCACGTGGAGTTGAGTTCTGACGGGGCGGGAGCACAGACGTGCTCGGTGGGCTCATCGGGCCTTAACGGTGTCAATCAGGACCAACGTCAGGGAGACACCTACATCGTGGGTATGCAGGTCAATGTCTCGAACGTGTGGAACGGGAACGACTGGAAGGGCACGGGGTCCCCGTGGACGAACTTGGGGAACGTCTGTTCGGCCTTCTAGACGGCGTCTGGCCCAAGGAAGTTTCGACGGGGCGAGATGCCGCTACGGGTGTCCGCACTTTCGGACGGGATCGGTCGCCCGCACTTGGTGAGATCGCGCTCGTGGCTGGGTAGACGCATCGAGGAGCGGCGCCTCACCGTCGTCGTCACCGACGAGGCGCGCGCTGCTCGCGGCCGAGGGCTACGACCCCGACTTCGGGGCGCGGCCTTTGAAGCGGGTCATCCAGCGCCGAGTGGAGGACCCACTCGCCCTGGCGGTGCTCGAGGGGGTCTACGCCGAGGGCGACACGGTCACCGTCGGCGCGCTCGAGGGTGTCGTCACCTTCTCCTAGGCCGCGCGGGGCCCGGTAGGCTTGGCCCGTAGGGGGCCACCGACCGAGGGAGAGGCCGTGCCCGCAACCGTGGTAGTCGGCACCCAGTGGGGTGACGAGGGCAAGGGCAAGCTGACCGATCTCCTCGCCCGGGAGATGGACCTCGTCGTGCGCTACCAGGGCGGCCACAACGCGGGCCACCGCATCGTCGTCGGGGGCGAGGAGTACGCGCTCCAGCTCGTGCCCTCGGGCATCTTGTACCCCCACATCACGGCGGTCATCGGCAACGGGGTCGTCGTCGACCCGGCCGTTCTCCTCGAGGAGCTCGACCGCCTCGCGAGCAAGCACGTGGACGTCTCGCGCCTCGTGCTCTCGGGCAACGCGCACCTGATCATGCCCTACCACCAAGAGATCGATCGACTGACCGAGCGCTACCTCGGCAAGAACGCCCTCGGCACGACCAAGCGCGGGATCGGTCCGGCCTACGCCGACAAGGCGGCCCGGGTGGGCCTTCGCGTCCAGGACCTGCTCGACCCCAAGATCTTCCGCCAGAAGCTCGACGTGGCCCTGAGTGAGAAGAACCCGATCCTGACCAAGGTCTACAACCGGCCGGCCCTCAAGGCCGAGGAGATCGCCGCGCGCTACCTCGAGGAGTTCGCGCCCCGCCTCGCTTCGATGATCGGCGACACGGTGGGCCTGGTGCACGACGCTCTGGCGGCCGGTCGGCGCATCCTGCTCGAGGGCGCCCAGGCCACGTTCCTCGACCTCGACCACGGGACCTATCCCTTTGTCACCTCGTCGAACCCCGTCGCCGGGGGCGCCTGCGTCGGCTCGGGGCTCGGGCCGCGCGACCTCACCTCGATCGTGGGCATCGCCAAGGCCTACGTCACCCGCGTGGGCGCCGGGCCCTTCCCGACCGAGATCGGTGGGGAGGCGGGTGACTACCTGGTCGAGACGGGTCACGAGTTCGGCACCAACACCGGGCGCCGGCGCCGGGTCGGCTGGTTCGACGCCGTGATGGCCCGCCAGGCGGTGCGCCTCAACTCGCTCACCGAGATCGCCCTCACCAAGCTCGACGTGCTCGACAAGTTCGACGAGATCAAGGTCTGCGTCGCCTACGAGTCGGGTGGCGTGCGCTACGACCACATGCCCTTTCACCAGTCGGTCCTACACGACGCCGTCCCGGTCTACGAGACGCTCGAGGGGTGGCGCAGTGAGCTGTCGGCGGTGACCAGTCGCGAGCAGATGCCGGCGGCCGCGCTCGAGTACGTGGCCTTCCTCGAGGCCGAGGTCGGCGTGCCCATCCGTCTCGTGGGGGTGGGGCCCGAGCGCGAGCAGTTCGTGGTGAACGCGTGACCCGCTGTGTGGTCGTGGGCCGGGGCGCGCGCGAGCACGCTCTCGCCGTCGCGCTCGCGGACTCCGCCGAGGTCGTCGTGACCCCCGGCAACGCCGGGATGGCCGCCCACGGTCTGGCGATCAGCGACCGGCCGGCGACCGAGCTCGGGGCCGACCTCGTCGTGATCGGGCCCGAGGCCCCCCTCGTCGAGGGGCTGGCCGACGAGCTGCGCGCCGCGGGCGTCGCCGTCTTCGGTCCCGGGGCCGACGGGGCCTGCCTCGAGGGCTCCAAGGCCTACCTGAAGGGGTTCCTCGCGGCCGCCGGCGTGCCGAGCGCGCGCTACGACGTGGTCGACACGTTCGAGGCGGCCGAGGCGCGCCTGCGCGGCGCGACCCCGCCCTACGTCGTCAAGACCGACGGGCTCGCCGCCGGCAAGGGCGTGCTCGTGACCGACTCGCTCGAGACGGCGCTCGCCGACGCGAACGAGAAGCTCTCCGGTCGGGCCTTCGGCGAGGCCGGGCGGCGCCTGGTGATCGAAGAGGGCCTCGTCGGCGAGGAGTGCTCGGTCCACGCGATCTGTGACGGGGAGCGCTTCGCGACCCTCGCCGTCGCCCAGGACTACAAGCGCCTCGGCGAGGGCGACCGCGGACCCAACACCGGCGGCATGGGGGCCTACGCCCCGGTCGGGCGTCTCGACGCGGGGACGCTCGGCGCGATCGAAGAATCTGTCCTCGCCCCGACGATCGCCGAGCTGCGCCGTCGCGGGGTCGACTACCGCGGCGTGCTCTACGCCGGGATGATGCTCACGAGCGAGGGGCCCCGGCTCATCGAGTACAACGTGCGCTTCGGCGACCCCGAGGCCGAGGTCCTCGCCCCGCTGTACCGCAGGGGCCTGGCCGACCTGCTGGGCTCGGCCGCCGAGGGCCGGCTCGGGCCGGTGCCGACGCCCGCGGGCGCCGCCGTCACCGTCGTGCTGGCCGCGGGTGGCTACCCCGAGGCGCCACGCACCGGTGAGGTCATCGAGGGCCTCGGCCCCGACGGCCAGCTGGGCGAGCCCCTCGAGGGGGTGGTGGTCTTTCACGCGGGCACCGCGCTCGACGGTGGCCGCTTCGTCACCGCGGGCGGACGGGTGCTCGCGGTCACCGGCACGGGTCCCGACCTCGCCACGGCGCGCGCGCGCGCCTACGAGGGGGCGGGCCGGATCGACTTTCCGGGATGCCAGCGGCGCCTCGACGTGGCCCGGGGGGCGTCGTGATCGGCCGCTACTCGCCGGCCGACGTGGCGGCGCTCTTCAGCGACGAGGCGCGCTTCGCCGCGATGCTCGAGGTCGAGCTGCTGGCCGCCGAGGCGATGGCCGAGCTCGGGGTCGCCCCCCACGAGGCCGTCGCGGCGCTGCGCGCGCGCGCCCCGCGCGTCGACGGGGACTTCGTCGCGGCCGTGGCGGCGCGCGAGGCGGTGACCAACCACGACACCGCCGCCTTCGTCGACGTCGTCCAAGAGCGCGTCGGCGGTCCCGAGGCGGCCTGGGTCCACTACGGACTGACCTCGAGTGACGTGGTCGACACCGCGCTGTGTCACACCCTCACCCAAGCGATGGACCTCGTGCTCGAGGGCGTGGTCGAGCTGCGCGACGCGCTGAGCGCGCGCGCGGTGGAGACGATCGACCTGCCCGTTACCGGTCGGACCCACGGGATGCACGCCGAGCCCACGACCTACGGCGCGAAGTTCGCGCTGTTCGCGCTCATGGCCGAGCGCGACCGCGAGCGGGCGCTCGCCGCGCGCGAGGCGATCGCGGTGGGCAAGCTCTCGGGGGCCGTGGGGACCTACTCGAACGTCGACCCCTTCGTCGAGGCGTACGTCTGTGCGCGGCTCGGGCTCTCGCCGACCCCGGCCACCCAGGTCGTCGCCCGCGATCGCCACGCCCAGGTCCTCTACGCCTGCGCCGCGATCGGCACCACGATCGAGCAGTTCGCCCTCGAGGTCCGCCACCTCGCCCGCAGCGAGGTCGGCGAGGCCGAGGAGCCGTTCCGCCCGGGCCAGAAGGGCAGCTCGGCCATGCCCCACAAGCGCAACCCCGTGGCGGCCGAGCGGCTCTGCGGGCTGGCGCGGGTCCTGCGGGGCTACCTCGTCGCGGGACTCGAGGACGTCGCCCTGTGGCACGAGCGCGACATCAGCCACTCGAGCGTCGAGCGGGTGGTGCTGCCCGACGCGCTCACCCTGTGCGTCTACCTGCTGCGCGAGGCGACGCGCCTCGCCCAGGGCCTCGTGTTGCACCCCGAGCGCGCGCTCGCGACCCTGACCGAGGGCTCCCACGGCCTCGTCTTCTCCCAGTCGGTCCTGCTCGCCCTGGTCGAGTCGGGGATGACCCGCGAGGACGCCTACCGGCTGACCCAGCGCCTCGCCCGGCGCGCCCTGGAGGAGGGCCGCACCCTGCGCGAGGTCGTCGCCGACGACCCCGAGGTCCACCTCGACGGGACCCAGGTCGAGCGGGCCTTCGACCTCGAGCGGCTCCTCGCGCACCGACGCCGCTTCCTCGACGCCCTCACCTGGGTGACCCCGTGACCCTCACCCTGCGTCACGAGTACTCGGGCAAGGTCCGCGACGTCTACGCGCTCGACGACGAGCGGCTCCTCATGGTCGCCTCGGATCGGCTGAGCGCCTTCGACGTCGTGATGGGCGAGACGATCCCCCATAAGGGCCGGGTCCTCACCGGACTCACCGACTACTGGGTACGCCTCGCGCGCGTCGTCGGGGTGGGCGAGTCGGCCCTTGTCACCTGTGACCCGACCGAGATCGACGCGGTGGCGCCGGGCTTCATCGACGAGGTCGAGCTCCACGGGCGCACCATGCTCACGCGCCGAGCCGAGATGGTCCCCCTCGAGTGCATCGTGCGCGGGCGGCTCTTCGGCCAGGCCTACGAGGAGTACCGGCGCGAGGGCACCGTCCACCACATGGCGGCCCCGGCGGGGCTCGCGCTGTGCGACCCCTTCCCCGAGCCACTCTTCACGCCCTCGACCAAGGCCGTGAGCGGCCACGACGAGAACATCGACCACGCCAGCGCGATCGACCTCGTGGGCGAGCGGACCTTCCTCGCGGTGCGCGAGGCCTCCCTCGCGCTCTTCGCGCTCGGTGCGGCCCGCCTGGGCGAGGCCGGCCTCGTGCTCGCCGACACCAAGTTCGAGTTCGGCTACGTGGAGGGACGCCTCGTCCTGTGCGACGAGGTGATGACCCCGGACTCCTCGCGGCTGTGGCCGGCCGAGGCGGTCGTGCCCGGACGGGTGCCGCCGTCGTTCGACAAGCAGCCCTTCCGCGACTGGCTCGACGCCATCGGCTGGGACCACACCCCGCCGCCGCCACCGGTGCCCCTCGAGGTCGTCGAGGCGACGGCCGCGCGCTACGCCGAGGCGTACGAGCGCGTGACCGGGTGCCCGCTGAGCGACTGGTACGGTGGCTGAGTGGAGTACGCGGTCCGGGTCGAGGTGACCCTGCGACGCGGGATCGCGGACCCCGAGGGCGCCACGATCGAGCGGGCCCTGCCCGCGCTCGGCTTCTCCGGGGTGCACTCGGTGCGCACCGGCAAGGCGTTCTCCCTGGTGGTCGAGGCCGACTCGGCCGAGGACGCCCGCGAGGTCGCCGGCGCGCTCGCCACCCGGCTCCTCTCGAATCCGGTCATCGAGGACGCCGCGGTCACGGTCGTGGGGGTCGCGTGAGCCGCGTCGGCGTCGTCGTCTTCCCGGGGTCGAACTGCGAGCACGACGTCGTCGCGGCGCTCTCGGCCCTCGGGGGACGCGCCGAGCTCGTCTGGCACGCCGAGACCGACCTCTCGGCCTACGACGCGCTCGTCCTGCCCGGGGGCTTCGCCCACGGGGACTACCTGCGCCCCGGGGCCCTCGCGCGCTTCAGCCCGGTGATGGAGGCGGTCGCCGCCGCGGCGGAGGCCGGACGGCCGGTGCTCGGGATCTGCAACGGCTTCCAGGTCCTCACCGAGGCCGGCCTGCTGCCCGGGGCCCTGCAGAAGAACCGGGGCCTCACCTTCCTCTGTCAGCCCACCACGCTCGTCGTCGTCTCGACCCGCTCGGTGCTGACCCGCGCGGCGCACGTGGGCGATGAGCTCGTCGTGCCGATCAACCACTTCGCCGGCAGCTACGTCTGCGACGACGCGACCTACCGGGCCCTCCTCGAGGGCGATCAGGTCGTCCTGCGCTACGCGGACAACCCCAACGGGAGCCGGGGTGACATCGCGGGGATCGCCAACGCCGCCGGCAACGTGGTGGGCCTCATGCCCCACCCCGAACGAGCCCTCCACGCGCTGCTGGGCAGCGCCGACGGCCGGGTCCTGCTCGAGGGGTTCCTCGCCGCGGCCGACGACGCCGCGGCGTCCGCCCGCCTCGTCGCCGCGCCGTGAGCGACGGGGCGCTGCACCGCGCGCTCGGGCTCACCGACGACGAGTACGCCCTCGTCGAGGGGGTGCTCAAGCGAGCGCCCAACCACCTCGAGCTCGCGATGTTCGCCGTCATGTGGAGCGAGCACTGCTCGTACAAGAGCTCGCGGATCCACCTGCGCCGCCTGCCCACGAGCGCGCCCTGGGTCCTCGTGGGCCCGGGCGAGAACGCCGGGGTGATCGACGCCGGCGACGGGGTGGCGATCGCGCTGCGCATCGAGAGTCACAACCACCCCTCGGCGATCGAGCCCTACCAGGGCGCCGCCACCGGGGTCGGGGGGATCTTGCGCGACGTCTTCACCATGGGCGCACGCCCCCTGGCCGTGATGGACCCGCTCTTCTTCGGCCCGCCCGACGACGCGCGGTCGCGCTGGCTGGTCGAGGGCGTGGTCGCGGGGATCTCGGGCTACGGCAACTCGGTCGGGGTGCCGACCATCGGCGGCGAGCTGACCTTCGACGAGGGCTACGCCCAGAACCCGCTCGTCAACGTGCTCTGCGTGGGGGCGCTGCCCCGCGAGCGCCTCGTGCTCGGGCGCGCGAGCGGCGTGGGCAACCTCGCCGTCCTGCTCGGCAGTCGCACCGGGCGCGACGGCATCGGTGGGGTCTCGGTGCTGGCCTCGGCCGGCTTCTCGGGCGCCGACGGCGCCGCGTCGCTCGACGACGAGAAGCGTCCCAGCGTCCAGGTCGGCGACCCCTACGAGGAGAAGCGGCTCATCGAGGCCTGCCTGGCCCTGCTCGACGCGGGGCTCGTGGTGGGCATCCAGGACCTCGGGGGAGCCGGTCTCACCTGCGCGGCCAGCGAGACGGCCGCGCGCGGGGGCGTGGGCATGGACCTCGACTTTACGGCCGTGCCCCTGCGCGAGGCCGGCCTGGCGCCCTGGGAGATCATGACGAGCGAGAGCCAAGAGCGCATGCTCGCCATCGTGCGTCCCGAGGACCTCGCCGCGCTCGAGGCGCTGTGCGCGCGTTGGGAGGTGCGCTGCGCCGTCGTCGGACGGGTCAGCGCCCCGGTGGCCGACGCCGCGGGCCGACCGGTCGGGATGGTGCGGGTGCGCGAGGGCTTCGACGGCCCGGTCCTCGCCGAGGTGCCGGCGGTGTCCCTGGCCGACGAGGCCCCCCTCTACGACCGGCCGCGGGCGCGCCCGGCGGATCTCGACGCGCGCCGCGACGACGACCCGGCCGACGAGCCGGCCGGCGACGTCGCGGCCGAGCTGCTCGCCAGCCTCGTCGACCCGGCCTGGGTGTACCGCCAGTACGACAGCCAGCTCTTCTTGAACACCGTGGTCGGCCCGGGGCGCGACGCCGCCTTGCTGCGCCTGGCCGGACCGGGTCTGCCCGCGAGCGAGCGGGGCTTCGCGCTCACCACCGACTCCAACCCGCGCTGGTGCGCGATCGACCCGCGCGCCGGCACCGCCCTCACGCTCCTCGAGGCCATCGCCAACCTGGCCTGCGTGGGCGCGACGCCGGCCGCGGTGGTGAACTGCCTCAACTTCGGCAACCCCGAGCACCCCGAGGTGATGTGGCAGCTCAGCGAGGCCGTCGACGGACTCGCGGAGGCCTGTGTCGCCGCGGGCGTGCCGGTGATCGGGGGCAACGTCTCGCTCTACAACGAGTCGGGCGGGCGCGACATCGACCCCACCCCGGTGCTCGGGGTCGTGGGGCTGGTCGAGCGTCTGGTCGCGCCGCCCCCGGGCTGGACCTGGCGCGAGGGCGACGCCGTGGTTCTGCTCGGTCCGCGTGAGGCGCGTCCCGACCCCTTCCCCCTCGCGGGTTCGCTCTTCGCGCGCCGGCGGGGCCGCCGGGGCGGGCGCCTGCCCGAGTTCGACGAGCGCGCGCTCGTTGCCTGTCGCTTCGTCGCCGCCGAGGTGGCCCGGGTCTGCGCCGGGGGCGTCTCGGACGTCGCGGCCGTGCACGACGTGGGCGCCGGCGGACTCGCGACGGCGCTCGCCGAGATGAGCGCCGCCTCCGGGGTCGGCCTCGCCTGGGGCGACCCGCGCGGTCACGCCGAGCTCTTCACCGAGGCGCCCGGTCGCTTCGTCGTGGCGACCCGCGACCCCGCGGCGCTGGTCGAAGCCGCGGCCGGCGCCGGCGTCGAGGCGACGGTCCTCGGCCTCGCGGCGGGCGCGCGGCTGGCCCTCGGCGAGATGTGCGACCTCGCCGTGGCTGACCTCGCCGAGCGGCGCGCGAGCGCGCTGGCGCGGGCCCTCGGGCGCTAGCGGGCGGCTTTGAGCTCCTCGAGCACCCCGTCGGGGACCTCGAGGTCGCCGCGCAGCCCCCGGCCGAGGGCCACGCCCCCCTTGTAGGTGCCGTGGTAGTCCGAGCCGCCCGTCGGGATCATGCGGGCCGCGCGGGTGAGGCGCACCATCTCCTCGCGCGTCTCACGCGGGCTCGAGCCGTAGTGGGCCTCGACGCCCACGACGCCGCGCTCGCGCAGCGAGGCCAGCACGCGCGGCATCGTGCGCTCGAGGTCGCCCGGCGCGTCGAGGTAGTTGTCGAGGGGGTGGGCGATCGCGAAGACGACCCCCGACCCGCGACCGGCCTCGACGAAGCGCTCGATCGCGATCGAGGTCTTGGGGATGTAGGCCCGCCCGGACGCGCCGAGCCATTCGGTGAAGACCCGTTGGGTCGTGGCGTCGCTCGGCGCGCCGACGATCTCGGGGTGTAGTTCGGCCATGGCGCGCGCGACGTGGGGCCGGCCGATCGACTCGAGCCGACCCGACAGTCCGACGAGGTAGTCCAGGGTGAGTCGGGTGAAGCCGTTCGCGCGCAGCAGCGCGACCAGCTCGGCGTTGCGGGTCTCGCGGTCAACGCGCAGCGCGGCGAGCTCGCGCTGGAGGGGGTGGTCGGGATCGAGGGGCGGGAAGTAGGCGAGGACGTGGACGTTGCGCGCACCGAGGCGGCCCCCGCGGTCCTTGGGGAACTCGTTGTCGCGCAGCGACACCTCGAGGCCGCCCACGTGCTCGATGCCGACGCGCTCACAGGCCGCGCGCATCGGCTCGTGGCTGGCCGTGGTGTCGTGGTCGGTCAGGGCGATCGCGCGAAGTCCGATCTGCGCCGCCCGGGCGGCCAGCTCGTCGGGCGTGTCGGAGCCGTCGGAGTAGGTCGAGTGGGTGTGCAGGTCCAGCATTGCCGTACGTTAGCCAGCCCCGCGAAGAGCCCTGTGGTTGACTGGGGAATCGCGGGTCGACGAGCCCGTAGGCTGGGGGGCGCATGAAGGAAGCCTGCGGCGTCGTCGCCATCGTGGCCCCGGGCCGGGCGGCCGCCCCCCTGTGCTACGACGCGCTCTACGCCCTCCAGCACCGCGGCCAGGAGTCGGCCGGGATGGCGTGCTTCGACGACCACCAGATCACCGTGGTGAAGGACAACGGGCTGGTGAGCCACGTCTTCACCGAGACGACGCTGCGCGCGCTCACCGGGTCGATCATCATCGGCCACACCCGCTACTCCACCTCGGGCTCGGCCAACTGGACGGCCGCCCAGCCGGTGTATCGCTCGGCCGGAGCGTCGGGCTTCGCCCTCGCACACAACGGGAATCTCACCAACACGGCCGCCCTCGCCGAGGGGGCCGGCGTGCTCGTCGCCTCGATGCTCTCGGACTCGGACCTCGTGGCCGAGCTCCTGGCGCGCGAGGTCGCCGCGGGGGTCCCCCTCGACGAGGCCCTCGGGGTGGTGCTCGCCAAGGCCGAGGGCGCCTTCTCGCTGGTGGTGCTGGAGGCCGGGCGGGTCCACGCGGTGCGCGACCCCTACGGCTTTCGCCCGCTCTGTCTGGGCCGGCTGGGTCCGGCCGAGGCGCCCGAGGGCTGGGTCGTCGCCTCCGAGACCCCCGCGCTCGACACGGTGGGGGCGAGTTTCGTGCGCGAGGTGCGCCCGGGCGAGATGATCACCCTCGACGAGTCCGGCGTCGAGGCGCGCCAGCTCCTCGAGCCCGCCGAGGGGCCCGAGCGGCTCTGCGTCTTCGAGTTCGTCTACTTCGCCCGGCCCGACGCGTACCTCCTCGGCCACGAGGTCCACACCGCCCGTCGCCGGATGGGCGAGCGCCTGGCCACCCAGGCCCCGGTCGAGGCCGACCTCGTGATGGGCGTGCCCGACTCGGGCGTGCCGGCGGCCGAGGGCTACGCGGCGGCCGCGGGGACGCCCTTCGCCCACGGGCTGGTGAAGAACCGCTACATCGGGCGCACCTTCATCGCCCCGGACCAGGACGCGCGCGCCGCCGGCGTGCGCCGCAAGCTCAACCCCCTGCGCGAGACGATCCGCGGCCAGCGCCTGGTGGTCGTCGACGACTCGATCGTGCGCGGCACGACGACGCGCGCCCTGGTGCGCATGCTGCGCGAGGCCGGCGCGCGCGAGGTGCACCTGCGGATCAGCTCGCCGCCGTTCCTGTGGCCCTGCTACTACGGTATCGACACCCCGACGCGCGAGGAGCTGCTCGCGAGCCACCACACGGTCGCCGAGATGAACGACTACCTGGGTTCGGACAGTCTCGAGTTCATCACGCTGGCGAACCTGCGCGCCGCGATCGGGGTGGGCGAGGAGTGCTGCGACGCCTGCCTGACCGGGCGCTACCCCGCGCCGATCCCCGTGACCCTCGGCGTGGCGCGCGCGTGAGCCGGCTCCTCGAGGTCGAGGGCCGGCGGACCTACGCCCAGGCCGGGGTCTCGATCGAGGCCGGCGAGGCGGCCGTCGCGCGCTACGCGCCCGCCGCGGCCGTCGCCCGCCGCCCCGAGGTCCTCGAGGGGCTCGGGGGCTTCGCCGGGCTCTTCGCTCTGCCCGCGCGCTACCGCGACCCCGTGCTCGTGGCCTCGGCCGACGGGGTCGGCACCAAGCTCGAGGTGGCCCGCCTGGCCGGACGCTTTAACACGGTGGGGATCGACCTCGTCGCGATGCTCGTCGACGACCTCGTCTGCGTGGGGGCCGAGCCGCTCTTCGTGCTCGACTACGTCGCCGTCGGCGCGCTCGACCCGGCGCGGGTCGCCGAGGTCGTCGCGGGTGTCGCCGAGGGCTGTCGGCGCGCCGGCGCGGCGCTGCTGGGTGGCGAGACGGCCGAGCACGGCGGGGTGATGAAGCCCGACGACCTCGACCTGGCGGGGTTCGCCGTGGGGGTGGTCGAGCGCGAGGGGCGCCTCGGGGCCCACCGGGTCGTCGTCGGCGACGCCCTGGTCGGGCTGCACTCGCCCAACCTGCGCTCCAACGGCTTTTCCCTCGCGCGCGAGGTCCTGCTCGACGAGCCCGGCGCGCTCGAGCGACCGGCCTACCCGGGCGCGACCGCGACCCTCGCCGAGGTGCTGCTCGAGCCGTCGGTCATCTACGCCCCCGGGGTGCGGGCCCTGGGCGAGCGACTCGGGGCGGCGCTGCACGCCGCGGCCCACGTGACCGGTGGGGGCATCGTGGGCAACGTGGTGCGCGTGCTGGCCGAGGGCCAGCGCGCCGAGATCGACCTCGCCGCCTTCCCGACCCCGGAGATCTTCTTCGAGATCCAGCGACGCGGGCCCGTCGGGGCCGAGGAGATGGTGCGGGTCTTCAACTGCGGGCTCGGGATGGTGCTCGCCGTGGAGCGCGCCAGCGCCGCGACGTCACTCGAGGTGCTCGCCGCGGCGGGCTACCCGGCGTCGGTCGTCGGTGAGGTGGTCGCCGGCGAGCGCGGGGTGAGCGTGCGATGAGCGAGGTCCGCGAGCGCGTGCGCGAGCACCTCCTCGCCCACTCGGTGCGCCGCGGCGACTTCGTCTTGAAGTCGGGGCGGCGCTCGAGCTGGTTCATCGACTCCAAGCAGACGATCTGCGCGGGCGAGTCGATGATGGACGTGGCCCTGTTGGTGCTCGGCACGATGCCCGCCGACGCCACGGCGATCGGCGGGCTCACGATGGGCGCCGACGGCCTGAGCTTCATCACCGCGGGCGTGGCCGCGTCGATGGGGCGCGACCTTAGGGCCTTCAGCGTCCGCAAGGAGGTGAAGGACCACGGCGCCGGAGGGCGGATCGCCGGCTGTCTGGCCCCGGGGGACCTCGTCGTCGTCACCGAGGACACGGTTACCCGGGGCACCAGCCTGCTCGAGGCCGTGCGCGTCGTGCGCGAGGCCGGCGCCGAGGTGGTGATGGTCATCGCCCTCGTCGACCGGGGCGGCACGGCGGCGGCGCTGTGCGCGGCCGAGGGCGTCGAGTTCCGCGCGCTCTTTGGCGCCCCCGACCTCGGCTTCGACTACGAGGGCGTCTAGGCGAGGGCTTTAAGGACCCGGGCCCGCCACGCGGCGAGCGCCGGGTAGGCGGCCTCGGGGGTGTGGCCGAAGCGCAGCACCAGCGCGTCGAGCGCCGGGGCGACGACGATCATCTGGCCCTCGTAGCCGCTGGCGAAGTACGAGCCGTGGGCGTCGCCGGTGACCCACCAGTGCCACGCGTAGTACTCGCCCGACTCCTCGTCGCGCCCGGTGGGCCGCTGGGCGGTGGCGACCCACTCCTCACTGAGGATTCGTCGTCCCTCGACCACCCCGCCGCGCAGGTAGAGCAGGCCGAAGCGCGCGAAGTCGAGCGCGCTCGCGTGCAGGAAGCTCGAGGCGACGAAGACCCCGCGTCCGTCGAACTCGGGGCGCGCCCTCATCGAGAGGGGCTCTAGGAGTCGCTCGTCGATGAAGCGCCGGTAGGCCTCGCCGGGGCCGACGACGTCGGCCACGATCCGGCTCAGGATGTTCGAGGTGCCCGAGGAGTAGCGAAAGACGGCGCCGGGCGCCTCGACGAGCGACTTGGCCGCCGCGAAGCCGGCGGTGTCGGCCCTGGCCTCGCCGAAGAGCATCTCGACGACGTCGCTCGCGCTCTCGACGTCGTAGACCTCGCCAAAGGCGAGACCGCTGCGCATGGCGAGCAGGTCCGCGAGGGTGATCGCGTGGCGCGGGTCGGTCGGGTCGGCCCACTCGGGCACGGGAGCGCGTCGCGCGGGGTCGAGGCGCCCCTCGTCGACGAGGATCCCCACGAGGGCGTGCAGGAACGACTTGGCCATCGACCAGCTGAGCAGTTCGGTCGCTGGCCCGACCGGCTCGGCCGGCCGGTCGAAGTGGGGTCGCAGCCCCCCGTAGCGCTCGGCGACGACCGCGCCCTCGCGCACGACCACCACCGCGTTGGTCTCGCCGTAGGCGGGGTCGCAGAAGGCCTCCTCGACGAGGTCCTCGAGCGCCGGGGGAGCCGCCGACCGCGACCAGGCCTCACGCGGCCAGGGTCCGCTCGATGGCGCTGAGGCTGGGGTCGTGGGGGGCAGGTCTGGTGGCACGGGCCATTGTGCCCCGGGGATGGCCCCGCGTGCGAGACCGGGGCACCCGGCGCGGTGCCCTCAGAGTGCGACAATATAGACGTACTCTCCAAAAATTGCAGAATGCGACTATAAAAGCGCAATTAGTTCAAAAGGAGTCTTGCGATGATATAGTCGCACCTTTTGGTACGGTAGGTCCGTGGAGCGGCGCGCCGACATCCGATCGGGTGAGGCCATCGGTCGGGTCATCGCGGACATCAGGCGGGCCCGAGGACTCACCCAGTCCGGTCTCGCCGAGCGGTCCGGCGTGACGCGGACCTACCTATCGCATATCGAGACCGGGCGCACCAGCCGCCTGCTGGAGGTGTTGTTGCGCACGCTGCGCACCCTGGACGCGCGCGTCTACATCGTCTTTGACGACGAGGTGACCAATCACCCGTCGTGAGCCCCTGAGGGTGTGGCTGAACGACACCGAGGTCGCGGAGTTCTCCGAGCGAGGCTCCACGATCAGGTGTCGCTACCTCGTCGAGAGTTTGGACGGGGTCGACTTCGAGTCACCCGTCGTGTCGTGCTCGTTGCCGCTACGCAGCGGGCGTCTCAACGCCACGAACTTCGCCCTCGGCCTGCTCCCCGAAGGGCCCCACCGACTCGCGATGGCGAGCCTCGCGGGGGTCCCGGCTCACGACGCGTTCGGACTTCTCGCGCGCTTCGGGCGCGACGTCGCGGGTGCCCTCGTGATCGGCCGGGAACCTCCCGCCCTTCACGTGGGGACCGCGCTTCCCTACACCGATGAGGCGTTGGGCGATGAGGTGTCGGGTCTCGCGGAGAGGTCGCTCGGCCTCCACGAGGATTCGGAGTTGTCTCTGCCCGGGCTCCAAGACAACCTCCTTCTCGTGCGACTTGCCGACGGCGCCTGGGCCCGACCAGTGCACGGCGAGCCCTCCACCCACATCCTCAAGGTCGACGACCCCCGCCGCCCAGGACTCGTTGGCGCCGAAGCCGACTGCCTGCGCATCGCCCACAAACTGGGCCTCACCACGATTGAGCCGGAGGTAGTCCAACTCGGTGGAGCGACGTGCCTGATCGTTGGCCGATTCGATCGGCGAGTCGACGACGGCCGCCTCGTCCGGGTGCACCAAGAAGACGCCTGTCAGGCGCTGGACCGCAACCCCGACGCGAACCGGGGCCGCGGTAAGTACCAGAGGCTCGGAGGTCCGTCGCTCGCCGAGGTCGCCGTCCTTCTGGACAGATGGTCGAGTGACTCAGTCCTCCAGCGAGCGCGCCTGCTCCGTTCGGCGACGCTCAACGTCGTCATCGGCAACGCCGATGCGCACGGTAAGAACCTCGCGCTGCTCCACCCCACCGTGTCCGAGGTCGAACTGGCGCCGCTCTACGACATCGTTCCCACCGTCTTGTGGGCCAACCTCCGGACCGACATGGCGATGTCGGTGAATGGCGTATGGGGTGCCCACGACATTGGCGCGGGTGATCTCATCGCCGAAGGGGTGCGCTGGCACCTCCCGCGCGACGTCGCGACGCGAGCCGTCCTCGACACGATCGAGGCCGCCCGCGAGGCCGCACGCACTCTCGATGGTGACTCGGGGGTGCGCGACCTGGTTCGCTCGAGGTCGGAGGCCCTGGTCGGCCCCGCGTGAGACACGTCGCGGTCGGTCGAACCCTGCGGTGTGACGAGGGGGCGGATCGCGGCGCTAAACGGCCCCTCGCCCGGGCGCTAGGGGTCCCCGGGACGATCCGCGCGGGACGTGGGGTCGGCGACGTGTCGGGCCCACACGTCCCCTGGCCCTCAGCGGATTGGCCTTTGTCTGACGACGCGGGTGTGGGCCGTGGCCACCACTCGGGGCGAGACGGGTCGGTTCCGTGGACGATGGCGGCCGGTGGGGCCTCTTCGGAGTGGTCGAGACCGGCGTCGATCCGGTGACCTCACGCTTTTCAGGCGTGCGCTCTACCAACTGAGCTACTCGACCTCGTCACCCGAGGGTGCCGAGCGGACCTGACGGGATTTGAACCCGCGACCTCCGCCTTGACAGGGCGGCGTGCACTCCGAGCTGCACCACAGGTCCACGCGCGTCGGGGGCGAGCCCGTGGCGCGAGGGGCCAGTCTATCGCCTGGCCCGACTGCGCTCTCGGGGTCAGTCGCCCGAGCCGTCGGCGAGCACGAGGCAGAACGGATGGCCGATGGGGTCGTAGAAGACCCGAAAGGTCGTGCCCGGCTGGTGCTCGGCCAGCCTCGCGCCGAGGGCGAGCGCGTCGGCCTCGCCCGCGTCGAGGTCGTCGACCGCTAGGTCGAGGTGGAGCCGCTGAGGCTGGGGACCCTCGGGCCACGTAGGCGCCGGCAGTCCCGGGACCCGCTGGAAGGCGATCGTGGGCGCGCCGTGGTTGTCGAGCTCGACCCACGCGACCGCGTCGGCCGGCCCCTCGAGGGGTGCGAGCGCGAGCCCGGTGAGCGCCCCGTAGAAGCGGGCGAGGGCGACCGGGTCGGGACAGTCGATGGCCACGAGTCTGTAGCGGGCGGGCATGGGCGAAGCGTAGCCACGGCCGCACTCGGAGGGACACTGCGAACATCGCGCGACGACCCGTCTCGTGGTGCGACGGGCCGATGCGGACGCGACCCGGGCTAAATACCCTGAAACGCACGGTCGCTTCACTACTGTCGAGGGCGTCGACCGCGCGAATCCCCACGCCCCCGCGCGGCCGGGAAGGAGTCTCGTGGCGAGCGCGCTCGGCCGGCGTTACCAGTACGGCGCCGGCTTCGTGGACCAGGCCTCCGGGATCCGCTTCGAGGGGCACCACCCCTTCGAGCGTCCCGACCTGTGGCGGGTGTACCTCAACGAGGCGGAGGGGGCCTACAAGAGCTACGGCGTCGAGCAGTCGCTCAGCCGCCGCGACCTCGACGACGGCGTGGGCGTACCCCTCTTCTTCCTCGGCTTCGACGCCGAGGGCGAGGCCGTGGCCGGGGTGAGGTTCCACGGACCGCTCGAGAGCCGCCACCAGGCCGCGATCATGGACGAGATGGGCGGATCGAGCGAGATCGACCAGATCGGCGCGCTCATCGACGCCGAGGTGCGCCTGGGCGCCATCGAGGTCAAGGGCGCCTGGTCCAAGGGCGAGCTGGTGGTGGGCACCCGTCTCGTCCAGACGATCTCGCGCTCGGTCACCCACGCGATGACCTGGCTCGGGGCCGAGTTCGCCGTCGCGGCCATTCGCGACCAGCTCTTGGCGATCGGTGAGCCCACCGGGGCCCGCCAGATCGGCACCGAGGCCGTGCCCTACCCCGACGAGCGCTACCGCACCATCGCCGTGTGCTGGCGCCGGGCCCGCACCCCCGAACTCTCGACGCCCGAGCACCAGCTGGCCCTGCGCCGCGAGGCCGAAGAGCTCGCCCGGGGCGCCGGGGCGGGCGCCCTCTCGCCGATCGACCCGGCCCACACCCGCACCCACTCGTGGCGGCCCCTCGTCATGGACGGGGTGAGCCGGTCCGAGCGCGAGGTCCTGCGCATCTTGCGCGCCGACCCGTCGCTGCAGATCATCGACCGCTTTACCGAGCAGCGCGAGCAACTGGCCGGCCTCGCCCCCACGCCGCCCGACACGGTCCTCGACGAGGGGGGCCGCTGGGTCTACTACCCGTGGCGCCGGGCCGTCGTGCGCCTCCTCGCGCCGCGGGCGTTCAACACGCTGCGCCTGGATCGCAACCACAACAAGATCACGGCCGAGGAGCAGGGCCGGCTCCGCCGTCTGCGCGTCGGGGTGATCGGGGTGAGCGCCGGTCACGCGATCGCCTACGGACTGGCCCTGGAGGGCGTGGTGGGCGAGCTGCGCCTGGCCGACTTCGACACCCTCGAGCTGTCCAACCTCAACCGGATCCCGGCCAGCGTCATCGACCTCGGAGTCAACAAGGCCGTGGTCGCGGCGCGGCGTATCGCCGAGGTCGACCCCTACCTCACCGTGCGCGTCGAGACCGAGGGGATCACGCGTGAGAACCTGGCGGCGTTCCTCGACGGCCTCGACCTCGTCGTCGAGGAGTGCGACTCGCTCGACGTCAAGTTCCTGGTGCGCGAGCTGGCCCGCGAGCGGGGCATCCCGGTCGTGATGGAGACGAGCGACCGCGGCGTGCTCGACGTGGAGCGCTTCGACCTCGAGCCGGATCGCCCGCTCTTCCACGGCCTAATCGGCGATATGGACTACGCGACCCTCGCCGACCTCCCGCTGCCCGAGAAGTCGGCCATCGTGCTGCGCATGCTGGGCGCCCGCGAGGTCTCGAGCCGCAGCGCCGCCTCGTTCGTCGAGCTCGGCCAGACGGTGACCGGATGGCCCCAGCTCGCGAGCGAGGTCACCCTCGGCGCGGTGTCGGTGGCGGCGGCGGTGCGCCGCCTCGGGCTCAAGGGGGAGCTGCCCTCGGGCCGGGTGCGAGTCGACGTCGACGAGCTCCTCGACGACCTCGCGCCGGTCGAGCGGGGCGAGACACCCGACCTCGACGCGCCCGCGCCCGAGGAGCCGCCGCTCGAGAGCGACGACCCGATCACGCTCATCGTCGACGCCGCGCGGCGCGCTCCCTCGGGCGGCAACATCCAGCCGTGGCGCTTCGAGGCCGACGAGGACGAGGTGCGCTTCTACCTCACTCCGGAGCGCACGACCCGCATGGACGTCGAGCACCGGGCCGGCTACCTCGCACTCGGCGCGGCGCTCATGAACGCGCGGATCGCGGCCGCCTCGGTCGGCCGGCTCGGCGCCGTACGCCTCTTCCCCGCGGGCGCGAAGTCCAACCACGTCGCCACCCTGGAGCTGGGCCGCGAGCGTGACCACCAGCTCGCGCCGCTGCTCGGCGCGGTGGCCACCCGCACGGCCAACCGTCGCCCGGGGTCGCCCCAGGCGATCGAGCCCGAGACGCTGGCCGCCCTGGCGAGGGGGGTCGAGCGTGAGGGGGCCCGGCTGCGGATCGTGACCGAGCGCGATCCGCTCGGCGAGATCGGCCGGATCCTCGCCGAGTCCGACCGGCTGCGCTTCTTATTGCCCGAGCTCCACGGCGAGATGGTCAAAGAGCTGCGCTGGCCCGGTATCGATTCGCTCGAAGAGGGCCTCGACGTGCGGACCCTCGAGATGGACGCGATGTCGACCGCCCTGCTCGAGGTGCTGAGCCGCCCCGAGGTGCTCGACCACGTGGCGCGCTGGCGTGGGGGGCGCAACCTGGGCCTGCGCACCCAGGCGATCATCGCCTCGAGCTCGGCGGTGGCGGTCATCACGGTGCCCCGACCGGACCCGGCGTGGTTCGTGCGCGGCGGCGGCGCCCTCGAACGCTTCTGGCTCGAGACCGACGTGGCCGGACTCGCCGTCCAACCCGTCTCGCCGGTCTTCCTCTTCGCCCAGGACGAGGAGGAGTTGTTGGACCTCGCGGGGGAGCGACACGTGGAGGAGATGGCCGACCTGCACGGCCAGTTCCGCCGCTTCTGGGAGCTCGACGAGACCGAGGCCCCGGCGATGGTCGTGAGGGTCTCGCACGCGCCGCGCCCGAGCGTGCGCAGCGTGCGGATCCCGCTCGGCGACGTCGTGAGCCGCGCGGAGCCGCCGGCCTCGGGCCCCTCGACCCGGGCCTTCGACGCCCCCCCGTTCGACGCCTACTCGGCGACCCGGAAGAACTGACCGCCACCGTCGGGCGTACGGAAAAACAACTCGTTCACAACGAACGAGCCGTGCGGGCCACAAATAAGGCCGCGGCGGCCGAATAGGGCGCATTCGCCCCTTGTGGGCCCCGGTTTGGCCCAATTACTGTGGGGGTCGGACGTCGAGTGCTGAGACTCACCCGATATCCGCTGGCCGAACCGAACGTGGGGCACGGATATGACTACCGACATCTCGACGAGCGCTGAGGCCACCGTGGCCGAGACGCGCCTCGTGGTCGAGTCGCTCCTGCGCGTCATCTCGGGCACCGAGATCGTCGCCGTCGTGACCCCCGAGGACGCGAACGTGCCCGGCATCACGATGGAGCCGCTCATCGGGCGGACCGCGGGCGACGCGTTCACCAAGATCGTCGAGCGGGTCCGTACCGAGCTCGAGGGTGACCCGAGCGGGGTCGGCTCGTTCTCCCTCGTCGTCTCGAGGGTCGAGTGGGGTGTCCTGGTCGACCCGGTGGTGGTCGACGAGCGGGTCGTGGGGGCACTGGTCATCGCGCGCCACGGGCGCAGCTGGTCCCGGCGCGAGAGCTCGCTCAGCCGCGCCTTCGCCCGCATGCTCAGTCGGGTCGCGGTCCTGGCCGGTCGCGAGAGCGCCCTGCTCAAGCAGCGCAGCCTCGACACCCTCGTGCGCCAGGTGGCCGAGATCCTCATGGCCGGCAACGCCGCCAACCTCCAGCTGACCCTCGACTCGACGGTCCGGCTGCTCGGCGAGTACTTGGAGAGCGACGCGGCCTTCTTGCGCCGCAACGACCACGAGCGCGGTCTGTCGATCCTGGTCTCGGAGTGGCCGCACCGTGAGAACGTGCCCGACCCCGACCCGTTGGGTGAGGTCCCCTTCGACGTCGACCCCGTCTTCGCCGCGATGAAGGACCTGAAGACGCCCTACATGCCCGAGCAGTCCGAGACGCCCGAGGAGTACCTCGCGCGGGTGGAGAAGGGATCGGGTGTCTCGGAGGTGGGCGGGGGCGCGGTGCCGCTCCTTATCGGCGAGACCACCTGGGGGATTCTGGGCTTCTTGCACTTCGGCCTGCACCGCTGGGTGCCCGAGGAGATCAACGCCCTCCAGGCCGTCGCCTCGATGCTGGCCCAGCTCCAGGCCCGCCTCGACGCCGAAGCCCGCACCCTCTACAGCGCGAACCACGACTACCTGACGGGCCTGCCCAACCGGCCGGCCCTGGTCGCCGAGCTCGAGCGGCGCGTCGCGGCGGGACGGACCACCGCCGTCATGATCATCGACCTCGACCGGTTCAAGATTATGAACGACTACCTGGGCCACGCCAACGGCGACGAGCTCTTGCGGGTGATCGCGGACCGGCTGCGCACGAGCGTGCGCCAGAACGACTTCGTCGCCCGCCTGGGCGGCGACGAGTTCGTCTTCTTGCTCGACAAGTGCCGCGGTGAGCTCGACGCCGTCGCCTCGGCCTACCGGATCCTCGAGGTGATCGGCCGCCCGGTCGAGATCATGGGCCAGGTGATGAACCACACGGCCTCGATCGGGGTGGCCCTGCCGCCGGCTGAGTCGCTGGGCGCCCTCGAGCTGATATCGCGGGCCGACGTGGCGATGTTCGAGGCGAAGTCGATGGGTCGGGGCCACGTCGTGGTCTTCGACGGCGCCCTGGCGAGGAAGGTCGACGACCGCAGCCAGCTCGAGATCCAGCTGCGCCAGGCGATCGAGGCGGACGGCCTGCGCCTCCACTTCCAGCCCGAGGTCGACCTCAACACCGGCAAGCTCCTGGCCGTGGAGTCCCTGGTCCGGTGGGAGCACCCGACGAGGGGGCTGCTCGCCGCCTCGGAGTTCATCAAGGTGGCCGAAGAGACCGGCCTGGTCACGAAGATGGGTCGCTGGGTCTTCGCCGAGGCCTGCCGCCAGTTGGGCGTGTGGCGCCACCGCCACCCCGAGCTCGACTTCACGGTGCGGGTCAACATGTCCCCGGCCGACTTCAAGATGGGCGACCTGGTGGGCTTCGTCGAGCGGTGCCTGCGCGAGAACGACGTCCCCGGCCACGCCCTGTGCATCGAGGTGACCGAGCACGCCGTCGTCACCGAGCCCGCCGAGACTGCGGCCATCCTGCGCGAGCTCCAGGGGCTCGGGGTGAAGATCGCCCTCGACGACTTCGGGACGGGCTTCGCCTCGATGACCGAGCTCAAGAACCTGCCGATCGAGATCTTGAAGCTCGACATGACCTTCGTGCGCGGGATCGTGCGCGACAACTTCGACCGGGCGATCGTCGAGTCGATCATCCACCTCTCCCAGGCCCTCAACCTCGAGGTCGTGGCCGAGGGCATCGAGTCGAGCACGATCGTCGACAAGCTCCGCGAGCTGGGCTGCCACCGCGGCCAGGGTTACCTCATCTCCATGCCGATGGCGGCGAGCGATCTCGAGACGCTGCTCGAGGCCGGCTCGGTCCTCGAGTCCCTCCTGCGCAGCGGTGACGTCGGTGCGCTCGACGCCTCCGATGCCTGACGTCGGCCTCCCCGCGGACGCCTCCGGGATCGACCTCGACGAGGTCGACCACCACGGCTACGAGCCCTGGGTCTTTAGGACCCTGCTCGCCGAGCTCGCGGTCGGCGAGCTGGGCATCAGCTTCATCTACACCCTGCTCGAGCGCCTGGCCGAGCGCCACGACCTCGACGACGCCGTGGTCGTGCTCTCCGACGACGCCTTCGGCACCCAGACCTTCCGGCTGGGCGCGCGGGTCGAGCCGGTGGACATGATGACCCAGCTGGGGACCGACCCGGGGCTGTACTGCTCGCCCGACGCGGTGTCCGAATCCGAGGCCGAGGCGGTGCGCGCCGCCTGTCAGCTGGCCCTCTCGCTGCAGCTGGCCCGCTTCCGCGCCGGCCAGGACCCGCTCACCAACATCGCCAACCGGCGAAACTTCGACCAGGCGCTCTCGGTCGCCGCGGGGCGGGCGGCCCGCTACGGCTGGCCCTTCACCCTGGTGCTCATCGACCTCGACGGCTTCAAGCTGATCAACGACGAGAGCGGTCACGAGTTCGGGGACTACCTCTTGCGCCAGTTCGGCTTCGCGCTGCGCCGCTCCATGCGCGCCGGCGACACGCCGGCGCGGGTCGGGGGGGACGAGTTCGCGGTCATCTTGAACAACGCCGAGGGCAACGAGGCGCTCGGCTTCACCGATCGGCTGCGCCAGCAGCTCAAGTCCGGCGGGGTCCCGATCGACTTCACGGTGGGCACCTCCTCCGCGCCCCGGGAGGCGACCGACCCGGGCGAACTGTTCCGACTGGCCGACGCGCGGCTCTACCAGCGGAAGGGCGGACGGGACTGATGCTGCGGATCGAGGAGGACTTCGAGCTCGAGCTGCGCTCGCTGCCGGGCGTGCTCAACGTGGGCTTCGAGCACGACGAGGAGGGCGGGGTCACCACGGTGACGCTCGTCACCAACGCCCCCAACCGCGAGGAGATCACGACCGTGGCCCAGCAGATCTCCGCGCTCTACTACCCCGAGGCGCACGTCGTCGTCGACGACGTCAACCGGCTCACCGAGGCGACCTTGGGGGGCCGCGGCGGGGCCCGGGCGGCCCTCGTGCGCGCCGAGTGCGACGCCCAGGGCGTCTGCGAGGTCGTCCTCAACTACGCCGGACGCCTGGCCACCGGCAAGGCCCCCAGCGGCCCGTTGATCGGTGGGGTCGAGGCCACGCTCGGCGCGCTGCGCCAGCTCGGCTTCGAGATCCCCTTCACGCTGCTCTCGGTCTCGCACATGATCGCGGTGCGTAACTGGCCCGTCGTGGTCGTGCTGCGCTCGACCCAGGGCGGGGCCGACCGCTTCGGCATCGCCCAGTCCGACAACGACGTGCTGGCCGCGTCGCGCGCGACCCTCTCGGCCCTCAACCGCCTGCCGATGAGCGCCCGCAACAACGGCGCGACCCACTGAGCGACCCGGCGTCGGCGCGCCGGAGCGGGCGCACCAGCGTGCTCCCCAGGCCGAGCGTCGCCGTGCGGGCCGTAGGATGCACGAAACGACCAGGGAGGACCCATGCCCACGCGTAGCGCTCGCACGATCTGGACCGGGGGACTGCAGGACGGCTCTGGCCGGACCGAGCTCGTCTCCAGCGGTCTGGGCACCTACGACGTCTCCTTCCCGCGGCGCAGCGCCGAGTCGGCCGAGGGATACACCAGCCCCGAGGAGCTGATCGCCGCGGCCCACGCCTCGTGCTACGCGATGGCCCTCTCGGGCGGTCTCGGCCGGGCCGGGGCGACCTCGATCGGGCTCAGCGTCGAGGCCGACGTCTCGCTCGGGCCGGACCCGGCCGGGGGCTTTCGCATCAGCGGGGTCGTCTTGCGCGTGCGCGGCCGCGTCGAGGGGATCGACGAGACGGCCTTCCTCGCCGCCGCCGAGGCGGCCAAGGCGGGCTGCCCCGTCTCTAAGGCGCTGACCGGCACCGAGATCACCCTCGACGCCGCGCTCGACTAGGCGTCGAGCAGACGCTCGAGCGCCGGTAGGGCGGCCTCGATCGCGCGCACGTCGCGCGGCTCGAGCCGCGCGAGGCGCGCGGCCAGTGTCGCCGCCCGCTCGACCCAGAGCCGCTCGAGGGTCTTGCGACCCTTGGCGGTGAGGGCCACGACGCAGGCTCGGCCATCGTCGGGGTCGTCGCGACGCTCGACGAAGCGTCGCTCCTCGAGCGCGGCCACGAGCCGGGTGGCGACCGACGGGTCGACCGACTCGGCGGCGGCCAGCGCCGAGATCCGCAGGGCCCCGTGGTCCTCGAGGGTCGCCAGGGCCGAGAGCAGCGAGGGGCTGAGCCCGACGTCGGTGTCGCGGCGCATGATCTTGACCAGTCGGGTCACGACCAGGCGCAGCCGCGCCGCCGTGGGGGCCTCGGTCAGCGCCGCGCTCACCGGACCACCCCGCTGCCGAGGGCCGGCTCGCCGGGCACGCCCGAGGCGACCTCGGCCATCTCGGCGACCACGGCCTCGGCGCTCGGCGTCGGGTCGGCGTGGACGTAGCGCTTGCCGCGCAGGGCCGAGAAGGCCGCCCCGACCAGCGAGAGGGCGACGGCGGTCGAAAAGACGATGACCAGCCCGTGGTGGAAGGGGTCTTGGATGAGGCCCGGGAAGAACCGCTTGCCGGTGAGGACGGCCCACTGGGCCGCGCTGACGTGGGCGGTGCTCGGGCTGACGAGGAGGGTCTTGAGCGGGTTCTTGCCGAGGAACGTGGAGAAGAGGCTGCCCACGGCCGGCAGGTGCGCGACCGCCGTCGCCTGGGGCACGGGCACGCCGTGGGACGTGAGCCCTCTCAGCATCGCCGGGGGCAGGGCGTTGGTGAGCCCGACGATCATGAGCGAGAAGAAGATGCCCATCGAGAGCACCATGCCGGTGTTCATGAAGGCGGCCTGGATGCCGGCCGCGCCGCCGCGCTGGTCGGCCGGGACCGAGTTCATGACGGCCGCCTGGTTCGGCGCCGAGAACATCCCGCCGCCGACGCCGTTCAGGGCGATCAGGAGGGCGAAGACGGGGTAGCCGAAGTCGGTCGGCACGGCCAGCAGCCCGACGAAGCTCAAGGCGAAGACCACGAGGCCCGTCGTCGACAGCACCCGGGCGCCGTGGCGGTCGCTCAGCCACCCCGAGACCGGTCCGGCGACGAGGAAGCCGATCGTGAGCGGCAGCAAAAAGATGCCGGCCCACAGGGGGGTCGCGGAGAAGCTGTAGCCGTGCAGGGGCAGCCAGATGCCCTGGAGCCAGATGATCAGCATGAACTGGAGGCCACCGCGGGCCACCGCCGAGATGAGTCCGGCGACGCTGCCCATGAAGAAGGCCCGGATCCTAAAGAGGCGCAGGTTGAACATCGGGGCCGCGACGCGCAGCTCGATCCAAAAGAAGGCGGCCAGGGTCACCGCGGCGATGGCGAGCGAGCTCAGCACCAGCGGGGAGGTCCAGCCCATCGAGTGGCCCGCGTAGGGCTCGATGCCGTAGACGATCGCCACCAGCAGCGCCGTGAGGCCCACCGCGAAGGTCGCGTTGCCCCACCAGTCGATCCGCGAGGGCGTGCGCACGCCGTTGTCGCGCAGGCTGACGTAGCTCCAGACGGTCCCGAGGATCCCGAAGGGCACCGAGACCCAAAAGACGAGGCGCCAGTCGATGGCCGAGAGCAGGCCGCCGGCGATCAGCCCGACGAAGGATCCGCCGATGGCGGCGACCTGGTTGACGCCCATGGCCATGCCGCGCTGCTCGGTGGGGAAGGCGTCGACGAGGATCGCCGCGGAGTTGGCGAAGAGCATCGAGCCGCCGATGCCCTGGACGATCCGCCAGGCGACGAGCCAGATGGCGCCGGTCCCCCCGTGGAAGGGGTCGAGGGCGAGCAGGACCGAGGCCACCGAGAAGACGAGGAAGCCGAGGTTGAAGATGCGCACGCGCCCCACGATGTCGCCGAGACGCCCCAGGCTGATCACGAGCACCGCCGTCACGAGGAGGTAGCCCATCATCAGCCACAGCAGGTAGCCGACGTTGGAGGGCGTGAGCGGGTTGAGGTGGATGCCGCGGAAGATCGCCGGCAGCGAGATCAGGATGATCGAGGAGTTCACCACCGCCATGAACACCCCGAGCGTGGTGTTGGTCAGCGCGATCCACTTGTAGCGCTCGGGGTGGGCGTGCGTGACGCCGAGTCGGGCCATCGGTCCTCCGGTGGATAGTTGCTTGATTTCATGCAAGTATATCCACCACCTCGGGCTCGTCACCCCACGAGCGCCATCCCGCGTCGGCGAGTGTCCGGACGACCACGCCGGGGACGCACGTGGTGGGCCCGGGTTATCCCGTCCCCGCCGTTCCCGTCGGGGCGTCCAGGAACCTCGTCCCTGGGCGCTCCCCCAGCGCGAGCACCAACCCCCCGAGCGGGAAGAAGGCGATGCCCTCGTCGGGGTCCACGGGGCCGCGATTCCAGCCGCGGTGCGGGCGCCGGCCGCCGGGTCGCCTGGGAGGGGCCTGAGTTCTCGATGGTCGGACCGTGACCTCGGGGATCGCTAACTCGCCCGCGGGGCGCCCGCCTCCTTCAGGATATTTCGGGTGAAGCCGGGCTCTTCGCGGCGTGTGGGGGGGTCGTGGGGCCTAATCCGGGCCAGGCGAAGGGCGCGTGACGGGCCGGTCCCGGGGGCCTCCCCGACCAGACACGCGCGAGTCCCGGCGCTAGGGTCCTGCTCAATCGGCATCGCAGCGAGAGGAGACGGCATGTCCGCTCGATCCACCCTTAAGAGATTCACCCTGGTCGCCACCGTCGTGGCCGGCGCCGCCACGGTCGCCGCGGTCCCGCTCGGGGCGGCTCAGCCGACCCTCCAGGCGGCGACGATCGCCCGGCACCCCCACGTCCTCATCGACGCGGCGGGCCACCCGCTCTACATCTTGACCTCGGAGGCGGGGGGCAAGATCAAGTGCGTGCGCGCGTGCACGCACCTCTGGCCACCGGTCATGCTGCCGATCAACGTCGGCTCGTTGAGCCACTCGGCGGCGGTGAAGGGTTCGCTCGCCTGGGTGAGGCGGGGCAAGTTCCGTCAGGCCACCTTCAACGGCTACCCCCTCTACACCTTCTCCGGTGACACCAAGCCCCACGAGGCCAGGGGCATCGGGCTGAAGCTCGGCGCGGGCACCTGGGTGATCGTCAACGCCTGGGCGAGGACCGCCGCGCAGACCCCGGAGAAGGTGGCCCAGTCCACGACGTCCTCCTCCTCGTCCTCCTCGGGCGGAGGCTGGTAGACCCACCGACGGGCCCCGGCCGCTCGCGGCCGTACTCGGCGGCGGCTCGGCGGCGACTCGGCGCCTCGGGCGGGCGGGGCTGTGGTAACCAGGGGGGACGAGCAGAGTCCTGGCGCGCCCCTCCGCGGCCGATCCCGAGAGGGTGGCCGACGTCCGCGATGAGGTGGGGGCCCTGCTCGCCCGCTACGGGCGAGAGGCCGGCCACTACACGGTCCTCGGCCCCGACCCCTGGCTGGCCTTCTTCGACGAGGACCGCGAGGGCTTCATCGGGTTCCTCGAGGGCCGTCGAGTCGTCGCGGCGTGGCGCTCGCCGGTCTGCGCGCCCGGGATCGAGGTCGAGCTGGTGGCCCGGCTCGACCGGTACGCCTCGAACCGGCGCAAGTACCTTCTCGCGCTCGAGGTCAACGCCGCGACCATGCGCGCCGGCGAGGCGCTGGGCCTGCCCGCCCTGTGGACCGGCGTCGAGAGCTACGTGGACCTCGCCCACTGGTCCCTCGCCGGCGGGCGGCGTCAGAAGCTGCGCTGGGCCCGCAACCACGCCGCGGGACTCGGGGTGACCTGGCGCGAGGCCCACCCGCTGGAGCGGCCCGAGGATCGGGCGGCCCTGGCCTGGGTCGAGTCGGCCTGGAAGGCGGCCCGTCCGGAGCGGCGCACCGACTCGTTCTTGCGAACCGACTACCTCGAGATCGCTCCCCTGCGGCGCTACTTCGTCTCCGAGCTCGCCGGGGCGGTGACGGCCTTCGTCGTGTGCACGCCGATCAACGCCACGGGTTGGTACCTCCAGGACCTGGTGCGCCTGGCCGACGCGGTGCGCGGCTCGCTCGAGGGGGCCGTCACCCTGGCCCTCGACACCCTGCGCGACGAGGGGTTCGAGACCGCCTCCAACGGGCCGCTGCCGTTCTGGCGGCCCGACGAGGGCCGCCAGGACCCCCGCGAACTCGGGGTGGTGGGCCGGCGGGTCCTGGCCTACTTCGACCATCAGTATCGCTTCAGTGGGATCAACCGTTTCCGCTCCAAGCTCGAGCCCGACCGCACCGAAGCGCTCTACGTCGTGCGCAGTCGGGGTGTGATCACCCCCGGGGTCGCGCGCTCGATCCAGCGCCTCTTGAACCGGGGCGGCTAGGTCGCGCTGAGCGGCACCCGCCAGGTGAGGCACGTCCCGTGGGGGTCGAGCGCCTCGATCGAGAAGTCGCCGCCCAGGATCGTGGCGCGCTGGGCGAGGTTCGCCAGTCCGAGCCCGGCGGCCGGTCGTGCGGGGTCGACGCCGACTCCGTCGTCGAGCACCCGCAGGGTGATCGTCCCTTCGGCGACGGCGAGCTCGACCGCGCAGTGTTGGGCGCGGGCGTGCTTGGCCACGTTGGTCAGGGCCTCGCGCAAGACGGCGAGCAGGTGGTCGCCCACCCGGGGCGGGACGGTCGTGTCGATCGGTCCGGAGAAGTCGAGGGTCGGGCGCGGACCGAGGACCGGGGCGAGCTCGTTGATGAGGTCGGTCGCGTTGCGACGCAGGCCCCCGGGCAGGGGGTCGGCGTCGAGCTGATGGATCGTGGCGCGCAACTCGTTGATCACGATGTCGAGCTGGTCGACCCCCCGAGCGATCGCCGCCCGGGTCTCGTCGCGCACCGCGTAGCGCGAGGCCTCCTGGAGGGCGAGTCCGATGGCGAAGATCCGCTGGATGATCCGGTCGTGCAGTTCGCGGGCGATGCGGTCCCGGTCCTCGATGACCGAGAGCAGCCGCAGCCGGTCGCGCAGCCGGTTGTTCTCGATGGCGATGGCCGCGGCCTGGGCCAGCGCCTCGACGAGGGCCTCGTCCTCATCGCTGAAGCGTTCGGCGTCGAGCTTGTTGGTGAGGTAGAGGTTGCCGTAGACCGTGGAGGGGGTGCGCACCGGCACCCCCAGGAACGAGGTCATCGCGGGGTGCCCCTCGGGGAAGCCCACACTCAGGGGGTGCTCGGCGATCCGGTCGAGCCGGAGCGTCTCCCCGTCGGCGACGACGACCCCGAGAACGCCCCGTCCGGTGGGGCGCGCGCCGATGGCGAGCTCGTGCTCCTCGGAGAGGCCGTAGGTGATGAACTCGGCCAGGGCGGTGCGCGACTCGTTGAGCACGCCCAAGGCGCCGTACTGGGCGCCGACCAGCGAGCAGGCCTCCTCGACGAGGTGGGTGAGCAGCTCGGAGAGCTCGACGTCCGCTTCGATCATGAGCACTCCGCCCAACAGGCGCTGGAGTTTGTCGACGTCGCGGACCTTGCGGTACGGCACGCCCAAAGAGTAGTGAGGGCCGGGCGTCACCCCACGACTCGCCCTTTTGACTAATACCAGTGCGGGTGCGATAGTGGGCGTGGTGACGATACGCGTGTTCTTGCTGGACGACCACGAGGTAGTCCGCGAGGGCATCCGCAGCCTGCTTGAGTACGACGAGGAGATCGAGGTCGTGGGCGAGGCCTCGACGGTGGCCGAGGCCATGACCCGCATCCCGCTGGCCCACCCCGACGTCGCGATCCTCGACGTGCGGCTGCCCGACGGCAGCGGCATCGAGGTCTGTCGGGACATCCGCTCCGACGACCCGTCGGTCACCTGCCTGATGCTGACGAGTTACGCCGACGACGAGGCCCTCTACGCGAGCGTGATGGCCGGTGCCGCGGGCTACGTCTTGAAGCAGGTGCGCGGGCGCGACCTCGTGGCCGACGTCAAGAAGGTCGCCGGGGGCGGCACCTTGATGGATGGCCGGGCGATCGCCAAGGTCATCGAGCGGATCACCAACCCGCCGAGCCCGAGCGACGAGCTGGCCACGCTCTCGCCCCAGGAAAGGCGCCTGCTCGATCACATCGCCGAGGGCCTCACCAACCGCCAGATCGCCGAGGTGATGTTCCTCTCGGAAAAGACCGTGAAGAACTACGTGACGAGCCTGCTCGCCAAGCTCAACATGGCCAACCGCACCGAGGCCGCCGTCTTCGTGACCCGGCTGCGTGACGGGACACTCGACCAGCCCTAGCTCCTAGGCCGTCCCCACCAGGTCGAGCCCCCGCTGGGCGAGGCGCAGTTCGAGGTCGCGCCGCTCCTTCTCGGGGTGGGAGAAGTCGTCGGGCACGACGGGGACGTCGTGGGCGAGACAGAGCTTCACCAGGGCACGGTCGTAGGCGATCTCCGCCGCGAGGGCGGCGTAGGCGCCCCTCTGGCGCCGCGACGAGGTGCGAACCATCTCACGCCGGCAGTTGCGCGCGTACTCGACGAGGCTGTCGTCGCGAATCTCACTCGGCCACTCGGCGAGGGCCCGCGTCAAGAGCTCCACGTACATCGACACGCGTCCATTCTCCCCGTCTGTCTGGGGCCCCGCCTAGGGACCCTCGTCCCGTGCTCGTCGGTCGGGCCGCCACCTCGCCGCGCCGACCTCGCCCCCGCGAAGGGTCCGTCCCACCCGATGAACGTCGAGTGGGCTACGGGTCCCGGTCTCGTTCGCTCCACGCGCCCCCCTCGACGAGGACGGCACCGCCGGACCGGTCGCAGGGGCCGAGACGACGGTCGTCGTCCGACCCGGTCCGGCGGCGCCGTCCCGTCACAGTGTGGGCGACGGGACCCCGACCCGAACGG
>DASSZS010000046.1:0-11955 GCA_035702745.1 Acidimicrobiales bacterium | reverse complement strand
GCGACGTCGAGGCGGCCCTGGCGGGCGAGGGCGTCTTGTGGCTGACCGACCGCCGGGGCCGGCGCGTCGGGGTGCCCGTCGCGCGCATCGCCTACGTGGAGCTCGGCCCGGCTCACAGCGATCGCGTCGTGGGCTTCGGCGCCGTCTAGGTGCTCGACTACCACCTCCACCTCTGGCCCCACGAGGAGAGTTCGGTCTGGTTCCGCCTGGACCAGATCGCCGACTACTGCGAGCGGGCCCGGGCCAACGGGGTGAGCGAGCTCGCCCTCACCGAGCACACCCACCGCTTCGCCGACGTGCGCGCGGTGGTGGGGGACTTCTGGGCCCGAGAGGCCCACGAGCCGACGAGCGCCGCCATGGCCGAGTACTTCGACTTCCACGCGCGCAACTCCCTCGAGGCGTACGTCACGCTCGCCCAGCGCGCCAAAGACGAGGGGCTGCCGGTCAAGATCGGCCTCGAGGTCGACTACTACCGCGGCCAGATGTCCGAGGTCGCCGCCCTGCTCGCCCAGTACCCCTTCGACGTCCTTATCGGCTCGGTCCACTGGCTCGGCACCTGGCAGTTCGACGACTACGAGAACCCGGTGCACCTCCACGAGTGGAGCGTTCGCGACGTCGAGGAGAGCTGGCGCCGCTACGCCGAGGCCCTAGATGAGCTGTGCGCCACGCGCAGCGTCGACGTGCTGGCCCACCCCGATCTCATCAAGGTGGCCGGCTATCGCACGACCGCCCCCGAGCCCCTCTGGGACGCGATGGCCGAGTCGGCCGCCGCGGTCGACGTCTCGCTCGAGTGCAGCTCGGCCGGCTGGAAGAAGCCCGTCGGCGAGCCCTACCCGGCCGCGGGCTTCCTCGACCGGCTCGTCGATAGGGGCCTCACCTTCACCACGGCCTCGGACGCGCACGGTCTCGAGCGCGTGGGCGAGCGCGCCGGCGACCTTGCCGCGATGCTCGAGGCCCGCGGGGTCACCCACCTCGCCAGCTACCGGGCGCGCCAGCGCGTGATGGTCGACCTGCGCGCCTAGCCGTGGCGACCTTGAGCGACCTCGCGGCCTCCGCCGGGCTCGAGCCCGGCGCGATCGAGCACCTCACGGGGCTCACCGCGTCGTGGTCGCTGCTCGCCGACCTCGCCTTCAGCGACCTGCTCTTGATGGCGCCGACCCCGACCGGGGGGCTCCTCGTGCTCGCTCAGACCCGGCCCAACAACCGCACCACCTCGATTCCCGAGGACCTCGTGGCGAGCGCCCACGAGGCGGCGCAGTGGCCCCTCGTCGCTCGGGCGCTCACTGGTGAGCGGGCCGTCGGCCAGACGCAGCGCCCGGGCGACGAGGGGCCACTCGCGACGTGGGCCGTGCCCGTCGGCTACCGCGGGCGCACCGTCGGGGCCGTCGTGCGCCTCCAGGGCGCGCGCGGTGGCGGGTCGGTCTTCGAGGTGCCCTACCTGTCGATCTTCGCCCGGCTCTGCACGATGGTGAGCGACGGGACCTTCCCCTTCCGCGAGGACGACGTCGCCGGTCCGGGCCTGCCCCGGGTCGGCGACGGGGTGATCCTGCTCGACGCGCGCGGGCGCGTCGAGTTCGCCACCCCCAACGCGGTCAACGCCCTGCACCGGCTCGGCATCTACGCGGCGCCCACCGGCCAGACCCTCGCCGAGCTGGGTCTGCGCATCCGGGCGCTCGAGCGCGCGCGCGACTTCGGGCTGCCCTCGCTCGAGGAGGTCGACGTGGGGCCCGACGTCGCCATCCAGGTCCACGGCGTGCCCCTGGTGGAGGGCGGTCGGGTGACCGGCGTGGTGACCCTGGTGCGCGACGTGTCCGACCTGCGCCACCTGAACCGGCTGGTCTTGAATCGCGAGACGGCCGTGCGCGAGGTGCACCACAGGGTGAAGAACAACCTCCAGACGATCTCGTCGCTGCTGCGCCTCCAGGCCCGGCGCAGCGAGGAGCAGGAGACGAGGACGGCCCTGCTCGAGGCCGAGCGGCGCGTGCGCTCGATCGCCGTGGTGCACGAGGCGCTCAGCCTCGAGCCCGGTGAGGAGGTCGACTTCGACGAGATCGTCCAGTCGATCGTCGCCCTGGTGGAGGACACGGCGCTCGCCTACCACCCCGCCGAGATCGTCGTCGAGGGCGAACTCGGCGTGCTCAGCACCGACGTCGCGACCCCGCTCTCGCTCGTGTTGACCGAGCTGCTCACCAACGCGGTCGAGCACGCCTTCTCCGACGTGTCGGAGTCGCGCGACCCCGCGGGGATCGTGACGGTGCACCTGCACCGAGCCGACCAGCGAGCGATCGTCGTGATCCGCGACAACGGACGCGGGCTCAGTCCCGACTTCTCACTGGATGCGCCGACGAGCCTCGGACTCTCGATCGTGCGCGATCTCGTGGGCAACCAGCTGCTCGGTGAGATCGAGATGCGCTCGATCGCCCCCGGGGAAGGCGGGGGGACCTACGCGCGGGTGAGCGTCCCGATGCGCGGACGCGGGGCCTAGTGGACCGACTGGGCGGACTGGGCCATCTGGGCCGCCCGGCGGCGTGCGGCCAGCCACTGCTTGCGCAGCTTTCGCCGCTCGTCCTCCGAGGTGCCGCCCCACACGCCCGACTCCTGGTTGGTCGCGAGGGCGAACTCGAGGCAGGCCTTCTGGCTCGGGCACTGGGTGCACAGGCGCTTGGCCGACTCGATCTGGTCGGTGGCGGGGCCGGTCGAGCCGACCGGGAAGAACAGCTCGGGCTCGTAGTTTCGACAGGCCGCCTCGGTGCGCCAGTCGGCGTCGTCCCAGGCGTGGGTCCGATTCCACATCAACGTCATCGGGGGGACATCCTCTATTTTCGGGGGGTTGAGGCTCGCGACGGGCGCGGATGCCGAAGGGAAAGTCTACTGGTGACCAGGCGCGCCGACAAGGGCACCGCGGCGTCGATCCGAGCCACGAGCGGGTCGCGGCGGCCCTGGTGACGGCCGTCGTCGCCCACCGGGGCGCGCACCAACGGGTCCGGGAGAACACGCGTCGCGCCTTCGAGGCGGCCCTGGCCCTGGGGGTGGACGGGATCGAGTTCGACGTCCGCCCGACGAGCGACGGGGCCCTCGTGATCCATCACGACCCCCTCGTCGAGGGTCGCCCACTCAGCCTGACCCCGGCGGGCGAGCTGCCCGACTGGGTGCCCTCCCTGGGCGAGGTCCTCGAGCTGACCCGGGGGGTCGTCGCCCACGTGGAGCTGAAGAACGCCCGCGAGGCCGGTGAGGTCGTCTACGACGACACCGGGGCGCTCGTGCGCGCGACGCTCGCCGAGCTCGAGGGCGCGCGGCTCGAGCGGCGCCCGGTCGTGTCGTGCTTCGACCTGGCGACCTGCGCGCGGGTGCGCGCGAGCGGGGCCGACGTGGCGGTCGCCTGGCTCGTCGAGGGCGGGCCGCTCGAGGGGGCGCTTACCGAGGCCCACGTGCTCGAGCTCGACGGGCTGAACCCCCACTACACCGACGTCGACGGGCCGGCCGTCGCCCTCGCGCACGAGCTGGGACTCGCTCTCAACGTCTGGACCGTCAACGCCGAGGCCGACCTCGTGGCGCTCGTCGCGCTCGGGGTCGACGGGGTGATCACCGACGAGCCGGCCCGGGCCCAGGCCCTCCTCGGACGAGGGGGTACTGGTCGGTAAGGGCTAGATTGCTGGGCATGGACATCGTGGTGTGCGTGAAGCAGATACCCGATCCGGCGGCCCCCCAGTCGTTCGACGGATCGAACAACCTGGACCGCTCCGGCAAGCTGATCCTGGACGAGGCCGACACCTACGGGGTGGAGATGGCCCTCCAGCTGGTCGAGTCCACCGGCGGCGGCGAGGTGAGCGTGGTCTCGATGGGCTCGGCCAACGACGTCTCGGGCGTGCGCAGCGCCCTGGCGATGGGCGCGGCGCGCGCCACGGTCGTCTCGGACGAGTCGCTGCGTGGCTCCGACGCCCTCACCACCGCCAAGGTCCTCGCCGCGGCGATCCGCCGGCACCCCTTCGACCTCGTGCTGGCGGCGACCGAGTCCTCCGACGGCTACACCGGCACGATGCCGGTCCAGCTGGCCGAGCTGCTCTCTTTGCCCTCGGTCACCTTCGCCAAGGCCGTGGCGATCGAGGGCACGACGCTGCGCGTGCAGCGCCAGACCGAGCTCGGCTACGACGAGGTGACCGCGCCCCTGCCCGCCCTCGTGACCCTGACGGCCGGGGTCGTCGAGCCGCGCTACGCCTCCTTCAAGGGGATCATGGCCGCCAAGTCCAAGCCGATCGAGGTGCTCAGCGTCGCCGACCTCGGGATCGGCGGCCCGGTGGGCGCGGCCGGGGCGCGCGAGGCCGTGGTCGCCATCGACGCCGCCGAGGCCCGCCAGGCCGGCGAGAAGTACGTGGACGAGGGCGACGGCGCCGAGCGCATCGTCGCCTTCCTCGAGTCGATCAAGGTCCTCTAGGAGAGACATGGACAGCGCACCGATCTGGGTCCTCGCCGAGCCGGCCGAGGGCACCTTCACCACCACCTCGCTCGAGCTGTTGAGCCACGCGCGCGGGCTCTCGAGCGAGGTCGCCGCGATCACCTGGGGCGCCGGGGGCGCGCTCGCGGCCCCGGCCGGGGAGTACGGGGCGACGACCCTCTACGACGTCGGTGACCTCGGCGGGGCGCTGCCGGGCGTGCCGGTCGCCGCGGCTATAGCCGGACTCATCGAGCGTGGGGGCGCCCCGCGGGCGATCCTCATCCCCAGTAGCTACGACGGCCGTGACGTGGCGGGACGGCTCTCGGCCCGGCTCGACCGGCCCGTCCTCACCAACGCGACCGGACTGTCCGACGACGGCGGGCTGGTGACCGAGCACCCGGTCTTTGGCGGCTCGCTGCTCGTGCGGGCCCGCTTCAGCGCCGAGGGGCCGGGCATCGTCGTGGTGCGCGCGAAGTCCTTTTCCGCCGAGGCGAGTGGCGGCGCGCCGGCGAGCGTCGTCGCGGCGCCCCCGGGCGAGCTCGGGACGACGAACGCGGCCGCGATCGTTGCCCACCACGTCGAAGAGCGCACCGGCCCCCAGCTCGAGGAGGCCGCGGTCGTCGTCTCGGGCGGGCGCGGGCTCGGCGAGGCCCCGGCCTACTCCCTCATCGAGGAGCTGGCCGGTCTGTTGCACGGCGCGGCCGGCGCCAGTCGGGCCATCGTCGACGCCGGGTGGGTGCCCTACTCGCGCCAGGTCGGCCAGACCGGCAAGACCGTCAAGCCCACCGTCTACATCGCCTGTGGCATCTCGGGGGCGACCCAGCACATGGTGGGGATGAAGGGCTCGAAGAACATCGTGGCCGTGAACAAGGACCCCGACGCGCCGATCTTCCAGATCGCCGATCTCGGAATCGTGGGCGACGTCCACACGGTCCTGCCGGCCCTCATCGAGCGGCTCCGGGCGCGCTAGGGGGCCCGGCCAGTCCCGAGGCGTCGCGCGTCACCTCGAGAGTGGCGGATCGGATGTATCACTAAATGTGATACACTAAAGGTATGGCGCGGGCGGTCTCGGTTCGACTCGACGGTGAAGCCGAGCGAGCGTTGCGCTCGCTCGAGGCCTCGGGCCTGACCCAGTCCGAGGCGATCCGCGCCGCGCTGATCGGCGAGGTCCGCCACCGGCGCCGGCGCGAGGAGTTGGCGGCCGAGGTCGCCGCGTTGGAGGCGGACGAGCGCGACCGCGAGGAGATGCTCGCGGTGGCCGAGATGATGGAGTCGCTCCGTGGTCCGCGGTGACGTCTATCGCTTTCGCCCGTCGAACGGCGCGGGACACGAACAACGAGGCGAGCGCTACGGCGTCGTCGTCCAGTCCGACGCGTTCCTCCCGCGCTCGGTGGTGGTTGTCGCACCAACGTCACGGAGTGCACGCGCGGCGACCTTTCGGCCCGAAGTCCGTGTCGCCGGCCAGACGACGCGCGTGCTCGTCGAGCAGGTCGGGGCCGTCGACGCGCGACGTTTGGGCGAACGGGCGGGACACCTGACCCGCGACGAGATGTGGAGCGTTGACGAAGCACTCGCCGACGTCCTCGGACTTCTCTGAGCCGGTTCCCCTTCGGCGGCGACGGTGGTGGAGCGAGCCCACTCCCGGCGCATCGTGGGTGCGACGACGTGACACCGCGGTGCCCCCTCTACGTCGGACGACCACGCCCTCGTGGGCCACGTTCACTAGGTCCTACCCGCGTAAACGAGCGGGTTGTCTCCCACTTCGAAGCCGGGGCGCCCCCCCCGGCGCGGGCGTCCCGGCTCGGGTCGCGAGCACCCGTGGAGTTCTTCCACGGTGGGGGTTTTCCCTAGGCTGGGGGGGTGACGCAGGCGCGCGGCCCGGGGTCGAGCCCGCACCGGGGAGTCCTCGCCACCCTCGGCCTCGCCGAGCTCCTGGTGCTCATCGAGACGACGATCGTGAACGTCGCCCTGGGTGACGCGGCGCGCGCCCTGCGCTTCTCGCTGGCCGACCGCCAGTGGCTGGTGACGGCCTACCTGCTGGCCTTCGGCTCGCTCTTGCCCCTGGGGGGGCGCCTGTCGGACCTCTTCGGGCGGCGCCGACTGCTCGTCGTGGGTCTCGCGGGGTTCGCCGGCGCCTCGGTGCTCGGGGGGCTCGCCCACTCCTTCGCGGTCCTGTTCGCGGGGCGCGTTGCCCAGGGGATCTTCGCCGCCCTCATCGCCCCGGCGGCGCTCGCGGCCCTCACGACCTCCTTCGCCTTCGCCCGGGACCGCGCCCGGGCCCTCACGCTCTATGGGATCCTCGGGGCCAGCGCCGCGGCGCTCGGCCTCCTCGTGGGGGGTGGACTGACCCAGTGGGCGACGTGGCGTTGGTGCCTCTACGCGGGGGCCGTCATCGCCCTTATCGCCCTCGTCGCGGTCCTCGTTGTGCTCGAGGACAGCCGGGGGCCGCGCGGTCGGCTGGACGTCGCGGGGGCGGGGCTCTCGACCGGCGGGCTCGTCGGGGTCGTCTACGGCCTGGCCCACGCCACCGACGCTGCGTGGCTCGCGCCGGCGACGATCGCGCCCCTCGTCGGCGGGGGGGTGCTGCTCGCGCTCTTTGTCGCGCGCGAGGCGCGCGCGCTCGACCCGCTGGTGCCGCTGCGAATACTGCTCGGGCGCACCCGCGGGGGCAGCTTCCTCGCCCTCGGCCTCGCCGGGACGGCGCTCTTCGCCATCTACCTCCTGCTCTCGTACTACCTCGAGGGCACGCTCGGCTTCACCCCGCTCGAGGCCGGCCTCGCCTTCGCCCCGCTGGTCGGGGCCGTGATCTTCTCGGCCACCTTCGCGAGCTTCCGCCTGATGCACACCACCGGACCGCGGCCCCTGGTGCCGGCCGGGCTGGTGCTGGCGGCCCTCGGGGTCGTGCTCTTCACCCGCCTGGACGCGACGAGCGGATACCTCACCAAGGTCGCCCCCGGCCTCTTCGTCGTGGGCCTCGGGCTCGGCCTCGTGGTGGCGCCGGCCGTCGCGGGAGCGACGAGCCGGGTCGAGGCGCGCGACGCCGGGGCCGCCTCGGCCCTCGTGGTCGCCTTCCAGCAGATCGGCGCCTCGCTCGGCACGGCCCTGCTCTCGAGCGTGGCGGCCCTCGTCTCGGCGCGCGCGCTGGCGGCCAACCCCGCCGACGCCTCGGGGGCCGCGCTGCACGGCTACAACGTCGCGCTGTGGTGGGCCGTCGCGATCTTCGCCGTGGGCGCGATCGCCACGTACGCCCTGTTCGAAGGGGGCCCGACGCCCGAGGGGTCCTAGACGAGGGGCCAGGGGTAGGGCGGCCAGTCGCCCGACTCGTCGGGCACCGGGTAGGCCCCGGCCGCGGCCAGCGCCTCGGCCCGTAGCTCGGTGAGGGCGAGCTCGCCCGGGTCGATCCAGCGCCCCAGGTCACCCACCGCGCCGGCGCCCACGCGCGCGAGGCGCTCGATGAGGTCCTCGGGCACCGGGCGCCCGGCGAACTCCCAGACCACGGTGCGCAGCTTGTCGTGCTCGTGGAAGCACAGCCCGTTGTCGATGGCCCAGGGGCGCGCCCCGTCGAAGAGCACGTGGCCCGACTTGCGGTCGGCGTTGTTCGCCACCACGTCGAAGGCGGCCAAACGCATCAGCCACGCCTCGAGATCGGGGCGTGCGCGCAGGGTGAAGTAGTGGTCCTCGCCGTTGTCCTCGACCCACCACTGCAGCGAGCCGGCTCCGAGGGGCAGGTCCGCGCGCCCGACCGTGGTGGGCACGAGGTCGGTCCCCAGGGCCCGGTCGAGCTCGAAGGCGGCGACCTCGCGGCGCCACAGTCCGCCGGGGAAGTCCCATAGGGGTCGCTCGGCGACCTCGGCCTTGTAGCAGGCGAGCGCCTCGAGGCCCGCGGCGCGCACGCTGACGAGGAGGGCCCGGTTGGAGGAGCCGGCGATGACGCCCTCGATCTCGACCGCACCCTCACCCAGGAGTCGGAGCTCCTCGTCGCGCGTCATCGCCTAGCGCAGGGGGGCGGCGTGGCCGTTGGTGCGCGGGCAGTCGTGGCCGCGCGGGTCGAGCGGCCCGCCGCACAACGGGCAGGGCGGCCGGCCGGCCTCGACGAGCCGGGTGATCGCGATCGCGAGCGCGCCGGCCCACTCCGCGCTCAGGCGCAGGCGGAGCGTCGAGTCCTCGTCGACCGACTCGATCGTCACCTCGACGGCGCCACCCTGCTCGTCGAGGGCGACCGCGATGTCCCCGGCCACGAGGTCGGGCGAGTACTCGGGCTCGAGGGCGAGGTCCTCGGGCAGGTGGCCCGGTCGGCCGAGCGACTCGAGCGCCGGGCCGACCCACTCGGCGAACGCCTGGAGCTGGGCCTTCTCGCACTTGACGACGACCAGGCGCCGGCCCTGGCGGGCCTGGAGCAGGAAGAGGCGGCTGCCGACCTCGCCGCGCGCGCCGACCATGACCTTGTCGGGGGCGTCGAACTCGTAGTTCACGCTCTCTCCCCACGCTCGAGGGTGTTCGCGTTCACGCAGAGCACGGCGGGCGCGCCGGCGCCGAGGGTCACCACGCTGATCGAGGCCGGTGAGATCACGGTGCGCTGGAAGAGGTCGAGGGGCACCCCAAGCGCGAAGGTCACGGCCGCCTTGATGGGGTCGGCGTGGCTGACGCAGACGACGCTGTGGCCGCGGTGGCGCGCGGCCAGGCGCTCGAGGGTCGACCAGACGCGCAGCTGCATCTCGGCGAAGGACTCGCCCTCGGGGAAGCGGAAGGTCGAAGGCGCCTGCTGGACGCGTCGCCACTCGGCCCGTCTCGCGAGCGTCGCCAGGCGCTTGCCCGTCCACCCACCGAAGTCGCACTCGTTGAGGCCCCGCTCGACGCTCGCGCGCAGCCCGAGGGCCGCGGCGATGGGCGCCGCGGTCTCGCGGGCGCGCTCGAGGGGCGAGACGTAGAGGGCCCGGGGCCGGGGTCGCAGCGCGGCGATCGCACCGGCCGCCCCCTCGGCCTGGGCGAGGCCGGCCTCGGTGAGGTGCAGCCCCGGGGCCCGCCCGGGCAGCACCTGGCCCGTCGTGGTCGTGGTGCCGTGACGCACCAGGACGAAGGTGGTGGGTCGGGCCACGCGCTAGCCGGCCACCACGGGCAGGCGACGGGGCGCGGGATCGGCCCCCTCGGGCCAGCGCCGTCGCGAGACGCGCGCCAGCTTGCGCAACAGGGCGAGCGCCCCCGGGTCGTCGTCGCCGGGGCGGGTCTCGACGGCGCCGGCCTCGACGAGGCGCGCGAGCAGCTCGCGTCCCTGGTCGGTGCGCACGACGACGAGCGTCCACTCACCGAAGGCGCCGATGCCCCCGGCCGAGAGGTCGGCGTGCTCGGCTGCGAAGTCGGGGCACAGGGTGCAGCCCTCGCGGGTGAACGCGTGGGCCTCTTTGAGGGCCACCTCGTGGTAGCCGCCGTCGCGGGTCCAGATCTGGAAGACGCCCTTGATGTTCATCTTGACGATGTCGGCGCGCGCGATGCCGTAGCGGGCCTCGAAGAGCTCGGTGAAGATCGCGTCGTCGAAGGTCTTCGAGCAGAGCAGGCCGATGGTGAGCCCGAGCCGGCGCGCCACCTTGCCGGCCTTGCGGGCCTGCATCGCGCCCGGTGCCGAGGCCATGCAGCCCATCCCGACGAGCGCGATGCGCTCGGCCCCGCCCTCGACGGCCCGGTCGTAGGCGAGCAGGTTGGCCGAGTAGGTGTAGCGCGAGCCCGCGGTCGCGATCACGTCGTCGCGGGTGCGCGCGACCGCGGGCACCGCGCGCCAGCTCGAGCCGTCACCCTCGAGGGCGCTCACGAGGGCTGCGTCGATCACGTCGTGCTCGAGGGCGTAGATGAGCAGGGCCGAGACGAATCCGCCGTCCTGGCCGACGGCGCCGAGCTGGGGGTCGGTCGCGCGCGCGAGCACGACGTCACCCACCCCGAAGACCTCCTCGGGGTCGCGCTCGCGCGCGAAGCGCTGACGGTCGATCTCGCCCTCCCAGGTGCGAAAGCGCGGGCAGGCCCGGGTGCACATGGTGCAGCCCCTCTGGCCGTGGGTGCAGTCCTCGGGCCCACCGTCGATGTCGAGGTGGAAGGGGCGATAGACGCCGTCGCGGTCGTTGTAGTCGAGCACCGGGTGGGGGCAGACCACGACGCACGCGGCGCACCCGGTGCACAGCCCGGAGGTCACCACCTCGGTGAAGAGCTCTCGCCAGTGGGGCTTGTCGGGCACGGGTCAACACTAGTGAGAGGGGTCGCCCGCCTCGTCGCCGGTACGATGCGCCGGGTGCCCGAGATCCTCGAAGTCGAGTCGTACCGGCGTCTCGCCGAGCGGGTCGTGGGCGCACGAGTCGGGCGCGGCTGGGCCGACGGCTACCTCTCTAAGAAGCTGGCGACGCCCACGGCCTGGGCTCGGGCCGTGAAGGGGCTCACCGTCACCGGCACCGACCGGCGCGGCAAGCTGCTCGTGCTCGAGACCGATGGCCCGACCCTCGGGGTCCGCTTCGGGATGACGGGCGTCCTGCTCCTCGACACCGAGGCCGGCATCGAGGGCCTCTTCTACGGCCCGCACTCCTTCAAGGCGCAGTGGGTGCGCGGCGGGCTCGAGTTCGCCGACGGGCGCCGTCTGGTCGTGCACGACCCGCGCCGTCTCGCGCGCTTTGAGGTCGAGCCCGACCTCGAGGCGCTCGGCCCCGACGCGCTCACCCTCACCCGGCGCCAGCTCGACGCGGCGCTGAGCACCGAGCGCGGCGAGGGACCGGCCGTTAAGGCCCGCCTCCTCGACCAGGCGAGGATCGCCGGGGTGGGCAACCTGCTCGCCGACGAGGCGCTCTTTCGCGCCGGGATCGACCCGCGCACGCCGATCGGCCGGCTCGACGAGGCGCGCCGGGCGGCGCTGCATCGAGCCCTGCGCACTACGACGCGCACCCTCGCGCGTCGGGGCGGCTCACACCTCGGGGACCACATGGCCGCCCGGCTGCGTGGGGGACTCTGCCCGCTCGACGGTGAGGCGATGACGACCGCGACGATCGGCGGGCGCACGACCTACTGGTGTCCGCGCCACCAGCGCTAGCTGAGTCCTCCACCTCGACGCACACCCGAGTGGACGGGGTGTGGCGCGTAGCGGACACGCTCGCCGCGCGACCCCCGCTCGCACCTCCGCCGTCGGAGTCAGCCTTCTCTCTGGGCGCGCGCGAAGGGTGATTAGGGGATCGAGGCCAGGTAGGTGGCGCAGACGCCGTTGGACTTAGGTGGCGGCAGGGGCGTCGTGGACCAGGTGACGCCGTTCTGGGCGAAGGTGAAGCCCGGATGGCCGTGGGCGGGCAGGACGTGGTAGACCGAGCGGCTCGGCAGGTAGGTCGTCGCCGAGATCGTGTCCACCTCGACGGTCGGCAGGTGGTCGAAGTTGTACCTCGAGGTGACAAAGACGGTGTTGCCCCGACGGCGTAGCGGCGAGAACCGGCCGAGGACGGTGTAGCCGATGGGGTGGCCGGTCGAGCTCGCGAAGCCCACCCAGGGCGTGCCCGTGGTGGTGC
>DASSZS010000018.1:0-25273 GCA_035702745.1 Acidimicrobiales bacterium | reverse complement strand
TCCATGCGTTCCCTGACTGATTTCATTGAGGTGTCTCCTGGTCGGTGGGGTGGATGGTGTGGAACCACCACGGTCACCGACCAGGGGGCACTGCGGTTGGATGCTCAATGAGGGGTGGGGACTTCTCGTGGCCACCAGCGGGGACTTTTCGTGGCCACCAGCGGGGACCTCACTTGGCCACCAGCGGATACTTTCTCATGGCCACGGACACTACGCGATTGATCCCACGCCTAATCAGGTCGCGCAACTGCGCAGTCACGTCGGTGGCGCTCGCTTCGCCTACAACGCCCTGCTGGGACTGGTGAAGGCCAACTGGGACGAGAACCGGGCCCGCAAGGAATCTGGTGAAGAGGTCGCGAAGGCGGACTACCTCGGAACCTCCCATCTCGACCTGCAGAAGCTCTGGTACGCGAAGCGCGACGAGATGGCCCCGTGGTGGGACGCCAACGCCTCGTCCACCTACAACTACGCCCACGTGCACCTGGCGCGGGCCTTCACCAACTGGAAGAAGGGGACCGCCCGGTTTCCGACCCCGCGGACGCGACGGACCAACCACTCGAGCACCCTCGCCGGCACGGCCGTGCGTCTCGTCGATTCCCACCACGTGCGCTTAAGTCGCGTGGGCGAGGTGAAGACCTACGAGTCGACCCGCAAGCTCTACCACCACCTAGGTCGCGGCACCGGTCGGATTCTCGCCGCCACCATCTCCGAACACCGCGGCAAGTGGTGGGTCTCGTTCATCGTCGAGGTTGAGCGCCAACTGCCACCGACGAGGCCTCCCGAGAGGGTCGTCGGCGTCGACGTCGGGCTCACCACCCTCTACACCGGGGCGACCCCCACTGGCGATCCGGTGCTCGCGGTCGCCAACCCCCGCAATCTCGTTCGCGCTCAGGGCCGCCTGTCGCGGGCCCAACGCGTGCCGTCACGGCGCCAGGGGCCGCGAAAGGGCGTCGCCCCGTCGAAGCGGTGGGAGAGGGCCAACGCACGGGTCCAGCAGATCCACGCCGGCGTCGGCGACCAGCGCCGAAACCTGATCCACGAGACGACCACGATGCTCGCCAAGTTCTACGACCTCATCGTCGTCGAGGACCTGAATGTGAAGGGCTTGCTGAAGAACCACACACTCGCCAAGCACATCGCCGACGCCAGTTGGGGTGAGTTCGTGCGCCAGCTCGACTACAAGACGAAGTGGTACGGCTCGGCCCTCGTGAAGACCGACCGGTTCTACCCCTCTTCCAAGACCTGTTCTCGTTGCGGCTCGGTGAAAGCCAAGCTGGGCCTCGACGAGCGGGAGTATCACTGCGAGGCCTGTGGCCTCGTGATGGACCGCGACCTCAACGCCGCGACCAACCTGGCTCGACTGGCCAGTAGCCCAGTCGCCGCGGGGACACACTCCGTGGCTGGACGTGGAGGGGAGGTCAGACCGGGTCGTTGGAACATCGACGAATCGGCACACCCCGATGAAGCGTCAACCGAAGCACCGACCCCGGCCGGTGTCTAGGAGATACTTCGGTTCAAAACTCGGTGGTGACGGGCGGCTATTTGCCTTACGCCATCGCCAACCGAGTTTGCCGAAGGGGACGGCGACTACTTAGCGGGCACATCGTACAGGGCCAATCCAAGTGCCTGGGCTGCGACGGCTTGTCGGCGATCGAGAGTCAGAACCACCACGTTGTCATCGTTGGTATCAGCTAAAAGTTGCGCGGAAGCGAGGTGTAGAGCATCGAGCGTGCGAATTGAGACTTGAAGAACGAATTGTTGGGCCCTGCTCAACGAATCATGGGTAATAGGGATGACTCCAATGGGCCCGTCGTCGGCAGTGTGCTCCTTGTACGCTGCTAGGCACCCGGCCATTTCGCTGGCGTTGATACGACCATCGGACTTTGCGCGCACCAGCAAACTTGCGAACTCAACGTCGGCCAACTCGCTAATCACGACCGGATCGGGTCCATCAAGAATGACGTCGCTAATCCAATGTCCGTGGGCCTCGTCACCTAGGTAGGCACTCCCAATGGCACTCGTGTCTGCGAAGATGATCATCCTTCGTCGCGACCGTCGCTCACGGCGTTGCTTGCGTAGCCGGAGGGTGTGTGGAGTTTGGTGCCTGGCCTCTTTGTTCGATTGCGAACCCTACTGTTCAGATTTTTACGCGACATAAGTCGACCGTTGGAGATCGCCGCCACCTTCCATTCGTGGCGTGGTGTACTTGGTCCCGCCACCGCAGCGCGAAGTAGCCGGTTGAGATAGGAGTTCACGGATTCACCCGTTCGGCTGGCCTGATTTTTAAGTGCCTCAGCCAAGTCGTCATCAACTCGAGTTATGATCTGCTTCATTTCGTAATGATAGCAGTTGTCTTAATATGATAGCAAGCATGGTTGGGGGAACCTGCGTCACTCACACAGCCAAAAGTTGGTGTCGCCACTATTTTCGCGGCCGGCCGTCTACTGCCACCGTCGCTTCGCTCATGTGAGGCACTACATCTGGCAACCGCGATGGGGATTGGTGACGACCTAGAAGGCATCGTCGCCTACGACGAGCGACTGACTGACGCGGCGTGCGCCGCGTCACGTTAAGGCATCGTTCCACGATGACGAGCGACGTGTCGGTTTTCATTGTGTGAACCAAGGTCCACCCAGGGCGCGTGATGATCGGTCGTCGGACTCCGCAGGTCCTGGGCCAAAGGGATAGCTCCACGTCGACGTCGCTCGCATTGGGTCATCATCCCCGGTTGGTCGCGAGCGGCGCTACAGTGGCCCGCCGAATCGGCCAACGGGGAGGAGAGATGGCCCGGTACGTGATTGCGATGGACGCCCACGCGATGGACGCTGTCCCCACGTCCGACCTGCCCGCCGTCGCCGACGCGGCGCACGCGGTGTGCCGCGAGGCGATCGAGGCCGGCGTGTTCGTGGTGGCGGGCGGGATCGTCGACGAGCCCTCAAGTGTGGTGGCCCCCGACGGGAGCATCACCGAGGGCGCTCGGCCGGAGTCCCTCGGCGGGTTCGTGATCGTCGAGGTGCCCACCCGAGACGAGGCGCGGCGGTGGGCCGCTCGATTCGCCGCGGCGTGTCGTTGCGCGCAAGAGGTGTGGGAGGTCGGCCCCGATCCTGAGCTCGACGAGCTGCTTGAGGCCTAGGGAGAGTCGCGACAGTCCCGGGGCGCGACGGGGGATCGAGTCCGGCTGGGCTCATTCCCCAGAGCGGTTGAGGGCCACCGCTGCGCGCACGAGGGCGGTGAAGGCGCGGACGTTGAGTCTCTCACCCTCGCGCAGGTCGATCGCGCGCCGCACCCTGCCGTCCAGGCTCGAGGTGAAGAGCCCCGCGGGATCGGGCAGAGACGCTCCGCGCGCGAAGGTGAGCTTGACCACCGACTTGTAGGTTTCGCCGGTGCAGATGATCCCATCATGACTCCAAACGGGCACGTTCCACTTCCACTCCTCGTCGACCTCGGGGTCGGCTCGGTGGATGAGTTCGCGCGCGTGGGCGAGCGACGCGGCGCGCCAATCGCCCAGCTCCGCGATGCGCGCGTCAATCCGTTCGGAGGGCGTGGTGCCGGGTGTAGGGCTCTTGTTCATCTCACGGGACTAGCACACCCCGTCGCGAGGTGACCACCCGGGACCGGACTCCCGCGTCCGCTACGCGCGCGGGCGGGACCTACAGCTCGGCCTCTATCTCGTCCTCGTCGTCCTCGTCGGCCGCGCCGGCGCCGAGGGCGCCGGTGAGGATCTCCATGAAGAAGGTGGCGACGGCCGTGGGCGCCATGGTGCGCCGGGTCGCCATCGGCAGGACGAATTGGCCCACCGACGCGGCCCAGAACATGAGCACGACCATCTCGCCCGTCACCCCGTCGACGGTCCAGCCGCGCCGGTGGGCGAGCTCGGCCGCGGCCAGCCAACGGTCGAACTGGGCGTCGAGCTGGCTGCGGAAGCGCGCGGCCTGGCTCTTGTTGTCGAAGATGTTGATGAACGTGCGGATCAGCGAGTAACGCGCGTCGGCCCGTCCGGCCGACCAGGCGGCGGTCATCTGGTCACGGACCGCCGCGTAGAACACGTTCGGGTCGCCCCCGTCGAGGGCGCGCTCGATCGCGGCGATCCGCTCCTCGAACGCGCCCACCAGGTCCTCGTAGCGCTGGCGGTCGGCTTCGGCGAGACAGTCGGCGAAGGAGGTGAAGTAGTAGTAGAAGGTCGAGGGCGCGATGTGGGCCCGCTCGCAGAGCACCGAGACCGACAGGGCGTCCTTGTTCGTCTCGGTGAGCAGGACTTTCGCGACGTCGAGGATGTGCTGGCGCGTCTTGGAGTTGGGGTTTCCCTCGGCCATGGTGTTCTCGTTTTTCGTTCGGTCGTCCCGGAACTCTACTCAGCCGGTGGCGCAGGTCTCTAAATGAGGTGCACGAAAAAATGTTTTCGCTCAGGTCACCTTCAGCGGGGATGGGCCCCGCCGACGCGAGAGCGCGGGGTGGCCGCCCGCCGTGAATCGCCACGGGCGATCGACCTCGCGACTGATGCCCACCCGGGGGGTCACCTCGACGTCGGCGCCCGCGAGACCCGCGGCGTCGCGGGCGAATAAGACGCGCGCGTCGCGCGCACAGCTGTCGGAGCCCGAGTCGGCGCCGGTGACCCCCAGGGCGCGGGTCACCAGTCCAGGTCCGCGCAGGTGTCCCGGCTCGGGCGCGAGTTGCTCGGCCGCGCGCACCAACACGGCGCCGGCCGACCCCCGGGCCCCGGTCACCACGTTGAGGCACCAGTGCACCCCGTAGCTCCTATACACGTAGAGCACGCCGGGCGGGCCGAACATGACCGCGCACCGGGGCGTGGGGCCCCGGAAGGCGTGCGACGCGGGGTCGTCGAGCCCTCCGTAGGCCTCAGTCTCCACCACGCGGGCCACACGCGACGCTGGGCCGTCGCGAACGACGAGGAGCGTCCCGAGGAGGGCCCGCGCCACGGTGGCCGGGTCGCCGGCGAAGAAGCTACGGCCCAGCCGTCGCACCGGCACGACCGCTAACGGAAGCCGGCCACGGCGTGCGGGCGGTACGGCGCCTCGAGGGCGGCGACGTCCTCGTCGCTCAGTTCGAGCGAGAGCGCGGCGACGGCGTCGTCGAGGTGGTGGGGCTGGGTGGCCCCCACGATCGGGCTGGTGACGCCGGGCTTGGCGAGCATCCAGGCGAGGGCCACGCTGGCCGGTGCCACTTGGTGACGCTGGGCGACCGCGAGGGTGGCCTCGACGACGGGCCGGTCGTCTTCACCGTAGAGGGCGCGGCCGAACTCGTCGTTCTCGGCGCGGTGGGTCGACGTCCCCCAGGGTCGGGCCAGGCGACCGCGCGCGAGCGGGCTCCAGGGGATGACGCCCACGCCCTGGTCCTCGCAGAGCGGCAGCATCTCGCGCTCCTCCTCGCGGTAGAGCAGGTTGTAGTGGTTCTGCATCGACACGAACCGGGTCCAGCCGTTGAGGTCCGCGAGGTAGAGCGCCTGGGCGAACTGCCAGGCGTGCATCGACGAGGCGCCGACGTAGCGCGCCTTGCCGGAACGCACGACGTCGTCGAGTGCGCCGAGGGTCTCTTCGATCGGGGTGTCGTAGTCCCAGCGGTGGATCTGGTAGAGGTCGACGTAGTCGGTGCCCAAACGGCGCAGGCTGTGGTCGATCTCGGAGAGGATGGCCTTGCGCGAGAGGCCCTGGCCGTTGGGGCCGGGGCCCATGCGACCGTGGACCTTGGTCGCGATGACGACCTCGTCGCGGCTGACCATCGACAGCAGGGTGGCACCGGTGATCTCCTCGCTCGAGCCGGCTGAGTAGACGTTGGCCGTGTCGAAGAAGTTGATGCCCGCATCCAGCGCCTGGGCGAAGAACGGTCGGGCCTCATCGGGCCCGAGGGACCAGGGCTGGTTGCCCCGGGTCGGTTCGCCGTAGCTCATGCAGCCCAGGCAGATCCGTGAAACCTTGAGACCGGTGTGACCGAGGGTGGCGAAGTCCATGGTCCGAACCTAGCGGCGGTCCCTACAGTGGGGGGCCGAGCGAGGAGGCACCGTGGAGAACCGACGCGTCGTACTGGCCGAACGGCCGCGGGGGAGACTCGACGCGTCGACGACGCGCCTGGAGTCGGGGGAGCGTCCGACGTGCGCCGAGGGTGAGGCCCTCATCCGGGTGGGGATGCTATCGATCGACCCGACGATCCGCACGTGGATGGACGACGCCCCGGGCTACCTGCCCCCCATCGAGGTGGGCGCCGTGGTGCGCGGGTCCGGCGCGGGGGTGGTCGTCGAGTCGCGCACGCCGCGTTACGCCGTGGGCGACGTGGTGTTCGGCATGACGGGCTGGCAGGAGTGGGCACTCGCCACCGAGGAGGTGCGCTTCTCGGTCGTGCCCGCCGGACTGGGCCTCGACCTCGCGACCGTGATGAACGTGCTGGGCGTCACGGGCGTGACGGCCTGGGTCGGCGTGCACGAGGTCGGCGGGCTGCGCGAGGGCGACACGGTGGTCGTCTCGGCCGCCGCCGGGGCCACGGGCTCGGTGGCCGGTCAGCTCGCCCGCGAGGGTGGCGCGCGCAGGGTGGTCGGGATCGCTGGCGGGCCCGAGAAGTGTCGGGAGGTCGTCGAGACCTACGGCCTCGACGCGTGTCTCGACTACCGGGAGGCGAGTCTCACCGCGCGCCTGCGTGAGGCCTGTCCCCAAGGAGTCGACCTCTACTTCGACAACGTCGGGGGCGCCGTCCTCGACGCCGTCTTGGCCAATCTCGCGATGCGCGCGCGCGTGGCGCTGTGCGGGGCGATCGCCCAGTACGACGGGGCCGAGCGCCAGGGACTGGTCAACACCGCAGCCCTCATCACCCGGCGCGCGACGATGCGCGGCTTCATCGTGCTCGACTACCTCGATCGCTTCGCCGCGATCCAGGGCGAACTCGCGGCGATGGTGCGCGCGGGGCGCCTAGCCCACCGCGAGCACCTCGTCGAGGGGCTCGAGCGCGCCCCCGACGCGCTCTCGATGCTGCTGCGCGGAGAGAACCATGGCAAGACGCTCGTCGTGGTCGACCCCTCGGTCACCCTCGCTTAGGGCGGGCTCGGCGCGACGGCGACGTAGCGGTCGCGCCCAGGCGTGGGGGCCGCCACGACTTCGGGCGCGAGGCCGGCGTTGCGCAGGGCTGATTCGTACGCCTCGGGGGTGAAGAGGGTGAGGTCGTGGTGCTCGACGAGGTACTCCACGCCCCCCTCGTCGGCAACGAGGTGGTGCATCTCGAGGTGCGCGTGCTCACCCTCGAGCCGGCTGCGTCCGACCCGCACTATCCGACGAGGGCCGTCCTCGGCGACGACCACCTGGACGACGCCGTCACGCCACTCCTCGGGGCGCAGCCAGGCGTCGACGATCAAGACCCCGCCCGGCGCGAGGTGCGCGGCCATCGATCCGACGGCTGCGCGCAAGTCGGCCGCACCCTCGGCGTAGCCGATCGAGCCGAAGAGGCACGAGACGACGTCGAAGGTGCGTCCGAGGGCGAGGGTGCGGTAGTCGGCCTGATAGAGGGCGACCCCGGGGAGGCGCTCGCTCGCGCACGCGAGCATCGCCGGGTCGAGGTCCACCCCCACCACGTCGAAGCGACGGCACAGGTACTCGAGGTGCGCGCCCGTCCCGCAGGCCACGTCGAGCCACGTCATCGCCGACGGACGACGACGCGCGACGAGCGCGACGAGCTCGTCCGACTCGGCCGCGTAGTCCTTGCCGAGGGCCGCGTAGATCGCGTCGTAGAGAGGAGCGGACGACGAGAACACCCCGGTTACCCGTCGCCGAGGTCGTCGGGAAAGACCACCGGCGCCTCGCACCAGGCGCGCCACGCGGCCCAGGCGGGGTCGTGCTGGCCCGCCAGGACGAGCAGCTGCTGGGGCAGCGCCCCGATCGCGTAACCCATGGTGGTCGGGCTGTCGCGGCGCGCGACGACGAAGTCGAGGTCCGTGAGCACGGCGGCCATGATCGCGGCCTGGCTCTCGGGAACGCGGTCGGCGAACTCCTCCCACCCCCGGGGTACCTGAGCGCCGCGCATGACACCTCCTCGCGCCGACTCGAGAGCACGCTAGCGGGCGACGGCGCCCCTACTCCGACGATCCCAGGTCGACCTCGCAGACCAGGGCTAGGTGGTCGCTGCCCCCGTCCACCGTCCAGCTGCGTGTCGAGCGCCACGGTCCGCGTCCGAGCACGTGGTCGATCTGGCTGTGGGGCCGGTACGCCGGCCAGGTGCGCCCGCGCGCCAGGGTGCGCCAGTCGGGCAGGAGGGCCCGCAGCAGCGGGCGCCAGCAGTTGAAGTCGCCGGCGAGCAGGATCGGCAGGTCGGGGTCGAGGCCGGCGAGTCGGTCGTTCACGCGCCGGTAGAGCGCGGGTGAGCCGTGCGAGAGGTGCGCGCCGTGAAGGGCGACGGCGTGGAACGCTCGGCCCTCGAGCGAGAGGCGCGCCACGATGAGGGCCCGCTCGACCTTCTCGCGCGCCATCCGACCGAGCGGCACGACTTCGGCTGAGTCGAGGGGCAGGCGGGTGAGGAGTGCGAGCCCCCAGTCGCCGCGCTCGAGCGTTCCGGCCCTCGCGCGGTGCGCGCTCTGGGGACGGCTGAGGGAGCGGTGCTCGTCAAAGAGCAGGACCCGCTCGCCGGTGAAGTGCGCGCCGAGGGGTTGCCAGCCCCGGCCGTCGGCCTCGCCGCGGGCCCGCAGTCCGTGCGCGAGGGGCGCGAAGAGACCCCGGCTCCCGGTTCGCGTGCGCAGGGCCTCGAACATGTCCTCGTCCTCGCCCCGCCAGGTCTCGGGCAGGACCACGAGGTCGGCGTCGAGGCCGACGACCGTGTCGAGCGCGGCCGTGGGTCGGCCCCACCCGTCGACGCCCGCGTGGAGGTTGAAGGTCGCCACGCGCACCCGTTGAACCCTACCGACGCCGCGAGGGCCTGTGGCAGGCTGGGGGCATGGAGTCGGTCGACGTCGCCTTCGGGCACCGGCTGTGGTGGGTCGACGCGTTCGTCGGCGACACCGAGCGCGGCAACCCGGCCGTCGTGGTGCTGCTCGAGCACCCTCTCACCGATTCCGCGATGCAGGCGATGGCCGCGGAGCTCGGCGTCTCGGAGACGGCCTTCGTGCGCCGCGCCGGCGACCAGTGGTCCCTGCGGTGGTTCACCCCGACCGTCGAGGTTGACCTGTGCGGCCACGCGACCCTCGCCACCTTGCACGTCGTGCTCGTCGAACTCGAGGCGCCCGGCGGGGAGCTCTCCTTCACCACCCGCTCGGGCACCCTCAGCGGACGCCGTCTGCGCGAGGGCCTGCTCGCGATCGACCTGCCGCGCAGCTACCTCGAACCTCTCGACCCCTCGGTCCTGGGTGGCGCGGTGGGCGAGGTGACCGAGGCGTTCCAGGCCGGCCCCTCGAGCGTGCTCGCCGTCGTGGAGGACTACGACGCGCTCTGCTCACTGAGTGTGGATCCGATGGCCCTCTTTCTCGCGCCGGCGACCATCGTCATCGCGGCCTGCCCCGGGGGGCCCGGCGCGGACGTGTCGATTCGGGTTTTCGCCCCGCGCCTGGGCATCGCCGAGGACCCGGTGACGGGCAGCGCCCTGTGCGCGGTGGCGCCGTGGTGGATGGAGCGCGTCGGCGCCCCGACGGTGACGGTGCGCCAGGTGAGCGCGCGCGGTGGGGTGATGCACGCGCGCCTCTTCGAGCGCACGGTCGAGGTCGCGGGCCTCGCGCGCACCTTCTTCCACGGTGAGGTGCGTCCGTGAGGGACCCGCTCGGCCCCGGCCCGCGCACCCGCGTCCGCCGACTCCCCGAAAAGGCCCGCTACGACGCGGCGACGGTCTACGAGATCCTCGACGGGGCGCTCGTCGTCCACGTGGCCGCCGTCGTCGACGACCGGGCCGTCGCCCTGCCGACGTTGGCCGCCCGTGACGGGGAGGTCCTCTACGTGCACGCCAGCCGCTCGAGCGCGCTCTTAGCCGCCGTGGTGCGCGCCGGCGAGGCGTGGCTCACCGCGACGATCGTCGACGGGCTGCGCCTGGCGCGTAGCGGCTTCGAGTCCTCGATCGCCTACCGGTCGGTGGTCGTGGTCGGTGCGGCCCGCGAGGTCGCCGGCGAGGAGAAGGCCCGGGCGCTCGAGCTCGTCGTGGACCGCGTCGCGCCCGGACGGGCCCGCGAGGTGCGCCCGATGAACGACCGCGAGCTCGCCCTGACCCGCGTGGTGGCGATCACCATCGACGAGGCCTCGGCCAAGGTCTCGGCCGGCCCCACCGACGACGGGCCCGAGGACCTGGCGCTGCCCGTGTGGGCCGGCACGGTCCCGCTCCTCACCCACTGGGGCGAGCCCGTGGCGGACCGGCGCGGCGCGCTGGCCGACGCCCGACTCGCCGAGGACCTGCCGGCCTCGGTGCGCGCGCTGCGGGGCGATTCGTGAGCGACGCGCTGCGCGCGGCGATCGGCGCGATCGATCCGGTGGACGAGCGTGAGGCGACCTCGATCGAGCGCACCCTCGAGCGGCTGGGGCGGCTGCCGGACCCCTTCGACGAGGTGGCCGACCCCCACCACCTCACGGCGTCGGCGTTTGTCGTGTCGAGCCGCGGGGTCGTCTTGCACCGCCACCGGCGCCTGGGCCTCTGGGTCCAGCCCGGCGGTCACGTCGACCCGGGGGAGTCGCCCGAGGCGGCGTGCGAGCGCGAGGCGACCGAAGAGACCGGGCTCGCGGTGGCCCACCTCGAGCCCCCCCGGCTCTTCCACGTCGACGTCCACCCCGGCCCCAAGGGTCACACCCACTACGACCTGCGCTACGTGGTGCTCGGCGCACCCGAGGATCCCCGCCCGCCGGTCGGCGAGAGCCCCCTGGTCTTCTGGTTCGACCGGCCCGGCGCGCTCGCGCGCGCCGAGGCCGACCTGCACCCCGCGCTCGAGAAGCTCTTCGACTCCCTCGAGGAACTTATGGTGCGAGACTGAGCGCGTGTCGACCGAGGAGCTACGCGCCCTGATGGAGGCGGACCGGTGGCTCGAGCGCCTCGCCGGCCAGCGGGCCACCCTTTTCGAGCGCGTCGAGCTCACCGCGGTGGAGGCGGACCTGCGCGAGCGACTGGGAGCGCTGCGCGCCGCCGAGGCCCGCCTCGAGCCCCTCACGCGCGCCTACGACGAGGCCGCGGCCGAGTCGTCGCGGCTGCGTGAGCGCCGGGACCGCCTGGCCGCGCGCCTCGAGGCGTCGCGCGACGCGCGCGAGAGCGCGGCCCTGGCGGGCGAGCTCGATCAGGTGCGCGAGGCCCTGGGCTCGGCCGAGGACCGTGAGCTCGAGGCCCTCGAAGAGGTGGAGCCGGCCGGCGAGGCGACCGCGGCGATACGCCGCGAGGCCCAGCCGCTCGCCGCGCGTCGCGCCGAGCTGATCGCCGCACTGGCCGCCCTCGAGTCCTCACTCGACGAGGAGGTCGCGGCCCAGCGCCTCGTGCGCGAGGCGGCGGCCGCGAAGGTGGATGGGACGCTGCGCGCGCGCTACGAGGCGGCCCGCGAGCGCGCCGGCGTAGCGGGCGCGGCCCAGGTGCTCGAGGGGCGCTGTGACGGCTGTCGGATCGCGCTCAGTCCGCTCGATCTCGACCGGTGGCGCCACGCGCCCGAGGGGGCGTACCCGGAGTGTCCCTCGTGCGGCCGGCTGCTCCTGCCCTAGGCACCGCCCCACCAGGTTAGACACAACGGAGCCCGCCCGCCCCCGAAGGGAGCAGGCGGGCTCTCGATGTTTGGCCCCCCCAGCCAATGCCATGAAGATAGCGGGTGGCCTCCGACTAGCGTGGGACGAAACGCCGTGCAATCACTGGATTGTGCGAATATTCACGAGGAGGGCGCATGGAGCGTCGCACGCTGGGACGAGGGCTCGAGGTGTCGGCCCAGGGGCTGGGCTGCATGGGGATGAGCGAGTTCTACGGACCCGGCGACGAGGCCGAGTCGATCGCCACGATCCACGAGGCGATCGACCTGGGGGTCACCTTCTTCGACACGGCCGACATGTACGGCCCCTTCACGAACGAGCGCCTCGTGGGACGCGCCCTCGCGGGGCGGCGCGACGAGGTGGTGCTCGCGACCAAGTTCGGTAACCAGCGCGCCGAGGACGGCACGTACCTGCGGGTCAACGGCACCCCCGAGTACGTCGTGGCCGCCTGTGACGCGTCGCTCCAGCGCCTCGGGGTCGAGGTCATCGACCTCTACTACCAGCACCGTGTCGACCGTACCGTGGCGATCGAAGAGACCTGGGGGGCGATGGCCTCGCTCGTCGAGGCGGGCAAAGTGCGCTACCTGGGCATCTCGGAGGCGTCGGTCGCCACCATCGAGCGGGCCCACGCCGTGCACCCGATGAGCGCCGTGCAGATGGAGTACTCGCTGTGGACCCGCGACCCCGAGGACGGCGTGCTCGAGGCCTGCCGGCGCCTGGGCATCGGCTTCGTCGCCTACAGCCCGTTGGGACGGGGCTTTCTCACCTCCGAAGAGGCCAACCGGGTGGGCGGGGAGGGGGACTTTAGGGCGCACAACCCCCGCTTCGTCGGGGCCGCCGGCGAGGCCAACCGCGTCTTCGTCGAGCGCCTGGAGAGGGTCGCGGTGCGCACCGGCGCCTCGGTCGCCCAGCTCGCGCTCGCGTGGGTCCTTTCGCGCGGGGACGACGTCGTGCCGATCCCGGGCACCAAGCGGCGCCGTTGGCTGCGCGAGAACGTCGCGGCGTCGTCGCTCGAGCTCAGTGCGGCCGACCTCGCCGAGATCGACGCCGCCGTTCCGCGCGAGGAGGTCGTCGGCGCGCGCTACCCCGAACGCTCGATGGGGGCGCTCAACGGCTGAGGGGCGCGAGGCGGCCCTCGCGCAGCTCGACGACCGCCTCGCACCACCGCGCGACGGTGGGGTCGTGGGTGGCCACCACGACGCCGGCACCCGAGCGCTCGAGCGCGCCGAGCACCCGGGCCGTCGCGCCGGGGTCGAGCCCGGCCGTGGGTTCATCCAGGATGAGCAGGTCGGGCCGGCCGGCCAGCGCGCGCGCGAGGGCGACCCGGGCCGTCTCGCCGCGCGAGAGCCCCTCGACGCGCTCGGTGCCCGAGAGTCTGAGACCGAGCTCGTCGAGCAGGCGTAGGCCGGCCTCGGCGACGGGCCGTCCCAGGGCGACGACGTCGCGGGCGTAGCCGGTCACGAGTCCCGGCTCACTCGGCACGTAGGCGACGCGTCGGCGCAGGTCGTCCTCGTCGAGGTCGGCGAGGTCGACCCCGCCGAGCAGGATCGTTCCGGCGTCGGGGTGGTCGAGGCGGGCGAGCAGTCGCAGCAGACTCGACTTGCCGACCCCCGAGGGCCCCACCAGCGCGAGGCGCGCCCCGGGGGCGAGACGCAGCGACGCCCCCGTGAGCACCGCGCGGCCGGCCTCGTGGTAGTCGAGGTCGCGGGCCTCGAGGTCGAGGCGCGCGGGCACCGCGAGTCGACCGGGGCGGCGGGGCCGGTCGAGGGACTCGAGCCGCTCGGCCGAGGCGACGACCTCGGTGGTGCCGGCCAGGGCCGCGTCGATCGCGCCGAGCAGCTCGATCGAGGCCGTGGCCAGGGTGACCGCCACGACCCACCAGAGGGCGGCGCCCGCCGGGTGCAGCGCGACGACGGCGAGCGCGATCGCGCCGGCGACCCCGAGCAGGCCGTAGCGCGCGACGAGGGGTGCGCGCCGATCGGCCTCGGCCCGGTCGAGGGGTAGGAGGGCGCGCTCGAGGTGTGTGCGAACGACCTCGTCGCGGCCGAGGGCGGCCAGGGCCGGGCCCGCGGCCGCGAGCTCGACGAGCGCCGCGCGCGCCGCGCCCGCGGCGCGTCGCCGGAGGGCTTCGCGCCGGAGGGCCGCACGATGGATCGTCGCCAGTCCCACGACCGCGAGCGCCTCGACGCAGGCGAGGCCGAGGGCGGCGCCGGCCCAGGCGCCCAGCGGCGGCAGCAGCGCCACCGTGATGTCGAGGGCCACCAGGGTGATTCCCGCGGTCGCGAGGGGCACCGCCCCGCGCAGCCAGAGGTCCTGGAGCCGGTCGGTGTCGACGAGGGCGCGCTCGAGGAGGTCGCCGGTCGCCACGGCGCCGAGCCGGCGGTGCTCGAGCTGTCCCACCGTGCGCACCAGCCAGCGCCGCCACCGGGTCACCGCCGCGTAGCCCAGCCGGTGGGCGGCCAGGCGTTCGGCCAGACGCAGGGGGGAGCGGGTGAAGGCGAACAGCTCGATCACCACGAGGATTACCGCGACGGCGCGCAGGCCGGGGCGCTGGGCGCTCGCCACGAGCAGGCCGACCGCCCCGGTCGTGAGCCCGACGGCGACGGCGCTGGCGAGCACTCCCGTTAAGAGCGCGCGGGCGAGGTCGCCGCGCGCCGGTCGGGCGCGCGAGAGCCACCGGCGCAGGCGGGCGAGGTCGTCGCTCATGTCTCGAGCGCTCGCCGCGGGGCCTCGGTGAGGACGGCGACGCCCGAGGTGGCCTCGAGGACGGCCGGTCCCCCGGCGCGCGAGAGGACGGCGCGCACCGCCGCGCGCGCGTCGTCGTCGAGGACGGCCCCGACGTCGTCGAGCACCACGAGGTGGGCGCCGGCGAGGAGGCCCCGCGCGAGCACGACCCGGACACGCTCGCCGGTGCTGAGCCCGCGCCCGTCCGCGTCCAGCGGGGTGTCGAGGTCCTCGAAGCGCTCGCCGGTGAGGGCGAGGGCGCCGAGGAGGGCGCGCACCTCGTGATCGTCGACGGTCCGGCCCAGGGTGAGGTTCTCGCGCAGGCTGACCGCGAGCAGGGCCGTCGACGGGGTGACGACGGCGACCGGGCCGGGCCCGCGCTCGAGCGCGCCGGCGACGGGGCGGCGCCAGCCCACCAGCGTCTCGAGCAGGGTGGTCTTGCCCGATCCCGAGGGGCCGGTGAGCAGGAGCGTCCCGCCCGTGGTGAGCTCGAGGTCCACCGGATCGGGTCGCGCCTCGGTCACCAGCGCCCGCGCGACGACGACGGCGTCGCCGGCCGGGTCGGCCCGGGTCGGCCCGGCGAGCCCCCCGAGGCGCGCGAGGGCCGTGGTCGCGTTCTCGCGGCGGTGGAACTCGACCCCGTAGCGACGGACCTGGACGTAGAGCTCTCCGGTGACGAGCACGGCGACCAGTGCGGCGCCGAGCGAGAGGCGTCCGCCGAGCAACGCGAAGCCCACCACCATGGCGACCAGCCCGACGCTCACCCCACTCAGGAACTCGGTGACGGCCGAGGACTCGAGCGCGACGCGGATCGCCGAGAGGGCCACCTCGTGCTCGCGCTCACTCAGGGCGCCCAGTTCGCGGGCCCCGTAGTCGAGCGCGCCGACCCCGCGCAGCTCGGGCACGTGACGCAGGACCTCGAGCTGACGGGCCTCGAGGCGCGCGCGCCGCTCGCGCACCGCGACCTGGGCCGCCTCGGCGCGCGCGCCGGCGCGCCGGTAGAGCGGACCGGCCGCACCGAGCAGTGCGACCGTGATGGCCAGGGCGAGCCAGCCGGCGTAGTACCCGACGACGACGAGCCCGAGCACCGAGGCCGCGGCCGCGGCGCGCAGCCGCTCGAGCGAGGCCCCCTGGGCGGCGTCTTCGACGCTGACGAGGAGGTCGCCGGCGCCCTCGGCGTTCGCGCGATGGGGGGCGAGCAGGTGGGCGGAGAGTGCGCGTCGGGCGAGAGCGCGGGCGCGCGCCGCGCTGGTGTCGTCGAAGGCGGCCAGTGCGAGGGCGAGGGCGATCCGTGCGACCAGCGCGACCGCGACGACGAGGAGCCCGCCGGTGTGCCCGTGCGCGACCCGGGCGAGGCCGAGAGCCATCGCGGCACTGAGCGCCAGGGCGAGGAGCGCCCCGAGCGCGCCGACGGTCGCGGCCCGCGCGCGCGAGGTGGTGCGCCCGAGGGCGGCGGTGACCTCGTTCACGGTCCGACGGCCGACGCCGGCGGCTCGTCGCGGTGGGGGAGATAACGGGCCGGGCCCTCCAGCCAGTCACGAAGGGCGCGTGTCGCACGACAGTCGTCTTCGTTGTACTCGAGGAGGCGACGCCGATGGGCCTCGGCCGCGATCGGGTCGTCGCCCACGGCCCGCTCGTACCACGCGATCGACGCCTCGCCGCTGGGGCTCGGGTCGCGCCAGGCGAAGCCGGCCGCGCGCGCCACGAGCTTGAGCCCCAGCGGGCCGTCGGTCTGGATCTGGCGGCTCACCACGTCGTGCAGGTCGATCCACCGGGCCGGCCGGGCGCGTCGGAACGCCTCGAGAGACGCGGCGAGTTCGCGGGCGAGGGCGTCGTCGTCGGTGCGCTCGAGGGCACGGTCCATCGCGCCGTCCTCGGCGGTGGACCAGAAGCAGTACGCGCAGAACGTGGCTCCCGCGTCCTCGCAGGCGGCGCGCAGGCCCTCGAGCCACGTCCAGAAGCGTGCGAAGAGCGCCGCCTCGGCCGCGGGGGTCAGCGGGTCGAAGGTGGCGAAGGCGTGGTAGCCCTCCGACACGCCCGGCACCGCGCGCGCGACGCTCACCACGGCCCCCCAGAGGTAGGTGGCGTCCTCGTAGCTCTCCATGTCAACGTCCACCTCGACGTCGGCCCGGACGCAGCCCATCGCGGTGGGCTCGACTCGTCGGCGCAGGGTCCCGTCCACGGCGACCCGGGCCCGGTAGATGAGCTGGTCGAGGTGGTCGACCTCGCGCGCCAGGGTGGCGGTGGAACCGCCCCCCACGCCCTCGCGGGCCCGGCGGGCCTCGTGGGGGTCGAGCCCGGCGAGCGCGCGCCGGGTGCTGATACCGGCCTCGCGCAGGCGCGTCTGCTGGGCGAGGGTGGTGAAGCGCACGAGCGAGACGTCGTCTCGCGCGGCGAGCTCCGCGGCGCAGTGCGGGGCGAAGGGGCAGTCGAGGCATTCGCGGTGCCAGTAGGGCTGGGTGGGGTAGTCGCCCGCGCCGACCCGCCAGCGGTCGTGGGCCTCGAGGACGGCGCGACGCTCCGCGTAGAGCCGGTCGTACGCCGCGAGGTTGAAACGGGGGTGCTCGTCGCCGCCCAGCTCGAACCACCACAGCGCGCGGCTCCGGTCTACGACGGCCCCCCGGGCCGCCGGGTCGCCGTGGCCGAGCGCGCCGAGGACCCGCGTGGCGTGGCCGAGCGCGAGGCCGCTGCGGGTCAGGGGTGACGAGGTCCGCGCCCCGACGCCGGCTACCCGGGTGGCGTCGGCGGGGCGGGGGCGCGCCAGGTCGCCGCGCCACAGGGAACGCGTCAGCGCCGGCTCGGCGACCTCGTGGTTCTTCACGATGACCGGGGCGTAGGTGAAGCGCTCGTCGCGCCCGGTGCGCACCAGCGCCTGCACGCTCACCACGCGTCGCCCGGCGAGGTCGACCGGCAGCCTCGGGGTGAGGATGAGCTCGTCACCGCGCGCCAGGGCGGCGAGCGTCTCGTCGAGCGTGCGGGGCCGCACCGCCTCGGGGTGGAGGGCGGCGAGGGCCGCCACGGTCGCGCGCCGGTGGGCCTGGGCGCGCTCGCGCCGGCGCGCGAGGCTGGCCGACTCCTCGGCCCGCGCCGGTTCGCTGGGGCCACCCCGGGAGAGCGCGACCCGATGCACGCAGGCGTGGACCTCGTCGGCGCGCAGGGGCTGGGCCACCGAACGAGCCTACGAGTCTCCCGCGCGGTCGTTGCGCCAGCTGCGCCACAGCGAGGCGTACTCGCCGTCGCGCTCGACGAGCTCGTCGTGGGTGCCGATCTCGGCGATGCGCCCGTCGATCACCACGCACACCCGGTCAGCGTCGTGGGCGGTGTGGAGACGGTGGGCGATGGCGATGACGGTGCGCCCGGTGAGCACCGCGCTCAACGAGCGCTCGAGGTGGCGTGCCGCGCGCGGGTCGAGCAGGGCCGTCGCCTCGTCGAGCACCAGGGTGTGGGGGTCGGCGAGGACGAGGCGCGCGAGCGCGAGCTGCTGGGCCTGGGCCGGGGAGACGGGGTGGCCCGTCGTGCCGAGCTCGGTGTCGAGGCCCGCGGGGGTCTCCTCGACCCAGTCGAGGGCGTCGACGGCGGCCAGGGCCGCCCGGACCTCGTCGTCACCGGCGCCGGGCCGCGCGAGCAGGAGATTGTCGCGCACCGAGCCGATGAAGATGTGGTGCTCTTGGGTGACGAGGGCGACGTGGCGCCGGCGTTGGGCCGTGGGCAGGGCGGTGAGCTCGGTCCCCCCGACGCGCACCGAGCCGCGCGTTGGGGCGTCGATGCCCGCGAGCAGTCGCCCGAGGGTCGATTTGCCCGCCCCCGAGGGCCCCACGATCGCCAGGCGTTCACCGGGGCGGACCTCGAGGGTCACGTCGCGCACGACGTCGTGGCCCGGTCGGTAGGCGTAGCTGACGTGCTCGAGCACCAGGCGCTCGTCCTCGGGCGCGGCGACGGGCGGGGGCTCGACGGCGCGCGAGGCCGAGACGCCGACCAGGCGTGCGAGCGAGGTCTGGCCGATCTGGATCTCGTCGAGCCACGAGACGACACGGTCGAGGGGGTCGTTGATCTGCACGACGTAGAGGGTGACGGTGGTCGCCGCGCCGACGGTGACGTGGCCGCCGATGGCCAACCACCCGCTCCAGCCGAGCGTCGCGGCGACGGCGAGGGCGAAGGCCCCCTCGACCGTGGGGAACCAGACCATGCGCATGAGCAGCGTGTACATCTCGGCGTAGAAGGCCTCGCGCACGTCGCCCTCGATCCGGTCCACCTGGCGGGGGCCGAGCCGGTGGGCGTCGACCGTGCGCGCGCCCTCGGCCGTCTCGGCGACGGTGCCCGAGAGCGTGGCGTAGCTCACGCGCTCGCGCCGATAGCCCGGGGTGGCGTAGCGCAGGTAGTGGCGGGTCGAGACGACGAGGATCGGGATCGACACCAGGCTGGCCAGTGAGGCCAGCGGACTCACCAGCAGCATGGCCCCGAGGGTGAGCACAGCCTGGAGCAGCGCCACGAGCCACTCGGGCACGGCGAAGCGCACGGTGCGTGACAGGGCGTTCATGTCGTTGGTGACCCGGCTCAAGAGGTCGCCGGTGCCGGCCCGCTCGACCTCGACGAGGGGGAGGGCCAGCACGCTGTCGAGGAACTCCTGGCGCAGTTCGGCGAAGACGGTCTCGCCCAAGACGTAGGCCCGCCGGCGGGCCGCGTAGGTGAGCACGCCGTAGCCCAGCGAGGCGAGGGCGAGCACGGTGACGTAGCGCGCGACCGGTCCCGCGCTCAGGGTGTGGGCCGCGGCCAGGTTGGTGATCTGACCGACGGCCCACGCCGGGACGAGGCCGGCCGTCGACGCGAGGGCGTAGAGCGCGAGCATGCGCGCGAGCGGCCCGCGGTGGCGTGTGGCGAGCACCTTCGCGTAGGCGCGGACCTGGGCGCTGGAGGCGACGGGGAGGCTCACGGCGACTCCGCGCGCAGCACGAGGCGTCGGTAGAGGGGGGAGCGCTCGAGGAGGTCCTCGTGACTACCCCGCGCCACGACGCGGCCCTCGACGAGCAGGCTCACGACGTCGCAGTGCTCGAGCACGAGGGGGCTCGAGGTGGCCACGAGCGTCGTGGCCCCGTCGCGGGCCTCGGCCAGTCGCGCGGCGACGCGGCCCTCGGTGTGTGCGTCGACGGCCGAGGTGGGCTCGACCAGCAAGAGCACCTCGGCGTCGGTGAGGACGGCGCGGGCCAGCGCGAGCCGCTGGCGCTGGCCGCCCGAGAGGCCGCGGCCGCGCTCGTCCAGGGTGGTCCCGAGCCCGTCGCCGAGGGCGTCGAGGATGTCGAGCGCGCTGGCGATCGTGAGCGCCCGCACGATCCGCTCGTCGTCGGGCGCCTCGTGGGGCATGAGCTCAGCGCGCAGCTCCCCGGCGAAGAGTCGTGGCTCGATCTCGCTCACCACGACGCGCCGGCGCACCTCGTCGAGGGCCACCTCGCCCAGGGGCACGCCGTTGACGGTGACGCCCGCCACGTCGGCGACGAATCGGCCCAGCCGGTCCACGAGCGCTGCCGTCTCGTCGGTCGTCTCGCCCACCAGTCCGGCGAACTCGCCGCGTGCGAGCACGAGGCCGGTGCGCGCGTCACGGATCTCCTCAAATGGCTCGGGCCAGTCACGCGGGGCGACAACGTCGGTGACGGTGGGCGCGACGCGCAGCACCCGCTGGATCTTGCCGGCGGCGACGAAGGCCTGCGTCGCGTTGATGATGTACTCGATTCCCGTGCGCAGTGGCGTCGTGAGGAAAGTGGTGTAGCCGAAGAAGGCCACGAGCTGGCCGGGCTGGAGTCGACCGGCGATCACCTCGTGAGCGCCGAGCAGGGTGACGACGGTCGTGAGCACCGCCGGCAGCAGGACCTGGCCCGACTCCAGGGCGGCCTGCGGGGTGGCCAGGCGCACGCCGGCCGCGCGCACCCGCTGGCTCTGGGCGACGTAGTTCGCGTGGAAGATGTCCTCGCCGCCGATCCCGCGCAGGATCCGCAGGCCGGCGACGGTATCGGCCCCCAGCGCGGCGAGCCGACCCGCGCTCTCGCGCTGGGCGGCCTGGTGGCGGTGGAGCGGACGCATCAGCGGCACGCTCAACGTCGCCAGCACCGGGACGCCGATCAGCACGACGAGGCCGAGGGTGAGCGACGTGGCGAGCAGGATAAACGACACCACCACCCACGACACGATGGCGCCGAGAAAGCGCGCGAGGCTGTCGTAGGCGGTGCCGACCCGGATGGCGTCGGAGTTCGCCGTGTTCACGACGTCCCCGGCGGGGATGGTTTCGGTCAGCGCCGGGCCCGTGGTGGCCATGTGGCGACCGAGTAACTGGATCGAGCGGTACGACGCGTGGAGCCAGTTGGTCACCGCGAGCTGGTGGCGCAGCGACCCGCAGACAGCCTGGACGAGGCCGAGCCCGAGCACGACGGAGACCCAGGCGAGCAACGCCGCCGTGTCGCGACGGTCGATGCCGTGGTCGATCGCCGCGCCCAGGGCGGCGAAGACCAGCGCTTGGGCGACCATCCACCCGATGCCGAAGAGGGCGTTGAGCACCAGCAGCCCACGTTGGTGGCCGGCGATCCAGACGAGGTAGCGCGCCGGGGTCGAGGTCGGGGGCGTGCCCGGGTCAGTCAGGGGCAGCTCGCGGTAAGGCAGGTGCAGCACGTCGCTCCCAGGGGCACGCTCGTCGGGTCGGACGGACGGTGAGTCGACCTGTAAGCGGGGTTCTGTCCACCCCCCGAGGGGGGATGGGTGGCCATCCATCTATGCGATCCACCTCGGGAGTGCCTCAATGAGGCGTGCGGGCGGCCTCCCGTGTTCGATCTTGCTCCGGGTGGGGTTTACCGAGCCGCCCCGGTCGCCCGGGGCGCTGGTGCGCTCTTACCGCACCGTTTCACCCTTGCCGGCGCCGGTTCCCCGGCCCCGGCGGTCTTTTCTCTGTGGCACTGTCCTTCGCGTCACCGCGACTCACTCACGTGAGCACCCTGCCCGCTGGAGCCCCGACTTTCCTCACCGCATCGCTGCGGCGCGGCCACCCAGTCGACTCACCGTCCACCCCCAGTCTGGCACAGCGCGCGCCGACTCGACAAGGTCGCGTCGGTCCCGGGCGCTAGCCTCGCCGCGTGAGTGGCGAGGGGGCGAGCGTGGAGGCGCCGGTCCTCGACGTCGCCGCGTTCTACGAGGTGGTCACCGCCCACCTAGAGGCGGCCTTCGGGCGGCGCCGACCGCTGTGGGTCCGCGGCGAGGTCGTCAAGGTCTACGAGAAGGGCCACGTCTACCTCGACCTGGTCGACGCCGGATCGGACACGGCCGACACGCGCCGGCCCGTGCTCAACGCGCACTGCTGGTCGCGCCAGTGGGCACCCCTCAAGGCCCGACTGGCCGAGAACGGCGTCACCCTCGCCACGGGCATGACCGTGACGCTGCATGGCTACGTCGACGTCTTCGCACCCCAGGGCAAGATCGGCTTCAGCGTGCTCGACGTGGACGTGACGAGTCTGCTCGGCGAGCTCGCCCGGCGCCGCCAGGAGCTGATTGCCCGGCTTCGAGCCGAGGGACTGCTCGAGGCGAACGGGCGACTCTCGCTACCCCCGGTCCCGCTGCGGGTGGGGGTCGTGGCGAGCCCCGCCACCGAGGGGTTCCGGGACTTTTCCGGCGTGCTCGAGGGCTCGGGCTTCGCCTTCTCGGTCGAGGTCGTCCCCTCGCTCGTCCAGGGCGAGGGCGCCCCGCCCCAGATCGTCGCCGCCCTCGAGCGGCTGAGCGCCAGAGTCCCTGACGTCATCTGCGTCGTGCGCGGCGGGGGCTCGCGCGGCGACCTCGCCTGCTTCGACGACGAGTCGGTGGCCCGGGCCATCGCCCGCTGCCCGGTGCCCGTCTTCACCGGGATTGGCCACACCGGCGACGAGTCGGTGGCAGACCTCGTAGCCCACACCCGGGCCATCACCCCGACCCGGCTCGCCGAGCACCTGGTCGAGCGGGTCCGCGCGTGGCGCGAGGAGCGCGTGCGTCGCCCGGCGGCCCGGGTGGCCGCGTGCGCCGAGGACCTCCTCGCCGAGGCCGACGCCCACGTGGCCGAGCGCCGGCGCGCGGTGGTCGTGGGAGTGCGCGACCGGATCCGCGCCGAGGAGCGTCACCTCGCCTCGACGCGCCGCCGGCTCGTGATCGACGCGCGCCGCACCCTCGAGGGCGCCCACAGCCGGCTCGCGCACCACCGCGCGCTGCTCGGCGCCTACGACCCGGCGCGCCGATTGGCCCAGGGCTGGTCTATCGTGACCGACGCGAGCGGACGCGTCGTGCGCGGGATCGACGCGGTGTCGGTCGGTGACGAGGTGCGCGTGCGCGTGGCGACGGGCTCGTTCGGGGCTCGCGTGGAGACCGTGGGGGAAGCGTGATGCCAGGCAGTGACGTCGGCAGCTGGGACGAGGCCGCGGCCGAGCTGGACGCCATCGTGGCCTCCTTCGACGAGGGCGAGGTGTCCGTCGACGACCTCTTCGCCCGGCTCGAGCGGGCCACCGTGATTATCGAGGCCCTGGAGTCGCGACTCGTCGCGACCCGCGCGCGGGTCGAGGAGCTAACCCCGCGCATCGCGGCCATCGTCGACGACGAGTGACGTCGCGGCTGTACTTGCGCCAGTGGCTCTCGGGCCGGGACTTCGCCCTGGGTGACCCGGTCGCGGTGGCGATGCGCAACTTCGCCTACGCCCTGGGGGATCGCGAGACCGGAGAGGCCGTCCTCGTCGATCCGTCGTACGCGCCGCGCGAGTTAGTCGATCTCGTGGCTCACGACGCGATGACGGTGGTGGGCGCGGTGGCGACCCACGCCCACCCCGACCACGTCGGGGGACGGCTGATGGGTGAGCACCTCGTCGCCGGGGTCGCCGAACTCGTCGCCGCGACCGGGGTCGAGGTACACGCCCAAGCCGTCGAGGTCGAGGCGCTGCTCGAGCGCACGGGCGTCGACCCGGCGCGCGTCGTGGGTCACGACGACCGGGAACATCTGACCCTGGGCGAACTCGACGTCACCTTGGTGCGCACCCCCGGCCACACCCCGGGGAGCCAGTGCCTGTGGGTCGACGATGCCCTGCTCTCGGGCGACACCCTCTTCGTCGAGGGGTGCGGGCGCACGGACCTCCCCGGCGGCGACAGCGACGAGATCTACGCCTCGATTCACGAGCGCTTGGCGATCGTGCCCGACGAGACCAACCTCTACCCGGGTCACTTCTACGCCGACGACCCCCACGCGCCGCTCGGGCGCGTGCGCGCGTCCAACACGGTGTTCCTCGTGCGCTCGCTCGCCCAGTGGCGCGCTAGTTTCGGCTAGTGGACGCGCTCGCACCCGACGACCACGTCGTGGTGGTGGGTGCCGGACTGGCCGGCTGGCGGCTCTGCGAGGGGCTGCGCGCCCACGGGTTCGCGGGGCGCGTGACCCTGGTGGGGGCCGAGCCCCACCTCCCCTACGACCGGCCACCCCTGTCCAAACAGGTCCTCGCGGGTCGCTGGGACCTCGATAAGGTCGCCCTGGCGCACGAGGGGCGGGCCCGCGAGATCGGGGTCGAGCTGACCCTGGGGGTCCCCGCGGTGGGCCTCGACGCCGCCTCGGGCGAGGTGGACCTCGCCGACGGGACGCGCCTCCACCCCACGCGGGTGGCCCTCGCGGTGGGGGTCGGGGCGCGGGCGTTCGCCACGCCCTCGAGCGGACCGCTGACGACCCTGCGCACGCTCGACGACGCCGTGGCGCTGCGCGACCGAGTGGCCGCCCTCGAGGCGGGCGAGACGGTCGTCGTCGTCGGCGGCGGGTTCCTCGGGGCTGAGGTGGCGACCTCGCTCGCCGCGCGCGGCCTCGTGCCGGTCGTGCTCGAGGCGGCGGCCCGACCCCTCATCGGCCCCCTCGGCGAGGTGGTCGCGGGTTGGCTCGCCGGGCTGGCCGCCGCCGCCTCGATCGAGCTGCGCACCGGGGTCGTGGTGCGCGACGTCGTGGCGGGATCGACCACCTGGCGCGTCGAGCTCGAGGACGGGGCGCTCGAGGGGCGCGCGGTGGTAGCGGCCGTCGGCTCGCGCCTCGACCTCGGGTGGCTCGAGGGTTCGGGCGTCGAACTCGACGACGGGATCGTCGTCGACGTCGGACTGCGGGCGGCGCCCCGGGTGGCCGCCCTGGGCGACGCGGCGCGGGTCGTCGAGGTCACGGGCGAGCGGGGCGTGCGCCGGGAGCACTGGCAGGTCGCCGCCGACCACGCCGAGACGCTGGCGCGCGCCTGGGCCGGGGTCGACCCCTCGCCCGTTCCCGCGACGCCCTACTTCTGGTCAGACCAGTACGGCAAGAAGATCCAGCTGCTGGGCCGACCCCGCCCCGACGACGAAGTGGTGCGGGTGCTCGGCGCGGCGAACGCCGATCGGTGGCTCGCGCTCTACGCGCGCCGCGGCGTCGTGACCGGGGCGGTCGCGCTCAGCCAGCCGCGGGCGCTGATGCGCGCGAAGCCCTTCATCGACGCCGGCGCCCCGCTGGACGAGGCGCTGGCCGACGCGCCCTGGGAGCACTAAAAGGCGATCGCCGAGAGCTCGGGGATAGAGCCCTTGGCCACCTCGAGCGCGCCGCGCCAGCGCTCCCGGCGCTCGAGCCGCTCGTCGTCGCTCGCGCGCGGCTCGACCACGCGCGCGGGCGCGCCCGCGTCCTCGAGGTCCTCCAGGGCGATCAGCCCGGCGCCCACCAGGGCGAGGAGCCCCGCCCCGCGGGCGGTCGCCTCGCGCTCGGCGCTCACCCCGACCGGTAGTCCCGTGAGGTCGGCCAGGGCGCCCACCACCGTCGCGCTGGCCGAGACGCCCCCGTCGACGCGCAGCTGCGCGGGGACGACCCCTTCGTCCGCGAAGGCCTCGACGAGGTCGGCG
>DASSZS010000045.1:0-37830 GCA_035702745.1 Acidimicrobiales bacterium | reverse complement strand
TTCAACGTCGCGCGCGTGGCGGCGATCCTCGCCGGGCTCGACGACGTGCCCGGGGTGACGGTGAACCGCTACTGCTCGTCATCCCTCCAGACCATCCGCATGGCCGCCCACGCGATCCGCGCCGGCGAGGGTGACGTCTTCATCGCGGCCGGCGTGGAGACGGTGTCGCGCTTCGGCAACGGCGCGGCCGACGTGCCCACCGGGATCAACCCGGTCTTCGACGAGGCCCGCGCGCGCACCAAGTCCCGCTCGGAGCGCCCGATCGAGCCGTGGGCCCCGGCGGGGTCGCTGCCCGACGTCTACATCGCCATGGGCCAGACGGCCGAAAACGTGGCCGAGTTCGAGCGGGTGTCGCGCGCCGCGATGGACGAGTTCGCCCTGCGCAGCCAAGAGCTCGCCGTCGCCCACCAGCGCAACGGCTTCTTCGAGCGCGAGATCGTGCCCGTCACCCGCCCCGACGGCACCGTGGTGAGCCGCGACGACGGGCCCCGGCCCGACACCACGCTGGAGAAGCTCGCGGCGCTGCAGCCGGCCTTCCGCGAGGGCGGCTCGGTCACGGCGGGCAACTCGTGCCCGCTCAACGACGGCGCGGCCGGGGTGGTCGTGATGAGCGACACGCGGGCCCGCGAGCTCGGGATCGCCCCCCTCGCGCGGATCGTCGCCTCCGGCGTGAGCGGACTCAACCCCGAGATCATGGGGCTCGGCCCGGTCGAGGCCAGCCGTCAGGCGCTCGCGCGCGCGAAGATGACCATGGACGAGATCGACCTCGTCGAGATCAACGAGGCCTTCGCCGCCCAGGTCCTGCCGAGCGCGGCGCACCTCGAGGTGCCCCTCGAGAAGCTCAACGTTCGCGGCGGGGCCATCGCCCTGGGACACCCCTTCGGCATGACCGGCGCGCGCATCATGACGACGCTGCTCAACTCGCTCGAGGACGCCGACAAGCGCTTCGGCCTCGAGACGATGTGCGTCGGCGGCGGCCAGGGCATGGCCATGATCGTCGAGCGCCTCGCTTAGGCCTCCGCCCCGGTCCAGCGCCCCCCGGGGTCAGCCAGGAGGGCGGCTGATTCGGCCTCGTCGATCGCGGTCGCTTCGTCGGCCAAGAGCACCGCGATGCCCCCGCGCACCTCGTAGGCGACGTGGCGTCTCGGGTTGACCAGGCGAGCGGCCGCCGGCGCGTAGTAGAGGGGCTCGCGATCGACCGGGTCGACCAGGATGTCGAGGACGAAGGGGTCGAGGCTCACCCGTCGACCTCGGCGATGAGCCGGCTGACCTCGTCGACGTGGGTCCGCACGCTCGCCTCGTCGTTCGCCTCGAGGTTGAGCCGCAACAGGGGCTCGGTGTTCGAGGGGCGCAGGTTGAACCACCACGAGCCGTAGTCGGCCGTGAGCCCGTCGAGCCGGTCGAGCGCGACGCCCTCGGCACCGAGGCGCGCCGCGACGCGCTCGACGGTGCCGGGCGGGTCGGTGACGGTGGTGTTGATCTCGCCCGAGGCGGCGTAGCGCTCGAAGGGCTTGGTGAGCGACGACAGCGGTCCGCTCGAGCGGCTGAGCAGCTCGAGCACGACGAAGGCGGTGATGATCCCCGAGTCGGCCCGGTAGTTGTCGCGGTAGTAGTAGTGGCCCGAGTGCTCGCCACCGAAGACGGCGCCGGTCTCGGCCATGACCTGCTTGATGTAGCTGTGGCCGACCCGGGTGCGCACCGCGACCCCGCCGGACTCGGCGATCACCTCGGGCACCGCCTTGGAGCAGATCAGGTTGTACAGGACCGTCGCGCCCGGATGGCGCGCGAGCATCGCCTCGGCGACCATCGCCGTCGTGGTCGAGCCCGAGACGGGCCGGGCCTGCTCGTCGATGAGGAAGACCCGGTCGGCGTCGCCGTCGAAGGCCAGCCCCACGTCGGCGCCGACCTCGAGGACGCGCCGGCGCAGGTCCACGAGGTTGGCCGGGTCGAGCGGGTCGGCCGGGTGGTTCGGGAAGGTGCCGTCGAGCTCGGGGTAGAGGACCTCGACCTCGAAGGGGAGGCCCGCGAAGACGAGCGGCGCGACGAAGCCCCCCATGCCGTTCGCGGCGTCGGCCACGATGCGCAGCGGCCGCAGGCTCGCCACGTCGACGAAGGAGTGCACGTGGGTCACCCACTCATTCGTGAGGTCGAGCGCGGTGAGCTCCGCCAGGTCCCCGGTCGCCGGGGCGTCGTAGAAGCGCCGCGTCAGGGCCTCGATCTCCTTGAGCCCGGAGTCGACTCCGACGGCCCGCGCGCCGGGCAGGCAGAACTTGACGCCGTTGTAGCGGGCCGGGTTGTGCGAGGCGGTGAACATCGCCGCGGGCAAGTCCAAGAAGCCCGAGGCGAAGTAGGCGAAGTCGGTGGAGGCGAGCCCGAGGTCCACGACCTCGACCCCGGTGGCCCGCACGCCTCGGGCGAAGGCCTCCGACAGCGGCGCGCTCGAGACGCGCATGTCGCGCGCGACGACGATCCGCGGGTGGTCGGCGAAGGTCGCGAAGGCCGAGCCCATCGCCGCCGCGCTGCGCTCGTCGAGCTGGTCGGGGTAGGTCCCGCGCACGTCGTACGCCTTGAAGATGGCGGTCGTGTCCACGACCGACCATCCTAACGACGGGCCCGCCGGCGCCTCCGGGGCCCCGCGACGAGCCAGCCGAGCCCCCCGATCACGGTCACGAGGGTGAGGTCGCGGCCGATCGTCGTGGCCGGCGTCGAGCCGTAGAGCAGCTCGACGCGGTGGCTCGTGGGCACCACGACCATGAGGTTCGGGCTCACGCGGTAGGGCCCGGTCGCCCCCGTGACGTGCCAGCCCGGGTAGTAGGAGACCTTCACCAACGTCGGCACGCCGAGGCGGCTCACGCGGAACGAGACGCTCTGGAGTCCGACGCGTACGCGGCTCACGCGCTCGGAGGGCTCGCGCGACGTCGCGGGCATGCTCCACACGCTGCGCGCGCGCGGCCAGCTCGCCGGCCCGCTCGCCGCGAGGTAGACCGACTCCAGTCGCGGGGTGAGCCACCACGTCTGGTTGGCCGCGAGCCAGCTCGCCGCGGAACCCACGTGGGCCACGACCGCCGGGGGGTGGGCGAGACCCTCGACGAGGCCGGCGTGGCGCACCCGGTAGACGTACCACTTCGCCCCCGGCGCGGGGAAGGCCCGCGTCGTCGCCACCAGGCGCAGCGCCGGGTCGCGGTTGGCCGCGGCGACGAGCGAGGGTGAGTAGGCCATGTAGTAGCGCACGCCGAGGCGCTGGAGGTGGGCGACGCCCCGGGCCACGTCGGGCGGCCCGTAGTTAAGACCGACCTGGGGATCGCTGGGCGCGACCGAGAGCTCGGCCTGGTCGAGGTAGTGGTAGGGCGTGGTGGGCGAGGACTCCATCAAGAGCCCCTCTTCGGAGTCGATGCAGTCGTTGGTCCAGTACGGCAGGAGCATCAGCGCCTCGGGGGTCCCGAAGCGGTCCTCGGCCGCGCTGTACTCCCACAGCGCGCGCCCGCAGCCGTAGCGTCGTCCCACCGCGGCCATCGTCGTCATGAGCGCGTGGTACTCGGGCCAGCCGGACTTCGCCTGATAGCCCGAGTAGTTCCACTGCGCCCAGTTGGTCACCTGGTTGCCCGAGGTCGAAAGTCCCAGCGCGTTCGCCCACGCCGTCACCTGGCCCGGCAGCGTCGAGGCCAGTCCGAGCAGCACCACGACCACCACCGCGCTCGTGGCGCGCCGGGCCCGCCGCCGCGCGCCGGGCCCCCCCTCGGGCTCGGGCTCGACGCCCGTCGCGCCCGGCGCGGACCCCCCGGCGAGCGAGGTCGAGCGGGTCGCCGGGGCGCGCACCCACCAGCGCGCGATCGGCCAGGCGACGAGCCAGCCCGCGAGGAGGTGGATCGCGATGAACCAGAACGGGATCAGTCGCTGGTTCCAGATGGCGCTCTGGGGGTCGAGCACGAAGACCCAGAACGAGGCCACCGTCGTCGCGGCGAGCACCAGGCCGAGCCGGTCGCGCACGACGACGGCCAGCACGACCCCGGCGCCGGCCAGCGCGATGACCCACCGGTCCCCGGCGGGCGACCCGTCGGGGTTGAACCACCCGAGCGTGGTGAAGATCGCGTGGAGGTTCGCCACGCTCACGTTCACGTAGCCCAGCGAGTCCGTGTAGCGCTGGGTGGTGCCAAAGGGCAGGAGCCACCACGCCGAGAGGCCAAAGGAGAGCACCCCGGCGCCGAGCGCGAAGCGCAGGGGCCGGGCGTAGTCCCCGCGCGCGAGCAGCCGGGTGCGCCCCTCCTCGGGGTCGGGCGAGGTCACCAGGGCGAGCGCCCCGACCAGGGCGAGGAGAGCGAGCGCCCAGCGCAGGTCGACGACGACCGACAGCCCCGTCGCCGCGAGCGCGACGAGGCCCAGCCAGTAGCCCCTCGGGCCACCGAGGGCCCGACCCCGCGCGATAAGGCCCACGCACGCGGCGGCCAGCGCCACGGTGACGAGCCTCGAGTCGAGGCCCCCTCGGGTGGAAAAGACCGGCCCGGCCGCCACCCAGGCGTGCGCGTCGAGACAGAGCGGCCACAGGGCGAAGAGCGCGAGTCCCGCCGCGGCGAGGGCCGGATGCGCCCGCGCCACGCCGACCCGGCGGCGCCCGCCGACCCCGCGACGGTACAACAGCTCGTAGAGCACGACGATCGTCGAGGCGCCCAGGGCGAAGAACCACGGCAGGACGTGGCCGGCGAGCGTCAGGCTCAGCAGGATCGCGCTCGCCCAGTAGCCCCGGCCGGTACGCACCCCGCGCGCCACGAGCCCGATCGTCACCAGCGCCAGGGCGAGGCTGAGCGAGAACGGGTACTCCCCGGCCATCGTCGAAAAGAGGTTGCCCCCGTCGATGGTGTAGGTGGCGTCGAAGAGGAAGGGCAGGGTCGCCATCGCCAGGGCCGCCGGCACCGGCCGGGGCGCGCCGAAGAGCCGGCCCATGAGGTAGGCGCCCAGCGGCGTGAGGACCGTGCCCAGCACCGTCGAGAGCTTGAAGGCCACGGCGAAGCCGATGACGTGGCTGGCCCAGGCGGTGAGCACGTCGGGCAGGACGAAGTAGTAGGTGTAGGCGGGCAGACCGTCGAGCCAGCCCGGGTACCACGGCGTGACGGTGAGGGGGTTGGCGAAGTGCGCGAGGTACGCCGGCAGGGCCAGGTGCGAGCCGGTGTCGCCCCCCGTGAGGAGGGTCGAGGAGACGAGCAGCGCGGGGTGCAGCGCCCACAGCGCGACGTAGGCGACCGCGACGACGGCCACCAGGTCGAGCAGCGTCAAGGTGTCGAGACGGCGCGCGCGCATCAGTGGGCCCGTTGCAGGACGAGCGCGACAAAGGCCGTCGCGTTGAACGAGGCGTGGGTGACCCACGAGGGCACGAGTCGCTTCGAGCGCTCGGCGATGAGTGCCAGCACCACCCCGAGCCCCACCAGCCCGGCCAGCTGGACGGGCTCGGCGTGAGCGAGGCCGAACAGCCCAGCGCTCACCACGGCGCCCAGGGCCACCGACACGCGCCGCGAGAAGCGCGCCCGCGCCCCCTCGCTGAGGGCGCGGTAGAGCACCCCGCGAAACAGCCACTCCTCGAACACCGGCGCCCCGAGCACGCTGAGCGCCCCCACCAGGACCAAGGTCGTCCCGCTGGTCGAGCCGAAGAGGCGCTGCACCGGACCCGAGACCCCGTGGGGGTGAAAGAGGGCGTAGAGGAGGTCGACGGCGAACTGACAGCCGACCCCTAAGGGCACGTAGGCGAGGTCGCCCCAGCGCGGTCGCCACTGGTGGGGCCACGCCACGAGGCCCCCGGCGCGATAGGCCACGAGCACCGCCAGAGCGAAGCCGACCCACAGCCCGATCAGCCCGAGCGAGGTGGCCCACCACGGGGGCGTCGCCGCGCGCGCCAGGCCGCTCAGTCCCCCGGGGTAGCCCGCGAGCGCGGCGCCGGCGGCCTCCATGAGGGTCGCGATCACCTCACCCAGTAAGAATCCGATAAAAGCCGCGACGATGATGAGGCCGGTGCGAGGCGTGGTCTCCTCTGGCGGTGGCATCACGGGGTCGTCGCTTTCGGTCGCGCCGGGGCGACGGCGCTCGTCGGCCCGTCGCGGATGACCTCTAGATTAGGTACGTGCCAGATTCCCCTACCGACCCGGGCCAGAACAACGGCTTTCGCCGGCTCATGCCCGGCGGGAGCGGGCCGCTGACCCCTCCGGTGCGCCGCCGTCTGATCACCGCGGCCATCGTGGCCCTGCTCGTGGGCTTCGTGGTCGTGAACTCCCTCTTCACGACCAAGCCGGCCCGGGTGCTGACCTACTCCCAGCTGCTCCACGACGCGGCCAGCAACCAGATCAACACCGCGGTCATCAACAACTCCAACGGCGTGGTGACCGGCCAGCTCGCCGACGGCGCGACCTACACCGTGAACGGCCCCTTCCCCGCCCTGCAGGCCGAGATCGACACCCTGCGCACGAGCAACGTGGCGGTCACCTTCGCCAACCCCTCCAGCCTCGCCTCGACGTTCCTGCCCTACCTGATCTGGATCCTCATCTTCGTGGCCTTCATGGTCTACGCGAGCCGCCAGGCCCGGGGCCAGATGAACGGGATGATGTCGGTCGGGCGCTCCAAGGCCAAGCAGTTCTCCCAGGACATGCCCAAGACCACCTTCGCCGACGTCGCGGGCTACAAGGGGGTCAAGCAGGAGATCAGCGAGGTCGTGGAGTTCTTGAAGAGCCCCGGCCGGTACCGCACGATCGGCGCGACGATCCCCAAGGGCATCTTGCTCGTGGGCCCGCCCGGCACGGGCAAGACGATGCTCGCGCGCGCCGTGGCCGGCGAGGCCGGGGTCCCCTTCTTCTCGGTCTCGGGCTCGGACTTCATGGAGATGTTCGTGGGCGTGGGCGCGAGCCGGGTCCGCGACCTGTTCAACACGGCCCGCAAGCAGTCCCCGGCCATCGTCTTCGTCGACGAGATCGACTCCATCGGGCGCAAGCGCGGCGCCGGCCTGGGCGGCGGCCACGACGAGCGCGAGCAGACCTTGAACCAGCTCCTGAGCGAGATGGACGGCTTCGAGCCCACCGAGGGGATCGTCGTGATGGCCGCGACCAACCGGCCCGACGTGCTCGACCCGGCCCTGCTTCGCCCGGGCCGCTTCGACCGTCAGATCGTGGTGCCCCTGCCCGACCTCGAAGAGCGCCTGCCGATCCTGCAGATCCACACCCGGGGCAAGCCCCTCGACCCCACCGTCGACCTCGCCCTGGTGGCGCGGGGCACCCCGGGCATGAGCGGGGCCGACCTCGCCAACCTGGTGAACGAGGCGGCCCTGCACGCCGTGCGCCGGGGCTCACCCACCGTCTCGATGGAGGACTTCGAGACGGCCCGCGACCGGGTCATGATGGGTCAAGAGCGCGACACGATGGTCCTCAAGGACGACGAGCGCGAGCGCGTCGCCTACCACGAGTCGGGCCACGCCCTGTTGGCCTACGTCCTCGACAAGACCGACCCGCTGCACAAGATCACCATCATCCCGCGCGGCATGGCCCTCGGGGTCACCATGACCCTGCCCGAGGAGGACCGCCACATCATGGGCCGGCCCGAGCTCGAGGACAGCCTGTGCATGCGAATGGGCGGTCGGGTGGCCGAGCTGCTCGTCTACGGCGACCTCTCGACCGGCGCCGCCGACGACCTCCAGCGCAACACCGAGCTCGCCCGGCGCATGGTGCGCGAGTGGGGCATGTCCAAAGAGATCGGCCCGATGGCCTGGGGCTCGAACAACCAGGTCTTCTTGGGCGAGGACCTGATGCACACCCGGGACTACTCCGACCACACCTCCCAGGTCATCGACGACGAGGTCGAGCGGATCTTGCGCGAGCAGGAGGCCCGGGCCATCGAGGTCCTCACGCTGCACCGCCGAGGGCTCGAGGCGCTGACCCGAGCGCTGCTCGAGCGCGAGACGATCGACGGGGCCGAGGCGGCCCGACTGATCGACGAGGCGAACGGCGAGCCGGTCCACCCGGTCGGGACCAAGACCGTGAGCTCGCTCAGCGCCCCGACGCCCCCGCCCGAGCCGGCTCAGCCCCAGCCGGTGGCCGCGACCTCGCCGGCGCCGGTGACGGCGCCCAACTGGCAGCCGCCGACGCTACCGGCCGTCTAGCGGGGCCAGCACCACGATCCCGGCCGGTCGGCTGGGCGCGGTGAGCCCGAGGACGAAGGGCCGACGACTCGAGAGCAGGTAGGGGCGACCGCTGCGCGCGCCCGGCACGGCCGTGGCGAGGTCGACGACGCCGTGGCCCGCGAGGCGCAGGCGCGCGGGCGAGCCCGTCGAGCCGAGGGCGATGACGCGCACGGTGATCGCCCGGGATCGGGGGTTCACGATGCGCAGCGCGTCGTACCCGCCCGAGGTGACCCCGCCCACCACCGCCGAGGTCGTCGGCGCGCTCGGCGCCGACAGGGCCGACCCGGCCCCGGCCGCGCCCGTGGCGAGGTCGGTGACGACCGGCACGTTCGCGCGCACGCTCACCGCGGCGTAGCCGGCGGCCGGGATCGCCGGGTTCGGGGTCAGGGCGAGCGCGCCGGTCGAGTAGGGCGCGACGTCGATGAACTGGTCCGCGATCCGGTACGAGCCGAGCACCACGCTCACGCGCACCACGGCCGGGGTCGGGCCGGGGTCGGCCACCTCGAGCACGGCGCTCGCCCCGCGGGCCGTGGTGACGACCGGGAAGTGGGCGCGCGTCGCGGGGCTCGCCTGGCCCGGGTTGATCGAGAGGGTCCCCGCGGCGTCCTCGACCCCGACCGCGACGAGCGAGCCGCGCAGCACCCGCAGGCTCACCCCGATCCCGCGCAGGTCGACCGCGGCCCGGGCGAGGTCGAGGTAGAGCTCGGCGTGGGCCGGCACCGACACGCCCTGGAAGGCCTGGGGGGACGAGAAGCCCGCGGCCGAGTAGAGCGAGACGTTAAAGACGGCCGCCGTCGCCGTCGGGTTGAACACGCTCACGTAGGCGCTCGAGCCCACGGCCGTCGAGAAGCCGGTGGCGCTCCAGGCGGTCGTGCCGGCGCTGGCGCACGGCGCGACGGCCGCGCCGGTGCCGGTGGCCTCCTCGGCCACGACCCCCCCGCCGGCGACCCGGGCGAGCACGGCGTAGAAGGTCCCCGCCTCGAGGCTGGTGGGCTGGAGCGCGTAGCGCGTGTGGGCGGCCAGGGTGACCGATCGGCTGGCCACGTGACCGGTGTCGGCCACGACCTCGATCTCGAGGGACCGCGCGCTCGCGGCGGTGTTGAGGAAGGTCACCCGCCCGGGCCGGTGGGCGTCACCGGGCAGACCGGTGCAGTAGAGGGCCGTCGACTGGGGCGCGACGGCGCCGCCGCCGGGGTAGGCGGAGGGGTTGTGGGCCGGGCGCAGCGTCACCGCGACGCCCACGGCGGCCAGCACCACCGCGCAGGCGATGAGGAGGGGTCCGCGTCTCACCGCGGCCTCGCCCGGCGCCCGACCCGCCCGGTGAAGAGCCACTCGGCGCGCTGGATCCAGCCAAAACCCAGCGCGACGATGGCCCAGATCCCCAGGGTGACGAGGGCGAGCAGGCCGTTCAGGGGGAACCGCTCCACGACGAGCGCCCCGCGGACCCTCCCGGCCCCGGCCGGCACGGCGTAGAAGGGCGTCCACTCCCCCTGGGTGGTGCGCACCGCGGCTCGTCCGTCGACCACTAGGGCGAAGGCGTCGGCCGGGGCCAGCCCCGCCACGACGGTCCCCCCGGGCTCGAGGGGCCCGGCGAAGCGCCGGGCGCTAAAGACCGGGCGCAGCGTCGTCGAGCCGGGGGTCGACTCGGCCACCACGCCGTGGAAGAGGGAGTTGGCGTAGACCTGGGCCGAGGAGGTCGTCAGCTCCAAGGAGAGGTCGCCCTGGCGCGCGAGGGCCCGGGTGAGCGCCCGGGGCACCGGTCGGCGCGGGACCCGCTGGACCCCGGCGACCTCGGGGGCGGACGCGTCGAGCACGACGATCGTCGAGATCCCGGCCGGGGCGAGCAGCGCGCCGAGGTCGACCGTCTGGCCCCGCAGGGCCGCCTGGACGGCCCCGATCAGCGCGTCGGTCGCCCCCGCGTCGGGCCCGACGAAGGCCGTCGCCCCGCCCGGGAGCCCGTTGGTCGAGGTGGCCAGGGCGAGCCCCGGCACCACCGTCCAGCCCGGGGTCGGCAGGACCGACGGGTCGCCCAGCCACAAGACGCGATACCCCCCGGCCCGGCTGGGGGCGAGCGAGCCGAGCGACTCGGCCACACTCGAGGTCGGCAAGTCGAACCGGCCCGAACCCATCGCCGCGAGGAAGGGCACGACGGCCACCACCAGCACGCTCACGATGAGCACGGCCGCGCCCTGACGCCAGCCGAAGCCGACCGCGCGCAGGTCCGTCTCGAGCGCGCCGACCCCCAGGCCGACGAGCGAGGCCAGGCACACGCCGTAGAGCGCGAGCAGCACGTCGAGGTCGGGCTCGAACGAGCCGAGCCAGTGGTGGCCCGACAGCGCCGCGAGGGCGAGCGTGAGCGTGGCGACGACCACCAGCTTCGAGGCGACGGCGCGGCGCTCCCCCCGACAGAGGACCGCCCCGAGGGCCGCCGCGCCCACCAGCAGCCAGCCCCACCACGACGCGCCGAAGGTGCCGTCGACCCCGCGCAGCAGGTACGAGAAGCCCGGCACGTTCCAGGGCCCGCGGGCCAAGCCGAAGACCGCCGGGGCGCGCGAACCGGCGACCGCGACGTCGACGCTGAGGGGCAACAACAAGACGGCCACGTTGAACGCGACGAAGCCCAGCAGGCGCCACGGGTGGGCGAAGCCCGACGCGGCGTCGGGCTCGAACCAGCGCGCGAGCGCCACCCCCACGATCACCAGTCCCACCGCGACCAGGGCCGCCGGGGCGAAGGCGCACATGAGCGTGCAGGCCATCACCAGCATCAGGCGCTGGCCGGCCTCGCTGGTGCGCCAGCCCCGGTGGCCGAAGGGGACGGGCGGGCCGTAGGGCCGGCGGCGAAAGCCCGGCACGTCCATCACCTCAAAGACCCTCCGGAGAACGAAGGGCAGCCCGGCGACCACGACGAGCACGTCGAGTCGACCCTGGGCGACCATGTTGAGCCCCGTCGGCACCGCGGCGTAGGCCAGGGCGCCGATGAGCCGGGCCCGGTTGGAGACCTTGTCGCGCAGCAGCCGACCCATCCCGATCGCCCCCACCGGGATGGCGAAGACCAACGCGACGCGCGCGAGGACCCCCATGCGCCCGAGCACGAAGGTGCCCGCGAGGGCCAGCACCCCGAAGCCCGGCGGGGCCGGCGCGCCCGTGCCGACCCCGGCCGAGGACCACGAGGCGAAGAAGTGGCGCCAGGTCGACCACCACGAGTCGAGCGGCGCGAGCCGCCCAACGATCGGCAGGTGGCCGGCGACGAGGTTGCGCGCGCCGATCGCCCAGACGATCGCGGCGAGCGCCACCACCAGAGCCTGGGACCGGAACGAGGACAGCATCCGCGAGGGCCGCGGCGGCGGGGCCGGCTCGATGAACTCGTCGAACTCCTCGAGCTCGGAGAAGGCCGCGGCGAAGCCCACCGAGTGGTCGTCCTCGAGGCTCGCCGCCGGCGAGGGCGGGACGATCCCGCGGGCCCGGTCGAACCCCTCGCGCACCAGGCGCACCACGAACTCCCGGGCCCGGCTGGCCCCGGCCACCTGGAGGCGCGCCAGCTCGGCGTCGGTGAGCACGCGCTGGCGCTCGAGCTCGCGCCGGCGCGCGCGCACCCGCCGGCGCTGGACGAGCAGCCACCCCCAGGAGTGGGCGATCGCCCCGACCCGCTCGGTGTCGGCGCCGGCGAGGGCGACGAGGGTCTCGGCGAGGTCGAGCACGGCGAGCTGGGCCAGGATCCACAGGGCGTTGCGCCGGTGCCAGCCGCTCGCCACCACGAGCAGCTGGTGGCGCCGGCGCAGCGCCGCGCGCGAGGCGTGACGGGTGCCCAGGGCGGCGCTGGCCCGCTCGCCCTTGGCGATCGACTCGCGGTGGGCGACGACCGCGAGCGGCGCCACCACGATGCGCGCCCCGGCCGACTGGGCCCGCCAGCACAGGTCGAGGTCCTCTCCGAGCAGCGAGAGGGCCGGGTCGAAGCCCCGCAGGGCGCCGAAGAGGTCGGCTCGCACGAGGGTCACCCCGCCCGGGGCGACGAAGACGTCGCGCTCGAGGTCCTGCTGGCCGTGGTCGACCTCGCCGCGCTCGATCCGGTCGCGCACCACCCCGAAGCGGTCGGCGGTCTGGCCGACGTGGACCAGCACCATCTCGTCGTCGTAGTCGACGATCTTGGGGGTGACGATCCCGGCGTTGGTCCGATAGGCCGCCTCGACGAGGCGCGACACGACGTCGGGGTGCAGGCGCACGTCGTCGTGGCAGAAGAGGAAGAAGGCCGCCCCCTCGACGAGGCGCGCCCCCTCGTTGCACGCCGCGCCGAAGCCCCGGTTCTCCTCGAGGGACTTGACGAAGACCCCGGGGTCGACCGAGGCAACCCGCTCGCTCACCTCCGTCGGTTCACCGTGGGCGACCACGAGCACGCTGAGCTCGGAGTAGTCCTGGGCGACGAGCGAGGCGAGCGTCGCCTCGAGCCCGGGTCCCGGAGGGGTGGTGACGACGACGGCGACGACGGCCGGGGCGCGGTTTTCCATCAGCCCGACAAGGCTACCGGCCGCCCCCGCGGGCCCCGGGCCACGGGTGGCCGTGTCATACCTGGTCGGAGCGGTCGAGTTCGGAGACCACGTCCGAGAGCGAGCGGGCCAGCGCGATCCTCGGGCGCCAGCGCGTCGCCGCCTGCAGGCGGGCCGGGTCGCCGCGGCTCACCGGGATCTCCACCGGGCGGATCAGCGCGGGGTCGCGCACGAGCCGGGTGCCCGGGGCGACCATCTCTACGAGGGCGGCGGCGACCTCGGCCATGGCGTGGTCGACACCCGAGGCGACGTTGTAGACGCCGCCCGCGGCCCCGGCCCCGGCGAGCAGCCGGTAGGCGCGCACGACGTCGCGCACGTCGGTGAGGTCGCGCCGGGGGGAGAGGTCGCCCACGCGCACCTCGCCCGCGCCGCTCGCGCGGGCCTCGAGCAGGCGGGTCACGAGCGCCGGCACGAAGAACGTCGCCGCCTGACCGGGCCCGACGTGGTTGAAGGGGCGCGCGACCACCACGTCCAGCCCCCCGGCGGCGGCCTCGAGGGCCAGGCGCTCGGCCTCGGCCTTGCTCTTCGCGTAGGGGCTCACCGGGGCGAGGGGCCGGGTCTCAGCCAGGGGCTGGTCCTCGGGCCGGGTCACGCCGTAGACCTCGGCCGAGCTCACGACGAGGACCCGGGCCCCCGGGGCCCGCGCGGCCACGGCCTCGAGGACGCCGCGGGTGCCCCCCACGTTGACCGCGCGCACCGCGTCGGGCTCGTCGAAGGAGGCACCGACGTGGCTCAAGGCGGCCAGGTGGTAGACGACCGCGGGACGGGCGGCGCCCAGCGCGTCGGCGAGCGCGCGCGCGTCGCGCACGTCGAGCTCGCGGTCGATCCCGACGACCTCGTCGCCGCAGGCCGCGAGGTGGGCGACGAGGTGGCGACCGACGAAGCCGCCGGCGCCGGTGACAAAGGCGACGCTCATCGCCCGAGCGCGACGCGGTAGGCGTCGAGGTGGCGCGCGACGCAGCGCTCCCAAGTGAACTCCTGCGCGCGCGCGCGCGCCGCGCGGGCGCGGGCCCGGCGCGCGAGCGCGTCCTCGTCGAGCGCCTCGGCGAGCGCCGTCGCGAGCGCTAGGGCGTCACCGCCCCCCACGAGGCGCGCCGCGGGGCCGGCGACCTCGGCCATCACAGTGTCGGCCGTTGTCACGACCGACGCCCCGCAGGCCATCGCCTCGAGCACCGGCAGGCCGAAGCCCTCGCCGCGCGAGGGGTAGGCGACGACCGCGGCCCGCCGGTAGAGGGCGGGCAGCGCCGCGTCCTCGACGTAGCCGAGGGACCGGATCCGTCCCCGGTGACGGTGGTCGGTCCGTGCGGCGGCCAGCGGCGAGGCGCCCCAGCCGCGCTGGCCGACGATCCACAGCTCCACCTCGGGGTGCGCGTCGCCGACCTCGACGAAGGCCTCGAGGAGGGTGTCGAGGCCCTTGCGCGGCTCGTCGGTGCCCACGAAGAGGATCGCCGGCGCCCCCGAGAGGCCCAGCCCGCCGAGGCGCGCCGCGTCGTCGTCGGGCTCGGCGCGAAAGCGCTCGAGCTCGACCCCGAGCGGCGCCGTCACGACCGGGACGCTCGGGGCGACCAGGGTCGCCAGCTCGCGCGCGGTGTGCTCGCTCACGCACACCAGCGCGGCGGCGTGGGCGGCGGCGTGGCGGATCGAGCGGGTGAAGAGGGCGACCTTGGCCCGCTCGTGCCACTCGGGGTGGGTGAAGTAGGTCAGGTCGTGCACGGTCACCACGACCGGCAGGGGGGTGCGCCGCGGCATCGTGTAGTGCGGCCCGTGCCAGAGGTCGACCTCGCGAGTGAGGGGTCCCCGACCGGCGCGCAGCGCCTCGTAGACGAGACGGGCCGGCCGCGCGCGCGGCACGGGGTCGAGGACCCGGGCGCTCGACCACGCGCGCCAGCGCGCGGCGTCGTCGCGGCGCGCGACGAGGGTCGTCGCGACCCCGGTCGCGGGCAGCCGGCGGGCCAGCTCGACGACGTAACGGCCGGCCCCGGCCACGCGCACCGGCACGGCCGACACGTCGAGGGCGACCCTCACCGCCAGGCCTCGAGGTGGTCGAGGGCGCAGCGCCGCCAGGTGTTCGCCGCGACGCTGGCCCGGCGTCGCTCGCGCTCAGACAGCTCGTGCGAGAGGCCCGCCGCGCGCGCGAGGCCCTCGGCGATCGAGGCGACGTCGGTCGCGCGCACGAGGATCGCCTCGGGGTTGGTCGCGACCGAGGGCGTCGTCTCGCTCGCCACCACCGGCGTGCCCAGCGCCAGCGCCTCGATCGGCGGCAGGCCGAAGCCCTCGGCGAGGGGCACGTAGGCGAGGCACTGGGCGTCGCGGATCAGCCCGCGCAGGATCCGTCGCTCCACGCGCCCGAGCACCACGGCGCCCGCCGGCGCCTCCCCCCACCCGGCCGGGCCCACGAGCACCAGGACGCCCAGCCCGGGGACGTCGCCTCGGGCCCGTCGGTGGGCCTCGGCGAGGCGCGCCAGGTTCTTGCGCGGCTCGCGCGTGCCGGCGTAGAGGACGTAGCGACCCTCGACGCCGGCCTCGCGCAGGACGGCCGCGACCTCCTCGGGCGGGGCGGCCGGTCCGTCGAGGTCGACCCCGAGGCGCGACTCGAAGAGCCGGGAGCGCTCGAAGCCCTCGGCCTCGAGCCGTGCGGCGAGGCCGGGGGCGGTCGTGACGACCCGCAGGTCGCCGCGACCCCGGATCGCGCGCAGCCGGCTCTCGTGGAAGCGCCGACCGACCGCGCCGAAGGCGTCGGGCTGGTCGCGCCACAACAGGTCGTGCAGGGCGACGCAGTGGCGCGCGCCGCGCGCGCCGCCGCCGTAGGGTCCGGCGAGGGTCGTGGCGTGCACGACGTCGGCCCCGCGCGGAACCCCCAGGGCGATCCGGTCCCAGACCCGGGTGAGCGCGCGCACCGTGAGGGCGGCGCGCGAGCGCTCAAGCGCCCTAGCCGCGAGCTCGACCGGCTCGGGCCCGCGCGGCACCACCCCCACCACGCGCCAGTCCGGGTCGCCCAGCGCGCTGAGCCCGTCGAGCAGGCCGACGACGTAGGTCGCGATCCCCCCGGGCTGGGGCCGGTACAGCTGGTCGAGGGTCACGGCGACCGTGCGCGTCACGCCCCCAAGCCTCGCACGACCTCGTGGTAGAGCGAGAGGTAGCCCCGCACCGCCCGGGCCGGGGCGAAGTCGCCCGCCCGATCCCGGCCGGCGGCGGCCGCGAGCGCCCGGCGCGCCTCGTTGGTCCAGAGCTCCTCGACGAGCGGGCGCACCTCGGCGTCGCTCGTCACGAGCGCCGCCGCCCCCGAGAGCAGCTCGCGGTTAACGGCCGTCGCGCGCGCGAGGGTCGGCACGCCCGCGCCCAGTGCGGCGATCGCGAAGGAGGGGAAGCGAGCCCCGTCCGAGACGTGCCAGACGACGCGGGCCTCAGCCAGCGTGCGGCGCGCCTCGCGGCGAGCGCGCACCTCGAGCGCCGCGCCCAGCGCGCGCAGGCGCGCCGCCGCCTGGTCGCTCGCGAGCACCACGACGCGTCCCCCGAGCGTCGCGGCCAGGTCGACGAGCGTGGGGGCGAGGTCGAGGACGGGCTGGAGGACGCCGGTGACGTTGACGACGAGGGCCCGCCCGTCACCGGGGGACTCCACCCGGGGCACGGCCGGGGGCACCACGGCCACGCGCGCGGGGTCGGCGCGCAAGACGGCGAGGACCTCGTGGCGCGCGGCGCGCGTCGAGGCCGCGATCCACGCCCCGTGGGCCACGACGCGCTGGAGCGCCCGGACCCGCTGGTGCTCGCGACTCTCGTCGCGCAGGGGCCTTAGGTCGTCGACCGAGACCACGAGCGGGACCGCGCGGGTGGGCGGGGTGAGGCGCCCGGCCACGTGGACGAGGTCGACGTCGTGGATGAGCCGGTCGACGGCCGGCCCGAGGGCGCGGCGCCAGCCGGCGGACCACACCGGGCGTGCGAGCACGCGGACCTCGCCGGGCCCGGCGGGGGCCGAGCCCGAGCGCCAGCGCACGAGCTCGACCTCGCCGGTCGCCTCGAGGGCGTCGGCGAGGTCGGTCAGCGAGTCGCCCATCGACTCGAGCGACCCGTCGAGGTCGAGCGCGACCGTGAGCGGGCGCGCGCTCACACGCGCGCCCGCTCGCGCGCCGCGCTCGTCCACCCCGGCCAGAGCTCGACGGCCCAGGGTCCAAAGGCCACGGTGCTCGTCGCCACGACGGCCAGGCCCTCGTCGGCGTTGGCGAGGGCGAGGGCGCCGCTCTGGCCGAAGTGGCCGAAGCTCGCCTCGGGCCAGTCGCCCATCCAGTGGTGCTTCTCGCCGGCGAGCTCGGGCCCCAGCCCCCACGGGCAGGGGTCGAAGCGGCCGAATCCCGGCACGACGCCGGCGAGCTCGGCGAGGAAGGGCGCGATCGCCCGGTCGCGGGTCGCGGCGCGCACGAGCCCCGGCGCCAGCCACGCGGCCATCAGGGCCGCGAGGTCGTTGGTCGACCCGACCCCCCCGGCGGCCGCCCGGCCCTCGAGGGCGCTCGTCATCCCCAGCGGCGCGAAGACGCGTTCGGCGAGCCAGGTGGCCTCGCGGCCCTCGCCCGCCAGGGCGCGCGCCACGCGGTCGTAGCCCGCGTTGGAGTACACCCGTCTTACCCCGACGGGCTGGACGCGGTCGCCCTCGTCGAGTCCGAGGCCGCTCGCGTGGGCGAGGAGGTGGGCGAGGGTCGCCCCGTCAGGGCCGAGCACCTCGTCGTAGTCGCGTCGCCCCTCGTCGACCTCGACGGCCGCCGCGAGGGCGACGGCGAGCTTGGTCACCGACGCCCAGGGGCGGGGCTCGTCGAGGTCCCCGGACTCCTCCACGCGCTCGACGCGACCGTCACGCACGCGCAGCACGACGTAGGCCGGCGCACCGGGCCAGGTCGGCGCGGCGTCACTCACCCGCCGATGTTACCCAGCCCCCCTAGTGTCTCTGGGGTGATCACGGTCCTCGCCGGCGGTGTCGGCGGCGCGCGGCTGCTGCGCGCGCTCAGCCTCGTCGTCGACCCGGCCGAGCTCACGGCGGTGATCAACGTGGGCGACGACCTCGTGCTGCACGGTCTCACGATCTGTCCCGACCTCGACACGGTGACCTACACCCTGGCCGGGATGAACGACGAGGACCGCGGCTGGGGGCTCATCGACGAGTCCTGGCGGGTGATGGACGAGCTCGCCACGCTCGGGGGCGAGGCCTGGTTCCGCCTCGGCGACCGCGACCTCGCCACCCACCTCTACCGGACCCAACGCCTCGTTGAGGGCGCGACCAAGACCGAGGTCACCGCCGAGATCGCCCGGCGGCGCGGGGTCCGGGCCACCTTGTTGCCGGCGAGCGACGACCCGGTCGCCACCACCCTCGAGACGCTCGAGGGGTCGATGGCCTTCCAGGAGTACTTCGTGCGCCGACGCCACGAGGTGACCGTGACCGCGGTTCGCGTGACCGGCCTCGAGACGGCCCGCCCGAGCGCCGCCGCGCTGCACGCGATCGAGAGCGCGACGCGCGTCGTCGTCGCGCCCTCGAATCCCCTGCTCTCGATCGACCCGATCCTCGCCCTGCCCGGGGTGCGCGAGGCGGTGGGCGCGCGCGGCGACGTGTTCGCCGTCTCGCCGATCGTCGGGGGCGCCGCCCTCAAGGGGCCGGCCGACCGGCTGATGCGCGAACTGGGGCTCGAGCCGTCGGCGGCCGGCGTCGCCGACCACTACGGCGAGCTCGTCGCCACCTGGGTGATCGACGAGCTCGACGCCGGGCTCGCCGGGCGCATCGGCGCGGCCGGCCGCGAGGTCCGGGTCACCACGACGGTCATGGACGACCCCGGGCGCGCCCGGGCCCTCGCCGAGACGGTCCTGGCGTGAGCGCCCTGCGCCTGGTCGCCCTGGCCACGAAGACCCGGGTCGTCGCCGGGGACGACCTCGCCGAGCTGGTCCTCGGCGCGCTCGCCGAGGCGGGTGAGTCGCTCGAGGCGGGCGACGTCCTCGTCGTCACCTCCAAGGTCGTGGCCAAGGCCGAGGGCCGCGTCGTCCCCCTCGAGGACACCGATGAGGCCAAGACGGCCCTCGTGGAGTCCGAGGCCCGCCGGGTCCTGCGTCGGCGCGGGACGCTGCGCATCACCGAGACCAGCCACGGCTTCGTCAACGCCAACGCCGGCGTCGACCTCTCCAACGCCGAGGCGGGCACGGCCGTGCTCTTGCCCCTGGACCCGGACCGCAGCGCCCGACGACTGCGCGGCGAGCTGGCCCGGCGCACCGGGGTCGAGGTGGCCGTCGTGGTCACCGACACCTTCGGACGGGCCTGGCGCCACGGGGTGACCGACGTCGCCCTCGGGGTCGCGGGGCTGCGGCCGATACTCGACCTGCGCGGCACGCTCGACGCGCACGGGCGACGCCTCGAGGCGACTGAGGTGGCCATCGCCGACGAGGTCGCCGGCGCGGCCAACCTCGTCCTGCACAAGGCGGCGGGCACGCCCTTCGCCCTGGTGCGTGGCCTCGACCCGTCGTTCCTCGGTCCGGGCAGCGTGGCTGAGGCGCTGGTGCGCCGGCCCAGCGACGATCTCTTCCGCTGACGCGGCGCCCGTCGGTCCTCGCCCCACGCGTGGTGACGGCGCCGCGACGCCGCTAGGTTCGGCCCCGTGACGCGGGCCTCGGATGATGCCCTCCTCGACGACGCGGCGAGGCGGGCGCGACGCTACCTCGCCGGCATCGGTGAGCGGTCGGTCGTCCCGGACGCGGCGGCCCTGGCCGGACTTAGCGCCTTCGACGAGACCCTCCCCGAGCGTCCGAGCGACCCGACCGAGACCCTGGCCCTCCTCGACGACGCGGGCTCGCCCGCGACCGTCGCCACCGCCGCGGGCCGCTACTTCGGCTTCGTCACCGGGGGGTCCCTGCCGGTAACGGTGGCGGCGCAGTGGCTGGCCACCGCGTGGGACCAGAACGCCGCCCTGCCGGTGATGTCGCCCGTCGCGGCCCGCCTCCACCAGGTGGTCAACGGATGGCTGGTTGACCTGCTCGGACTGCCCGCCACGACGACGGCGGTCTTTGTCACCGGGTCGGCCATGGCGAACACGGCCGCCCTCGCGGCGGCCCGCGACGCGCAGCTGGACCGCGCGGGCTGGGACGCCCCGTCGGCGGGGCTCTTCGGCGCACCCGAGGTCGCGGTGGTCGTGGGCGAGAACGCGCACTCAACGCTGGTGCGCGCCCTGGGCGTGGTCGGGCTCGGGCGGGACCGGGTGGTCAGGGTCCCCGTCGACGACCAGGGGAGGATGCGGGCCGACCGGTTGCCGGCTCACCTGGATGGCCCGCTCGTGGTTTGTGCGCAGGCCGGCGAGGTGAACACCGGGGCGTTCGATCCCTTCGAGGCGATCGTCGACTGGGCGCACGAGCGGGGCGGGTGGGTCCACGTCGACGGCGCCTTCGGACTGTGGGCCCTGGCCGACCCCTCCCGCGGCCACCTCACGCGGGGCCTCCGAGAAGCCGACTCGTGGGCGACGGACGCGCATAAGTGGCTGAACGTCCCCTACGACTCGGGCATCTGCCTCGTGCGCCGCGGCGAGGACCTGCGGCGCACCTTCGCCGCCACCGCGGGCTACCTCCCGCCCGACGCCGCGTTCGAAGCCACCCATCACACCCCCCAGGCGTCCCAACGTGCCCGTCAGGTGGAGGTCTGGGCCGCGCTGCGCACGCTCGGACGCGAAGGAGTGCGCGACCTGGTGGTGCGCACGTGCGACCACGCCCGGACGATGGCCGAGCGGCTGAGCCGCGAGGGCTTCGAGGTGCTCAACGACGTCGTCCTCAACCAAGTCCTCGTGCGCGCCGGAGACGACGAGGGCACGTCGGCGCTGATTCGCGCGGTCCAAGAGGACGGCACGTGCTGGTGTGGGCCCACGCTGTGGCGAGGCCGGCCGGCCATGCGCGTCAGCGTCAGCGGCTGGGCGACGACGACGCGCGACGTGGACCAAAGCGTCGCGGCGATCTCCCGGGCCGCGCAACGGCTTAGCGCAGGCCCAGCGAGGCGCGCGCCCCGTCGCTCGACCTAGACCCCGCCGAGGCGCACGTCGCCCGAGAGCTCGGACTCGGCGGCCACGTGCTCCTTCGCGCCCACGACGCAGGTCGGCCCCAGCGTCGAGCCCGTGCCCACCACGGCCTCGGGCCCGATGATCGACCAGCGCACGATGCAGCCGCTCTGGACGACCGCCCCGGGCAGCAACACGGAGTCCTCGATCACGACGTCGGACCCGACGACGCACGCGCGGTCGACGACCGCGCGGCGCACCCGGGCGCTGGCGTCGATGGTCGCCGAGGGGTGGCGCCAGCTCCCCTCGACCACGCCGGCCACCGGCGCGGCGCGCCGCCCGGTGAGCACGTCGATGTTGGCCGTGAGGTACGCGTGGGGCGTGCCGGTGTCGAGCCAGTAGGCGTCGTCCCCGAGGGCGTAGAGGGTGCCCTCGGCCGCCAGGGCCGGGAAGGTCTCACGCTCCACGCTCACCGGCCGGTCGGGCGCGACGCGCTCGAGCGCGCGCGGCTCGAAGACGTAGTAGCCGGCGTTGATCATGTTGGTCGGGGCCTCGTCGGCCGGCGGCTTCTCGACGAAGGCGAGGACGCGCCCGTCGTCGCCGGTCGGCACGACCCCGAAGTGGGAGGGGTCCTTCACCGGGTGCAGCGCGATGGTCGCGCTGGCCGAGCGCTCACGGTGGAAGGCGATCAGGCGCGAGACGTCGAGGTCGCTCACGACGTCCCCGTTCACCACGAGGAACGTATCGTCGACCCCGGCGCTCTCGGCGGCGAAGCGGATGGCCCCGGCCGTGTCGAGCGGGGTCGGCTCCACGGCGTAGCGCACCGGCAGCCCGGCGATCACGTTGTCGGGGTAGGCCTCGGTGAACCGGTCGGGCAGGTAGCCCAGCGAGAGCACCGCCTCGCTCACCCCGTGAGCGGCCAGCGACGCGAAGACGCCCTCGATCATGGGCACCCCCACGAGGGGGAGCATCTGCTTGGGCGTCTCGAGGGTGAGCGGCCGCAACCGCGTGCCCTTCCCCCCCACCAGGATGATGGCGAGCATTAGCCCTTGGTGGACGTGGTGGTGGTCGGCGCGGTCGTCGAGGTCGTCGGCGCGGTGGTCGAGGTCGACCCGGCGCTCGTCGGGGTCGTCGGCACGCTCGTCGGGGTCACCGGCGAGGTGGTCGTCGTCGTGGGGGTCGTCGCGAGCACGACCATCGTGTCGACGCTCGTCTTTGACGGCGCGAGCGGCGTGACGCCCTTGGGCACGAAGGCGAGGGTCACGCGCACCTCGTGGCCGAGGTGGATCGAGGCCGGATTCGTCGTCAGGGTCGGGGTGGCCTGGGCCAGGGTCTTCCAGTAGGCGTAGACGACCTCACCCTTCCGACCGGCGTACTTGGTGCCCTTGGCGCACGTCGCGCCGTTGGCGAAGGTGGTCGCCGGGTCCTTCACCCCGTTCTTGCCCGGGATCGCGAGCGAGCTCGAGGTGAGCGTGAGGCCCGGGTAGTTGGCCGCGAAGTTCGCGAGCGTCGCGTTCTTGCCCGCGCTGGCGCTGGTCAGCGGGGTCAGGTTCACCACGTTGTTGGACTCGACGTGGTAGCTGCCCTTGTAGGTCGGGTCCGAGCTCAACGCCGGCAGCGCCGTGCCGCAGTCGTCGGCGGCCAGGGCGAAGTAGTACGTCTTGCCCACGAGTGGCGGGGTGGCGGCGGCGTGGTGGGCGGCGGTGGGGTTCTGGTACTGGTAGCGCGAGTAGACGACCAGGGCCAGGCCCAAGATCACGATGACCGCGAGCACGCCGTAGAAGTTGGCGGGACGGGTCTTGCGATAGGTCTTGCCCCCGCCGGCCGCGCCGACGCGGCTGACGAGCTTGCCCGAGGTGCTTTTGGCCACCCTACAACGCTACTAAATGTCGCCACCCCGCCCCAGCGGCGTAGGGGCGGAGGGATTCGAACCCTCACTGGAGGCGGTTTAAGCGCCTTGCCTCTACCGATTGGGCTACGCCCCCTCGACGCCGTGGGCCCACGCTAACCGAGCCCCGGCCCGCGAGCGCCCCGAACCGCTCGGTTGCCCCCGTTCTCTCAGGGCCCCTCACTAGGCTTGACCCATGCGCGTGCGGCGTCGGGGCACGACACCCTCCCCCTTGGCTGTGGTCCTGGCCCTAGTCACCACGGCGCTGGTCCTCGTGCCGGGCCCGGTCGGGGCCCAGACCATCGCCCAGACCCAGGCCGAGATCGCCAAGCTCTCCGCGACCCTCTCCCAGCAGGAGAAGCAGAGCGAGATCACGGCCAACCAGTACGACGCCGACCGGGCCGCCGTCGCCCAGCTCGACGCCACCATCTCCCGCCTCCAGGGCCAGGAGGCCACCAAGCGCAGCGCCGTCGCGGCCACCTCGCGGCGGCTCGTCGTCGCCGTGGTGCGCGCCTACGTCTTCGGGGCGGCCCAGGCCCAGACCCTCGCGATCTTCGACCAGAACGTCACCACCGCCGACGCCCGCCAGGTCTATCAGGACAAGGTGGTGGGCAACCTCGACGCCCTGCGCCAGCGCTACCAGCGTGAGCGCACCTCGCTTCAGAACACGGTGAGCCGGGTCGCCAACGCCCGCGCCCAGAAGGAACACGCGGCCCTCGCCGCCCGGGCCCTGCTCGCCGAGAATATCCGCCTGGCCGACCAGACCCAGGCCACGCTGGCGACGGTGACCGCGACCCTGCGTAGCGAGATCATCGCCTACGAGATCAGTGCGGGGGCGGCCGCGGCCCGTCGCCACGACACGGCCGCCGAGGAGCAGGCGATCACCGCGGCCTCGGCCGTGGGCGGCCAGAGCGCCGCCAACAAGGTGATCGAGGCGATCCAGGCGGCGACCACGACCGTCACGGTCGCCGAGGTCGCGGGCACGGCCCAGGGCAAGAAGGCCGTCGCCGAGGCCGAGAGCCAGATCGGGGTGCCCTACGTCTGGGGCGGCGAGACGCCCGGGGTGGGCTTCGACTGCTCCGGCCTCGTCCAGTGGGCCTGGGCGCAGGCCGGCATCAACATCCCGCGCACCACCGAGACCCAGTGGCCGGCGATGCACCACGTCCCCCTCACGGCCCTCCAGCCCGGGGACCTGCTCTTCTACTACAACCTCGACGGCGACAACGCCGTGGACCACGTCGTGATGTACGTGGGCAGCGGTCCCTGGGGCGTCGACACGACCATCGCGGCCGCCCACTCGGGCACCGACGTCGCCCTCGCCCCCCTCTTCACCGCCGGGCTGATCGGCGCGGCCCGCCCGTAGTGAGCGAACCCGGCCTCGAGCTCTCGATCGTCGTCCCGGCCCACAACGAGTCTTCCCGGCTCGCCGCCGGGTACGCCCGGCTCGCCCCGACCCTCGAGCGCCTCGGGCCCGAGCGCGTCGAGGTGGTCGTGGTCGACGACGGCTCCACCGACGCGACGGGCGAGGCCGCCGCGCGCGTCTACGGGTCGCTCCCCCACCTGCGCGTGATCGCGCTGCCCGAGAACCGCGGCAAGGGCGCGGCGCTGCGTCTCGGGCTGCGCGTCGCGCGCGGGCCCCTCGTGGTGACGGCCGACGCCGACATGGCCATCGACCCCCGCCACATCCCCGAGGTGATGACCGCCCTCGAGCGCGCCGACCTCGCACCGGGCTCGCGCACCGGTGACGGGCGCATCACCTACGACGCGCCGTGGCGGACCCTGGCCGGCGCCGCCTTCAGCCGACTGGTGCACCACTACGTGAGGACGCCGCTGCGCGACACCCAGTGCGGCTTCAAGGGCTACCGGCTGGGAGCCGGTCGCCTCCTCGCGCTGCTGGCCCACGTGCAGGGCTTCGCGATCGACGTGGAGCTCTTCCACCTCGCAGGCGTGCTCGGCTTGAGCGTCGAGCCGGTCCCGGTCACCTGGAGCGACGTCCCCGGCTCCTCGGTCCACCCGGGCCGGGTGGCCCTGGATGTGTTGCGAGACGTGCGCGGCCTCGCCGCGACCCGGTACGTGAACCCCGCCGTGGTGGCCGCGCGCGACGTGGCGGTCCGCGACGTCGCCGAGGCGGCGACGCGCACCCGGCTGGCGGGTCTCGTCGTCGCGCGCGGCGAGCACGACGCCCTCGTCGTGCTCGGGCGCGACGACGCCGTCGGGGGGGCCGGAGTGGCGGCCGCCCTCGGGGGCGAGCTGCGCACCACCACCCCGACCGAGCTCGCGGGCCGCGCGCTCGAGCCGGCCTAGTCGACCCGGGGCAGGAGCCAGTCGCTCACCAGCGCCGGCGCGCGGTCGGACCACTCCTCGGCCGTGACCGCGTAGTGGGCGTGGTCCTCCCAGGCGCCGTCTATCTCGAGGTAGCGCTCGGCGATGCCCTCGAAGCGCAGACCGAGCTTTTCGACCACGCGCCGTGACGCCGCGTTGCGCGGGATGATGTTGATCTCGATGCGGTGCAGGCGCAACGACTCGAAGGCGAACTGCAGCACGACGACGACCGACTCGGGCATCAGGCCCCGTCCGGCGTAGGCCTCGTCGATCCAGTAGCCGACGAAGGCCGACTGCAGCGGTCCGCGCTGGATCGACGACAGCGAGATCTCCCCGACGAAGCGGCCCTCGACGAAGATCCCGAAGCCAAAACCGGTGCCGATCTGTCGCTCGCGCTCGCGCACCTGGCACCGCGTGACGAAGCTGCGTCGGTCCTCGGCGAGGTGCGGCGCGTTGGCCGATCGCGGCTCCCACTTGAGCAGCCAGTCCCGACAGCGCACGCGGACCTCGTGCCAGGCGTCGTAGTCCGCCTCGACCATGGTGCGCAGCACGACGCGCCGGCCGTGCAGAGAGACCGGCGCGTGGCCCGTGCCCCGCAGCGTCACCATGGCCTACCCCTCATCGTCTCATCGTGCCAGGCCGCCCCCCGTCACGCAAAAGACGACCGCAGTCGCGCGGCGACGCCGTCGAGGATGTCGCTCTCGGAGCTCAGCAGCTCGTTGACGCCGAGGCGGTCCATGACGGCCTCGACGACGTAGAGCCCGGCGACGATCACGTCCTCGCGACCCCTAACCATGCCGGGCCGTCCCAGTCGCGCCGCCGGCGGCTCGGACCCCAGGCGGACGCGCCAGGCACCGACCGTCGCCCGGGTGAGTCGCCGGTGGTGCACGACGGCGCGGTCGTAGTGGTCGAGGCCCGCGTCGAGCTGGGCGAGGGTGGAGACGGTCCCGGCCAGTCCGACGAGGCGCAACGACGGTCCCAGAGCGAAGAGCGCGGGCGCCGCGGACACGGCCCCGTCGAGGGCCGCGCCGATCATGGCCAGCGCCCGCGCCTCGCCACCGGCGTCGATCGGGCCGGGGCCGAGGGCGCGCTCGGTCACGCGCACGCAGCCCACCTTCATCGAGTAGCCGACGACGCGGCCGTCGATCCGCGAGGCGATCTCGGTCGAGCCGCCCCCGACGTCGAGGATCGCGACCGGCCGCCCGTCGTCGGCGAGGTCGATCGTCGCACCCTCGAAGGAGTAGGTGGCCTCGTCCTCGCCCGACAGGACGACGGCGTCGAAGCCGAGGACCACGCTCGCGCGCTCGAGGAACGCGGCACCGTTGCGCGCGTCGCGCACGGCCGAGGTCGCCGCGCACAGCCCGCGCACGACGCCCGCGCGCGCACAGAGCTCCCGGTACTCCTCGAGGACCGCGAGGGTCCGCGCGAGCGCCGCGTCGGTGAGCTCACCGGTGGCATCGACGCCCTCGGCCAGTCGGGTGATGCGCATCTCGCGCGCTAACGCGCGTCCCTCGCCGTCAGTGATGAGCAGGCGCGTCGAGTTCGACCCGCAGTCGACGGCGGCGACCGGCTCAGCCACGATCGTCGATCACGAACTGGGTCACGTCGACACCGAGCTCGACGGCGACGAGCTCGCCGACCGGGTCGGCCGCGCCGGTGAGCCGGTAGGCGAGGTGGGCGTGGAGGCACTTCACCCCGCGTCGGGTCCCGCCCACGCCCCCCGAGGGGGCCGGCGCGTCGGTGCGTCGCGTGGCGGCCTCGCGCGCGCGGGCGTAGGCGTCGTGGGTCGCGACGAGGGCCCCCGGGTCGACCAGGTCCTCGAAGCGGTGCACGCCGCCGGCGCCCTCGAGCCGGCTCACGGCCTCGGTCAGCTCGGTATCGACCAGCCAGTAGAGGGTCGGCATCGGGGTGCCGTCGCGCAGGTGGGGCTCGTTCTCGATCACGACCGGACGCCCGTCGCGTCGACGCACGACCACCGCGAAGCGGCCGGCCAGGGGGCGCCCGAGCAGCGACTCCACGGCCCGACGGTCGTCGTCGGAGGCCTCGGAAAAGCTCAACGCCAGAACTCGAGCGTGCCCACCAGGCGCGCGAGGAATCCGCGGCCCGCCGGTGCCGGCGCCCGGTGCGTGGCGATCGCGGGCACGGTGTCGGGCCGTGCGAGAGGCTGGTAGCCGGGGTCGTCGCGCAGGGTCCACACGCCGTTGGCCGCTCGGCCCGGGAGCACCTGGATCAGGCTCTGGCCGGGCGAGACCAGCTGGTAGTCGGCCCGGGCGAGGTCGCGCTCGGCCCGGGTCGAGGTCTCCTGGTGGGACTGGACGTTGAGCGCCTGCTGCTCCCCGCGCACGGCGGCCAGGGCGGCCGCGGCCTGGGCGATCTCGTGCTGCTGCTGCCAGAGTCCCGAGAAGGGGAACCAGAGCGCGATCATCGCCCCGGCCGTCACGACCGCGAGCGGCACCATCCAGCGGTGCGCGCCCTGCGGGCTACGGCGTTGGACGTTCGTCGTGCTCATCCAGCTCCCGACAGCGACGACCGACCCGCGAAGCGGGCCGACTCGCCGAGCTGCTCTTCGATCCTCAAGAGCTGATTGTACTTCGCGACCCGATCGGTGCGGGCCGGCGCGCCGGTCTTTATCTGGCCCGCGTTCAACGCGACGGCCACGTCGGCGATCGTCACGTCCTCGGTCTCACCCGAGCGGTGAGAGATCACGGCGCTGTAGCCGTGCCCCGTGGCCAGCGCGACCGCCTCGAGCGTCTCGGTGAGGGTCCCGATCTGGTTGAGCTTGATGAGGATCGAGTTGGCCACCCCGCGCTCGATGCCCTGGGTGAGCAGCTCGGTGTTGGTCACGAAGACGTCGTCGCCCACGAGCTGGACCCGGTCGCCGAGTCGGGCGGTGAGGGCGGTCCACCCGTCCCAGTCGTCCTCGGCCATGCCGTCCTCGAGCGAGACGATCGGGTAGCGCGCGCACAGGTCGGCCCAGTAGTCGACGAGCTCGGCGCTTGACAGGACCCGGCCCTCGCCGGCGAGGTGATACGCGCCGTCGCGGTAGAGCTCGCTCGTCGCGGGATCGAGCGCCAGCGCGACGTCGATCCCGGGACGTCGGCCGGTCCGCTCGATCGCCTCGACGAGCACCCTCACGGCCGACTCGTTGTCCGCGAGGTCGGGCGCGAAGCCCCCCTCGTCGCCCACGGCCGTCGCCAGGCCCCGCTCGGTCAGCACGGCCTTCAGCGTGTGGTACGTCTCGACGCCCCAGCGCAGCGCCTCGGTGAACGACGCCGCCCCGACCGGCATGACCATGAACTCCTGAAAGTCGATCGAGTTGCGCGCGTGGACCCCACCGTTCACGACGTTCATCATCGGCGTGGGCAGCACGCAGGCGTTGACGCCCCCGACGTAGCGATAGAGGGGCAGGTCGCACTCCAGGGCGGCCGCCTTGGCCGTCGCCAGCGAGGCGGCCAGGATGGCGTTGGCGCCGAGGCGGCCCTTGTTGTCGGTCCCGTCGAGGTCCACGAGCGCGGTGTCGACCTCGCGCTGGTCGAGCGCCTCGAGTCCCTCGAGGGCGTCAGCGATCTCGCCGTCGAGGTACTCCACGGCCCGCGAGACGCCCCGGCCCATCCAGGCCTCGCCGCCGTCGCGTAGCTCGGCCGCCTCGCGGGCGCCGGTCGAGGCGCCCGAGGGCACCGCCGCGCGCCCGAGGGCGCCCGAGGTGAGCAGGACCTCCGCCTCCACGGTCGGGTTCCCCCGAGAGTCCAGGATCATCCGGCCCAGGACGGCCTCAATCGCGCTCATCACGCCTCCTCACCTCACGCGTCACGTTACCCGCGCCTCTTTCCGCGCACAGAGTTAGTCGCGCCGCTCGTGCTCGACGATCGCCTCGCCTAGCGCGCGGGCCCGCTCGCGCACCACGCCCTCGAGGTCGACCCCGGCGTGGCGGGCCAGGGCGACCAGCGCGACGAGTGCGTCACCCCACGCCCGGGGCGCCAGCGTGTCGCCGGCCGCGTCGTTGGCCGGGGCGGGATCGAGCTCGAGGGCCGCCAGGGCCGCGCGCGCGTCGTCGCGCAACCTCTCGGGCGCGGCGGGCTCGAGCCCGAGAGAGGCCGCCTTGCGCAACAGCGTGGCGTAGAGCGAGAGGGCGGGCCGTTGCCAGAGGACGCCGTCGATGACGCTCGCGCGGCCCTTCTCGGCGCGCTTGAGCTCCTCCCAACGCGCGGCTACCTCGTCGGCGCTGTCGGCGGTCACGTCCCCGAAGACGTGGGGGTGGCGCGCGACGAGCTTCGCCGAGAGCTGGTCGGCGATCCGGGCGAGGTCGAAGCGCTCCTCCTCGGCCGCGAGCTCGGCGTGGAAGACCACCTGGCACCACAGGTCCCCGAGCTCTTCGACGAGGTGAGCGGTGGCGTCGGCGTCGTCGGCGCGCACGTAGTCCTCGAGGGCGTCGAGAGCCTCGTAGGCCTCCTCGAGGAGGTGGCGGGCCAGCGAGGCGTGGGTCTGCTCCTGGTCCCAGGGGCACTCCGCGCGCAGTCGGTGCACCAGCGCGACGAGGTCGCCGGTCGCCTCGGCGGCGCCGCGGGGCACCTCCACCCACAGCGAGCAGAGGTGGTCGAGCGCGGGGACCCGCGCGAGGTCGCCCACGTCGATCGGCACGACCCGCTCGTCGTCCAGCCCCAGGTGCGAGAGCAGGGTGACCGACGCGCCGGCGAGCTGGTCGGCCAGCACCGCCAGCACCTCGGGCGCGTAGCACTGCAGGACTAGGTGGGGCCCCTCGCGCCAGGCGGGGGGTGAGAGCGCGTCGACGACGCGCAGCCCCACCGCCATCGGGTCGACCCCCAGGGCGGCGCACGCCGCGTCGATCACCGACACGGCCGGCTCGACGACGACCTCGACGTCCTCACGGGCGCGCAGCAGCTCGACGGTGCGCTCGGCGACCAGGGGCGAGCCCGGCACGGCGTAGACCACTTCGGCGCCGGGCGCGCCCCGCGCGAGTTCGACAAGGTCGTCGACGATCGCGTGGTAGAGCGACTCGAAGGAGTCGGCGCGCTCGTACCAGTCGTCGTAGCTCGCGAGGTCGTCGAAGCCCTCAGCCGAGGGGTGGCGCCGCGTGCGCAGTCGCGCCACCGACGCTTGGGCCAGTCGCTCGAGCGCCCCCACCGTCACGGCCGCCGGCGCCCCGGGTCCGAGCCCGACGACCCGGATCCGGGGCCTCACCGATAGCTGGCCGCGCCGCCGCCCAGCGTGCCCTTCCCGGTGACCTCAGAGGCCGTCGGCGTGGCGGGGGCGAAGACCGTGGGGCCACCGCTCGCGAGGCCCCAGCGTCCGAAGGCCGGGTCGACGTGGACCGCGGCCTCGTAGAGCAGCGTGTTCTTCACCGAGGCGGCGGCCGTGGCGTTGAGGTTCTTCAGGTCGTTGAGCACGGCCGGCGCCGCCGAGGCGAAGGGGGTCGGCGTGCGCTTGGTCAACGCGACGTAGAAGGCGAAGGTCTGGCCCCCGTAGTTGATGTACTGCGGGGTCGCGGGGAAGGCGTCGAGCGTGCCGTGGGCGACGTCGTTGCGCACCGCGGCGTAGGACTGGTCCGTCGGCGGGAAGCAGCCGTAGGCGCCCCCCTTCTTGGCCGACGGGTCGAGGGAGTAGGTGCGCGCGAGGTCCGCCACCGACATCCCCGTCTTCTGGGACGCGGCGAAGGCGGCGACCTTGGCCGGCGGCACCAGGGCGATCGAGACGCACAGCGTGTCGTAGCTGCTCTGGTGGGCGTCGTAGTAGTGGTGCATCGAGGCCACCGTGAGCGGGATGGCCTGGCGCAACTTGCCCACCAGGTAGAGCGAGTCGGCCTGGGCGAGGATCTCGGCGCGGCGCATCTCGGCGGGCATCTCGTCGAGGGCCTGGGCCGAGGTGCCCGGGCAGGTGAGCCGGTTCGTCTGGGCCTGGACGGTCATCTCGCCCTCGAGCGACGCGCGGGCCGAGGCGAGCGCCGCGGCGTTCGGGTGGTAGTGCAGGTGACCCTCGACGTACTGGTCGATCGCCACGCCCTCGACGCGCAACTCGGTCCAGGCCGCCGCACCGGTGGCCTTGACGGTGTCGCCACCCGCCCCGACCCCGTAGTTGGTGGGATTGAGGGCCGTGACGTAGCACTGCAGGTCGAGGTTCTGGCTGATCGCGGCGAGCTCGCCGTCGAGGGTCCTCGCGTCGATGCGCTGGCCGTTCACGCTGATCCCCGAGGAGAGACCGCTCCACCCGTAGGCGAGTGCGCCAGCCAGCAGTATCACCAGCCCCAGGACGACCCGCCGCACGGGGCCATGCTAGTGAGTCAGTCGACCGGCTCGGTCACGGGCGTCTCGAGGGATTCGAGCAGCGCGCGCAGCGCGCGCGCCGAGGTCTCGGCCGGCTCGAGGTCACAGCGCAGCTCGGCCGCCGCCTCGTCGTAGAGCGCGCCCGCGCGCTGGCGCCGCAGGCGCACCTGCTGGCTGTAGGAGAGGCGCAGGGGCGAGACCCGCAGTCGGGCCCGACTGCGCACCCCGACCCGGGCCGGCTGGACGACGAGCGAGGTGACGCCCCGCGCCAGGCACGCCAGGCGCAGGCTCGCCAGTTCGAGCAGCCCCTCGACCGGCGCCGGCGGGACCCCGTAGCGGTCGGTCCACTCCTCGCGCAGGTCGGCGAGCTCGGCGTCGGTGTAGACCTCGGCGAGACGGCGGTAGGCCTCGAGGCGGGCGTCGTCGGCCTCGACGTACGCGCGCGGCAGGTGGGCCGCCCCCGGGACGTCGAGGGTGACGGCGGCCGGCTCGCGCGGGACCTCCCCCTTGGCCTCGGCGACGGCCTCGGCCACCAGCTGGACGTAGAGGTCGTAGCCGACGGCGGCGACCGGCCCCGACTGATCGTGGCCCAGGAGGTTCCCGGCGCCGCGGATCTCGAGGTCGCGCATCGCGATCTTGAAGCCGCTGCCCAGTGAGGTGTTGTCGCCGATCGTGCGCAGCCGCTCGTAGGCCGTCTCCGAGAGCGTCTCGCCCGGCGGGTGGAAGAGGTAGGCGTAGGCCCGCTGACCCGAACGTCCGACGCGCCCGCGCAGCTGGTGGAGCTGGCCCAGCCCGAGCCGGTCCGCGCGGTCGACGATGAGGGTGTTCACCGTGGGTAGGTCGATACCCGACTCCACGATCGTCGTGCAGACGAGCACGTCGTAGCGCTGATCCCAGAAGTCGACCATGACCCGCTCGAGCGCCGACTCGTCCATCTGGCCGTGGGCCACCGCGACGCGCGCGTCGGGCACCAGCCGGCCGATCCGCTGGGCGACGTGGTCGATGTCGTGGACCCGGTTGTGCACGTAGAAGACCTGCCCCTCGCGCAACAGCTCGCGCCGGACCGCCTCGACCACGGCCGGCTCGTCGAACTCGCCGACGTAGGTCAAGATCGGTCGCCGGTCGGCCGGCGGGGTCGTGATCATCGACAGGTCGCGGATGCCCGTGAGGGCCATCTCCAGCGTGCGCGGGATCGGGCTCGCACTGAGCGTGAGCACGTCGACGCCTACCGCGCGGGCCTTGATGGCCTCTTTGTGCTCGACCCCGAAGCGCTGCTCCTCGTCCACTACGAGCAGGCCGAGGTCCTTGAAGGCCACCCCCTCCGAGAGGAGGCGATGGGTGCCCACCACGACGTCGACGGTCCCCTCGCGCAGCCCCGCCAGGGTGGCGCTCGCCTCGGCGTCGTCGACGAAGCGGCTGAGGAGGGCCACGCGCACCGGGAAGCCGGCGAAGCGCTCGGTGAAGGTCTGGAAGTGCTGGCTCGCCAGCAGCGTCGTGGGCGCGAGCACCGCGGCCTGCTTGTTGTCCTGGACGCACTTGAAGACCGCGCGCAGCGCCACCTCAGTCTTGCCGAAGCCCACGTCGGCGCACACCAGTCGGTCCATCGGACGGGGCGCCTCCATGTCGGCCTTGACCTCGAGGATCGCCCGGGCCTGGTCGGCGGTGAGGGTGTAGGGGAAGAGGTCCTCCATCTCGCGCTGCCACGCGGTGTCGGGGCTGAAGGCGTGGCCCGACGCCACCGCCCGCTGTCGGTAGAGCTCGACGAGCTCTTGGGCGACGAGGTACGCGGCCGCGCGCGCCTTCGCGCGCGTCTTTTGCCACTCGGCACCGCCCAGGCGCGACAACGCCGGGCCGTCCCCGCCGGTGTAGGGCGTAACGGCGTCGATCTGCTCGGTGGGCCAGTAGCTGCGGCCGTCTTTGAACTCGAGCACGAGGTAGTCGCGCGTGACCCCGTTGATCGAGCGGGTGGTGGTGCCGGCGTAGCGCGCGACCCCGTGGTGGCGGTGCACCACGTAGCTGCCCACGGCCAGGTCGTCGAAGAAGCCGTCGACCGTACGCGCCCGCGCCCGGGTGACCCGTCGGGTGGCCCGCCGACCGGTGAGGTCGCTCTCGGCCCAAACCACCACCTCGGGGTCGTCCAGCGAGAAACCCGCCGGCAGCGCGCTCTCGAGCACGCTCAGGCGGGCCTCGAGCACCGCGGCCGGGTCGGTCGAGACCTCGAGCCCCTCCTCGCGCAACTGGTCGGCGACGCGAGCGACGGCTCCGGGGGTCGTCGCGAGCACGACGCCGCGCCGGGCGGAGGACCACTCACGCACGTGGGCGGCCACGCGGCCGGGGTCGCCCTGGACGACCGGCGGCGAGGTCAGTCCCCCGCCCGCGCCGGGTCGACCCTCCAGCTCGACGACCTCGTGGCCGGTGAGCAGGGTCTCGTAGTCGACGTGTAGCAGCGGCACCTCGCGATCGGCCCGCCAGGTCGTGGCCACGACCCCGGTGAGCTCGCGCTCCTCGTCGAGCAGGTCAGCCAGTCGGCCTCGCACACGCGTCGGCTCCACGACCACCACGCGCGCCTCGTTCACTTCGAGGATGGTCTCGCGGCGCGCCACGAGCAGGGGCATCCAGCCCTCCATGCCGTCGAAGAGGTGGCCGGCGGACAGTCGCTCGAAGACCTCGGCCCCCCACCGGGCGTCACCGGCCAGCGCGGCCGCGTGAGCCCGACCAGCCTCGTCGGGGACCCACTCGCGTGCCGGCGCGAGGACCGCGACGTCGGTGTCGCGCACCGAGCGTTGGGTGGCGACGTCAAAGACGGTGAGACGCTCGACCACGTCGCCGAAGAAGTCCAGGCGGACCGGCTCGTCGGACTGGGCGGGCCACACATCTACGATCCCCCCGCGCACCGCTATCTCGGCGCGGTGCTCGACCTGGTGTTCGCGGCGATAGCCGGCGGCGACGAGCTGGGCCAGCAGCTCGTCGCGACCGACCTCGTGGCCGACCGGCACGGTGACGGCCGGCGGCGTCGAGGGGGCGAGGAGCTGGGCGGCGGCCCGCACCGAGCACACCAGCACCGCGGGGCACTCCCCGCGCGCGAGGCGTTCTTGGATGAGGGCCCGTTGGGCCATGACCTCAATGTCGGGACTGACCCGCTCGAGGGGGTGGGTGTCCCACCCCGGCCAGAGGGCGACCGCCGCGGGTCCGAGCCACGCCCCGAGGGCGTCGGCGAGGACGTCGGCCTCGCCGGAGGTGGCGGTGACGACGGTGAGGCCGGGGGCTTCCAGCGCGAGAGCGGCGACGGCGAGGGGCGTCGCGAACGACGAAGGGGCGAGTTCCCCGTCGAGGACGCGCCGACGCAGGGCCGGGGCGATTCGCTCGAGGACGCGCCCGAGGCCGGCGGTCACGAGGCGTTGACGCGCTGCTGGGCGTCGGCGAAGCCGAGGTCGATGACGGCCTCGACGGCGTCGGCCGCCCGCTCCACGTCGGCGGCAAGGGCGGCGCGCCTCGCACCCGAGAGACGCTGGAGGACCCAGTCGGCGCCCCGGTCCTTCGTCGGCGGCTTGCCGATGCCCACGCGGATCCGCGCGAACTCCCGCGAGCCCAGCACCTGGGCGATCGAGCGCAGCCCGTTGTGGCCGGCGAGCCCCCCACCCAACTTCACCCTTACGCTCCCCGGATCGAGGTCGAGCTCGTCGTGCACGACGACCAGGGCGCCCAGGTCAGTAATAGCCGCGCGGCGCACCAGGGGCTTCACCGACGCGCCCGACTCGTTCATATAGGTGGTGGGAACGGCCAGGGTCACCGGGCCCTCGGGGGTCGCGAGCGCGCCCACCGCGGCGCGCAGACGACGCTCAAGCTTGAGTTCGACGCCCCGACGTCGCGCGACCTCGCGCACCGCGTCACCGCCGACGTTGTGGCGGGTGTGCGCAAACTCAGCCCCAGGGTTCGCGAGTCCGACCACCAGCAGCCGGCTCGCCGTGCCGCGGCGCTCGGACTCCTCAGCGCGCCACGGCGCCATCGCCTACGCCGAGGCGGTCTCGGGACCCGCGGTCTTGGCCGCGCGCCCGGGGTGCGTCGCGACGACGGCGACCAGGGGGTCGTCCACGGCGCTCACGCCCGCGGGCAGCGCCACGTCGCCCACGCGGATCGTCCCACCCGCGGTCAACGCCGATATGTCGACCTCGAGGGAGTTGGGGATCTGGTCGGGGCGGCAGCGGACCTCGAGCGAGAAGAGCTGCTGGTCGACCTCCCAGTCGGCGTGGCGCACCTCGACGGCGTCGCCGACGAGGTGGAGCGGGATCTCGACCACGACCGGCCGGTTGGGGTCGACGACCTGGAAGTCGATGTGGGCGACCGTGCCCCGCACCGGGTGGCGCTGGATCTCACGGGCCATCACCACGACGCTAAGGCCCTCGGCGTCGAGGGTGATGAGGGTGTTTAGGCCCTGGTCGCTGGAGACGGCCTGGCGGAACTCCTTGGCGTCGACGGCCACGGGCAGCGGGCCGACACCCTCGCCGTAGACCACGGCGGGGATGGCGCCGTCGCGGCGCAAGCGGCGTGAGGCTGCCGAGCCCTGGGGGCGACCGGTGGTCGCGCGCAGCGTGACCTCTGACATGACGACTCCTTAGACGACGCGCCCGACGGGGCGAGCAGGCCCACCAGTCTAGCCGTGCGCGGCTCGGCGGTCGTAGGGCCGGTCCCATTCCCCGTCGCGTTGGGTGTCCCTCACTACGCTTCGGCCGTGGACCCCACGCTCCAGAGCCCGGCACGGTTCACGCGTCCAGCCCACTCCACGTGGATAACCGCGGCTTATCTCGCTACGTACCTGGTACTGGCGTGTCTTATCTTCTGGCCCGCAACCCCCTGGAACAACACTCGTCTGCCCTCGGTTCCCTATGGAGGGTTCGGCTATGGAGACCCCGCACAGATGGCCTGGTACCTGAAATGGACTCCCTACGCCATCCTCCATGGTCTCAATCCGCTGCACACGAATTTCGTCGACTATCCCACGGGCGCGAACCTCGCCAGCAACACTTCATCCCCGTTCCTGGGCATCTTGGCTACACCCATCTCACTCACGCTCGGTCCCGTCGCAGCCTTTAATATCTTGCTCCGGCTCGCCTTCGCAACGTCCGCTGGATCAATGTTCCTCGTTCTCAGAACGTGGTGTCGACGCTCCATCGCTTTCGTCGGAGGCCTTGTTTATGGCTTCGGCCCGTACGTCGTAACCCAGTCGACGCACTTGAATCTCGCGTTCATCCCTCTCCTTCCTCCCATCGTGTGGATCCTGTATGAGCTACTGAGCGCACAGAAACACAAGCCTCACGCTCTCGGTCTCTGGTTGGGCGTCTTCGTCGGACTTCAGGTCCTCATCGACCCCGAGCCCATCGCCCTCCTCGCCGCCGTCGTCGGTCCTTTACTGGTGTTGTTCGCCATCCTCGAGCGACATCGACTTGCGGATCGCTTCATCCCCTTACTCTCTGCCCTCCCCTACGCAGTGGTCCTCATCGTTGTACTTGACGGCGTCTACGTCTGGTGGATGCTTTTCGGACCCGTGCACGTCAACGGAGCACCTCTACCCGTTCCGTATCTCCAGAGCTTGAGCTCGGACCTTTTGACCCCCCTCGTCCCCACGCTCAACCAATACGTGCTTCCCTCCAAACTCGTCCCCGTCGCAAGCCGTTTCGTCAACGGGAACTTCACTGAGAACTGTGGCTACTTAGGGGTGGGTTTCATCTCGTGGGTCGTTATCGTCGCCACTCGCTTTAGGGGCAATCGTGTTGTTCTCTACAGCGCCCTGGCCTCACTATGGGCGCTCGTATTGTCATTGGGCCCACGTCTCGTCGTCGACGCCCACGTGACGAGCGTTCCGCTACCCGAAGATCTCCTCTATCGACTCCCGCTTATGGACCACGTCGTCCCCGCCAGGTTCGCCTTGATTGTGACCTTGTTTGCCGTCATCGCGGCCGCGACCGGAGCAGAGTGCTACGTACGACGGCTATCTCAATCAACCATTCGTACGCGCAAGACCGACGAGGTTGCGATGACCGTCATAGCTGGAGCCGCCCTCCTCCTCTTGGTCCCGCAAGTGGCTCTGGTCACGAAGGCGCCGAATTGGCCGTCGACGGTGGGCCGGGCCCTTGCCGTGGTCCCACCCGATGCCGTCGTCCTCACGTACCCGTACCCGCTGGGGATCTACACCGAATCCATGTCGTGGCAGGCTCAAGATAACTTCGCCTTCCGCCTCATCGGTGGATACATCAATCTTCCGAGTCCACAAGGGCACGGCCAAGCGTTTGCGTATCCACTCGAGCCGGCGGGTGTTCAATCTTTCCTTGTGACGGCGCTGGACCGAACGAGCAACCCCTACGGTCCACCCTCTTCCGCCATCGTAGAAGCGCACGAACTATGCACCTTCGTCCATCGTTACCACGTGGGCGCCCTGGTCTACTGGCGTACCGGTGCCCACCCCGAGCGCGTTCGCCAACTCTTCGAGCACGACTTCGGACGGCCGAGCGCATCGGTGAGTCGGGGCTCGATCGAGGTGTGGCGAACCCCGCCGGGGTCGTGCGCCGCGGGTTAGAGGAGGTTCTCGCCGCCGAAGATGTCCGAGACCGAGCTGTCCTCGAAGATGGCCGAGATGGCGTTCGCCACGATCGGC
>DASSZS010000005.1:0-90666 GCA_035702745.1 Acidimicrobiales bacterium | reverse complement strand
GACGACGTAGGCCATGACGTGCGTCTCGAGGAGGTCGTGGACGTCGATGCGGCTTCGCGGCTCATTGGTCAGCGCGTGACGGTCACCGGGACCGCGGACCGCGTCGAGGGTCGGCTGCTGCGAATCCTCGAGCCCACCCTGGCCCCCGAGCGGTTCCCCGCGGACTGGACGGTGCCGACCATCGAGGCTCCGCCCGTGGGGAGCCCACCGCCGCGCGTCGGCATCAGCGGAGTCACCGCCAAGGAGGTCGAGGAACTCCTCCGGGAGATCCACGCTTGAGCACTCCGTCCGAAGAGTTGGGGCCCGTGGTGGTCGATACCAATGCCTTCTCCCTCGCCTACCTGCCAGCTCGTGCGGAGAGCGACACGGGGTGGCGCGACCGTCTCTTCGGGCGCACAATCGCGGTCGCGGTCCAGACTGCCGTCGAGCTGCGTTCAGGTGCGCGCATGAACAACTGGAGTGCGCGTCGGCTGGAGGAGCTGGACACGCTGATCGCCTCAGTGCAGGTCGTACCGGTGACCGAGGCGGTCCAAGCCAGCTACGTCGGACTCACCGTCTGGGCCCGCCAGAGCGGACATGCGATTCACCAACGCGGCCACGCCGCCGACCGCTGGATCGCCGCCACGGCCATGGCCTGGGACCTCGAGCTCGCGTCAGGTGACGGGATCTTCGACGGAATCGCTGGGCTCAGACGCCTCTAGCTGGCACCACCCTGCTGCGCCCCATGAGTCGGACGGATCGTCGCGCGGTCCTGACGACCAACGCTGCCGCCGCGAATCGTCCTTCCTTCGAGGTGCCAGAGGCAGTAACGCCGTCGAGGAGCCGGGCCTGTGTGCGAGGTATCCATGCTTGTAGTGTCGGCCCATGGACGAAGTGGACTACACGATCGGACTCGAAGACGGGATGCTCCTGCTCGAGCTGGCCGGGGTCTTCTTGGAGGTCGACGGCAGGCCAGTGAACTCCCTAGAGGCGACTCTGAGTTCTTTCGGTCTTCAACGGGTCCCATCAGATCTCGTAGTTGACGAGCCTGTCGTGATTTCAGCGGATCTCGTTCGCGTTGACCTCACGAGACTCGAACTCGTCATCAACTTGAAGCCGATTGCCGAGGAACGGATCCCTCTTCCTCTCACTCGCCAGGAACTCGTGGCCGAGTTCGAGGCAGACGACCCATACCTGCTCCTCATTGTGGGCGAAGACTACGGACTGCGTGAGACCGTCGTCTCTGGACGACAGATGCCGATGAATCGCATGGTTGAGGCCGCCACTGGTGGGCGACTGATGGCCGGCCTCATTCGCTGCGAGTGAGGGTCCTTAGACCAACCCGCTAGTCAGGCCCATGATTCCGTGCCGACAGCACCTCGCCCCCGCGACCCCACCCGTCCGGTCCGGGCGTGTCTGTCCTGATCACGGCCCCGGCTGTTAGAAAACGAGCGACTTCCTGTTAGAAACTCGCTCCGTACTTCTCCAGAGCCCAGGCGCCCCAAGGCCTCTGACTTTCGTGAACTCCTCACCACGAGGGATTCGGATAATGGTCCCTCAACCGTTCAGACAAACGTTTGGACAAAGACGCACGCGGTTGGGCGCAGACCTGCTCGGACGATTTCGAAGTGGCCAGCTACCGGCCAAACCGCGACAGCTCAGGGGTCATGGGTGATCGCACGGACATCAACCTCCGCGCACGCCGCATCTCTCTCTTCCCACAGGATCAGCCAGTCTCCGTCGTGGTGAACGGCCGTGATGCCCCAGCAGCCAATGTTCTGAAACCGCCGCCGCCGGCATCGCGCATCCAGCGGATCGGCCTCGAGCATGTCGAGAGCGGTGTTGATGCGCCCGAGGAGGTCGTGCCGGCTGGGGGTCTCTTCTAGTTCATCCAGGAGGTCGTTGGCCTGGTCGGAGAAGTAGAGAATCGCCACGACTAGCGGCGCGACTCAGCTGCGGGGAGAGCCAGATCGGTCCCGGCGCTTCAGCGTCTCCGGGTGCTGGCGGCTCTGTTCAATCGCAGCCATCAGACCTGCGTCTTGAAGGAGCTTCTTCTCCGTCTCCGTGATTACGGTGGCGGGCTCCAGCACGATGACTCCGCCCGGCTCGGCGTGGGCGATGTACTGATCTGCCGTGGCGAGGGCCCCGAGAGACAGCCGTCCCCGCTGCTGGTTGGTGACCAAAATGGGCTGTGTCATGACATTCACTGTATCGGCTGGGCCAAGCCCGCGTAAGGGTTCTGCCCGTACACGGGTTCTGCCCGCCACTGGGTGTCTCAGTCCTGTCGTGGTGAGAAAGGGGCAGTTCCCTGGAGATGAAACTGGCTCGCCCCGGTCAAGGAGTTGAATTCGGCACTGAACTAAGAGCCCGTGATTAGGTATTACGTACTTTGTCCGAATCCCCCACCACCGGATAGCCGCGAGAGTGGCGCCCAGTAGTTCAAGAGAGACATCGACGCCACCAGCGTGAACGGGCCCGTCACCTTCACCAACGACGACCGGCCCCCACCTCGCTCGCTACGCGTGAGACCCCAACCACCTCGGTCAGGTAGCGCACAGACTCCCTACGAGGTCGTACCCGTCATGTTCGCCCCGCGGAACTGCGTCCCCTTAATAATGGCGCCCGTCAGATTGGCATTCTCGAGGTCGGCGAAGTGGAAGTTCGCGTCGGTCAGGTTGGCGTCGGTCAGGTTGGCGTCGGTCAGGTTGGCCTTCTGGAAGTTGGCCCCCTCGAGGTTCGCGCCGCTGAAGTCGTAGGTCTCGTAGAGGTTCGCGTACTGCCAGTTGGATTGCCGCACGTCGGCGTTCTGCAAGTTGGCGAACTGCACGTTGTCCCCCATGAGGTTCGCCCCCTGGAGATCGGCGTTCACCAGATTGTCGCCCTGGAGAACGGCCCCCTTCAGGTTGGCGCCGGTGAGGTTGGCTCCGGCGAGACTCGCCCCTTCGAGGTTGGCGTTCTTGAGGTTCGCACCCGATAGGTCGCACCCGGCGAGATCGGCCCCGGCGAAGTTCGCTCCAGTGAGGTTCGCCCCAGCGTCGTGCGCGCAGCCCGGCGTCGACGTCGTCACCACGTCGAACGTGCTGGTACCGGTCGAGGATCGGAAGTTTGCGGCGCCGGGATAGGTGGCCGACAGCGTGTACGGCCCGCCCTCTGGCAGCACGGGGGTGGTGATCGAGCACGATCCCTCACCGTCTGCGAGGTTGACGTCACAGCTCGTCGAGCCCACCGTGATGGTGAACTTTTCACTCGGAGCGGTCAGCCCGTAGTCAGGAGTCACGGCGACCGTGAACGCCACGGCGGTCTCGTTGGCGTACGTGACCGACTCCGACACCGAGACAACGGTCGTCGTCGGATCCTTCTGGACGGTGAGCCCGGTCGTCGCCGTCGCCGGTCCGGAGGCCTTCAGGTCGGTGTCGCCCGTGTAGGCCGCGGTCACCTGGTAGGCAGCGGTGCTCGCTGCCAGGTCAGTGTTGCCGATCGAGCACGTCCCCGTCCCCCCGCCGCTGGACGGGGCCACCGGCGCCACGCACGAGGCCGAGCCGACGTTCACCGTGACCGGGTCGGTCGTGGGCAGCGACTCGCCGTGGGCAGTCGTAACCGTCACGGTGAAGACGGAGGCCGACTCATTGCCGTAGTTCACGGTGGTCGGGGACTCGGACACACTCGTGGTGGTGTTGTCCTTGTTCACCACCACGTCGTCGATGGCCGACGTAGCGGCGCTGGCACTGGCGTCGCCGGTGTAACTCACCGTGATGGGGTGCGTCCCGGCGGCCACGGTGGGACTCAGCACACACGTCGCCTGGGCCGAGTCGTCGGTGCCCCGACCTAGGCCCGCATCCCCGGTGAGGGAGAGCGTCACACAGCCCGGGATGCTCGTCCCGTTGTCCATGAAGGTCACGGTCCCCCCGCCGTCGGTGGGAGAGACGCTCACCGAAAGGCTGAGCGACTGGCCGTAGTAGTCGGGGCTGGGCGTCGAGGTCACGGTGAGGGTGGGGGTCGCCGGGCTCACCGTCTCGACGAGCGCGCTGGACTCCGCGGGCGGAAAGCCCGTATCACCGCTGTACTCGGCCACGATGGGGTCCGACCCCCCCGGCAGGATCATCGTGTCGTTCGACGAGGGAACCACCGCCTGCGAGGTGGTGCACGTCGCGGTGTAGGTGCCCGACGAGTCGGTGAGGGCCATCGCCGTGGTGCCGCTGCAGCCGGCGATCGGCTCGGCGCCCACGTAGAACGACACGGTCCCGCCACCGTCGAAGGTGGGACCTGTCGTCGTCACCGTGGCCGTGAGCGTGACCGACTGGCCGTAGGTCGAGGTCGTTGAGCTAGTGCCGTTCACACTCGACGAGAGGGTGACGGCCGTGGTCGGGACGGGGGGCGACGGCGGGTCGTTGGTGTTGAAGGGGAAGGTCACCGAATAGCCGTCGATCGTCACCGTCAACCCCGTCGAACCGGCCGCGATGCCGGTCGTCCCCAGTTTGAACGAGAAACTCGATGGGCTATCCCAGGCGCCGGAGCAGGACCAGGTCGCAGGGTTGTACCACGTCCCCGAGCAGTTGGCGAAGGGGTTGTAGCCGGTAACCGTCCCACTCGCCGACCCCGACGCGAAGGCGCTGAACCCACTCGTGGACAGGTCGACGTTCAGGGTCAGGGAGAGCGAGCCGCTCAACTGCACCAAGTCAGGAACCGTGACCGATCCGCTCAGGGAGAACGATCCGTCGAACTCGAACTGGAAGTACGAGGTGCTGTTGTCACAGGTTGGGCTGGTACTGCCGCACACGACGAGTGTCACCGGGCCCACGTTGAGGTCTTGTCCCACGGTGATCTGGGAGATGCTGGCAGTGACTTGGAAACTCGTGGGGTCAGCGATCGACAACGACGCCAGGAAGTTCACCTTGACCGGGTACTTGAAGATGGACGCGTCGATGGTGGCGGTAAACGCAAGGACGAAGCCGGGAGAACACGTCAGCGTAGGGCCCAGACTCAACGGCTGGGCGCCGGGCAGCATGAAGCACAACTGGGCGTAGTTGACCTCCAGGTCCGTGGCGTAACTGCCGTTGTCGAAGGCCTTAAGGGGCTCCAGGGCGACCGCGGAAGACCCGTACGTCCCAATGCTCAGGTCCAGGTAGTACGGGTTGAAGCCGAAGGCAAAGACGATCGGTGCGGGTGACTGGTAGCCGATGGCACTGGCAATGTCCGAGGGCAACTGGGTGATCACCCCGTTGATGGACCCCGACACGAAGGGAAACACGGTGGTCACGCCCACCGACACCTCCGCGCACTCAACGGTGAGCCCATTGTCGCTAAAGGCGTTCAACCAACCCGAGCCACTGCCGCATTTGCCCAGCGTCGATTCGTTCACCGCGACACTGATCGATACGGAGGGACTGCCACCGATCACGGCGGAGAGCGTCCCCTTGACGGCGACCTGCTGTCCCGTCAAACCGTCCGGGTACAACGTCCCATCCATGGAGAAGCTGATGCTCACCTGAGACGGGCTCACCTCGAGGGTCACGCTGGCCGAGTTCAGGTCGAGGGCCACTCCCTGGTCGTCGAACAGTTGGACCGCAGTGGCGAAAGTGACGCTGATGGCGAGGTTAAAGGTGTCCGTCGAGGTGTCGAAGGACCCGACCGCCAGGACGGTCGACGGCAAGGTGATGTTGACGGGGCTGAGGGCCGTGGTGATCGACGACGGAAGGCCCATGGAGACCGCGAAGTTGAGTCCCGGGACCAGGTCGATGGTCCCGATGCTGGTGATCCCGGTGTCGAACGAGGGATACGCAGCAGTGGCATAGGCCACGAACGCGGACACGCTCCCGCCACTGGTCAGAGATGACGGGAGGAAGGTCGACAGGTTCGACAAGTCGACCGAACCACCGACCACCAGGGTCCCCGAACTATCGAAGGCGACCGTCAGCTGAAGGGTGGCCGATCCGCCGCTCGGTATCGAGATGGTCGCGGCGGTCGAACCGAGCACCGAGAAGCTCGAGGACGAGTACGTCAGGGTCACGTCGAAGTTGTCGAGGGTGACCCACGACGTGAGATCTATCGTTCCCAGGTCACTGGTCAACTCAAGGGTACCCTTAGTGCCCGCCGAGAGATCGACGCAGCCGGTCGCGGTGGCGTTCGCGGACACGCCCGATATCGAGAGATTCACGTTCCCGCTCACGGTGAGCCACCAGTCGCTCGAGCTGTTCAATGTGCAGCCCGTGGGGGTGTTGACGCTCCCGTTGCCGATGGTGATGGTCACGCCCGACAGGGTGAAGACAGACGCGATGGTGACAGTCCCAACTTGGTTCAGCGAGGCGCTGCTCACGTTGTCAACGGTGCCGTTCGTACCCGCCACCGAAAAGATCGAGAAGCACAGACTTCCGCTGACGGTCACCCCTTCACCCCCCAGGTTGCCCGATGTAATGCACAACTGGGGTGAGGTCGTGGTTGACGTTGCGTCCGTGATGGTCCCACCGAGACCCGTCCCGCCCAGAGTTCCGCCGAGGAACGACAGCTCGCCCCCGCTGAAGGTGATGCTCGTGGACGGGTCGCACGTACCCGAGGTCGCGGCCTCGGTGACCGAGAGGGCACTCAGGAAGCCCAACTGGGGCGACGAGAAGGTCAGGGTGGTGGAACCGGAGGCGCCGTCGCCCCACAAGGTGGTGAAGATGGCGGAGCACGACGTAGACGTGTGGGGAACGACGGCCGAGCTCGAGGGTCCCGCGGACCCGCCACCCGCAGCAGTCCCCGGCGCCGACGCGTCGCCACTGTGTAGCGCCGGTGCGCTCCCGACGCTGGGCGTCACGTTCACCGAGACCGGACCCGAAACGGCGAAGTCGCCGCGGTCAGCAGGGACGTAGAGGGCGGTGTAGGTGGTGGTCCCGCTCGGGGCTGGTACGTCACAGGAGACGCTCGAGGTGGAGACCGATGAGTCGATAAGAACCGGCTGACCCTGCCGACACGCGAGCGCGACGCCGCCCTGCTCAAAGGACACCGTGCCGATGGGCGCCAGACTGGAGCCGACCGAACTGTTCGCGACGACGGCCTGGAGACGGACGTCGCCCGGCGACGACGGGTCAGACCCGCCCGAGAGCGAGATGGTGGTAGAAGCGCGTACGACCGTGACCGCGACACCGTGTGACGAGGTCACCCCGCTCGGGCCCAGAGAGCCCCGAATCGGAGAGTACGACGCACCGAACTGGTACGGGGTGGAATCGGCTGCCAAGCCCGTGATCGCGCACGACGCCGTGCCCTTGACGACCGGGACCGCCTGGCAGATGGCCGAGCTCGAGAACTCGGGTTTCACGGAAGTCCCGTCCTCGGTGAAATGAACCGTCCCCGAGGTCACGGGCTTGCCACTCGTTGTCTCGACGACCTTGGCCACGACGGTGAGCAGCTCGCCGTAGGGGACCCTCGCATTCGCGGGCACCGCGACCTGGGCGCGCGATCCACGGAGGCTCACCGTCGTGGTGGTCTGGGGGGGAGCCGGCTTGACCGCCGGGGTGGGGATCGCGTGAACGGGCGTCGCGCCTCCACCGAGGGAGATGGTGAAGCCCCTCTTCCCGGTTGCCGTGACCTTGAGTGGCGAACCCACCTTCGACTGAAGGAGCTGGCTTATGACGTCGTGGGTCAACGACGCCGTACTCGTCGCACCGACGCGAGAACCGCCGACTCGAGGACCCGTTGAACCCGCTGCGGAGCGAGGTGGCACGCTGCGTTGCGAGACCGAGTTGGTCGGTGTCGAGGCGCCCGCGGGGGCGATGAACGAACCAATGATGCTCGCCCCCGATATAAGCGACAACGTGAGGAGTGCGGTGGCGGCGCGACGCAACTCTCTCCGTGGATTCCCCAACACTGCCCCCTGCCCCCAACTCGCTCCGCGCGAGCGAATCTTTAAATTTCCTGTGACTATCTCACATGGGTGAGAAGCGCGCAAGGGCCCGCCACAAAGGATGCGCCTCAACGCGCGTGTCATCACTTGCGTCGGCCGATGGTCGCGGAGGAGTGTGAGGCACTTCCATTAGTGCGTGACAATGGACAACGTGTACAGAACTGATTCGATCCGCTGCGAGAGCCTCTTCATGAACGGGTCTCGCCGCCATGACGCAAGGTCCGAGTGGCTCCCGGCGCCGGTCGCGATCAGAGCGGGGATAGCCCCCGACGCGCCTAGAGGGCACCGCCGCCGTTAAGGTGACCGCGTTGCCCGCTCGGGGCCCTCGTGCAGCGACGCTCGTGTCAGACAGGGGGAGAGGTGACGACGCAGATCGCTCGCCGCTGGCACGCCGCCCGGCTGACCTCGTGAGACTCTCGGCGAGGGCCATCCGCCACTATCGCGACGCGCCCAACGCGTTCGCCCGCGAGCTCTTCGCACCCCTGGCACCGCGATACGACGCCCTCGCGACACTGCTGTCCCTGGGCCAAGACCCCCGCTGGCGAGCCGCCATGGTCGAGCGTGTGGTCACCGGCGAACCCGCCCTCATCCTCGACGTCGCCTGCGGTCCCGGTGCGGTGACCCGACGGCTCCTAAGAGAGACCTCGGCCCGCGTCGTCGGGCTCGACCTCAGCGAGCCGATGCTGCGCCACAATGAGGCCGTCGCGGGGTCGGCGGGTCTCAGCGACCGGGTCGCCCACGTCGTCGGTCGCGCGGAGCAGCTCCCCTTCCCCGACGCGACGTTCGACGCGCTGACCGTCACCTATCTCCTGCGCTACGTCGAGGACCCGGCGGCGACCCTCGCGGAGCTCGCCCGCGTCGTTAAGCCCGGCGGGGCGATCGCGAGCCTCGAGTTCGCCGTCCCCGAGCGGCTCGGCTGGTGGCTCGCGTGGTGGGTCTACACCCGGGCGGCTCTACCCCTCGTCGGTTACCTCCTCGGCGGGCGGGCCTGGTGGAACGTCGGGCGCTTCCTCGGTCCGAGCATCTCCGCGCACTACCGCCGCTATCCGATTCCCGGGACCGTCGACGCCTGGCGTCGCGCGGGAATCGCCGACGTGACGACCCGTCGGATGAGCCTCGGCGGCGGGCTCGTGATCTCGGGCGTACGTTCGGACGACGGGTGAGCGCCCCGACCCGCCGCGTCCCCTCGAGCCGGGGCCCCGCCTTCTACGCCACCCCGAGGTTTCTGCGATCGCGGTACGCGCGTGAGTGGTGGACGGTTCTCCACCCTCCCTACACGGCCCTGCACCTCTCCCTCGTGACGATCGGCGCCTGCCTCAGTGCACCGACCAACGCGGTCACGCTGGTCGCGACGCTGGTCGCGTTCCTCCTCGCGGTTGGCGTGGGTGCGCACTCCCTCGACGAGCTCCGCGGGCGACCGCTTATGACCACCATCCCCGCCTGGCAGCTCGTCGCCGCGTCCATCCTCGGCCTCGGTGGCGCGGTCGCCCTGGGTGTGGCGGGCGTGTTCGTGGTCGGCCCCTACCTCGCGCTCTTCATCGTGGCCGGACTCTCCATCGCCCTCGCCTACAACCTGGAGCTGCTCGGTGGTCGATTCCACTCGGACGCGGTCTTCGTGCTCGGCTGGGGCGTGTTCCCCGTGCTCACCGCGTACTTCGCCCAACACGGGACCATCAGCGCGGGCGCGATCGGCGCCGCCGCCTTCGGCGCGCTCCTCACGCGGATCCAGCGACAGCTCTCCACCCCCGCCCGAAGGCTGCGGCGTCGCACGCTCTCGATCGACGGCACGATCGAGTTCTTAGACGGTGAGTCGCGCCCCGTCACGCGAGCGTTGCTGCTCGCGCCCCTCGAGGACGCGCTCCGGTCCCTGTGCTGGGCCGGGCCGGTCCTGGCCCTCACCCTCGTTGTCGTGCGCTTCGCCTGAGCGCGTAGGTCGCCGGGGCCCGGCGTGATCGCACCGGGCAGGGGGCGCTGACCCGCGAGTCCGTCGCCTGACCGAGTCGGGTCTCGACATCGACGCGGCGCGACCGAACCGACTTGCCCGAGCACCGCGGTGAGGCCCGCGTTGGCGTCCCGCCACCGGGCGTAGCGCTCGAGGTCGACTGGATCCGAAGCGAGGTCGAGGGGGATCGACGCCGCTCCAACCCTGACGGGAGCGTTCGGGCGACTCGACCCGTAGGCTCGACGCACGTCGCGAAGAGTGTCCCCGAGGAGGTCCCATGCCCGTCGCCCCCGACATCACGCACCTGATCGGACGGACCCCACTCGTGCGCCTGAATCGGCTCGCCGAGGGCACGGGGGCCAGCGTGCTCGTCAAGCTCGAGTACTTCAACCCCTCGGGCTCGGTCAAGGACCGCGCCGCCCTCGCGATGGTCGAGGCGGCCGAGGCCGACGGCCGGCTCGTCCCGGGCGGGCTCATCGTCGAGCCCACCAGCGGCAACACGGGGATCGCGCTGGCGATGATCGCCGCCGCCCGCGGCTACCGCTGCGTCTTTACGATGCCCGACTCGATGAGCCGCGAGCGCCGGGCGCTGTTGCGCGCCTTCGGGGCCGAACTCGTCCTCACCCCGGCCGCCGACGGGATGCCCGGGGCGATCGCCGCGGCCGAGGCGATCGCCGCCGAGCGCGACGGCTTCATCCCCCAGCAGTTCGACAACCCCGCCAACCCCGAGACCCATCGCCTCACCACGGCCGAGGAGATCTGGGCGGACACCGGAGGAGAGGTCGACGTCGTGGTCGCCGGCGTGGGCACCGGGGGCACGATCACCGGGATCGCCCAGGGGCTCAAGCCCCGACGACCCACGCTGCGCGTCGTCGGGGTCGAGCCGGCTGAGTCCGCCGTCCTCTCGGGCGGGCCGAAGGGTCCCCACCCCATCCAGGGCATCGGGGCCGGCTTCGTGCCCCAGAACTACGACGGCTCGCTCGTCGACGAGATCGTCCAGGTCGACGGCCCCCGAGCGATCGAGACCGCGCGCGACCTCGCCCGACGCGAGGGGCTGCTGCTCGGGATCTCCTCGGGCGCGGCCGTCGCCGCGGCCCTCCAGATCGCACGCCGCGAGGAGTCGCGCGGACTCACGATCGTCGCGATCACCGCCTCCTTCGGTGAGCGCTATCTCTCGACGCCCCTCTTCGCTGGTCTCACCGACGACCCCGCGTGATGCTCCGGCGCCTCGACGAGGACCTCACGGCGGCCCTCGAGCGCGACCCCGCGGCGCGCTCGCGCCTCGAGGTCGCCCTCACCTACCCGGGGGTCCACGCCCTGTGGGCCCACCGCGTCGCGCACACCCTGCACCCGCGCCACCCGCTCCTCGCCCGGGTCCTCGCCGCCGTCGCGAGGGTCCTCACCGGGGTGGACATCCACCCGGCCGCCGAGATCGGGCGGCGGGTCTTCATCGACCACGCCGTCGGCGTCGTCATCGGCGAGACCGCCGTCGTGGGCGACGACGCCACCCTCTTCCACGGGGTGACCCTCGGTGGGCTCGGCCGCACAGCGGGACGACGCCACCCGGTGGTCGGAGCGCGCGTGCTGATCGGGGCCGGGGCGACGCTGCTCGGGCCGATCACCGTGGGTGACGACGCCCTCATCGGCGCGAACAGCGTCGTCCTCGCCGACGTCCCCGCGGGGGCGACTGCCGTCGGCTCGCCGGCTCGCGTCGTGCGCACGGCGCCCCCGGACCGCGGGGCCTGAGGAGGGGTCCGCGCCTCGGTTAGCGTCGAGTCGTCAGGAGGCAGCCATGGCAGCGGACCGCACGACGATGACGTCGCTCGAGCGAGAGAGGGCCTCGGTCTTCCACTCGTGGTCGGCCCAGGCGTCGATCGACCCCTTCATGGTGCGCTCGGCCGAGGGCGTCTACGTGACCGGCGAGAACGGTGAGCGCTACCTCGACCTGTCGAGCCAGCTCGTGAACACCAACATCGGCCACCAGCACCCCCGGGTGGTCGCCGCGATCAGGGCCCAGGCCGAGGTGCTGACGACCATCGCCCCCCAGCACGGCTACGAGAGCCGCTACCGCGCGGCCGAGCTCATCGTGGACCGCTCCTTTCCCGGCGCGGCCAAGGTCTTTTTCACCAACGGCGGCACCGAGGCCAACGAGCACGCGGTGCGCATGGCCCGCCTGCACACCGGGCGCCACAAGGTCCTCGCCCAGTACCGCAGCTACCACGGGGCGACGGCCACGTCGATCGCCCTCACGGGCGACCCCCGCCGGTGGGCCAACGACGACGGCACCGCGCCGGTCGTGCACTTCTTCGGCCCCTTCCTCTACCGCAGCGCCTTTGACGCCACCACCGAGGCCGAGGAGTGCGCGCGGGCGCTGGCGAACCTCGAACGCACCATCGAGTTCGAGGGGCCCTCGACGATCGCCGCGATCATCCTCGAGACCATCCCCGGCACCGCCGGGATCATGGTGCCCCCGCCGGGCTTCCTGGCCGGCGTGCGCGCGCTGTGCGACCGCTACGGCATTGTCTACATCGCCGACGAGGTGATGTGCGGCTTCGGCCGGGCGGGCGAGTGGTTCGCCTACGACCGCGAGGGCGTGCGACCCGACCTCGTGACCTTCGCCAAGGGCGTGAACTCCGGCTACGTGCCCCTCGGGGGCGTCGTCATCAACGAGGCGATCAGCGCGACCTTCGCCGAGCGGGTCTACCCGGGCGGGCTCACCTACTCGGGCCACCCCCTCGCCTGCGCGGCGGCGGTCGCCACCCTCGAGGCCATGGCCGACGAGGGGATCGTCGAGAACGCCCGGCGCATCGGCGAGGAGGTCCTGGGCCCCGGCCTCGCCGCGCTGGCCGAGCGCCACGCCGTGATCGGCGAGGTGCGCGGCCTCGGGGTCTTCTTCGCCCTCGAGCTGGTGGCCGACCGCGCGACGCGAGCGCCCCTCGCCCCTTACGGCCAGAGCTCGCCGGCGATGGGCGCGATCCTCGCCGCGTGCCGGGCCGAGCGCATGCTCGTCTTTTCCAACTTCAACCGGATCCACGTCGTGCCGCCGTGCACGATCACCGAGGCCGAGGCTCGCGACGGCCTCGCGCGGCTCGACCGGGCGCTCGCGGCCGCGGCCCCCTTCTACACCGGCGACTGAGCCCGGTCGGCCCGGCCGCCGGCGCGCCCCTCGGGCGCGTCGGGGGCCGACGGCCGGGACTCTTCTCGGAGTGGGTCAACGGAGGACCAGGCCACCGCTACCCTCGCCGTCGCGCGGGGGCTCTCGCCGGCGGGCCGAGCGCGGCCGTCGGCGAGAGCGCTCGGCTCACCCGCGCCGCGCGAGCAGGAACGTCCCCGAGGCTCGGCTGACGACCTCACCCGACGGCTCGGTGACGACGGCCTCGGCGTGGGCCACCTGGCGCGCCAGGCGCACCACGTCGCCGCGCAGCGCGTACGTCCCGCCCACCACGGCCGGGCGCAGCAGCTCGGTCGTCATCTCGATGGTCCCCTGAGTGCGGTCCCCCTCGCGAAGCGCGGCGTTGATCGCGAAGTTCATCAGCGCGTCGTGCACCACGGCGTGGACCCCGGCCTGGACCGCGCCGTGGGGGTTGGCCGCGAGCGCCGTCGGCTCGAAGCGGCCCTCGACCCACCCGAGGTCCTCCCCGTCCACCCCGTAGCGCTCGAGGGAGGCGCCGAGGCGACCCACGAGCTCCATCCCGCCGTCGCCGAGCCACCGGTCCATGTCGCGATAGGCCACGGCCTCACGCTACCGAGGCCCGTCTAGTCTCGGGGCCGTGGGCCCCAGGGCCCCGAGGGAGGTAGGCCGTGACCACAGCGGTGATCGTCGACGCGGTGCGCACGCCGGGGGGCAAGCGCCACGGGAGCCTGCGCGGCTGGCACGCCGCCGACCTCGCGAGCGAGGCCCTGCGCGCGCTGGTCGCGCGCAACGACCTCGACCCCGCCCTGGTCGAGGACGTGATCATGGGCTGCGTCTCCCAGGTCGGCGAGCAGGCCTTCAACGTCGGGCGCAACGCCGTGCTGGCCGCCGGCTGGCCCGAGTCGGTCCCCGCGACGACGGTCGATCGCCAGTGCGGCTCGTCCCAGCAGGCACTCCACTTCGCGGCCCAGGGCGTGATCGCCGGGGCCTACGACGTCGTGGTCGCCGCCGGCGTCGAGGTCATGAGCCGGGTCGCCATGGGCGCCTCGGTCGGCCAGGGCGCCGGCGTCCCCTTCGGACCTCGGGTGCAGGCCCGCTACGAGCCCGTCGGGGGCCTGCGCAACCAGGGCCTCGGGGCCGAGATGATCGCCGAACGCTGGGGGCTCACGCGCGAGGACCTCGACGCGTTCTCCCTCGAGAGCCACCGACGCGCCGCGGTCGCCACCGCCGAGGGCCGCTTCGAGCGCGAGATCGTGCCGATCGTCGTGCGCGACGACGAGGGCCACGACTCCGAGACCACCCTCACCCGCGACGAGGGCGTGCGCGCCGACACCTCGTTGGCGGCGCTGGCCGCGCTGAAGCCGGCCTTCACCGAGGGCGGCGTGATCACCGCCGGCAACTCCAGCCAGATCACCGACGGCGCCGCGGCGGTGCTGGTCATGAGCGAGGAGCGCTGCGAGCAGCTCGGGCTCATCGCGCGCGCGCGCTTCCACGCCTTCGCCCTGGCCGGGGTGGACCCCGTGACCATGCTGACCGGGCCGATCCCGGCGACGGCCACGGTGCTCGAGCGCGCGAAGCTGACCCTCGATGAGGTCGACCTCGTCGAGATCAACGAGGCCTTCGCCCCGGTCGTGCTGGCCTGGCAGAAGGAGCACCACGCCGACCTCGAGCGGGTGAACGTCAACGGCGGGGCCATCGCGCTGGGCCACCCCCTGGGCGCCTCGGGCGCGAAGCTCACCGCGACCTTGTTGAACGAGCTCGAGCGCACACAGGGGCGCTGGGGTCTCCTCACCATGTGCGAGGGGGGCGGGCTCGCCAACGCGACGGTGATCGAGCGGCTCTAGCGGAAACGGGTGGCGAGGTAGAAGCCGGCGAACATCGCCACCAGCCCCAACGCCAGGTACCACGGCGAGGTCGCCCCGGGCAGGACGCCGAGGTAGTTGAGCGTGATCACGATCACCCCGAAGAGCAAAAGGTCGAGGATCGCCCAGCCGTACCACCACGGGCTGTGGTGGGCCGAGGTCGGCGTGCGCCGGGTGACCCGTCCGCGCGACACCGGGTCGACGTAGCGCCCGACGGTCTTGCGGGGGTCGCGCGGGGGGGTCTTGGCCATCGGGGTGATGCTACTTAACCCTGCGTGGTCGTTCCGCCGCCGCCCGGGACCGTCATCTCACAGACCTGCAGGTCGATCGTCGATCCGTAGGTGGCGTTGGTGCCCCCGGGGACGCTCTGGGTCGTGACCGTGGGCTGGGTCGCGCCCAGCGGGCACGGGGTGGTCGGGTCGACCGAGTAGCTCGGCTGGAGGTTCTGGGTCTGCAGGGCGCTCGTCGCCTGGGCCTCGGTCTCGCCGATCACGTTGGGCACCACCACCTGGCAGTAGCCCGAGGAGAGGATGAGCTGCACGCTCGAGCCGGCCTTCACCGGGGCTCCGGCGGCCGGCAGGGTCGCCACCACCAGGCCCGACTTCACCGTGTTCGAGCAGGTCCGTCCCTGCACGCCGTTGACGACGAGCCCCTGGTTGGTCAGCGTCGCGGTCGCCTGGACGACGTCGAGGCCGGTGACGTTCGCGATGGGGTAGGTCGAGCCCGACGCCAGCACCGTGAGGACCACCGTGTCGCCGGTCTGGGCCTTGGTGCCCGGCTGGGGGCTCTGGGCGAGCACGGTGTTGGGGATGACGGTGCCGGTGCCCGGCGGATTCGAGGTGTAGGAGATCTTGTAGCCGAGCTTGGCGTCGTTGATCTGGGACTCGGCGTCCGAGAGCGCGAGGCCCACGTAGCTCTGGATGGTGACGGGCGAGGAGGTGTTGCCCTCCGAGAGCGTGAGGGTCACGGCCTGGCCCTGGACGACCTTGTGGCCGAACTTCGGGAACGAGCCGATCACGGTGTCGCGCGGCTGCTTGGACTTGGCGTAGGTGGTGTCGACGCTGAACCCGTCGGCCTTCAAGGTGGAGCGCGCCTGTTGGATGTTCTGGCCCAGCAGGTCGGGCATGGTCGAGACCCCGGTGTGGGTGTGCTGGTACCAGGCGAAGCCGGCCGCGGCCGCGGCCACCACCACCAGCGCCGCGACGAACCCGGCCCAGCCGCCGCGCGGAGAGCGCCGCCGCGCCACGTCGGTGCGCGGCCCGCTCATGATCGGCACGGCCTGGGTCCGCTCGCCGCCCGCGACGACGGCGACGGCCCGGGTGGCGTCGGCGCCGAAGTAGGCCCCGTCCCCCGAGCCGGCCCGCACGGGCTCGCCCTCACTGAAGCGGATCAGGTCGGCGCGCAGCTCGTCGGCGCTCTGGTAGCGGTGGGCCGGGGACTTGCCGAGGGCCTCCATGATGATGGCCTCGAGGTCGTGGGGAACGTCGGGGTTGAACTCGGTCGGACTGGGCACCACCGAGTGGACGTGCTGGCTCGAGACCTCGACCGGCGTGTCGCCCACGAAGGGGGGTCGACCCGCCACCATCTCGAACAAGACGACGCCCAGGGAGTAGACGTCGCTGCGCCCGTCGACGGCGATGCCCTCGGCCTGCTCGGGCGAGAAGTAGGTGGCCGTGCCCATGACCGAGCCCGCGGCGGCGAGGTGGTCCTCACTGGCGACGGCCTGGGCGATCCCGAAGTCGGTCACCTTCACCTGGCCCTCGCGGGTGATGAGGATGTTGCCGGGCTTGACGTCGCGGTGGACCATGCCGGCCCGGTGGGCGAAGCTGAGGGCCGAGGCGACCTGGGCCCCGATCTGGGCCGTCCGCGAGGGCGAGACCGACCCGGTGTGGCGCAACACCTCGGCCAGCGAGGTGCCGTCGATGAGCTCCATGACGATGAAGTAGGTGCCCTCGTCCTCGCCCCAGTCGAAGACCGGGACGATGTTGGGGTGGCTCAGGTTGGCCGCCGCCTGGGCCTCGCGGCGGAACCGCTCGACGAAGGCGGGGTCCCCGCTCAGCTCGGGGTAGAGGATCTTGAGGGCCACGGCCCGGTTCAACAGGGTGTCGTGGGCCCGGTACACCATCGCCATCCCGCCGCGCGCGATCAGGTGGGTGACCTGATAGCGGTTCGAGTAGAGCCGGGTGTCCTCAACCGTTTCCATGTGACCCCCGAGCCTACGCCGTGACCCTGTTCAACGGACCCGTCACCCGGGGCACGCCGCGGAGGCCGCGGGCTGGCCGGCCTGCACGGCCAGACCCCCTTCGATCAGGCAGGCGATGATCGGGCCGGCCACGCTGGCGCCCGTGGCCGAGGTCACCTGGTAGGGCACGACCACGGCCGCCGCGACCGTCGGGTCGCTCGCCGGGGCGAAGGCGATCAGCCAGTCGTCGGTGTTCTGGGCGACCGTGCCCGTCTGAGAGGTGCCGGTCTTCGCCCCGACGTCGTCGGCCGCCGGGAAGATTCCGGCGGCCGTGCCGAACTTGGCGACGTTGACCATCAGCGGGACGATCTGGGCGGCCTGGGCGGCCGAGAGGGGCGTCTTCCAGACGCGGTCCTTGAAGCGGGCCACCACCGTGCCGTTGGGCCCGGTGATCTCCTTCATGAGGTGGGGCACCATCTCCACCCCGCCGTTGGCGACGGTGCCGGCGATCATCGCGTCCATCAGCGCCGACTCGCGCACGTTCTGCTGGCCGAGCGAGGAGTAGGCCAGCTGGGGCAGGTCGTAGGTGAAGGCCGAGGCCGACGGGAAGCTGCTCGCCGCCACGCCGGGCATGTCGAGGGGGGGGACCTGGTTGAAGCCGTAGGCGTCGGCGGTGGCCGCCAGCGCGTTGCCGCCCAGGTCCAGTCCCACCATCGCGAAGCCGGTGTCGCACGACGGCGGGAGCATCTCGGCGATCGTGCCGCCGCAGAGCTCGTAGGCGTAGTTCGAGAGGGTCTTATTGGAGTTGGGCAGGTGGATGTAGGTCTTGGCGGGATAGACCTTCTTCAGCAGCTGGGGCTTGAAGAGGAGCACCGCCGAGGTCGTCACCACCTTGAACGTCGAGCCCGGGGGGAAGGTCTGCTGGGTGGCGAGCTCACCGAGCGGCGGGAAGCCCTCGGCGTTGTTGGTCGTGTCCTTCTTCCAGGCGGCCGCGGCCACGGGGTAGCTCGAGGAGGTGAAGGGCGCGGGGTTGTAGGTCGGGTTCGAGTACATCGCGAGCACGGCCCCGGTCTTGGGGTCGATCACCACGCCGGCCCCGTCGCGCCCGGCCAGGGCGTGCTGGATCACCCGCTCCAGTCCGACGTTGAGCGTGAGCACGACGTTGTCGGCCGCCTGGCTCGGGGCGAGGACCTGGGCCAGGCTCTGGGGTGGCTGGGGGTGGGGGGTCAGCTGGCGGTTGTACTGCGCCTCGAGCGCCCAGGTGCCGTAGTAGGGCGAGACGAAGCCGACCAGACCCGACATGAGGCTGCCCAGTGGGTAGATCCGCTTGTAGGCGCCGTTGGCGGTCGGGACCGACTGGGCGAGGATCGTGCCGTCGGCCGCCACGATCTCACCCCGGGGCTGGTTCGCGACGACGGTGTTGTTGCGCGGGTTGATGGGCGACGCGTCGAGGGCCTTGGCGCGGAAGAACTGCAGGTTGATGCTCTGGCCCACCACCACGGCGAAGAGCAGGAGGATGACCCCGGCGAGCAGGCTGAGGCGACGTCCCACGGCTAGCCCTTGCCCGTCGTGGTGGTGGTAGAGGACGTGGAGCTCTTAGTCGTCGTCGTGGTCGACGCGACGCCGAGGCGCCACTCGTGGAAGAGGTTCTTCGCGTAGGCCCGGGCCGCGTCCAGGGTCGGCTCGGGGATCGTCGCGCGGACCGCGCGCTGGTCGAGCGGGCGCAACTCGGCCATCGAGTAGGGCGTCGCCTCGAGCAGGATCGGCCGGTACCAGAGCACGCCCGAGGGTTGGCCCTGGTAGATGACGACGGCCCCCTGGTAGTCGGCCAGGTAGTACGAGGAGTACGCGTACCAGTGGGTGAGCGCGACCACCCCGGCCGCGACGCCCGCGAAGGCGACGACCCCGAGCAGGGCTCGCGCGCTGAAGCGTCGAGGGTGGGCCCCGTCCTTAGTCCGGCCGAGCGCCGGAGCCGGCGGCGGGGCGCTCGTCACGGTGCGGTGGATCGGCGTCGCCGCGGGAGTGACCTCGTCGAACTCGAGCAGCACCACCGAGATGTTGTCGTGGCCCCCGGCCGCCCGGGCCGCGGCCACGAGTCCCCGGACGGCGTGGTCGAGGTCGACCGGATCACCGGCCAGACGCGCCAGTTCGTCGGGGACGAGCTCGTTGGACAGCCCGTCGCTGCATAAGAGGATCCGGTCGCCCACCTGGGCGTCGATCGACAGGACGTCGACGGCGACCTCCTCTTCGACCCCCACCCCCCGGGTGAGCTGGTGGCGGCGGGGGTGAACCTCCGCCTCCTCGGGCGTGAGCCGACCCAGGCGGACCCACTCCTCGGCGACACTGTGGTCGTGGGTGAGCTGACGCAGAGCACCGTCGCGCAGTTGGTAGGCGCGCGAGTCACCCACGTGCACCAGCGTCGGCGACGCGGCCCCGGAGTAGTCGTAGGTAATCGCGACGGCGAGCAGCGTCGTGCCCATGCCGAATCGCTCGGGGTTCGCCTTGGCGTCGCGCACGACGGCGGCGTTGGCCCGCTCGACCGCGGCGACCAACCCCTCGACCGACTCGTCGGCGCGGTAGCCCTCGCGCACCGTCTCCACGGCGATCTGGGCCGCGACGTCCCCGGCCGCGTGACCGCCCATCCCGTCGGCGACCACGGCGAGGTCGTCGTCGACGTAGACGGCGTCTTGGTTGGTCCGGCGCACCAGTCCGATATCGGTCGCCGCGGCGTAGCGCCACCGGGTCAACGAACGACCTCGAGCAGCACGCCGCCGACCTGGACGATGTCCCCCTTGGCCAGGTGGACCCGGCCCCGGACCGGTTCTTGGTTCACGTAGGTGCCGTTCGTCGAGCCCAGGTCCTCGATGGTGAGGTCACCGTCGTCGTTGCTGACCCGGGCGTGGCGCGAGGATATGTAGCTGTCGAGCACGCTGAGGTCGCAGTCGGGACTGCGACCGATCAGCACGACGCCTTCGATGTCCACCCGCTCGCCGCTGCGCTCCTCGGGCTCGAGGATCTCGAGGGCGAGCCCCCCGCGCCGGCGACGGCGCCGGGCACCTCCCTGGTCCTCGGTGGGGCGGGCCTGGATCTGAGCCACCCGCAGCACGCGCAGGAGGAACAAGACGGCCACCACCATCACCAGGACCTGTAGCGGACGGATGATCGCGGCGTAGTTCGTCGTCGCGAGGAGGTTCGTCAAGCCAGCTCGATCCTAAAGCGGACGTTCCCCACCACCACCTCGTCACGGGGCGACAACGACACGGCCGACACGCGGTGGCCGTTGACGTAGGTCCCGTTGGTGGACTGGAGGTCGCGGATCGCGACCCCCTCGGCGGTCCGCCAGACCTCGGCGTGCTGGCGGCTGACGTTGGGGTCGTTCACCACGACCTCGACGTCCGGGGAACGGCCGATGACCAGGGGCAGGTCGCCGATGGTGAAGGATCGGCCGTCGCTCGCGACCAGGCGGGGCTGACTGGCCCCGGCCTCGAACTCGCAGCGCACCTCGAGCTCGCCGAGTTTGAGGTCGTCGTCGACGTAGACCTCGACGCGCACCGGACCGACGAAGGCGTACCCCTCGGACAGGGCGTGCTGGCGGACGGTCTCTTCCAACTCGGCGACCAGGGCCTTCTGGAACCCCTCGAAGCGCTCGGCGTCGTCGGGGCCGAGCCAGACCGTCACGACGTTGGCCGAGAGCTCGCCCTGGGTGGAGAGGCGACGGGTCAGGTCGATCTCGCGCACGATGCGCGCCGCGATCTCGATCGGCTGCAGGGCGTTCTTGAAGGGTCGCGAGAACGTCTTCTCGAAGGCCCGCTCGAGGCGGTTCTCGACCTTGCGCAGGGGCATAGTCCCCCTGACTTTACCGGTCCGGGGAGCCCGGACCCCGGCCAGGGAGGAACCTTCGGGGGTGCACTATTGTCTCTAGGTCCACGGGCGAGTGGCGAAATTGGCAGACGCGCAGGCTTCAGGTGCCTGTGTCCGAAAGGATGTGCGGGTTCAAGTCCCGCCTCGCCCACCACGGGGCCCGGCCACCCGGCCCCGGCCCGGCCCTCGCTAGTCCGCGACGAAGCCCCGCCAGCCGCGCATGTAGTCGACGAAACGGTCGCTCAGCCCCTCGTCGTGCAGGGTCGCCACACTCACCGGCAAGGAGCGCATCGCGACGTCAGGATCGGCCCGGAGCGACCGGGGGAAGTCGTGGTTGGTGATGGCCGCCCGACCGAGCACGACGAGGTCGAGTCCCACCTCCAGGGCGGCCCGCAGGTCGGCGCCCGCGTAGAGCTTGCCGGCCGCGGCGAGGCGAGTCGCCCCCCGCTCGAGCTCGCTGAAGAGCTCGACCAGGCGACGCCCCGCGAAGGCCGGGTCGATCGGCTCTTTGAAGACGTCCCAGAGGGAGAGGTCGACAATGTCCACCTCACCGGTCGCCACCAGGCGCTGGTAGAGCTCGATGACCTCGCCCGTCGAGACCCCGAAGCGCTCGGGCGAGAGACGCACCGCGAGCACGAAACCCTCTCCGCAGCGCTCACGGACCGCCGCGACGACCTCGAGGAAGATCCGCGAGCGGTTCTCGAACGACCCGCCGTAGCCGTCGTCACGGCGGTTGCGCTCGGCGTCGAGGAACTGACAGAGCAGGTATCCGTGGGCGCCGTGGATCTCGACGCCGTCGAAGCCGGCGCGCTGACAGCGCTGCGCCGCGGCCGCGAACGCCTCGACGACGCCCTCGACCTCGGCGGTGGAGAGGGCCCGGGCGCCGGTCTCGGCGTCGGCGAAGGGGGCGACCGGGGAGTGGCCGATCAGCTCGACCGGTGAGCGCAGTCCCGCGTGGTGGAGCTGGACCAGGGCCAGCGATCCGTGCGCCTTGATGGCGCCGGCCAGGCGAGTGAGGCCCTCGAGGTGGTCGTCGGAGAAGCAGCCGAGCTGGCCGGGGAACCCCTGGCCGCGCTCGAGCACGTGGGACGCGCACGTCGCCGTGATCCCGAAGCCGCCCTGGGCGCGCATGACCAGCCAGGTGAACTCCTCGTCGCTCAGTGTTCCGTCGGCGTGGCTCTGCTGGTTGGTGAGCGGTGAGAGCATGACGCGGTTCGGGGCCGAGGGGCCGTGGGCGAACGTGACGGGCTCAAAGAGGTCGGGCATTGTGTCTCCTTGGGGGGCTACACCGTCCTACCAGGTGGCCCGCCACTGACGACTCGACGGCGCCCGTGGCGCCCCGAGGCTCACGGGCCATGATGGACCCCGGCGGGTGATGGGGGCGACCAGGTGGACGGTTGGACGAGCAGCGCGTTCGCTACCGAGTTCGGGACGATCCACCTGCGCCGCGCCGGGACTGGTCGTCCGGTCGTCCTCTTGCACGGACTGGCCGGTGACGGCGCGACGTGGGGCCCAGTCGCTCGGCAACTAGCCGACGTGGCCGCGGTTCTTGCGCCCGACGCGCGCGGTCACGGCCACTCGTTGGCTCCCGGGCACGGCCACCACTACGCCGACCACGCCCACGACCTCGAGGCGCTAATTCGCGGGCTGGGACTGGACTCCCCGGTGCTCGTCGGCCACTCGATGGGAGGGGTGACGGCGGCCCTCGTCGCTGGTCGAGGGCGAGTGAGCCTATCGGGGGTCGTCCTCGTCGACCCGACCTTCCTCTCTTCCACCCGCCAGGCCGAGGTGCGCGGGAGCGACGTCGCGGCCCAGCACGCGGCGTCGCTGCGCCTCACCGACTCTGAGGGGATCGCCGACGCGCGGGCCCGACACCCCCGTCGCACCCGAGAGGTCGTCGAACTGCTCTGGCGCGCACGCCGCGCGACCCAGCGAGCCGCCTTCGACGTCCTCGTCCCGCCCGCACCCGACTACCGCGAGCTCGTGGGCGCCCTCAGGGTGCCGACCCTGCTCGTCGTGGGTGACACCGAGCCCGTCGTCGAGCCCGGAGTCCTCGACGAGATCTGCGGGATCCGTCCCGAGATGCGCGTCGAGAGGGTCGCGGACGCGGGCCACGGCGTCGGGTTCGATCAGCCCGATCGCCTCGCCACCCTCGTGCGTGCCTTCCTCGCCGCCCTCGACGAGCCCTGAGTCAGTGGACGCGACTCAGTGCGCTGCGATCATCCAGCGCACGCCGAAGCGATCGAGGCAGGTGCACCAGTACTGGCCCCAGAACATCATCTGGGGCGCCTGGAACTCGGTCGAACCCTGGCTGAGCGCCCCGTAGAGCCGGTCGACCTCGGCGCGGTCATCGAGCTCCAGGGCGATAGTGGTGTTGTTACCCACGCGGCACTCGTGGCCGAGCGAGGCGAGCATGTCGGTCGCCATGAGGATGTGCCCGGCGAGGATCTCGACCTCGGCGTGCATCACGAGCGACCCTTCGGACTCGGCGACCTCGAGTTCGGGCACGTCCGCGTAGCGCAGAGTCGGCCCGACGACGTCGGTCCCGAAGAGCTCGGCGTAGAAGGTGAAGGCCTCGTCGGCCGTGCCCGGGAAGTTCAGGTACGTGCTGACGCGGCTCATCGAACCTCCCCGTTCGCGCGGGGCCAATCCTGCCCGACCGGACCCACCGACGCAAGCGATCGGACGTGAGCCCGGCGACGCGGAGCTGAACGCCACGGTCGGCCTGATGGTCGCCGCCGAGCGAGCCCACCGCGTCCACCCAGGGGGCGCGAGCGCGAGGGCTCGCGGTGGGCCGGCACCACTCCCCGCGGTCGGCGGGGTCGCACCGGCCCATCCCACACCCGGCGGCGCCCCGCGATCTCCGGGTGAGTGGAAATCGGGGGAGGCGGGCCGCGTAATCAGGGTGGGCGCCGCCGACTCGGCGCGCGACGCTGGAGTCGTGATCGTGCTCGGGTGGTTCGTCGCGGCGGCGGTCACGGCCTCGCTGATCACTCTGGGGGGATTCGCCCTCGCCGCCGGCGCGTCGGCCGTCGCCGTGACGCGCCTCTGTCGCGAGGACCGTCGTCGGCGCGCCGACCTCGACCGCGTCCTCGACGAGGTGCTGGGCGAGGCCCGCGAGCCGGTCTAGTCGAGCGCCGCGCGCGCCCGTCGGGCGAGCACCTGGGCGGCCACCCGGTGGGCGAACGCCTCGGGCTTGGTCGGGCGGATCCGGGCGTCCTCGACGTGGTCCTTGGGCCCGAAGGCCGCGCTCACCACGACCGAGCCGCCGTGGGCCTCGACCTGGTGGGCCAGCTCGGCCGGGGCGGTGCGGGGATTCACCCCGTAGGTGCAAAAGAGGGCGACCGGCCGGCCCCCGAGCCACGGCAACCCGTCGACGAAGTCGCGCATAGCACTCGCCGCGCGCACGCGCGCGACGACGAGTCCCTCGACCCAACTGCCCAGCACGAGGGCGTCGGCCTGGGCCACGCTGAGCGCGTCGACGCGCTCCACCGCCATAACCGAGACCTCCGCGCCCGAGCGACGCAGCTCGTCACCGACGACCTCGGCGAGACGCGCCGTCGTGCCGCTCGCACTGGCGTAGGCGACGAGCACCCGGGGCGCCGACGGCTCGGCGTCGCGCGCGCCTCCGTCGCGCGAGGGTCGCGCGTCGAGGACGGCGCGGGCCGCCCGACGGCCCTGGGCCATCGCCTCGACGACCGTCGAGGGCCCGGTGAGCGCGTCACCCGCCGCCCAGAGCCGCTCGCGCCGGGGCATCGCCGACTCCCAGAGGCCGACCTCGCGGTCGAGCGCGAGGGCGCCGACGGGCTGGGCGAAGCACGCGGCGCTGGCGGGGTTCGCCAGGATCCCGCTCGCGTTCCAGCGGCCCGGGGCGAAGCCCCGGTGGCGCTTGACGATCGGGGTCTGGGGCACGCGCTCGCGCAGACCCTCGTCGATGCGGTACCCCATGGCCATCACCACCAGGTCGACCGCGAGGACGTCGAGGGCGTCGGGGGACACCACCGGGGTGCTCGTGCGCTCCCGCTGGGTCGTGTGGGACAAGAGGGCGCGCACGACGCGACCGTCGAAGCCCTCCAGGCTGGTGAGCGTGCGCGAGAAGCGCACGTCGACCCCCTCGGCGCGGGCCTCGGCCAGCTCGTCGGGCCGGGCCAGGGCGAAGCGCTCGTCCAGCCAGTCGACGCACGTCGCCTCGAGTCCGAGGCGACGAGAGAGCCGCGCCACGTCCATCGCGGTGTTGCCGGCGCCCAGCACCAGGACCCGACGGCCCCGCCCGGGCGCGATACCGAGCGACGCGCGAAACGCCGCGACGTCCCCGCCCGGGTCGAGGGCCGCCTTAGCCCCCTGGAGGAAGTCCGTCGCGGTGCCCACCCCCGCGAGGTCCGCACCGGGCACCGACAGGCGCATGGCCTGGCCGGCCCCGTGGGCCATCACCAGGGCGTCGTGGGCCTCGAGGAGCTGGTCGAGGTCAGCGGGCTCGACACTCGTCGCGAGGCGCAGGTCGACGCCCGCGGCGACCAGGTCCTCCCAGGGCCGGCGCGCGACCTCGTCGGGCAGGGTGAAGTCGGGGATCCCCCACACCAGCAGGCCGCCGGGCCGGTCGTCGCGCTCGTAGACGGTCACCTGCGCGCCCCCGGCGAGCAGCTCGTAGGCGGCGCCGATGGCGGCCGGGCCCGAGCCGACGATCCCGACCGACAGGGCCGTCGGCCCCGGCTCGACTACGACCGGCGCCGGGACGGCGACCTGGTCGGCGATGAAGCGCTCGAGCCGACCGATGGCGACCGGCTCGCCGCCGGCGAGCGACCAGGTGCACGAGCCCTCGCACTGGGCGGCCTGGTTGCAGACCCGCGAGCACACGTCGGGCAGCACCGTCGTGCGCCGCAGGATCGCGTGGGCGGTCTCTAGGTCGCGCGCCCGAATCGCGGCGACGAAGGCGGGGATGTCGTTGTGGGCCGGACAGCCCCGCACGCAGGTCGGGTCGGGACAGGCGAGGCACCGGTTGGCCTCGGCGATCGCCTCGTCCCAGGTGGCGTAGCCCGGGCGGGTCTCGGTCACGTTCGCGTGCAGCTCGACCACGTGGCGCACCGGCGGGTCAACCCGCGTGGCCAGCGCGAGCGGGCCCTCGACGACGATCGCGCTGAAGGGGCAGGTGCGCTCGCACTGGCGACACCCCACGCACGCGGCGTCGTCGGCCTGGGCCGTCCAGCTCGCGGGATCCATGGACAGCGCCCCCACCGGACAGCGGATCACGCACTCCTGGCAGCCGGCGCAGCGGTCGACGAGGACGGTGACGCGACGCCCGGTGTCTGTGCGCTCGGTCTCGGTGATGGTCATCTCGTCTCCTAGTTCGCGGCGTTCATCCACACGTACAGCACGGCGACCACGACGCCCAGGGCGCCCGCGAGCGCGGTCGCGGCGACCCGCACCGCGAGGGGCCGACGGCTCAGCGGGGCGAGGTCCCGCCCGGAGATCCGCCAGCTGGCCCACATCGCCGCCGCCGTGCCGAGCGCGATCACCAGGTCCTGGACGGCGATGATCCCCGCGTTCGAGGCGATGAGCGACGCGTGGTAGAGGCTCGACGAGGTCGAGCCGAATCCGAAGAGGTGGCCGATCGACACCGGCACGCGCGGGACGTAGCGCAAGAACTTGGGCAGCTGACGGGCGAAGTAGTCGGCGCCCACGACCGGGATGATCCCGTACATGAGGGGCACGAAGTAGCTCCGGAACTTACTGGTGCGCTCGACGAAGGAGGTGCCCCCGGGCGCGGGGACGTAGTCGCGCCGGGCGAAGGCCACGCTGAAGAGTCCTCCGATGACCGCCAACGCCACGGCCACCACGGCGATGCTCCCGACGTAGTCGACGGGGTTGGGGTACTGGGGGAAGTGGAGGTGGGCGTTGAGCCAGTTGTCCAGGTTCACGAAGACCGCGAGCGCGTTCACCTGCTGGTAGAGCACCAGCCCGAAGAGCAGCGCCACCGACCAGGCCACGTCGGCCCGACGGCGCGAGGGCGCGACGACCGAGGTGAGGGGCGCCTGGAGGTAGAGGCCGATGTTGTCCGACGGGCAGGCCTTGTAGCACTCGGTGCACAGCCCGCACATCGCGTTGGAGTCCGCGCTGCCCGGCCAGGTGTACCACGGGCAGCCGAACCCCTCGGCGTCGCCGCGCATGCAGTCCTTGGTCTCACAGCTGAGACAGACCGACCGGTCTCGAGTGCGGAAACCCGCCACCGAGCCCATCGAGCCGACGGTGCCAATCAGCGCCGAGAGCGGGCAGACGTAGCGGCAGAAGGTGCGCCGCTCGAAGGTGAGGAAGAAGACGAGCGCCGTGCCCACGATGCCGAGCACCATGAAGCTGGTGGCCATCGGGTTGCCCGGCCCGGCGATGTTGAAGAACTCCTCGATCCAGGTGAGCACCAAGAACGCGGCCACCGAGAGCAAGAAGCCGTACTGGGCGACCCGCTCGGGCATCTTGAGCCCGAGGCCCAGGCTCTTGGTCGTGCGCTTGAAGAAGGTGCGCCGCTGGACCCACTCGCCGAATCCCCCGAAGGGGCACATGGCGCACCAGGCCCGCCCGACCACGACCATCATCACAAAGACCAGGCAGAACCACAGGTACCAGGTGATGGCGGTGGCGAAGTTGAGTCCCGGCACCACGGTGCCCACGATCCCGACCGCGATCACGAGCCAGAAGATGATCTGGTTGGGCAGGATGAGGAAGAACTGCAGGCGGCGGTCGCGCAAGATCCCGCCCACCTTCTTCAGGCGCGCCACGTCGAGGCCCCGGGGCGGGTCGGTGGCCGCGAAGTGGCCCGTCGCCTCGGGATCGACCGGCGGGCGGGTCCGGATGGCCACGGGGATCGGGTCGAGCTGGTGGCTGCGCGTGAAACCCGACCTGGACTGGTCCTCGCTGAGAAGTGCCATCGCGCCCCTATCCATCGGGTGGCCACGTCCGTATCTCCGTGGTTCCACTTAACTATGTACGTAGTACCACGGGAAGGGGCCGCTCATCCATCACCGGATGCAGAAAGGGACTAAAGTCCCATAGCCCAGCGACGGGGCCGAAACCGTCCCCGCCCGCTCCCCAAGGGCCGCCCGGAGGGCTCGGGGACCGGCCAATACCGTAGAACTACGTACACGTACCCGTAGGGTGTGCCACAGTGGGGGGGTGAACGTGGACGCCACCGAGGTCGACTCGGGCCGGACCCAGCCCGAGCGCATCCGGGTCCTCATCGTCGACGACCACGCCCTGGTGCGCGAGGGGACCCGCGAGCTCCTCTCCCAGGACGACACCATCGTGGTGGTGGGCATGGCGGGCTCGGGCGAGGAGGCCCTCGAGGCCGTGGCCGCCCTCTCACCCGACGTGGCCCTCGTCGACGTGAACCTGCCCGCGATGAGCGGGCTGGAGCTCTCCCGCGCCCTGTTCACCCAGTTCCCCTCGACCAAGGTCCTGGTGCTGAGCGCGTACGACGACTACGCCTACGTGGCCGAGGCCCTCGAGGTCGGCGTGGCCGGCTACCTGCTCAAGACCGCCACCGCGAAGGAGCTCGTCGACGCGGTGCGCGCCGTCCACGACGGGGTCTTCGTCCTCGACCGCCAGGTCTCCCAACGCCTCGTGCGCCGCCGCGAGCAGGCGCCGACGGCGGTGGGGGGACTCACGCCGCGCGAGACGAGCGTCCTGCAGCTGCTGGCCCAGGGTCGATCCAACAAGCAGATCGCCACCGAGATGGCCCTGGGGACCCGCACGGTCGAGGGCTACGTCTCGAACATCCTCGCCAAGCTGGGCGTCGCCTCGCGCACCGAGGCCGTCGCCCACGCCATCCGCCATCGGCTCGTGAGCCCGTCGGACCGTGACACCACCGGCTGACCCGTCCGACGCACCGCGACCGCGCGGGCTCGTCGATCGACTCGTCCGCCCACCGCTCGCCGACGGGCCGTTCTGGATCATCCAGGGGACCGTCCTCGCGATCGTCGCGGTGCACTACCTGCTCGACCTCCACCCCCAACTGGTCGACGGGGTGCTCCCGTCGGGGCTGCCGGTCGCCGTCTTGGTCGTGCCGATCGGCTACGCCGCCTTGCGCTACGGCCTGCCGGGCTCGCTCGGCACCACGGCCTGGTCCCTCGTGCTCTGGCTCCCCGACCTGGTGCTGCCCCACAACGAGGGCCACCCGGGTGACGACCTGCTCAACTTCGCGGTCATCGTCGTGGTCGCGGTCGTCTTCGGGCGGCGGATCGAGACCGAGCGCACGACCCAGGCCCGCATCGACGCCGCCAACGCGCGCGCCCTCGCGGTCGAGGCCGGCTACCACCGGCTCTTCGAGTCGACCCGCTCGCCCATCGTCGTGCTCGACGAGGACGAGCGGGTGAGTGACGCCAACCCGGCCGCGACGGCCCTCTTCGGGCCGATCACCGGTCAGTCCCTCGCCCGGGTGCTCGGGCCCGACGTGGACCCGGCGGGCCTCTCGGGACGGGTCCTCACCCTCGCCAACGGCCACGACTACCGGATGGACCTCGTCGACATGCCCTTCGACAGCGACGAGCGACGCCGCCAGCTCAGCTTCGAGGACGTGACCGAAGAGCGCAGCGAGGAGCGGCGCGCTCGACTCTTCGCCCGCCAGATCGTCGACCTCGAGGAGGACCAGCGCCGTCGCCTCGCGCGTGAGCTCCACGACGAACCCCTCCAGCTCTTCTTGCACCTCGCGCGCCGCCTCGAGCTGCTCGCCCACCACGAGGGCGTCACCGAGAAGATGGCCGCGGAACTCGAGCGCACGCGCAACCAGGCCCTCGAGGCGGCGACCCGCCTGCGCTCTCTCGCGCGCGACCTGCGCCCTCCCGCACTCGACCAGCTCGGCCTGGTGCCGGCCCTCTCGAGCCTCGCGGCCGAGATCGACGACCAGGGCGAGGCCACCATCAGCCTCACCGTGCACGGCGGTCCGACCCGACTCTCCCCCGAGGTCGAGCTGGGCGCGTTCCGGATCGTCCAGGAGTCGCTGCGCAACGCCCAGCGCCACGCCGGCGCCCACCACGTCGACGTCGTGCTCGACTTCACCACCAACGACCTGCACCTGCGGGTGGTCGACGACGGCCGGGGCTTCGACCCCCGCAGCGCGCCCGCCGCGGGTAGCGCGTCGCTCGGCCTGGTGGGGATGCGCGAGCGCGCGCGCCTGCTCGGGGGGGTCGTCGCCCTGCGCTCCACCCCCGGGATCGGCACCGTCGTCGAGGCGACGCTCCCCACCGGCACCCGCGAGGGGCCCGGTGAGACGACCACGAGCCCCTAAGTCAGCGGCCCGCGGCGAGCGCCCCGGCCATCTTCTCGATCGCCATAGTGAGGATCGCCGGGGAGGTCGCGAAGTTGAGCCGCACGGCACCCGACCCGCCGGTCCCAAAGTCCGGGCCCGGGCTGAGCGCCACGCCGGCGAGCTCGAGGAAGAAGCCCGCGGGGTCGCTGAGCTCGAGCCCCGCGCAGTCGAGCCACGCGAGGTAGGTGCCCTCGGGCACCCGATAGACGACCCCGGGGAGGTACGCGGCCACGAGCTCACCGAGCAGCCGGCGGTTCTCGTCGAGGGCTACGAGCAGCTCGTCGAGCCACGACCCGCCCTGCGCGAAGGCCGCGCCGTGGGCGAGGGCGGCCACGTGACCCGCACCGTGGGCCACGCTCTCGGGCAGCCTCGCGAGCTCCGCCACGCGGGCCGGTCCGGCCATCACGAGAGCCGCCTTCAGCCCCGCGAGGTTCCAGCCCTTGGACGCCGAGACGACGGCCAGGGCGTCCTCGGTGTCCGGGAGCGAGAGGTAGGGGGTGAAGCGCGCCCCCGATAGCACCAGGGGCGAGTGGATCTCGTCGGAGATCACGCTCACCCCGTGGGCCCGCGCCAGGGCCGCGACCCCGGCCAGCTCGGCGACGGTCGGGACGCTGCCCGTGGGGTTGTGGGGGTTCGATAGCAGCAGGGCCGCCCGCGGGCTCGCCGCGGCGGCCCGGGCGAGGGCCGACGCCAACGTCGCGGGGTCGATCCGGCCCCGCGGGTTAAGGGGCGCCTCTTCGATCGGCCGTTGGGCGCGCTCGGCCACCGCGAAGAACGGGGGGTAGACCGGCGGGGTGACGACGACCGGGTCGCCCGGGCCACCGAGCAGGGCGAGCGCCTCGGCGACGCCGTGCATCACGTCGGGCACGAGGGTCACCGCGCCCGGGCCCGGGCCGTCCCAGCCCCAGCGCTCGCGGGCGAACCCCCGGTAGGCCGCGGCGTAGTCGTCGCCCCAGGGGTAGCCGGTGTCCCCGCGCGCGAGCGCCCCCTCGAGGGCTCGGCGCAGCGCCGGGGCCAGGCGCGCGTCCATCTCGGCTACCCACAGGGGCAGGACGTCCTCGCCGTAGCGGCGCCACTTCGCGCTCGTGCGCGTGCGCAGCTCCGCGAGGTCCGCCCACTCGAACGCGCCCACGCCTCGATACTCCCACCGGCCAGTCCGGGGGGACGAGGTCACCCGCGACGGATCTCGATGGTCCTCGTGACGCCGTCGTCGGTGTGGGTCTCGGGCATCGGCGCACGCACCTCGAGAATCCCGTCGGTGTAGGCCGCCTCGATCGACGAGGCGTCGACGCCCTCGGGGAGGGCGACGCTGCGGGTGAGCACGCCGTAGCGGAACTCGCTGCGCCGGACGTGGTGCTCGGTCGTCTCTTCCCGGTGGCGCCGCTCGGCGGTGATGACGAGGTCCCCGTCGACGACCTCGACCGTGACGTCCTTGTCCGGGTCGACGCCCGGGAGCTCGACGCGCACCACCCACTGGCCTGCCTCGTGGAACTCCTCCACGCGCAGCGTCGGACGGCCGTCGAGGTCGCGCACCACCTCGTCGAACCACCGCCACGACGGCCAACTCAAGGTGAAGTCGGGCAGTCGCCTCTCACCCCTCACGGACTTGAGCTCACCCACGACCACCCCTCTCTCACGTGTCTCACGTGACGGCGCGCCCGCGGGCGTGCCGTCACCACTCACGCTAGGAAGTCGGCCCCCGCCCCTCTAGGGGACAACGTCCCCTCCAGCGGCCCCGCGCGAACCCGGCCGCACGCCTGATAGGCTGGGGCCACTCATCTCGCCGCGACCGTGGCGGAGACCGATTCGGATTCCTCGGGTTGGTTTCACACAACCCTGAGGAGAACCATGCCCCCCACCTTCGCCGACCTCGGCGTGCCCGCCGACCTCACCGCTCGCCTCGCCGCGCGCGGGATCGTCGAGGCCTTCCCCATCCAGGCCGCCGCGCTACCCGACGCCCTGGCCGGTCGCGACGTCGTCGGACAGGCCGTCACGGGCTCGGGCAAGACCCTGGCCTTCGGCCTCGCCCTGCTCGCGCGACTCACCCCCGCGCGCGCCCACCGGCCCCGCGCCCTAGTGCTCACCCCGACCCGCGAGCTCGCGGCCCAGGTCCAGCGCGAGCTGGCGGCCCTGGTGCGCGACCCGCGTCGGGTGCTGAGCGTCTACGGCGGCACCCCCTACGGTGCGGCCCGCAAGGCCCTCGCCCACGGCGTCGACGTCGTGGTGGCCTGCCCCGGCCGCCTCGAGGACCTCCTCGCCCAGGGCACCCTCTCCCTCGGTGAGGTCGTCACGGTTGTCGTCGACGAGGCTGACCGCATGGCCGACATGGGCTTCCTCCCCGCCGTGCGCCGGATCCTCGGTCAGGTCGCACCACACCACCAGACGATGCTCTTCTCGGCCACCATGGGCCCCGACGTCGCGTCGCTCGTGTCGAACTTCACCGTCGACGCGGCCCGCCACGACGTCGTCGGCCCGATCGCCGAGGTCCCGGTCGACCACCACTTCGTGTCCGTCGCCCACGCCGAGCGCGTGGAGGCCACCGTCCGTCTCCTCGACGAGCACGAGCGCGCGATCGTCTTCACGCGCACCAAGCACGGAGCCGACCGACTCGCGCGCCAGCTCAACGACCGCGGCGTGAGCGCCGTGGCCCTGCACGGCGGACGCAGCCAGGGCCAGCGCGACCGCGCGCTCGGCGCCCTGTCCGCCGGGCGGGTCCGCGCGCTGGTGGCCACCGACGTCGCCGCCCGCGGGATCCACGTCGAGGCCCTGCCCGCCGTCGTTCACTTCGACCCGCCGACCCAGAGCGCGGACTACGTCCACCGCTCGGGGCGCACCGGCCGGGCCGGTGCCCCCGGGGTCGTCGTCTCGCTCGTGACGCCCGAGACCTCCGCCCACGTGCGCCAGATCCAGCGCACCCTCGGACTGGGTGCCGGCGCGAGCGCGCCGAGCGCGCCGGCCGCGACCGGAGCGACCCGGCCCGTCCGGGCGACCCCGGCTCCCGCGCGCGTCGAGCGTCGCGAGGCGCCCGCGCGACCCCGGCGCGAGCGCGGGGCGCATCGGGCGATCGACGCGAGCCCGGCGGCCTCCGTCGCCGGTGAGGCCGTGGTCACCAACTACAACGGCGCGCGCGGCTACGGCTTCGCCACCGACGGGTCGGGCGACGACCTCTTCGTGCACCGCTCCCAGATCGCCGGCACCGGCCAGCGCGCCCTCGCGCGCGGCCAGCGGATCCGCTTCGACGAGGCCACGGGACCGCGCGGGCGCGAGGCCCGCAACGTCCGCCTGGTCGGCGCGCGGGGCGGGCGGGACTAGACCCGGCGCAGGGCCTCGCGGAAGGCACCGAGGCCGATCGGCCCCAGGGCCAGCGCCCGGTCGTGGAACTCGCGCAGGGTGAACGCGGACCCGCGCGCGGCGCGCATCTCCTCGCGCGCGCCGACCCATTCACGCTCGCCCACCTTGTAGCTGATGGCCTGGCCGGGTATCGCGAGGTAGCGCTCGACCTCGCTCTGGGCGAAGTCCGCCGGCTCGAGGGCCCGCTCGACGAGGGTGGCCACCGCCATCTCGGGCGTCCAGGTCGCCCCGCCCACGTCGCCCAGTCCCGCGAGGTGTCCGAAGTCCGCCGGCACCGCCAGCTGCAGGTGCAGGCCGATGTCCACCACGACCCGCGCGGCGCGCAGGGCCTGGCTCATCAGGTAGCCCATCTCGTACGCCGGCTCGTCGAAGCCGCCCAGCTCGTCCATCAGCCGCTCGGCGTAGAGGGCCCAGCCCTCCCCCCACCCGCTGTTCCAGGCCATGAGGCGCTGGTAGCGGGTGAGCCGGTGGGCGTTGAGCACGGTGGTGCCCTCTTCGAGGTGGTGTCCCGGGACGGCCTCGTGGTACCAGGTCGTGACCTGGCGCCACCACGCGAACTCCGCCTTGCCGAGCGTGGGGAACCAGGTCGTGCCCGGGCGCGACAGGTCCTCGCTCGGGGGCACGTAGTACGGGGCGGCGGCCGATCCCTCGGGGGCGAGGCGCACGTCGCAGAACCGGATCCGCTCGTCGATCGTGAACTCTTGGCCCCCCAGGCGCTCGACGGTGGCGTCGGTGAAGGCGCGCAGGCGCGCCAGCAGCTCCTCGGTCCCGTGCACGACGTAGCGGGGGTCGTGGTCGAGCCGCTCGGCGACCTCGCTCAGCGAGGTCGCCCCCGGCGCGAGCACCTCGGCCAGTTCGTCCATGCGCGCGTTGATCCGACCCAACTCCTCCCAGCCCCACGCGTAGGTCTCCGCGAGGTCGAGGTCGAGACCGGTGTAGTGGCGGGCCCACCCGGCGTAGCGCTCGCGCCCGACGTAGGGCGTCTCCTGCGCGGCGGGCGCGTAGACCCCCTCCAGCCAGTCGGCCAGCTCGTGGTAGGCGCGACCGGCCAGCGCGGCGGCGCCCTCGAGCCCCGACGGCTCGACCCCCCCGGCGCGCGCCGCGCGCGCCGCGACCTCGGGGAAGCCGGCGTCGGCGATCTCGCGCATCTGGGCGGCGACCCCGAGTGCGTGACGTCGCGCCGCGGTCGCGCCCGCGACGCGCTGGGCGTCGAGGGTCTCACGCCAGCGCGCGAGCGCGAGGGGAACGGCCTCGAGGCGCGCGCGCACCGCGTCGGCCCCCGCGGCGTCCTCGGTCACCATCAACTCGAAGACCTGGCGGATCTCCATGGCCGGCGAGGAGATGATGCCGAAGGCGCGCGCGGACTCCCCGCTCTTATCGAGGTCGCGGCCGCTCGACAAGCGCTCGGTCGCCACGGCGAGGGCGAGCCGGTCGTCGTCGTCGACCGGCTCCAGGGCCGCGAGGGCCTCGAGGGCGGCCTCGACCAGCTCGACCGAGCGCGCCCTCCCGGTGGGTGAGTCGTCGTCGAGCTCGCGGTCGTGACCCGCCACGCCGTAGTAGGTCGCGGCGATGGGGTGCAGGGCGCACCAGTCGTCGACGAAGCGGTCCAAGACGGCAAAGACCTCGGTGCGATGGGACGGGACCTCGGGCACGGGCACCTCCATGATGATGTCCCCCGAGGCTAGGCCCCGCGTCCGACCCCCTTCCACCACCGTCACAGAACCGCAACGCACGGGGGGCTCGCGACGGGCGCGGGCGCGCCTAGCGTGGGACGTCACCGTCGTGGGCGGCGGGCGGCGTCCGGGACGTCACCGACCACGACGCGGCGGGCTAGGAGGCGGACGTGACGGCGCAGGGTGGGCGCGACATCGTGCTCGAGGCCCGCGGGCTCGTGAAGCGCTTCGGCGCGTTCGAGGCCGTGCGCGGGGTGGACTTCGCGATCGCGCGCGGCGAGAGCTTCGGCTTCCTCGGCCCCAACGGCGCCGGCAAGACCAGCACGATGCGGATGGTGTCGGCCGTCTCGCAACCCTCGGCCGGGAGCCTGTCCATCTTCGGACTCGACCCCACTACGCACGGGCCCGAGATCCGTGGCCGGATCGGGGTCGTCCCCCAGGACGACTCGCTCGAGCTCGAGCTCTCGGTGCGGCTCAACATCGAGATGTACGGCCGCTACTTCGACCTGCCGCGCCGGGTCCTGCGCGAGCGCGCCGACGAGCTCTTGGCGTTCGCCCGGCTCACCGAGCGCGCCGACAGCAAGGTCGACGACCTCTCGGGGGGGATGAAGCGCCGTCTCACGATCGCCCGCGCGCTCGTCAACCGGCCCGAGCTGTTGATCCTCGACGAGCCCACGACCGGCCTCGACCCCCAGGCGCGCCACCTCCTCTGGGAGCGTCTCTACCGCTTGAAGCGCGAGGGCGTGACCCTCATCATCACTACCCACTACATGGACGAGGCCGAACAGCTCTGCGACCGGCTCGTCGTGATGGACAACGGCGCGATCGTGGCCGAGGGGGCGCCGCGCGAGCTCATCGAGCGCCACTCCAGCCGCGAGGTCGTCGAGCTGCGCTTCGGCACCGACACCCACGAGGCGATGCACGACGTCCTCGCGCCCTTCGCCGAACGCGTCGAAGTCCTGCCGGACCGCGTGCTGCTCTACGTCGACGACGGCGACGACGCCCTGCACGCCGTGCGCGGCGCTGGAGTCACCCCCCTCGGCGCGTTGGTGCGGCGCAGCTCGCTCGAGGACGTCTTCTTGCGCCTGACCGGGCGCACCCTGGTGGAGTGATGACGGCGATCGAGCCCCGACTCGGGTGGGCGCGCTGGCGGCGCAGCTGGTGGTACCACGCCGTCTTCTACGCCCAGACCTGGCGGGGGTCGGTGGCGAGCTCGGTGCTCTTTCCCGTCTTCTACCTCGCCTCGCTGGGCGTGGGGGTGGGCCACCTGGTCGCCCGCCACCACGGCCTGGTCGAGGGCCAGACCTACCTGCACTACATCGCCCCGAGTCTGCTCGCCACCACGACGTTCCAGCTCGGCGAGAGCGAGTCGCTCTGGCCCGTGCTCGCCAGCGTGAAGTGGATCCGGGTGTACCACGCCGCGGCGGCCACGCCCCTCGAGCCCCACGACATCCTCTACGGCAAGCTCAGCTGGGTCGTCACGCGCTCGCTGGCGATCGGGGTCGTCTATACCGCGATCATCGCCGCCTTCGGTGGGGTCCAGTCCTGGTGGGGCCTGACCCTGCCGCTCATCGGCGCCCTCATCACCCTGGCCTTCGCGGCGCCGTTGACGGCCTACGCCGCGTGGGTCGAGAGCGACGCCTCCTTCGTGATGATCTACCGGTTCGCCTTCGTGCCGATGTTCCTCTTCTCGGCGACCTTCTACCCGATCTCGGCCTACCCTGGCTACCTGCGCCCCGTCGTCCAGCTGGTGCCCCTCTACCACGGCGTCGCCCTCGTGCGCGCGGCCGCCTTCGGCCAGGGCTCGCTCCCCGCCCAGCTGGCGCACGTGGCGGTGCTGGGCGCGCTGGCTCTGGGTGGGATCGCCTGGGGCCGGGTGACGCTACGTCGGCGGCTGGTGGACTGATGGCGTCGCGAGTCCTACCGGCCTTCGGCTCGCGCCGCAGCGTGCACATCTTCGAGCGCAACTTCTACGCCTACCGCTCCCAGTGGCTGATGTTCGCCTCGGGCTTCTTCGAGCCCTTCTTCTACCTGCTGGCGATCGGGATCGGGCTCAACCACCTCGTGGGCGCGCTGCCCGTGGGGGGACGCTATGTCAGCTACGCCGCCTTCGTCGCGCCGGGGATGCTCGCGACCTCGGCGATGAACGGCGCGGTCATCGACTCGATCTTCAATCCATTCTTCCGCCTCAAGATCTCGCACACCTACGACGCCGTCCTCTCGACGCCGCTCGACGTGACCGACGTGGCCCTCGGTGAGGTGTGGTGGGCCCTGTCGCGCGCCGCCCTCTACGCGGCGTCGTTCATCGTGTGCATGGTCCTCCTGGGCGACGCCACGAGCGCCTGGGTCGTGCTGTGCTGGCCCGGCGCGCTGCTCACCAGCCTCGCCTTCACCTGCGTGGGGCTCGCCGGGTGCACCTACGTGCGCAGCTGGCAGGACTTCGACGTCGTGACCCTGGTCACGCTGCCCCTCTTCCTCTTCTCGGGGACGTTCTTCCCCATAACCCTCTACCCGCGCTGGCTCGGGGCGATCGTCTCGATCTCCCCCCTCTACCAGGCCGCCGCCCTGCTGCGCGGCCTCGCGACCGGCCAGTTCGACCTGCTCATGATCGGCCGCGCCGGCTACCTGGTCGCCCTGGGGCTGGCCGGGCTCTGGCTCGCCGCCCGCCGCTTCCGGGCCATCCTCACGCCCTAGTCAGTACCGGAAGTGGACGAAGATCCGCCCGAAGTTCTTCGAGTCCTTCTCCACCCGGTGGTAGAGCGGCTTCACGTCGGGCTGGTCCAAGAACCGCAGCACCCGCTTCTTGAGTTGACCGCTCCCCTTGCCCGGGATGATCTCCACCAGGCGGATCTTCTTCTCCAGGGCCTCCTCGATCACGGCGCGCAGCGCCCGGTCGATCTCGTCGCCGCGGTTGTAGACGCCGTGCAGGTCGAGGGTGAGCTTCACCGGCCCGCAGCGTAGGGGCGCCCGGCTAGGGCGCGCCGACGCCGGGCCGACGCGTCCGGTCTCTCGGGGCCCGGGCGACGCCGAGCTCGCGGTGCACCGTCGCGGCCGTCTGGGGCGACAGCCCCCGGTCGTAGAGCTCGCACAGGGCGCTCAGCACCTCTAGGTCACGCACGGAGTAGCGCCGCTGGTTGCCCGAGGGGCGCTCCCCCGCGAAGTCGATCGCCGACTCCAGCCGGCGCAGCGCGTGCGGCGTCGTGCCCAGGAGGTCGATCGCCACGGCCATGGTGAAGAGGGGCTCGTCGGGATCGCTCACCCGCTCGCGCCACGGCCGCCCCGCGGGGGGCGGGGCCGCCCCCCGGCGGGGCACCGACGACATCAGGCCGTCTCGGCCGTGAGGACCTTGCGCTCGGACTCGGTCGAGTGGACCTGGACCTTGCGCGGTCGGGCGTGCTCCGAGAGCGGGATGCGCAACGTGAGCACCCCGTTGGTGTACTCGGCGTCCACGTGCTCGACGTCGAGGACGTCGCCGAGCAGCACCCGACGCGTGATGGTCGTCTCGGCGCGCTCGCGCACGAAGTACTTCGCGCCCTCGGGCAGCGAGACCGTCCGCTTGGCGTTCAGGCGCAACTCGCCGCGCTCGATCTGCAGGTCGATGGTGTCCGGGTCCACCCCGGGCAGGTCGAACTGCACGGTGATCACGTCACCGAGGCGGTACGCGTCCATAGCGGCCAACTGGGGTCCCTCCTCGACAAGGCGGTCCCAGCGCCGCAGCGGGTCGGTCAGCATCAGCATGGGCTCCCTCCTTTCAGGAATACTTACTGCACTTGTCAGTATAGCTAACAGATCGGCGCCCGTGTCGGCGCCCCGACCCGGGGACGCCGGTGGCCAGCCGGTAACCTCGGGCGGGTGTCCAGCCCCCCCACCGCCGACGAGCCGACCGTCGCGGTGGCCGACCCGGAGGTCGCGCCGGGGGCGTCCCCCGGGCGGCCCCGCCGGATGCACCCGGTGCTCGAGTGGCTCGTCGTGCTCGTCGTCGCCGTCGGAGTATCCCTACTCATCAGGGCCTACGCCTTCCAGACCTACTACATCCCCTCGGGGTCGATGGAGCCGACCTTGCACATCGGCGACCGGATCATCGTCTCGAAGCTCTCGGTCGAGTTCGGGACGATCCACATCGGCGACGTCGTCGTCTTTCGCGCACCCCCGGCGGTGAAGGCCCAGTGCGGCGACGCCGTGCCCGACCTCGTCAAGCGGGTCATCGGCCTGCCGGGGGATCACCTGACGAGTCGCGGCAACGCCATCTACGTCAACGGGCAGCGCCTGAAACAGTGGTGGACCCACAACCCGATCCTCGGCCGGCCCATCGGCTCGGTGACCGTGCCGGCCAACCACTACTTCATGCTGGGCGACAACGAGGCCAACAGCTGCGACAGTCGTTACTGGGGCACGGTCCCGCGCTCGGATATCGTCGGCAAGGCCATCGTGCGGATCTGGCCGCTCTCGCGCGTCGGCTTCCTCTAACGGCCCGGCGGGAGGTGGCGTGAGGATCCTCATCGTCGGTGGCACGTCGTTCGTCGGGCGGGCCCTCGCCTGGTCGGCCTGGCATCACGGTCATCGCGTCACGGTGCTCAACCGGGGCCGCACCGAAAGCGACCTCCCCGAGACGGTCGAGCACCTGGTCGGCGATCACGCCGGTGACCTCGGGGCGCTCAGTGGGCGCGACTTCGACGCGGCCATCGACGTCATCGCTTACCGGCCGATCGACGTCGATCGACTGGCCGACGCGCTGGGCGACCGCGGCGGGCGCCACGTGCAGATCTCGTCGATCTCGGCCTACCGCGGGGCCAGTCGCGACGAGGCGACCGAGGACGACCTCGAGCTCTGGCCCGAGGACGGGCTCGACCCCTCCGCGCCGGTGACCCCCGCCACCTACGGACCCCTGAAGGCGGCCTGCGAGCGCGCGGCGCTTCGCCGCTTCGGCGCGGGGGTCACGATCGTGCGCCCCACCTACGTCATCGGCGCCCACGACCACACGCTGCGCTTCCCCTACTGGGTGGCCCGGGCCCGGCGCGGCGGCGAGGTGGCCGTGCCCGGCCCGCGCGAGGCGCGCCTGCAGTGGATCGACGCGCGCGACCTCGCCGAATTCACCCTCGGGGCCCTCGAGGACGGACTCACGGGCCCCTTCCACGTGGCCGCGCCCTCGGGGGGGACGCCCTTTGTCGAGATGGTCGAACGGGTCGTGGCCCACGTCGCGCCGCCCGGCACCCGCGTCGTCGAGGTCTCGGCCCCGACGGTGCTGGCCGCCGGCCTCGCCGATCGCTTCCCCCTGTGGAGCCCCCAGCCCGAGCCCCTCTCCGCCCTCGACACCACCCGGGCCCACGCGGCCGGCCTGGTCGCGCGCGCGCTCGACGAGAGCGTGGACGACGTCGTCGAGTGGTGGGGCACCCGGCCCTGGGCGGACCGCTGGCTCACGCCCGAGGCCGAGGCCCGCCTCACCGCGTCGCGGTAAGAGGGCGCCCCCGGCGGACAGAGGCGCACGTGGCCCCCCGGGACGAGGTGCGTTTCCGCCGACTCGTCGACGAGCACGCCGGCGCCGTGGGCGACTACCTGCGCCGGCGGCTCTACCCCGTGAGCCCGGCCGACCTGGACGACCTCGTCGAAGAGACGCTGCTCGTCGTCTGGCGACGCCTCGAGGACGTCCCGGCCGACGCCGAGCGACCCTGGATGATCGGGGTCGCGCGCAACGTGCTGCGCAACGCCCGGCGCTCGAGCGGCCGTCGACGGGCGCTGCAGGCGACGCTGCGGCCCGCCCCCGACGACCCGCCGGCCGAAGAGCGCGTCGTGGCCGACCTCGCCCTGGCCCAGGCGCTCGCCTCGCTCGGCGACGACGACCGCGAGATCGTCACCCTCAACGCCTGGGACGGCCTCGAGCCGCGCGACCTCGCCGCGCACCTGGGGATCAGCGCCAACGCCGCCGCGGTGCGCCTCAGCCGGGCCCGCGGCCGACTCCGGGCGGCCCTGGCCCTGGGCGAGGACGACCCGAAAGAGGCGAGCACCTCGTGACAGGGAGCGACTAGAGCCATGGACGAACTGGACCGACGACTGGCGGCCGCCGACCCCGCGGCCGCTCACCCCTACCGCCTCCCCGCGGGGGTCGTCGCGCGCGTGGTCGGGGCCCGACGCCCGACGCGCGTGGTGCGCTCCTTCGCCTGGCGCGTCGCGGGGGCCGCGACGGCCAGCGTCGCTCTATCGGTCGGGGCGGTGGCGGCCCTCGGCCAGCTCACCCCGGCCGTCGTCTCGCTCGAGGTGAGCGCCGCGGTGCCGCCGCCGCGCAGCGCCGGATCCGCCGCCTTCGCCAGCGCCAACGCCAACGCGATCGCCGTCCCGGGCGCGAGCGGGGCGGCCGCGCTGCACCTCGGCGCGCCGACGCGTCCGGCCGCGTCGATCCCGCTGGTGCGGCTGAGCGGCCCCACCAGCCTTCGGCGTGCGGTCGTGCGTCTCGCCCGCGCCCTCGGCGTCGCGGGTCCCGCGACGCCCCTCGGGGGCGCGCCGCCCAGCTGGCGGGCCGGGCACCCGCCCGGGGCCAGCGTCGTGGTGACCGGTGGCCCCGTGCCCCAGTGGTCCTACTCGTCGAGCTCGCCCGGGGTCGCCCCGGCCACCCAGTCAGCCGGCCCGGTGCGTAACCCCACCGAGCGGGCGCGACTGCGCGAGCGGGCCGTGCACCTGCTCGCCCGACTGGGCCTCGACCTCACGCTCGGACGGGCCAGCGACGTCGCGGCGACGATGGACGGCGCCACCGCGAGCGACGTCTACCGCGAGGTCACGGCGACCTTCGTCGTCACCCACGCCGGATGGGCGACCGACCAGCGCGTCGAGCTCAGCGTCGACGCCCGGGGACGTCTCCTCTACGCGGCCGGGCCCGACGTCACCGCGACCCGCGACGTCTTCTACGCCCTCGAGTCGCCGGAGGCGGCCCTGCGCGCGATTAGCGCCGTGGGAACCTCGCACCGTGGCCCCCGCGCCCTCGCGGTGCGCGAGACGCTCAGCCTGCGCGCCTTCGTGGTGCGCGGACGCGGCACCTGGTGGCTGCCGGTCTACACCTTCACGACCCGCTCGGGGGCTCGCTGGCAGGTGCTGGCCCAGACGTCACGCGAGGTGACGATCGCCCCGCACGCCTCGGGCCTCAACGCTCGCGGGGTCGTCGAGCCCTGACCCGCCCGCGACCGTCGTGGGGGCCGATCTCGTCGCCCGGCCCGGCCGAGCGCCTCCCTAGCGCTGCTCGACCAGCTCCAGGTAGCGGTCGTCCCAGACGTCGACGAACTCCTCGGGCAACAGCACCGCGTGGGTCGGCTCGAGGGCCTCGACGAAGCCCCGCTCGTGGCTCACGGCCACGACGGTCCCCTTCCACTCGCGCATCAGCTCACCCAGGGCCGTCACGCTGGCCGGGTCGAGGTTGTTGGTCGGCTCGTCGAGCACGAGCAGGTTGGCCCGCGAGGAGGCGAGCTTGGCCAGCGCCAGCTTGGCCCGCTCGCCCCCCGAGAGCGTGCCGGGCCGCTGGTGGGCGGCCTCCCCGGAGAGGCCGAACGCGCCGAGCAGGGCCCGTCGCCCCGGGTCGGTCGCGACGACCGAGTCGGCCAGGTTCTCCAGGACCGTCGCCGAGAAGTCGAGCTGCTCGTTCTCCTGGGCGAAGTAGCCGACGGTGACGTGGGCGCCGTAGCGCACGGTGCCGGCCGTGGGCGTCTGGGCTCCGGCCACGCAGCGCAGCAGCGACGACTTGCCCGCGCCGTTGCGCCCGACGATGGCCACGCGGTCGCCCCGCCCGATCGTGAGGTCGAGGTCGTCGAGCACGCGCAGACGCCCGTAGTGCACGCACAGCCCCCTCACCTCGAGGGGCACGTCGCCGCTGCGCGGCGGATCGGGCAGGCGAAACCGCACGGCGCGCTCGCGCGCGGTGACGGTGACGCGCTCGTCGCGCAGCCGCTCGACGCGCCGGTCGAGGACCTTGGCCAGCCGGGCCCGCTTGGCGGTCTGGCCGCGCATCGAGTCGGCCAGGCGCGCGTACTGGTCGATCTTGGCGTCCTGGCGCGCGGCGAGCTTCTCCTCGCCCTGGCGACGGGCCTCGTCCTGGGCCAGGTAGCTCGTGTAGTTGCCCCGGTAGTCGAGGAGCCGACCCTCGCGCAGCGCCAGCACCCGGTCGATCGAGGCGTCGAGCAGGGGCAGGTCGTGGCTGATCACGAGGACGGTGCCGGAAAAGCGCGCCAGCTCGTCGAAGAGCCACGCCTTGGCCGTCTTGTCGAGGTGGTTGGTCGGCTCGTCGAGGACGAGCACGTCGGGCTGCTGGTAGAGCACCCGCATCAGGTCGACGCGGCGACGCTGGCCCCCCGAGAGGCTCGCCAGGTCCTCGAGCAGTAGGTCCTGGGCCAGGCCGAGGCCGTCGGCCAGGCGGGCCACCTCGGCCTCGGCGACGTAGCCGCCGCGCTCGCGGAACTCCTCTTCGAGCTCGGTGAAGCGCGCGATGGTCGCCTCGTCGGGGGACGCGGCCAGCGCGTGGCGGGCCTCGTGCATCGCGGCGTCGAGGGAGTCGATGCCCCTCGCGCTCAGCACGTGGCTCAGCCCGATGGGCTCCACGCCGAGCCCGCCGGGGACGGGCTCTTGGGGCAGGTGGCCGACGACCCCCTGGATCGAGACGACGCCCTGGTGGCGGACCTGACCCGTCGACTGACCGAGCAGGACCTTGAGCAGGGTGGACTTGCCCGCGCCATTGCGCCCGACGAGGCCCACCTTCTCGCCGTCGCCGATCGTGAACGACGTCGGCTCGAGGAGCCGCCGGCCCCCGATCTCGATTCCCAACCCGGTGACGATGAGCACTACGGGGTGAGGTCGGCCAGGCGCTCGTCCAGCTCGTCGCGGAAGCGGGGGTCGGCGATGGCGATGAGGGCCTCGGCGCGCTCACGCACGGTCTTGCCCCGCAGGTCGGCCGCGCCGTGCTCGGTGACGATGACCTGGGCCAGCTGGCGCGGCGAGGTCACCCCCGCGTAGGGGGTCGGGGTCGGGACAATCCGGCTCTTCACGACGCCCTCGACGGTCGTGGTCGAGGCGAAGCAGATCAGAGAGGTGTGCTCGAGGCTCAGGCTCGAACCCTCCACGAAGTCGTGGTGGCCCCCCACGCCCGAGAACTGCCGGGGACCGATCGACTCGGCCATGATCTGGCCCGAGAAGTCGACCTCGAGCGCCGAGTTGATCGACACCACGCGGTGGTTCTTCGCGATGACGTGCGGGTCGTTGGTGTAGTAGACGGGGGCCACGCCGATCATCGGGTTCTCGTGGATGAAGTCGTACATCTCGCGCGTGCCCGCGGCGAAGGTGATCACGCACTGGCCCGGGTGGAGGGTCTTGCGCGCGTTGGTGACCTTGCCGGCCTTGATCAGTTCGTAGAGGCCGTCGGTGAACATCTCGGAGTGAACCCCGTAGTCGCCGCCGTCGCCCTCGATGAGGGCCTGGGCGACCAGGCTGGGCACCGCCCCGATGCCGGTCTGCAGCGTCGCTCCGTCGGGGACGAAGGGCGCCGCGTTCGCGGCGATGGCCACGTCCACCTCGCCGCCCGGGACGTTGGAAAAGGCCGTCGGCCACTCCTCGGTGTAGACGACCACGTCGACGTCGTCGCGCAGGCTGAGGGTGTTGGAGTGGCCCTCGAGGGCGAGGGTGCGCGGGAAGTGGGGTGAGCACTCGACGATGAGCAGGCGCGACGGGTCACGGCCGGCGGCCCGCAGCGCCTCGAGGGTCGCCCCGTTGTAGAGCGAGAGCGACACGTGGCCCTCGGCGTCGGGCATCGAGCAGGGCGCCATCATCACGCGCGGCTCGTAGAGCTCCACGTGCAGCCCCCAGTGGCGGAAGTAGCTCGGCACGTACTGCACGTCGCCGCCCGACGCCGCCGCGCGGCGCTCGGCCGGCCCGAAGAAGGGGCAGCGGTAGTGGACCCCGGGGTGGGTGAAGAGGGTGTCGTAGTCCCCCAGCGCCAGCCCGCCGGTGATCAGCAGGTCCTCCCAGTCGTCCCGGGCCGCCAGGGCCCGGAACAGGGCCGTGGGCGTGCCGGTGATCAGTCCGTAGCCGACGCCGTCCACGGGTCTGACGAGGGCGGCCGCCTCCTCGGCGGTCATCTCGCGTGCGCTCATCGCGACATTCTGCCCGAGGGCGCCACCGGGGCGCGGATTCAGTCCGCCTCGCCCGCGGGCACGACCGCGACGGCGGCCACGGCGTGGCCCTCGTCGAGGTTCATAACGCGCACCCCGGTGGCGTCACGACCCTGGGAGGAGACCTCGCGCACCGGGGTGCGGATCAGCACGCCCCCGCTCGAGGCGAGCAGCACCTCGTCGTCCAGGTGGACCATGAAGGCCGCGGCCACGAAGCCCCTCGCGGCCGTCAGGCGGATCGCGCGCACCCCCTGGCCGCCCCGGCCCTGGCGGTGGAACCGCTCGACCTTGACCCGCTTGCCGTAGCCGGTGTCGGTCACGACGAACAGGTCGGCGTCGTCGCGCACGACGTCGAGCGAGATCGCCCGATCGTCGTCTTTGAGCTTGATCCCGCGCACCCCGGTGGCGTCACGGCCCATCTCGCGCACCTCGGACTCGGCGAAGCGGATGGCCATCCCCCGGTAGCTCAGCATCATCAGGTCGTCCTCGCCCGTGGTGGGCACGACCCGCACGACCTCGTCACCCGGGCGCAGGTTGATGGCGATCCATCCTTCGCGCCGGGACTTGTCGTACTCGCTGAAGGCGGTCTTCTTCACGGTCCCGTTGGCCGTGGCGAAGACGAGGAACTTGTCCTCGGGGAAGTCGTCGGTCGAGACGATGGCCTGGATCGACTCGCCCGGCTGGAGGTTGAGCAGGTTGACGATCGCCGTGCCCTTGGCGGTGCGGTCCTTCATCGGGATCTCGTGGCCCCGGAGCCTAAAGACCCTCCCCCGGTTGGAGAAGAGGAGGAGGTAGGCGAGCGCCGTGGTGTGGATGATCTGGTCGACGAAGTCCTCGTCTTTGAGCTTGGCCCCCTGGACGCCCCGACCGCCCCGGCCCTGGGTCCTGAAGGCGTCGGCCGCGACCGACTTCACGTAGCCGGCGCGGGTCATCGTCACGACGATCTCCTCGTCGTCGATCAGGTCCTCGACGCCGAGCTCGCCCGGGTCGTTGACGATCTGGGTGAGGCGGGCCGTGGCGTACTTGTCCCGGATCGCCGTCAGCTCGCTGCTGATGACCCCGCGCAGCGTGGCCTCGTCGGCCAGGATCGAGCGCAGCTCGGCGATCGTCTCACGCAGCCGGGCCATCTCCTCGTCGAGCTCGCTGCGGCCCAGTCGGGTGAGCCGTCCGAGGGTCATGTCCAAGATGTGGTTGGCCTGCTCCTCGGAGAAGTCGAAGGGCGCGCCCATGAGGGCGGCCCGCGCGGCCGGTCGGTCCGCGGAGCCCCGAATGGCGGCGATCACCGCGTCGAGCATGTCGATCGCCCTGAGGAGGCCCTCGACGATGTGGGCCCGGGCCTCGGCCTTGGCCAGGCGGTGACGGGTGCGGCGGGTCACGACCTCGACCTGGTGGGCCACGTAGTGGGTGAGCGCCTGGGCCAGGTTCAAGGTGCGCGGCACCCCGTCGACCAGGGCCAGCATGTTCACCGCGAAGGTGGTCTGGAGCGCCGTGTTCTTGTAGAGCTGGTTCAAGATGACGTTGGCGTTGGCGTCGCGCTTGAGCCGGATCACGAGGCGGGCCTGGCGGCCGGCCGAGTCGTTCTGCACCGCGGCGATCCCCTCGATCTCGCCGCTCTTGACGAGGTCGTAGATCTTCTCCTCGATCGACTCGACCGATACCTCGTAGGGGAACTGCGAGACGACGATGCGCGTGTCGCGGCCGTTGTCGTCGATCTCGGCGACGGCGCGCACCTTGATCGAGCCCCGCCCCGTGCGGTACGCGTCGAGGATCCCCTGACGGCCCAGGATCTGCGCGGCGGTCGGGAAGTCGGGGCCCTTGACGAAGCCCATCAGGTCGTCGGGCGTGGCCCCGGGGTGGGCGATGAGGTGCAGAGTCGCGTCGATGACCTCGCCGAGGTTGTGCGGGGGGATCTTGGTCGCCATCCCCACCGCGATGCCCTGGCTGCCGTTGACGAGCAGATTGGGGAAGCGCGAGGGCAGCACGACCGGCTGCTGGGTCGAGTTGTCGTAGTTGGGCTCGAAGTCGACGGTGTCCTCGTCGATCGAATCCAGCATCTCCAGGGCGATCGGGGCGAGCCGGCACTCGGTGTAGCGCATCGCCGCCGCGCCCTCGTCCGGACCGGTCCCCCCGAAGTTCCCGTGGCCCGAGACGAGCGGGTGGCGCATCGAGAAGTCCTGGACCATGCGCACCAGGGCGTCGTAGATAGCCGTGTCGCCGTGGGGGTGGTAGGTGCCCATGACCTCCCCGACGACCTTGGCGCACTTGGAGTAGGGCCGGTCGGGGCGCAGCCCCTGGTCGAACATCGAGTACAGGATGCGCCGGTGCACGGGCTTGAGCCCGTCGCGCACGTCGGGCAGCGCCCGGCTGACGATGACCGACATCGAGTACTCGAGGAAGGAGCGCTCCATCTCGAGGTTGATCTCGATGGGCTCCACGTAGCCGAGCACCTCGACCGGGTCGGCCCCGTCGTTCGGGGGGGTGGTGTTCGAGCGTCGGGCCATGTCGTCGCCTTAGATGTCGAGGAAGCGAACGTCTTTGGCGTTCGTCTGGATGAAGTGACGGCGCTGGGGGACGTCGTCGCCCATGAGGATCGAGCAGACCTCGTCGGCGAGGGCCGCCTGCTCGACGGTGATCTGGAGCAGCGCGCGCTTGGTGGGGTCCATCGTCGTGTCGCGCAGCTCGTCGAAGTCCATCTCCCCGAGACCCTTGAGCCGCTGGAAGTCGTTCTTGTGGTCGGGGTGCTCGGCGAGGAAGAGCGCCTTGACGGCGTCGTCGCGCAGGTAGACCTTCTCCTTGCCCACGAGCGTCGAGTAGAGGGGGGGTTGGGCCACGTAGACGTGGCCCTCGTTCACCAGAGCGGTCATCTGGCGGAAGAAGAAGGTCAACAACAGGGTGCGGATGTGACTGCCGTCCACGTCGGCGTCGGCCAGCAGGATGATCTTGTCGTAGCGGATCTTGGTCACGTCGAAGTCGTCCTCGACGCCCGCACCGATGGCCGACACCAGGGCCTGGATCTCGGCGTTGCGCAGGATCTTGTCGGTGCGGGCCTTCTCGACGTTCAAGATCTTGCCCCGGATGGGCAGGATCGCCTGGACCCGGGGGTCGCGGGCGTCCTTGGCCGAACCCCCGGCCGAGTTCCCCTCGACGATGAACAGCTCGCACTCGCGCGGCTCATTCGACGAGCAGTCGACGAGCTTGCCCGGCAGGCCGGCCCCGTCGAGCGCGCTCTTGCGCCGGGTGAGGTCGCGGGCCTGGCGGGCCGCCTGACGGGCGCGGGCCGCCTGGACGGCCTTCTGGACGATCTGGGCGCCCTCGCGGGGGTTCTCCTCGAGCCACTCGGCCAGCTTCTCGTTGGTGGCGCGCTCGACCATCGAGCGCATCGACACGTTGCCGAGCTTGGCCTTGGTCTGACCCTCGAACTGTGGCGCGGTGAGCAGCACCGAGATGATCGCGGTCAGGCCCTCGCGGATGTCCTCACCCAGCAGGTTGTCCTCCTTCTCCTTGAGGAGGTTGCGCTTGCGGGCGTAGCGGTTGACGACGTTGGTGAGAGCCTTGCGGAACCCCTCTTCGTGCATCCCCCCCTCGATGGTGGAGATGCCGTTGGCGAAGGAGTAGATGCTCTCGTAGTAGCCGGTGTTCCACTGGAAGGCGATCTCGACCTGCTGGCCCTCCTCGGCCTGCTCGTAGTAGCCGACCTTGCGGAAGAGGGACTCCTTGGCGTTGTTGAGGTGCTTCACGTAGTCGACGATGCCGCCGTTGTACTTGAAGACCTCCTTGGCCTCCCGGCCCGCGCGCTCGTCGCTGAAGCGGATCTCGAGTCCCCGGTTCAAGAAGGCGACGATCTGGAGGCGCTCGGTGACGGTCTGCGCGCGGAACTCGGTGTCGTCGAAGATGGTGGGGTCGGGGTAGAACGTCACCGTCGTCCCGGTGCGGCCCCGGGGGGCCGGACCGGTCACGCTGAGCCCGCCCTGGGGTTTGCCGCCGTCGGCGAAGGAGAGCTCGTGGTGCTGGCCGTCGCGGTCGACCTCGAGGGTGAGGCGCGTCGAGAGTGCGTTCACGACCGAGACGCCCACCCCGTGGAGCCCGCCCGAGACCTTGTAGCCCCGTCCGCCGAACTTGCCGCCGGCGTGCAACACGGTCAGGGCGATCTCGGCCGCCGACTTGCCCGGGTACTGGGGGTGCTCGTCGACCGGGATGCCGCGGCCGTCGTCGACGACCCGACAACCGCCGTCTCGTAGCAGCACGACGTCGATGCGCGAGCAGAAGCCGGCCATCGCCTCGTCGACCGAGTTGTCGACGATCTCCCAGATGAGGTGGTGCAGACCGGCCGGACCGGTTGAGCCGATGTACATGCCCGGGCGCAGCCGCACGGGCTCGAGACCCTCGAGGACGGTGATGTCACGGGCGGAGTAACTCGCCGATCCCTTGGTCTTTTCGGCCACGACGAGGTCCTTTCCATCGGGGAGCCGGGGCTCAGGCGCCCGACGGCGCGGCCCTTGAGCGTCTCTCCATCCTACCCGAACGGCCCCACATTCCAGCCGTTTCGCGGCCCCGTCGGGCCTGGTGCGAGGGGCTCGAGGCGACGACTAGGTCCCCGGTGAACGCGCGCGCACGACCGCGCGCACCTCGCGCGGGGCGCGGGCCCCGAGAACCGCGTAGGCGGCGAGGATGGACGGCGCCTCGTCGGCGACGCGCTGGGCGAAGGCGCCCGAGGGCACCGCGACGATCAGGACGCCGTCGCGCACCATCTCCGCTCGGCAGTGCTTGGCGAGCACCGGGTCGACGGCGTCGGACCAGAGGGTGCGGACCTCGTCGACACCGCGCAGGTCGACGCGTCGCAACCGTCCCGCGAGTCCGTCGAGGACCTCGGCGAGGGCGCGGGGCTCGTCGTCGCGCCGGCGACTCACCGCGCCGCCGCCGTCGTGAGGTCCACGACCACCCCGGGGCTGAGCGCCGTGGGCAGCGGGGAGGCCGTGGTGACCAGGGTCTGACCCTCGGGCAGCATCTCGAGCAACCGGTCGGCCCGCCGGGGGTCGAGTTCGCTAAAGACGTCGTCGAGCAGCAGGATCGGCTCGACGCCGCGCCGGCGGCGCACCAGCTCGTGACCCGCCAGGCGCAACGCGAGGGCCAGGGATCGCTGCTCCCCCTGGGAGGCCTGACGGCGGGCGTCGCGGCCCGTGAGGCGCACGAGCACGTCGTCGCGGTGCGGTCCCACCCCGGTGCGCCCGCGAAGTCGGTCGTCGCGCTCCGCGCGCGCGAGGGCCTCGGCGAGCCCCCCGCTCCACGATGGCTCGTAGCTCAGTTCCACCGCGCCGGGCTCACCGGCTAGCTCTTCGTAGCTCGCGGCGACGAGCGGGCTGAGGCGCACGAGCACGTCGCGGCGAAGTTCGACCAGGGTGCTCCCCTCGGTCACCAACTCCTCGGTCCACACCTCGAGCTCGGCGCGCTGACTCGCGCTCAGCGCCCCGCCCTCGAGCGAGCGCAACAGGGCGTTGCGCTGGGTGAGCACGCGCGCGTAGCGCTCGACGGCCTCACTGGCCAGGGGGTCCTCGTCGGTCATCACGGTGGTGAGGAAGGTCCGGCGGTGCTCGGGCGCCCCCCGCACGACCTCGACCCCCTCGGGGGTGAAGACCGTTAGGGGGAGGGCCTCGGCGAGCTCGGCGCGCGAACGGGGCCGCTGGCCGTTGACGAGCATCCGCTTGGTCGTGGCGCGGGTGCCGCGGGTGAGGGTGAGATCGACCTGGACCCGACGTTCCCCCTGGTGCAAGAGGCCGTGCACCTCGGCGAGGTCCTGGCCGGTACGCACCAGGTCCGCGGCGGCTGGGGTGCGAAACGACTGACCGGTGGCCAGGACGTGCACGGCCTCGAGGACCGAGGTCTTGCCGGTCCCGTTCGCCGAGAGGAAGACGGTCACCGCGCTCGGGTCGGGGCGCACGACGAGCTCGGAGAACAGGCGGAAGTCGCGCAGCGTGAGCTCGGTGAGGCCCACCCCGGGGCCCTACTGGACTCGCACGGGCATGAGCAGGTAGCGGAACGTGAGGTCGTCGACCCCATGGACCATGGCCGGACGCACCGCGTCGCTCATCTCGAGCACGATCTCGTCGCCCGGCACCGCCTCGACACCGTCGATCAGGAAGCTCGGGTTGAAGGCGATCGTCATCTCCTCGCCCTGGAAGTCGGCGTCGACGTTGTCCTCGACGTCGCCCGCGTCGTGGCTCTGGGTTCGGATCTCGACCGCCCGGTCCTTCACGGTGAGACGCACCGAGGAGGTCGAGTCCTTGGCCAGCAGGCGGGCCCGGCGCAGTGAGGTCAAGAACGTGTCCTTGGCGACGCGCAGCTGGTTGGGGTAGCTGGCTGGGATCAGCTGGAGGACCGAGGGGTAGTTCCCGTCGATGAGCCGTGAGGCGATGGAGGTCGCTCCGGCGACGAAGGCGATCTCGGCGTCCGAGAGCGCGACGGCGATCTCGGCGTCGGCCGGCAGTTGGTTCGCGGTGCGCTGGAGCTCATGGAGCGCCCGGGCGGGGACGAGCAGGTCGGTCGCGGTGAAGCCGGCGACGCCGGGCACGTCACGCACGGCGAGGCGGTAGGAGTCGGTGGCGATGAGCCGGAGCGATCCCTCGTTCGAGGTGAACAGCACACCGGTGAGGAGGGGGCGCGCGTCGTCGGTGGCCGCGGCGCGCACCACCTGGGTCAACCCCTGGATCAGCTCGAGGGCCGCCACCGAGATCACCGGCCCGCTGACCGGTGGCAGCTTGGGGTAGTCGACGACCGGGAAGGTCCGCAGCGAGAAGCGTGCTCGACCCAGGGTCACGTCGACGATCTCGTCGTGGCCGTCGACGGTCACCGCTCCGGGTTCGAGCGAGCGGACCGCGTCGACGATGAGCCGGGCCGGCACCACCGTGGCACCGTCCTCGATTCCGACCACCTCGATGGTCGTGCGGGCCGTGAGGTCGAGGTCGGTGCCCGTGACGACGAGCTGGTTGCCGCTCAACGAGAGCAGGATCCCCGAGGTCGCCCCGACCAGACGCGTCGTCACCACCCGGCTCGCCGCCCCCAGCGCGTCGACCAGCAGGTCACGCTCGGATCTGAACTTCATGGCTCTGCCTTTCTTCGTCCTCTGAGGTTACGGTGTGGATGTTCGATAGAAGGGGTGTTGGTAGTAGTAGGGCTGTGGGTTGGTGGGGGTATGTGTGTCGTCCCTGATCCCCACCGCGAATCAGACGGGCCCTCCCCCCACAGCGCTGTCGCTAACTCCCTCAACTCTCAAGGGTGAACCTTCACGTGATGTGGGTAGCCTCCACACCAACCACGCGAATCCAACACCACGAGAGACACCTTGCCCACAACTCACATCTCGCCCTGGAGTCGCCGCTTGAGCTGGTTGATCTGATTCAACAGGTCGGGGTTCGAGCCGAGCTGGTCACGGATCTTCTCCACCCCGCTGATGACGGTGGTGTGGTTGCGTCCGTCGAAGATGCGCGCGATCATCGGGTAGGAGTAGTTGTTCAACATCTCTCTGATCAGGAACATCGCGACGTGGCGGGCGTGGACGAGGGGGCGCAGGCGCTTCGAGCCACGCACCTCGTCGACCGAGAGGCCGTAGAACTCGGCCACGACGCTGAGGATCGTCTCGGGCTTCAAGACGGCCTGCTCTTGACCCAGGTTGGTCAGGTGCGTGCGGGCGAGTTCGAGGGTGATCGGCTCTTGGCGTAGGTTCGCGAAGGCCCGCAGCATCGTGATCGAGCCCTCGAGTTCGCGGATGTTGTCACGGACGCGCTGGGCGATCCACTCGGTGACGTCGTCGGGCAGGGCGATGCGCTCCGCCTCGGCCTTGGAGCGCAGGATCGCGATGCGGGTCTCGAGGTCGGGTTGGTCGACCTCGGTGACGAGACCCTGGAGGAGACGGCTGCGGAAGCGGTCCTGGAGCCCGGCGAGGTCGCGGGGCGAGCGGTCCGAGGTGAGCACGATCTGCTTGCCCTCGCCGTGCAACGCGTTGTAGGTGTGGAAGATCTCCTCGTGGAAGGTCTCGCCACGCTGCTCCATGAACTGGATGTCGTCGATCAACAAGACGTCGTTCTCCCGGTAGCGCTCGTGCAGCGCTAGCTGGGTCTTGGTCTGGATGGCGCGAATGAAGTCGTTCAAGAACGTCTCGGTCGAGACGTAGAGCACGCGGCGCCCCGGGTAGTTCTCCCGCACGTAGTTGCCGATGGCGTGCAGCAGGTGGGTCTTGCCCAGACCGGAGTTGCCGTAGATCATGAGCGGGTTGTAGGCCCGACCCGGCGTCTCGGCGACCGACTGGGCCGCGGCGAAGGCGAGGCGGTTCGAAGGGCCCGGCACGAACGAGTCGAAGGTCATGCGCGGGTCGAGCCGCGCGGGGGCGTCGACGCTGGCCGCATAGGTGGAGGTGTTGGGCGCGCCCGCACTCGCTGTGGGCGCGGGTGCGCCGGCGGGTTCGGACGGTGGGGAGGCCGCGGGGACGTCGGCGACGGTCAGAGAGACCTGGACCGCCGGGCCGATGACGCGCTGGGCGTGCTCGGTGATGAAGGGGAGGTAGCGTTGCTGGACGCGCTGGAGCTGGATCTGGTTGGGCGCTCCTATCACCAGCTCGTCCCCACGGAAATCCACAAGCCGCAGCGTGCTCAGCCCGGCCGCCCACACCGCCTCAGAAGCGTTACCCCGCAACGATTCTCGCAGCTGGGTCCACACCTCCTCACCGTTCTGCACGATCGTTCCTCCACAGGCCGTCGCCGATGTTTTCCACAACCCTTCCCACAAGGGGAAACGGCCGCTCCCTCACAGGGAGGGCCACCATACACCTATTCGCGGGACCGTGCCCGGGGAGCCTGAGAGGTGGCCAAGACCGGTGGGATAAGATGGCTCGCCATCGTGCGACCGGGATTCCGCAGCGGACCGGCCGCCCGCGCGCCGTCGTCGAGAATGAGGTTTCCGTGAAGCGCACCTACCAGCCGAACCAGAGGAAGAGGGCCAAGACCCACGGCTTCCGGGCCCGTATGCGGACCCGCGCCGGGCGCGCCGTCCTCAAGGCCCGTCGGGCCAAGGGCCGCCACCGCTTGACGGTCTAGCGCGCGTGCCGGACCGGGTCCGCACCCGCCGGCAGTTCGCGCTCTTCGCTACACCGACGGCGCGGGCTCGCAGCGGGCCACTGAGCATCCGCTTCGTGGCCGGATCCGACCCCGGGGTCGCGGCGGCCTTCGCCATCGGCCGGCCCGTGGGGCCCGCGGTGGTGAGGAACCGGATCCGTCGGCGTCTCCGGGCCCTGCTCGACGAGATGGACCCCCGTCCCCTACCTGGGAAGTACCTGATCAAATGCGGTGTAGGAGCCGCGGAACTGACCTATGACGAACTCAACGACCACCTCCGCCGAGCCCTCGGAGAGCTGCGCGCGCGCTAGGGGCCCGGTGGCCCGGACCCTCGTGGGCCTGGTCCAGCTCTACCAGTGGCTCCGGGCCGGGCGGGTGAGCGCCTGTCGGTTCTACCCCACGTGCTCGAACTACGCCGCCGAGGCGATCGCCCGGCACGGGGCCGCCCGCGGCGGGTGGCTGGCCCTTAGGCGTCTGTCGCGCTGTCGACCGCTCGGTCCCCACGGGATCGACCTCGTTCCCGAACTCCCTGAGGCCAGGAGAAACGCCCGATGAGCTCCATCACCCACTTCTTCGGCCAGGTCTTCTCGCCGATCTTCAGCGCCATCGCCTGGCTCCTGGCCTTCCTCTACGGGATCGTGCCCAACTACGCCGCGGCGATCGTCCTGCTCACGATCATCATCATGGGCGTGCTGACCCCGCTCACCGTCAAGAGCACCCGCTCGATGATGGCGATGCAAAAAATTCAGCCAGAGATTAAGAAATTGCAACAGAAGTATCGCGGTCCCGAGAACCGACAGGTCCTCAACGAGGAGCTCATGCGCCTCTACCGCGAGGAGGGGATCAACCCGCTGGGCGGCTGTCTGCCCATGCTGTTGCAGACCCCCTTCCTCATCGTCCTGTACCAGGTGATCAAGGGCCTCGCGAACACGGTGCCCAACAAGGCCGGCCAGCTGGTCTCCCAGCCCCGCTACATCCCCCATAACTCCAAGATGTACGACAACCTGATCCACTCGGGTGGTCACATCAACTCCCTAGGGCTCGACCTGAGCCTTCGACCCTTCCCCATCAGCGCGCACGGGTCGTGGGTGGGCGCACTCCCCTTCTTCGCTCTCGTCATCGCCGCCGTGCTGCTCCAGTACTTCCAGATGGCCCAGATCAACAAGCGCGCCCTCGTGGCCGGCCAGCAGATGCCCAGCCAGACCCAGATGATGCAGCGCTTCTTGCCGATCGTCTTCGCCTACATCTACCTCGTCATCCCGGCCGCCGTCGTGCTGTACATGATCGTCTCGACGATCATCCGGATCATCACCCAGGACATCATGTTCCGCACCGGGGTGTCCGACCCCCGACGCCACGGCCTCACCCAGGCCAAGGGGCCGGTGGAGATCCCCGGCTCGGCGGAGGAGAAGCCGGCCGCGAAGCCCGCTACCGCCCCGACGACCAAGCGGTCCCCCACCGGCGGCGGGACCCCGAAAGCCCCGAAGCCTAACCCTCGACCTCAGAGTCATCCACGGTCCCGGGACAAGCGCAAGAGAAGGACGCGATAGCGAATGGAGTGGGTAGAGACCACGGGCAAGACCGTTGACGAGGCCACCGAGCGGGCCCTCGCGCACCTCGGCGTGACGCGTGACGACGCTGAGGTGGAGGTGGTGGAAGAGCCCCGCAGCGGGCTCTTCGGGCGCCTGCGCGGGGAGTACCGCGTGCGCGCGAGGGTCCGGCCCGTCAAGCCCCGCCCGAAGAGGGGGCGCCGGCCCGCCGAGGGTGGTGGCCGGGGTCGTGTCCCATCGGATGGGGGCGATCAGGAGAGTCGGGGTTCACGGGACGGTCAGGGCCGAAGCCGGCGTAGCCGAGGGCGTTCGACGGCCTCCACCCGGCCCGACTCCCCGGCCGGTCCCGCGCTGAGCGACGACCGAGCGACCCCGCGCCCCGAGAGGCGCGAGCGCGCCCCGCGCGCACCCAAGGCCGAGACGTTCGATAAGCAGAAGGAGAACACCATGGCGGAGGGACTATCGCTCGCCGAACAGGGGGCGTTGGCGAGGGAGTTCCTCGTCGGCCTCCTCGGGGTGATGGGAATAGACGCGCAGGTCAGCGTCCGAGAGGTTGACGAGGAGACCGTGGAGCTGGCGGTGGACGCCGATCCCGCGACCGAGCTGGGAATCCTGGTGGGGCCGCGCGGAACGACGCTCCAGGCACTCCAGGAGGTCACCAGGACCGTGGTCCAGGCCAAGAGTGAGGGGCGCACCGATCGGATCCTCGTCGACGTGGCCCGCTACCGCGAGCGCCGCGTGGCGGCCCTCGGACGCTTCGCGCGCCAGGTGGCCGACGAGGTCGCCGAGACGGGCGAGGAGCGCGCCCTCGAGCCGATGTCCCCCGCCGACCGCAAGGCGGTCCACGACTCGCTGGCGGACGATGAGCGCGTCACGACCCGCTCCGAGGGTGAGGAGCCCCGGCGATTCGTGGTGATCGCCCCGGCCTAAGCCCCGTGTCGAGTGACTGGCTGCCCCGCGCCCTCGAGGAGTCGAGGGCGCGGGGTTTTTTGAGCCCCCAGGACCTGGAGGGCCAGATCGCCCACGCGCGTGGGTTCTACCTGGTCTGGGGGTCCCTTCGGGAGACTCCCCCCCGGCGGCTGCTCGACCTGGGCACCGGCGGCGGCCTTCCCGGGTTGGTGCTCGCTGATCATTGGGGCTGCGACACGGTCCTGCTCGACTCGATGGAGCGACGCGGGTCGTTCCTGCGTGAGGTGATCGCGGGGCCGGGGACGCCCTCCGGCCTTTCGGTGGTGGTGGCCCGAGCCGAGGATGCGGCGCGCGATCCCGCCCTCGAGGGGACGTTTGACCTGGTGACGGCGAGATCCTTCGCTCCCCCGCCGGTCACCGCGGAATGCGCGGTGCGGTTCTTGGGGGTGGGCGCAGTGGCGATCGTCTCCGACCCCCCCGGAGGAGGCGATCCGGGACGCTGGCCGGACGACGGACTGGCCCGTCTGGGCCTGCGCGGGTCCAGCCACGCTGCGGGAGGGTTCTCGTATCGCGTTCTCGAGAAGGTCCGCGAGACCGAGGCGGGCTTCCCCCGCCCCTCCGGCGTCCCGGGACGGCGACCACTGTGGTGATGTTTCACGTGAAACATTCCCCCGCCGACGGGCGCCGGCGATGGGGACGCGCTCACCAAACCCAACGAAATACCGGGTTCGAGTCGTAATTTGTTTCACGTGAAACATCGCGGCGTCCGCGAGCCCCGGATGTTTCACGTGAAACATGGGTACTTGACGGTGTACCCAAAAGGGAGTTGAATGGCTCTGTCTCGACGCTGTGTCGGTTCATCTCACCCCTGGGAAGAGGCTCATGGCTGACGCCACCACGATGAGGATCTACGCCGTCGCCAACCAGAAGGGTGGGGTGGGGAAGACGACCACGACCATATCCCTCGGCGCCGCGCTGGCCGAGAAGGGGATGCGGGTCCTGGTCGTCGACCTCGACCCCCAGGGGAATGCCACGACGGGCCTCGGGGTGGATGGACGGCGCTTCGAGCGCTCGGTCTACGACGTGTTGTTGAACGACGTCCCCATGGTCGACATCGTCGAGCCGACGGGCTACAACAACCTCTTCGTGGCGCCCGCCACCCTCGACCTGGCCGGCGTGGAACAGGAGCTCTCGTCGATAATCTCCCGGGAGATGCGCCTCAAGCGGGCCCTCGGGTCTGTCGAGGGGGACTTCGACTTCATATTCATCGACTGCCCGCCCTCGCTCGGGCTCATCACCATCAACGCCTTCGCGGCCGCCACCGACATCATCGTGCCGGTCCAGACCGAGTTCTACGCCCTCGAGGGGCTCACCCAGCTCCAGAGGATCGTGAACCTGGTGCGCGACAACCTCAATCCCACGCTGAGGATCTCCAAGGTGGTCCTCACGATGTACGACTCGCGCAACACGCTCTCGGGCGACGTCGCACGCGAGGTGCGTCGCTACTTCGAAGAGGAGCTCTGCCAGACGGTGATCCCGCGCACCGTGCGCCTGGCCGAGGCCCCGTCCTTCGGTCAACCCATCACCGTCTTCGACCCCTCGTCCAAGGGCGCCAAGGCGTACCGCCAGCTAGCAGAGGAGATCTTGAATGGCTAGGAAACCCGGACTCGGCAAGGGGCTAGGCGCCCTGATCCCCGAGGGACCCTCGGACGAGACGGGGGAGACGCCGAGAGTGGAGGAGGTCGCCGGTCCGTTGCGCATGGTGCCGGTCGGCTCCATCCGCCCGAACCCGTTCCAACCGCGCAAGGCCTTCGACGACGACAGCCTGGCGACTCTCGCCGCCTCGATAGCCGAGCTCGGCGTGCTCCAGCCGATCATCGTTCGCCCCGTGGAGGGTGAGGACGGTCACTACGAGCTGATAGCGGGGGAGCGGCGTTGGCGTGCGGCGGCCCTGGCCCAGCTCGAGGTCGTGCCCGTCCTCCTCCAAGACGACGTCAACGACCGGCTCTCGCTCGAGCAGGCGGTCGTCGAGAACCTCCACCGCGTCGACCTCCATCCCTTGGAGGAGGCGGCGGCGTACCAGCAGCTCGTCGATGAGTTCAGCCTGACCCACGACCAGGTGGCCCAGCGCGTGGGCAAGAGCCGCGCATATGTTACGAACACATTACGACTACTCCAACTCGGCGAGGCGGCCCAGAGCGCGCTGGCGAACTCCCAGATCACGGCCGGTCACGCCCGCGCCCTGCTCGGGGTGAGCGACCCCAACGCCCAGGCGACCCTGGTCGCTCGGGTGATCAAGAACGAGCTCTCGGTGCGCGCCACCGAGGAGGCGGTCAAGCTCTTTCTGGAGCCGCGCCCCCTCGCGCCCACGGGGACCGCGCGAGAGCACGAGGGCTCACCCCGTCTGCGCCCGGTGCCCGACGCGAGTGTGGCCGAGCTCGAGCACCTGCTCGAGAACTACCTCGACACCCGGGTCCACGTCGACCTCAAGGGCCGCAACGGCCGGATAATCATCGACTTCGCGGACCTCGACGACCTGGAGCGGCTCTACATCGCCATCTCGAAGCCCCGGTGACCTTCAACTCTTAACCTAACCCTCACGTTGAGGTTTTCCCCAACTTGTGGATGAAGTTGTGGGTTATCGCCCGTATTTACCCGGAAATGGGACCATTTAAGGGCTAGGGGACTGGCGGGGGACCCCCCTAGGCTAGCTCGCTGTGGAAAAGGTGGGTGGCCGAGGTGCGCAGCGCCGTGACGACCCGGTGAACGACCTCGGGCGTGAGGTCGCCGTGCTCGACGTGCAGGGTCGTCATCCGGGTGCCGGTCAGGATCGCCAGCGCGAGCCCGATCACCTCGATCCTCGGGCCCCCGTCGATCGTGGACAGGGCGCTCGCCAGGGAGGACGCCACCGCTTCGCCGGTCCGGCTGTGGGCGGTGGGCCCGGCCCAGTAGTGCAGGCGCACGCCCGTCACCCCGGAGCCGGGCTCGATCGAGAGCACGAGGGCCACGTCGAGGTCGTTGGCCACCTCGACGGCCGCCTCGGCGCGCACCCCGAGGCGCACGTGCACGCCCGTCGTGCCGGCCCAGGAGTCGGCGAGGGCCTCAGCGAGTGGTCCGTCCCCGCAGACCAGGACCGACACCTGATGGGGGACGTCGAGTCCGGCCCGGGTCCAGGCCTCGGTGACCAGGCTGCGGGCCGGCCCCGGCGAGCGCAACCGCACCAGCTCGTGGTAGGTCGCGACCGTCAGCACTCCGGTGGGCTCGAGCCCGCAGTTGCGCTGGAACTCCGAGAGGGCCTCGTGGGCGAGGGGGCCGAAGACGCCGTCGATGCGTCCGGGGTTGAAGCCGAGTTGGGCGAGGGCCACCTGGAGGGCCGCGACGTCGTCCCCGCGCTGGTGGGGCCGGGCGAGGTAGAGGAGACGCTCGCCCAGGCGCCACTGGGCCTCCGCCAGGCGCGTCGCCGTGGGCCCGTCGAGCACCCCGGTGAGGGCGAGCCCGCGCGAGCGCTGGAACGCCTCCACCAGGGCGACGGTCTGGTCGTCGTAGCGGTCGGGCGGTCCCTCGGTGCGCACGAGACCCAAGACGCCCAGGCGCCGGTGGAGCTCGGCCACGGCCTCCCCCGTGGCCCCGGGGCGCAGGTCGGGCCCGCTCAGGCGGCGTCGAGGATCGAGGTGATCTCCTGGAGCAGCGCGCCCTTGGGCCGCGCGCCCACCAGACGGCCCACGACCTGGCCGCCCTTGAAGACCAGCAGGGTGGGGATGCTCATCACCGAGAACTTGGTGGCCGTTTGGACGTTGTGGTCCACGTCGAGCTTGCCGATGGCGAAGGCGTCGGCCTGCTCGACGGCGAGCTCTTCGAGGATGGGGGCGATCAACTTGCACGGGCCGCACCACTCCGCCCAGAAGTCGACCAGCATGGGCTTGTCCGCGCCGGCGACGACCTCGTCGAAGGTGGCGTCGGTCAGGGTGGTGATCGTTCCGCTCATGGCTACCTCCTCGGCGCCGCGACGACGCCGGTGGCCAGACTAGCGACCCGGCCTAGAGCCCCTGCGCCTCGAGCCAGCGCTCGGCGTCGATCGCCGCGACGCACCCCGAGCCGGCCGAGGTGACCGCCTGGCGGTAGACGTGGTCCTGCACGTCGCCGGCGGCGAAGAGGCCCTCGACGCTCGTGTACGAGCCCGGTCCGGTGCGCACGTAGCCGCCCTCGGCGAGCTCGACCGTCCCTTCGACCAGGGTCACGTTGGGCACGTGGCCGATGGCGACGAAGACCCCGGTCACCCCGAGGCGGTCCGTGGCCCCACTCAACGTGTCGCGCACGGCCAGGCCCTCGACCCGCTCGTCCCCGAGCACCTCGGTCACCACGGTGTTCCACCGGAAGCGGATCTTCTCGTGATGGAGCGCCCGCTGCTGCATGATCTTGCTGGCGCGCAGCTCGGCGCGGCGGTGTACGACGGTGACCGAGCTCGCGAAGCGGGTGAGAAAGAGCGCCTCTTCGAGGGCCGAGTCGCCCCCGCCCACGACGGCGATGTCCTGGCCGCGGAAGAAGAACCCGTCGCACGTGGCGCACGTGGAGAGCCCGTGGCTCAAGAGCCGGTCCTCGCCGGGCACACCGAGCATCAACGAGCGCGCCCCGGTGGCCAAGATGACGGCGTCGGCCGAGACGCTGGGCGCCTCACCGTCCCCGCTCAGCCAGGCCCGGAAGGGGCGCGCGGCCACGTCCAGGCGCTGGACCCGACTCAGCTCGAGCTCGGCGCCGAAGCGCACGGCCTGCTCGCGCATCCGGGCCATGAGCTCGGGTCCCGAGACGGACTCGGGGAAGCCCGGGAAGTTCTCGACGTCGGTGGTGAGCATCAGCTGGCCCCCCGGCTGGTCCGAGGTCGAGGACGGCTCGCCCTCGATCACCAGGGGGGAGAGCTGGGCCCGGGCGGCGTAGACCGCGGCCGTGAGCCCGGCCGGGCCCGACCCGATGATCAGGACTCGCGTACGGCGCACTACTTCCTCACTCGCACGGGACGACGCCGGCGCCAGATCACCAGTCCCGTCGCGAGTGACAGCGCCCCCACGGCGGCGTAGCTCAGCCACTCGCGGCCCGCGAAGGCGTAGACGTCGAGCAGGCGCATCACGCCCACGAGCACGACCACGACGAGCACGACCGCGGCCAGCGCGATGACGAACCCGTAGGCGACGGCCCGTCCGGCCAGGATGATCGGGCGCAGGACCTTGTCGTGCACGACGTCGAGCCCGTGGTCGAGGGCGTCGAGCGTCCGGTCGACGAAATCGGGCTCGCGCGCGCGGTCGTCCTCCACGTCTCGACCCTACCGGGTCAGGCCTGGAGCCACGTGAGGCCGATGATCCCGGGTCCGGCGTGGGTCCCCACGACCGGACCGATCTCGGCCTCGAGCATCGGGTGGGCGAGTGCGATGTCGGCGACGAGCGCGCGCATCGCGGCAACGTCCTCGGGCGCGCACGCGCCCTGGATGAGGGCGAGGCGCGCGAGGGGGGCCGCGGCCCGGGCCCGCTCGGCGCAGGCCGCCAGGGCCCGGGCGCGGGTGCGGACCCGCCCGGCCTCGGCGACGACGCCGTCGCGCAGGGCGAGCAGCGGCTTGATCGAAAGGACCTGGCCGAGCAGGGCCTTGGCCCCCCCGACGCGCCCGCCGCGGATGAGGTGCTCGAGCGTGGCGAGGGTGGCCACGACCCCGGCGCGGGCCATGGCGTCGTGGGCCAACGCCACCAGCTCGTCGACCCCGGCGCCGGCGCGGGCCCGCTCGGCCACCTCGATCGCGACGAGGCCCTGGCCCATGGCCACGGTGAGGGTGTCGACGACGCGCACCTCGAGCTCGCCGGCCACGGCCTCGGCGGCGATCGTCGCCGAGCCGTGGGTGGCCGAGAGCGCCGAGGAGAGGGTGAGCGCGACGACGCCGTCGTGGCCCTCGGCCGCGGCCCGGTGGAACGCGTCCTGGAAGCGGCCCGGGGACGGGGCCGCCGTCTCGGGCAGGGTGGGCGAGGTGGCGCACCGGGCCCAGAACTCCTCGGGGGAGAGGTCCTCGCGGTCGGTGAACTCCTCGTCGCCGAAGCGGATCGTGAGCGGCACCACCTCGATCCCGTAGGCGCGCGCCAGGTCCTCGGGCAGGTCGCTCGCGCTGTCGGTCACCACCTTGACGTTGGCCATGTCCCCTTCTTCGGTCGCTACAGCCTGGCACGCGGGCCGGCGGCGCGCCGGGCCCGGCGGGCCCCCACCGTGGCGATGAGGAGGTAGCCGAGCGTCCCGGCGAGCCCGGCGGCGCCGAAGCGGACCACGAGGCGCAGCCCGTGGCTCCAGCTCGGCGCGGCGTAGACGACCGCCATCACGAGAGCCGCCACCACGGTCGCGACCAGGCTGCGCCGAACGTGCACGCCCCCCACCGCGGCGATGATGTCGACCCGGTGCAGCGCGAGCGTGCCCAGGGCGGCCAGGGCGGCCACGGTGTAGCCGATCGAGACGGCGGCGCACAGCCCCGCGAGCGAGTGACGGCCGATCGCCACGCACAGCGCGATCGCCACGCCGTTGTCGAGCACGTAGAGCAAGAAGACCTCGCGGGCCCGCTGCATCGCCTGGAGCCCGCGCACGCACAGCTGGAAGACGCAGAACCCCGGGAGGCCCGCCGCCAGCACGGCGATGGCCGTGCCGGCGAGCAGCGGAGCGCGGGCGTCGGCGCGATTCAGCAGGATCGCCGCCAGGGGCTGGGACAGGACGATGAGGGCCGCCGTCGCGGGCAGGATGATCACGAGCGACTGGCGCAGCCCGAAGCGCAGCCGCTCGGCGAACGCCTCGGGCCGGTCCTCGGTCGACAGCCGCGCCAGCTGGGGGGCGAGCGAGCTCATCACCGAGACCACCACCACCGCGTAGGGCATCATCATGAAGGACCAGCCGTAGGTGTAGGCGCTGACCGGTCCGTCGCCGCCGATCCCGAAGGCCAGGGCCAGCACCACGTAGAGGGACGCCTGGTTGGCCGCGACCAGTCCCAGGGTCCACCCACTGAGGCGTGCCACGGTGCGCACCGCGTGGTCGCGCAGGTCGAAGCGCAGCCGCATCCGCCAGAGGTCGCTGCGCGCCAGCGAGGGCACGAGCAGGAAGAACTGCACGGCCACCCCGGCCGTGGTGAGCGCCCCCAGCCACGCGAGGTCGCGGGTGCCCGAGAGCCCCTCGAGGACCGGGGTCGGGTCGACCAGGTGGTACCAGACCAGGGCCGCGATGGCCACGACGTTGTTGGCGATCGGCACCCACGCGGCGATCGCGAAGCGGCGGCGCACGTTGAGCAGGCTCGTCGCGAGCGCGATCAGCCCGTAGAAGAAGATCTGGGGGACGAACCAGCGCAGCAGCGTCGTGGCCACCGCCCGTTGGGCCGCGACCACCGCCTCGGTCGTGGCGCTCGAGGCCGCGCTCGAGTGGCGCGAGACGAAGGTGAACCCGTCGATGATGAGCGGCGCGAAGACCCAGGCGAGCACCGACGCCACGACCAGGACGGCCGCGGCCAGGGTCGCGATCGACGAGATCGACCGCCAGGCCCGCCGCTCGCCGTCGCGGGCCAGGGACTCGACGAAGACCGGGATGAAGGTCGCCGTGGCCACCCCGCCGAGCACGACGTCAAAGAGCATGTTGGGCACGGTGTTGGCCAGGTTGAAGGCGTCGGCGATCGGGGTGAAGCCGAGCACCCAGGCGAGGACGAACACCCTCACCAGGCCGGTCAGGCGCGAGACGAGGGTCCCGGCCGCCATCGAGGCGACCCGGGTGGAGTGGCGCGCGTCGACGCTCATCGGGCGTGCCGGCCGACGCTGCGTCGTCGGGTGGTGCGCCACCACCACCACGCCAGGACCAGCAAGGAGAGGGCGGTGAGCAGGTAGCCGACGACGGAGGTGCCGGCGATGCGCACCTGGACGGCGCTGCGGGCGAGCTCCAGCTGCCCGTTGGGCGTCGTCAAGGTGACCTCGAGGGTCACCGAGCTGGCCGTGGCGCGCGCGGTCGGCACGTCGACCGAGACGGTCGGCGCGTTGAGGTTGACGGCGACGGCCGAGCCCTTGGGGAAGGTCAGGCCCTCGGCCGAGACGTGCACCACCGCCGCGAGGTCGTAGCCGGCGCTCGAGTGGATCGTCACCGGCAGCGCGTTGCCCGGTCCGGCGAGGGTGATCGTGCTGGCGTCGATCGTGACGAGTCCCAGCTGGGCGTCGAGCGCGGCCTGGGCCCGCGCGATCGCGGCCTGGCGAAGGGCGGGGGAGCCGACCTGCTCAGCGCTGGCGACCGCGACGCGCAGGGCGGTCGCCACGGGGCCGCTGCGCACGGCCTGGGCGAAGGAGTTGACCTCGCCGATCACACTGAGCAGCGACGTGACGTTGCGGCCGGTCCAGGTCGAGGGCCCGACCGGCGCCAGGGCGCGGGTGGCGGGCGCGCCGTCGGCGCCCACCAGGCGGGCGTCGAAGAGGGGGGTCAGGGTCGTGGTGCGCACGAAGGGGTCGTGGGCGAGCCCGGCGGCGAGGTCGCCGATCAGGGTGGGGGAGGTCCGGGCGAGCGAGGCCACGAGCACGACGGCCCGCGGGGCCGGCGCGTTGGGGGCCTCGTAGTGCAAGAAGTCGAGGGTCCCGAGCACCAGGGCGGTGCGCAGCCCGGCCGAGGGCGCTCCGCCGTCGAGCAGCGCCGAGAGCGGAGCGTCGGTAGCGAGGGCCAGCGCCCCGGCGACCCCCGTCGCGCGGAACGGCGCGCCCCAGGTCAAGGTGGACGAGGGGGCCGCGGCCAGGGCGTCCTCGGCGAGCACGACCCGGGTCTCGCCGGCGCGCGCCAGGGCCGCGAGCCCCTCGGGGGCGATCGGCCCCGAGAGCAGGACCGGTCCGTCCACGTAGCGCCCGGTCAGGGTGCGCAGCAGGTCCGAGGACAGGTTGAGCTGTTGGAGGACCTGGGTGTCGAGGTGGTGGTCGGCCAGGCCGGCGAAGTCGGCCGTGGCCGGCGGGGCGTCGATGGCGCGGTGCTCCCCGCTCGCGAGCGCCCGGTCCAGGGCGGCCGCCACGTCGGTCGGCCCCGGGGCCGAGCGGTCCTTGCCCAGGATGAGCGGTCCGAGCGCACCGTAGTCGGCGCCGAGGGTGAGCGGGGTGGTGGCGGCGCGCGCGATCGCGCGCAGGGCGTCGGCGGTGCGCAGGGGGTGGACGAGGTCGGCCCGCGTGAGCGTCTCGATCACGGCGACCGACACGGGGGTGACCGCGCTGGGGGCCCGGACGGTGACGAGTGACCACCAGACGGTGCGACTATTGCCCTCGTCGAGGACGAGGCGCAGGGGGTAGACCCCGTCGCAGTGGCCCGGGGCGCACGAGAGGCGCAGGCGCGGCCGGGCCCCGTCGCAGGTCGGCGCGCCCGCGCGACGCGTCGTGGTGAGGGTGATCGCGAGGGTCGCCGAGCCGTGGCGCGCACAGCGCAGCGGGATCGCCGGGGTCGAGGCGATCGCGGCGACGCCGGGGGAGTGACCGGCGACCACGCCCTCGAGGGCTCCGCGCGTGATGAGGAGGGGGAAGAGGGTCGCCCGCAGGGTCGACGAGGCGCCGGCCGACACCGTGAGGTCGAGGGTCGCCGCGCCCGAGGCGCCGAGGGTGACGACCTCTTGTTGGTGCACCAGGGAGGGTGTCGGGGACGGCGCCGCCCCGGCTATCGCCCCGTGGCCGAGGGGCACGCCCAGGGCCACCACGACGGCCCCGGCGATCGCCCGCCACCAGGTCCGAGGTCGGTGGGCCATGCCCAACCAGGCTACCGTCGCGGGTGCGTCGCGCCCGGCGTCGTAACCTCGATAGACCGTGATCTCACTCGCTGACGCCGACACCCGACTCGTGGAGCTCGCCGACCTCGCCCGACCGCTGGCGGTCGCCTTCGACGAGGCCGGCTTCTCCCTCTACGCCGTGGGGGGCGCGGTGCGCGACGCCCTGCTCGGGGCGACGCGCGCGGGCGAGCGCGAGATCGACTTCACGACCGACGCCCGGCCCGACGACGTCGAGCGGATCATGCGGCCCCTGTGCACGTCGATCTGGGAGCAGGGCCGGGCCTTCGGCACCCTGGGGGGCATCCTGGCCGCGAACGGGCTGGCCTGTGAGGTGACGACCTTCCGCTCCGAGTCCTACGTCGACCACTCCCGCAAGCCGGCCGTCGAGTGGGGCGACACACTCGAGACCGACCTGTCACGCCGCGACTTCACGATCAACGCGCTCGCGCTCGACGTGGTGGCGCTGGCCAAGGGCACGACCGGCGTCCAGACCCTCTTCGACTACTTCGGCGGCTTCCAGGACCTGGCCGACGGCGTGGTGCGCACCCCCATCGACCCCGAGACCCTCTTTCGCGACGACCCCCTGCGGATGCTGCGGGCCGCGCGCTTCGCCGCGCGCTTCACCTTCGCCATCGACCCGGCCGTCGAGGCCGCGGCGAGTGCGATGGCCGAGCAGATCGACAAGGTGTCGGCCGAGCGGGTGCGCGCCGAGCTCGACCTGCTGCTCGCCACCGAGCGGCCCTCGATCGGCCTCGACTTCATCGTGCGCACCGGGCTCGCCGCGCGCTTCGTGCCCGAGCTGCCGGCCCTCGCGCTCGAACAGGACCCGGTGCACCGTCACAAGGACGTCCTGGGCCACACCTACGCCGTGGTCGACAAGGCCTCACCCCGGCTCGTGCTGCGCCTGGCCGCGCTCTTCCACGACGTCGGCAAGCCGGCCACCCGGGCCATCACCGAGGACGGGGTCACCTTCCGGTTCCACGACGTGGTCGGGGCCAAGATGACCCGCAAGCGCCTCGTGGCCCTGAAGTACCCCCAGGACGTCGTCGAGCGGGTCGCCGCCCTGGTGGAGCTGCACATGCGCTTTCACACCTACAAGCTGGGCTGGAGCGACAAGGCGGTGCGCCGTTACGTGCGCGACGCCGGCGACCTGCTCGAGGACCTGAACGAGCTGACCCGCTGTGACTGCACCACGCGCAACGCCCGCAAGGCCGCCGAGCTCGCCCGACGGATGGACGAGCTCGAAGCGCGAATCGTCGAGCTGCGCGCCCTCGAGGACCTGTCGGCCCTGCGCCCGGCGATCGACGGGGTGCGGGTGATGGAGGTGCTCGGCCTCGCGCCCGGGCCCGACGTGGGTCGGGCCCTCGACTTCTTGATGGAGATCCGCCTCGACGAGGGCGAGATCGACCCGGCCGAGGCCGAGGCGCGCCTGCGCGCGTGGTGGGCGTCGCGCTAGCGGGGCGCCCGACGGTCGTAGAGGAGCTGCACCCCGAAGAAGAGCGTCGCGAGCCCCACCGCCTCCGGGCGGTAGGTGTAGGTCGCGTCGAGCCCGACGAGCACCGCCACGACGCCGAGGACCAGCCCCTCGGCGCGTACGACGCGCGACGGGGTGCGCCACGGCGCCCGAGCACCGCTCACCAGGCGCTCGGCGAGCACGCGGCGCAGTCGCCACAGGGTCGTCGCCGTGGCGAGCAAGAGCCCCCCCTCCAAAACGAGCAGGACCCAGCAGACGAGCGCGCCCACGCGGTGGGCGCCCTCGGCTAGGCCCACCGCCGCCGAGAGCGCCGACGCCGCCTGCAGGACCCAGGAGGGGCCGCGGCGTCGGAACCACTCGCGCGTGCCCACCTCCGAGGAGGCCGGTCGAGCGACGATCATCTCCCCAGTGTGGCGGGCCGCGCCGGTCGGGGCGAGCACCGCCGGCTAGGCCGGCTAGGCCGGCCAGGCCTCGTTCTCGAGCGTGCCGGCGGCGAAGGCCTCGATCATGTCGTGGGCCACGTCGTCGTGGAACTGGACCGGCGGGGACTTCATGAAGTACGCGGAGGGGCCGATGAGGGGCCCGCCGATGCCGCGGTCGAGGGCGATCTTCGCGCAGCGCACCGCGTCGATGATCACCCCGGCCGAGTTGGGCGAGTCCCAGACCTCGAGCTTGAGCTCGATGTTGAGGGGGGCGTCGCCGAAGTTGCGGCCCTCGAGGCGGATGTAGGCCCACTTGCGATCGAGCAGCCACGGCACGTGGTCGCTCGGGCCGATGTGCACGTTGTCGGCCTCGATGTCGTTGAACTCGAGCTGACTGGTGACGGCCTGGGTCTTGGAGACCTTCTTCGACTCGAGGCGCTCGCGATCGAGCATGTTCTTGAAGTCCATGTTCCCGCCGACGTTGAGCTGGTAGGTGCGGTCGAGGGTGAGGCCGCGGTCCTCGAACAGCCGGCTGAGCACGCGGTGGACGATGGTGGCCCCGACCTGGCTTTTGATGTCGTCGCCCACGATGGGCACGCCGGCGTCGGCGAACTTCTTCGCCCAGACCGGGTCCGAGGCGATGAACACCGGGATCGCGTTGACGAAGGCCACGCCCGCCTCGAGCGCGGCCTGGGCGTAGTAGCGCTGGGCCTGCTCGGAGCCGACCGGGAGGTAGGCGACGAGCACGTCGGCGCGCGCGTCGCGCAGCGCCTGGGTCACGTCGACGGCTTCGGCCGGGGACTCTTCGATGACGGCGCGGTAGTACTTGTTCAGTCCGTCGAGGGTCGGCCCGCGCAAGACGGTCACCCCGAGCGAGGGCACCTCGGCGAACTTCAGGGTGTTGTTCTGCCCGGCGTCGATGGCCTTGCCCAGGTCGTTACCGACCTTGCTGGCGTCGACGTCGAAGGCGGCGACGAACTCGAGGTCGGCTACGTGGTAGCCGCCCAGCTCGACGTGCATGAGTCCGGGCACGTGGTCGCCGGGCTTGGCGTCCTTGTAGTACGTCACGCCCTGGACGAGCGAACTGGCGCAGTTGCCCACGCCCGCGATGGCCACGCGGATCTTGCCCATGGCTCTCCTTTCCTACTTCGCCTCGTGGGCGAATGTCTCTGAGTCACTGCGCTCGATGGACAACAGGTCGTCGATCCACTCGAGGTCCAACTCGACGCTGTGGGCGGCGTGGCTCATCACCGAGCGCGCGTAGGCGTCGAGGTCGGGGTTGTCGGCGCCCTGGCGCACCTCAGCCAGGCGCTCGAGGAGGTCCTGGCGGCGCCGCTCGAGCAGACGCACGCGCAACGCCGGCGTGAGGTAGCGGGCGAGGGCCACGCGCAACGAGAAGGTCCGGCCGTCGTCGACCGTGGCGGGGTCGGCGAGCAGGGTGTGGAACTCCTGGCGGCCCCGCTCGGTGATGCGGTAGACCTTGCGGCCGCGTCGGCCCAGGCCGGCCGAGGTGCGCAGCGTGCGCAACGACGCGCGCTCTCCGGCGAGCGAGCCGGTGGAGATCGCCGCCGCGCGCGGCGCGCTCGGGGCGACCGCCTCGACCAGGCCGTGGCGCTCCAGACGGGCCAGGGCCGGGTAGATGGAGCCGAACGACACGTTCGCCGAGACCCCGAGGCGCGCGCGCAGCTGGGAGCGGATCTCGTAGCCGTGGTGATCGCGGTCCATCAAGAGGCCGAGGATGGCGACGTCTAACATCACGATTCATCATATCACTTCGATATATCGACGGACACGTCGCGCTCGCACCACGCCGAGAGCGCAGCCGCCCGTCGCACCCCCGGGGGTAGTGTCACCGCTAATGGATCAGCGTCTGGCTGCCACCTCGAACGTCGGGGCCGTGGTCGAGTTCGGCCTGGTTCGCCGGACCCTGCTGGCCCGGCTCGCGGCCGGCCAGATCGGCGTCGAGGACGTCTGTGACGCCCACCCGGAGCTGGTGCGCGCGGCGCGCAACGTGGGCCGGCGCTCGGGTGAGCGCTGCCCGGTCTGCGGGGACGCCGAGCTGGTCGAGGTGACCTACGTGTTCGGCGCGCGCCTGCCCGCCGGGGGGACGTGCCCGACGTCGCGGGCCGAGCTCGCCAAGCTCGAGCGCCGGGTGGAGCCGGTGACCTGCTACGCGGTCGAGGTCTGCGTGGCGTGCGCGTTCCACCACCTCGCGCGCAAGTGGCACGCCGGGGGGCGGGCCGTGCGCCGGGGGGCGGCGGTCGCCTCGAAGGCCGGGCGGTGAGGCTCAGCGCCCCGGCCATCCGGGCCCGCAAGCGCCGCCGGGGGAGCGCGCCCCTGGTGATGGTGACCGCCTACGACGAGCCGGGCGCCCGGCTGGCCTCGGCGGCCGGGGTCGACATCATCTTGGTGGGCGACTCGCTGGCCAACGTCGTGCTGGGCCACGACGACACCTTGCACGTGACGATGGAGGCGATGTGCCACCACGTGGCCGCCGTCGCCGCCGCCTCGCCCGAGGCCCACGTGGTGGCCGACCTGCCGTGGCTGAGCTACCACACCGGGGCCCACGACGCGGTGGCGAACGCGGGCCGGCTGATTCGCGCCGGGGCTGACTCGGTCAAGCTCGAGGGCGGGCGGGTTCGACGCGAGGTCGTGCGGGCCATCCTCGACGCCGAGATCCCGGTGATGGGCCACCTCGGCCTCACCCCCCAGAGCGTCATGGCCTTCGGCGGCTTCAAGGTCCAGGCCAAGACCCGCGAGGCGGCCGAGGAGCTGAGCCTCGACGCCAAGGTCCTCCAGGACGAGGGCGTCTACGCGGTCGTGGTCGAGGGCGTCCCCAGCCTGGTCGGGACCCGGGTGACCGAGGACCTGGACATCCCCACGATCGGGATCGGGGCCGGCCCCGACACCGACGGCCAGGTCCTGGTCTTCCACGACCTGCTCGGGCTGGCTCGGGGCCGCTCGGCGAAGTTCGTGCGCCGCTACGCCGACGCGGGCGCTCTCATCACCGAGGCGATCGCCCGCTACGCCGCCGACGTGCGCGCCGGCGCCTTCCCCGGCCCCGAGGAGGTCTACGAGACCCCCGAGGAGCTGCGCTAGGCGCTCTCGGCCCCCGTGGCCCCCCGGGGGGCTTGCTAGACTCGTCCTCTCGCCTCGGCGAGCACACGCAGATACCCCTGCCCCGGTTCCGCGGGGCCCGGCGCGCCGGTCCAGAGGGAAAGGAAACCATATGGCCCTACGGCCCTACGAGACGATGATCGTGTTCGACACGGCCGTCGACGCCCAGTCGATCCAGCAGGCGCTCGACCGCGCCCTCGAGACGATCCGCAGCCACGCCGGCAGCCCCGGCGCCATCGACCGTTGGGGGAGGCGTCCCCTGGCCTACGAGATCAACAAGCGCAAAGAGGGCTACTACGTGGTGGTCGAGTTCGCGGGGGAGTCGTCGACCGTCGACGAGCTGGACCGCATCTTGACCCTGTCCGATGAGGTCCTGCGCTTCAAGATCCTGCGTCGGCACGACCGCGCCCCGGCCCGCGTCGCGGCCGAGGCCTAGGGTCGGCGCAGCCAAGGAGAGACCATGCCCGACAACTCGATCACCGTGGTGGGCAACATCACCCGGGACCCCGAACTGAAGTTCCTCAACAGCGGCCAGGCTGCGGTGCGCCTGTCGGTGGCGGTGAACCGCCGCTGGCAGAACCGCCAGACCCAAGAGTGGGAGGAGCGCGTCTCCTACTTCGAGGTCGCCGGCTACGGCGCGCTGGCCGAGAACGCGGCCAACTCGCTGACCAAGGGGACCCGGGTCATCGTCACCGGGCGGCTCGAGCAGCGCAGCTGGGAGACCGAGAACGGCGACAAGCGCTCGATCGTCGAGATCAACGCCGACGAGATCGCCCCGTCGCTGCGCTACGCCACGGCCGTGGTGACCAAGACCCCCCGCGGCGAGGGCGGCTACGCGGCGCCTGAGCGCACCGCGCCCCGGCCCAACGAGCCCACCACCTACAACTTCGACGAGGAGCCCTTCTAATGCCCCGGATCAACAACCCCAAGCCCCCCAAGCGCGCGCCCAAGGTGGACACGCGCCGCGGGGTGAAGAAGAAGCCGTGCGCCTTCTGTCAGCACGGCGTCGACCAGGTCGACTACAAGGACCTGGCCCAGTTGCGCAAGTACATCTCGGACCGCGGCAAGATCCGCGGCCGCAAGGTGTCGGGCAACTGCCAGCAGCACCAGCGTGACGTCTCCGAGGCGATCAAGACCGCCCGCGAGCTCGCCCTGCTGCCCTACACCCAGCGCACCGTGACCGAGCGTCGGGGCCGCGGGGGCGGGGGCCGGGGCGGCCGCCCGCCGCGCGCGGAGTCCGTTGAGGCGACCGAGTCCGCGTCGATCCCCCCGGCCGAGCTCCTCGAGGACGCCGCGGTCGCCGAGGAGGTCGTCGAGGCGGCCAGTGACGGGGGTGAGGAGTGAAGGTCCTTCTGCGCACCGACGTGGCGGGCCTGGGCCGTCGCGGCGACATCGTCGCCGTGCGACCCGGCTACGCCCGCAACTTCCTGCTGCCCTCGGGGGCGGCCCTGGTGGCGAGCGACGCGACCGAGGCCCAGGCCTCGGCGATGCGCAAGGCGCGCGACCTGCTCGACGCGAAGAGCCGCGACGCGGCCCTGACTCAGAAGGCGGCGATCGAGGCGGCGACTCTGACCCTCGAGGTAAGGGCCGCGCCGAACGGTCGGCTCTTCGGGTCGGTGACCGAGGGCGACGTGGCCGACGCGCTGCGCCGGGCGACCGGGGTGAGCGTCGATCGACACCAGATCCGCATGGGCGAGCACCTTAAAGAGGTCGGCCCGGCCACGGTCGAGGCCGCCCTCTTCGACGGGGTGACCGCTACGGTCACCCTCGAGGTCGTCGCGAAGTAGTGAGCGCTCGGTCGCCGGGGCGTCGCCCCGGCGACGTGACAGGGTGGGTCCACAATCGTCGCGTGGCCGTCCACAGGAAAAACGCAGCCTTGGCATCTTGTGCTGCACATGGTCCGTCGGCGACCGTTGGAGACCTATGACCCAGATCGACGCCCCGCGCTCCACGTCCTCGGGCGGGCGGGTTCCCCCGCACGCCCTCGAAGCCGAGGAGTCGCTGATCGGCGCGATGCTGCTCTCGCCCGAGGCCGTCTCGGTCGCCTACGAGACCGTCACCGCGGAGGACTTCTACCGACCGCTGCACGGCCAGATCTTCTCGGCCGTCGTGGCGCTCGCCCACGCCGGCGAGCCCGTGGACTACGTCACGGTCCAGGCCAAGCTCCACGAGCACGGCGCGGTCGGGGTGGAGCTGGCGCTGCTCAGCTCGCTGCAGATGAACACGCCCTCGGTCGCGAACGCGCAGCACTACGCCGAGCTGGTGCGCGAGAAGTCCCAGCAGCGCAAGCTCATCGCCGCCGCCGGCGAGATCATGGACGACGCCTACCAGGCGACCGACGACGTGGTGGGCCTCATCGACGAGGCCGAGCGCAAGATCAACGCGATCGGCGACGAGCGCAAGATCGACTCGGTCTCGCCGCTCCAGCGCCTCTTGCTCGCCGAGGCCGACATCCTCGAGCAGCGCGGCGAGACCCGGGGCCAGCTCAACGGCCTCTCGACCGGCTACCACGCCCTCGACGCCGTCCTCCAGGGGCTCCAGCCGAGCTCGATGACGATCGTCGGGGCCCGCCCGGCGACCGGTAAGACGGCCTTCGCTCTGGGGATCTTGATCCACGTGGGAGCCGTCGTCGGGCGCCCCGCGCTCTTCTTCTCCCTCGAGATGAGCCGTCAGGAGCTGGCCGAGCGCATCCTCGCCTCCACCGCGCGCATCGACTCGTCCAAGCTGCGCACCGGCGACCTCTCCGAGGCGGACTGGAACCGGGCCCACGAGGCCTTCAGCTTCTTGCAGTCGGCCAAGGTCTTCATCGACGACAACCCCAGCCTCACCGTGATGGACGTAAGGGCCCGGGCCCGGCGCATCAAGCAGCAAAACGGCGATCTCGGGATCGTCATCATCGACTACCTCCAGCTGATGAGCAGCCGGGGGCGGGCCGAGAACCGCCAGGTCGAGGTGGCCGACATGAGCCGCTCGCTCAAGATCCTGGCGCGCGAGCTCGAGTGCCCGGTGGTGGCGCTCAGCCAGCTGAGCCGCAAGCTCGAAGAGCGCGCCGACAAGCGCCCCATGATGTCGGACCTGCGCGAGTCGGGCTCGCTCGAGCAAGACGCCGACGTCGTGCTCTTCCTCTTCCGCCCCGAGATCTACGGCGACGTGCCCAACGACCAGAAGGCCGACGCCGAGGTGATCGTCGGCAAGAACCGCAACGGCCCGACCCGCACCGCGCACCTGACCTGGCGCGGGGAGTTCGCGCGCTTCGACAACGTGGCCGACCTCTCGGCCATCTGAGGCGAGGCGCCGGCTCAGTTCACGCAGGCCCCGGTCGACACCGGGCGATGGCCCACCCGGGCGAGCAGGGGCGCCACGACCGCGACCGGGATCGCGTAGCCGGTGGCGGGCTGGCTCGCCGACATCGACTCGACCACGGCGACGGCCCGGCCGCCCGCGAGGAGCGGGCTGCCCGAGTTGCCCGGCTCGATGCGGGCCTCTAAGACGACGAAGGTGCGGGCCTCGAGGTGGCCGCCGTAGATGTCGCGGCTGAGGGCCGTCGTGGTCCCCTCCATGTAGGCCGGGGTCAGGGTGCGCGCCCCGTTGAGTGGGTAGCCCACCACGTTGAGCCGTCGGCCCCGGGCCGGGGTCGCGCTCGACAGGGCCAGGGGCGCACCGGGCCTCGCCACGCGCAGCAGGGCCAGGTCGTCGGTGGCGTCGTAGGCGACGACGGTGGCCGGCGCGCCGCCGGCGGTGACGTGGAGGTGCCCGGCGACGACGTGGGCGTTGGTGAGAGCGAGCGTGGGCCGCACGTAGAACGCGGTGCCCTCCGACGCGTTGGCACAGCCCCCCGTGGCGAAGACCTTCACGATCCCGGGGGGCCCGCCGACGGGGGCCCGCGCGGCGGGCAGGCGGTCCAGGGCGACCGGGGGCGTGAGCGTCGGGGCGACGACCTCGGCGAAGATCGCCGGGAGGTCGGCCTGGCGCAGCAGGGTCTGGACCCGCTGCTCGACCGCCGGCAGGGGCGGCATCACGGCGTCGACCGCGCGCAGGATCGCCGAGCCCTGGACCTGGGTGGCGATCGAGGCCCAGGTCGTCGAGGCCAGCAGCCCGGCGATCAGCCAGCAGCCCACCAGGGCCGACACCGCACCGACGAGCACCCCGCCCACCCGGTCCACGATCCCCAGGTGGATCGTCTCGAGGGCCCGGGAGAAGAACCCGCCGAGGGCGCGACCGACGAGCCCGCACACCAAGGTGCCGACCCCCACGATGACGAGGGCCACCACCGGTCGGGCCGCCCCGTGGGTGACGTGGCTCGACAGCGAGGGGGCGAGCGCCACCATCGCGAAGAAGCCGATGGCGAGACCGGCGACGTGGAGCACCCGGGTGATGGCCCCGTCGACCCAGCCGGTGATCGCGGCCAGGGTCACCAAGACGGCGATGGCGAGGTCTACCCAATCCACGGGCGAAGCGTAAACCAGGGGGTGGGGTCGTGTCCGGCTCGGCCGCCTACTTCGGCTGCATGCGGATCCCGGCGTCGAGGCGGATCGACTCGGCGTTCAGGTAGTCGTTGGTGAGCAGCTCCACGGCCAGGTGGGCGAACTCCTCGCTGTGGCCGAGCCGCCGGGGGAAGAGGACCCCGGCGCCCAGGCGGGCCTTGAACTCCTCACTGGCCGGCCCGGTGCCGTAGATGGGGGTGTCGATAAGCCCGGGCAGGATCGTGTTCACCCGGATGCCCACCACGGCGAGGTCGCGCGCGAGGGGCAGGGTGAGCCCGACGATCCCGCCCTTGGAGGAGGAGTAGGCGACCTGGCCGATCTGGCCGTCCTCGGCCGCGACCGAGGCCGTGTTGACGATCGCGCCGCGCCCGCCGTCGGCGTCGGGCTCGTTGTGGCTCATGGCCGTGGCGGCCAGCCGACAGACGTTGAAGGTGCCCACGAGGTTGATCTCGATGACCTTGCGGTAGAGGTCGAGGTCGTGGGCCGAGGCGTACTCGCCGTCCTTGCCGATGGTGCGGGTCGCCCAGCCGATGCCGGCGCAGTTGACGACCGAGCGCAGCGGCCCGCGCGCCCGCGCCGCCTCGACCGCCGCGATCACCTGGTCGGTGTCGGTCACGTCGCAGTGGGCGAAGGCGCCGCCGATCTCTTTGGCGAGGGCCTTTCCGGCGGCGTCGTTGAGGTCGGCGACGACGACCTTGACCCCGCGCGCCGCGAGGGCGCGGGCGGTGGCCTCGCCGAGGCCCGACGCGCCCCCGGTGACGACGGCCGAGCTGTTCGAGAGTTCCATGGTCCTCCTGTCCGCCCCGGGCGGGGCCGCTAGAGAGTCAAGCAGACCGGCTTGGGGGGTTCGACCGGGCCCCGCCGGGGTGTCGGCCCCGCGCGCGAGGGGTGCGCCCCTAGCGTGGTGGCGTGACCTCTCTCTACGGGATCGGCCGCGAGGAGCTGGCCGCAGAGCTCGCCGGCGAGCCGCGCTATCGCCTCGACCAGCTCTGGCGGGGCCTGTGGCGCGAGGGCCACGCGCTCGAGGAGGTGACGACGGTGCCGCGCGCGCTGCGCGCGCGCCTCGCCGAGGCCCACCCCGGGGCCCTCCGGGTGGTCGAGGAGGTGGTGAGCGACCGGGGCGCGACGCGCAAGTGGCTGTTCGCCCTCGCCGACGGGGCGACCATCGAGACCGTCCTCATGCACTACGACGACCGGGTGACCGTGTGCGTCTCCTCCCAGGCGGGCTGTGCGATGGGCTGCACGTTCTGCGCGACCGGCCAGGCCGGCTTCACTCGTCAGCTCAGCCTCGGCGAGGTGCTCGAGCAGGTGGCGCTGGCCCGGCGCGCGGCCCGACCGGCTCGCCTGTCCAACGTCGTGTTCATGGGCATGGGCGAGCCGCTCGCCAACTACCCCGTCACCGTCGCCGCGCTGGGGCGCCTGGCCGGCGACGTCGGGCTCTCGGCCCGTCACCTCACCGTCTCGACCGTGGGGGTGGCGCCGGCCATCGAGCGCCTGGCCGCCGAGGGCCTGGCGGTCACCCTCGCCCTCTCATTGCACGCGGCCAACGACGCCGCGCGCGACGAGCTGGTCCCGCTCAATCGCCGCTACCCGCTCGAGCGGCTCTTCGTCGCCTGCCGTGCGTGGGTCGAGCGCACCGGGCGACGGCTCAGCCTCGAGTGGGCGCTCATCGACGGGGTCAACGACACCGACGCGGCGCTCGATGAGCTGGTGGCCTTCGCCGCGCCGCTCTCGGCCCACGTCAACCTCATCCCGCTCAACCCCACCCCGGGCTACCTCGTGCGGGGCTCGAGGCCCGAGCGCGTGGCGGCCTTCCGCGACGGGCTGGTCGCGCGCGGGGTGAACGCCACGGTGCGCCACACCCGGGGCCGCTCGATCGCGGCCGCCTGCGGCCAGCTGGCCCAGGTGAGCCGGGGCCGGCGCGTCGCCCTGCGCCCCTCAGGGGTCGGTGAGGGTCGTCTCGCGCCAGAAGTGGGGTCGCCAGCGCAACAGCGCGAGCACACCGAGGACGCACAGCAGTCCGCCCGAGACGATCGAGAACTCGGTCGAGCTCACTGAGGCCACGGCGCCCGACTCGAGGTCGCCCAGGCGCGGCCCGCCGGTCACCACGGCCATCTGGATCGACGAGACGCGGCTGCGGAAGTCGTCGGTGATGGAGGTCTGCAAGATGGTGTTGCGCAGCACCGTCGAGATCACGTCCATCGCCCCGGCGACCGCGAGGCAGGCCACGCCCACCACCACGACGTGCACGACCCCGAAGAGGGCCATCGCCGTCCCCCAGGCCAGCACCACCAGGGTGACGAGTCGGCCGCGGCGACGGATCTTCGCCAGCCAGCCGGTGAAGATCGCCATCACCAGGGCGCCCGCGCCGGGGGCGGCGTAGAGCAGGCCGAGCGTCTCGGGCCCCCCGTGGTAGAGGTGGGCGGTGACGGCGGGGAAGAGGGCGCGCGGCAGGCCGAAGACCATCGCGTTGAGGTCCACGAGGTAGACGGCCTGGACGAGCGGGTGGGCGCGCACGTAGCGGAACCCCTGGCCGATCGCGGCGAGCGTGCGCTGGTTCGCGTGCGAACCCTGGGGCGGCATCGGGTGCATCAGCCAGGTCGCCAGCACCAGGGCGAAGAAGGTGGCCGCGTCGATGAGGTAGCACCACGCCACCCCGGTCGTCGCGACGAGGATCCCGGCGACGCCCGGTCCCACGACCGTGGCGGCGTTGATGATGACCTGGTTGAGGCTGAGCGCGGCCACCAGCTCGTCGGGCGCGACGAGCGAGGGGATGACCGCGGTGCGAAGAGGCCCCGACACCCCGGCCAGGCCGGCCGCGAGGGCCGGCATCACCACGATGACCCAGAAGGCCGGGTGCGCGCCGAGCGCGTTCAGCCCGAGCGCGAGGCTCGTGAGCCCGAGCAGCCCCGAGGCGCCCACGAGCAGCGTGCGCCGGTCGAAGCGGTCGCCGAGCGCCCCGCCCCACAGCGAGCCGGCGATGAGCAGCGGCAGTTGGATGAAGCTCACCAGCCCGACCCACAGGCTCGAGCCGGTGAGGGAGTACACCTGGTAGGCCACGGCGACGACGGTGAGGTTACTGCCGAGTAGTGAGACGAGCTGGCCGGAGAAGAGGAGGCGGAAGTCGCGACTGGTGCGCAGTGGCCGCACGTCGACGAGGAGGCGAGCCACGTCGACACTGTAGGAGCGCGACGAAAGAGCCCCGAGGGCGCGGGAGTAAGGTGACCCGGGGCAACGTTGACCAAGGAGGGTCGATGATCGGCGAGGAGTTAGTCCAGTTGCTGACGCCCGAAGGCGAGCGCGTCAGCCACCCCGAGTACGAGTCGTCGCTCACCAACGACCAGGTCGTCTCGTACTACCGCGACATGGTGATCGTGCGCCGGCTGTGCAACGAGTCGACCTCGCTCCAGCGCCAGGGCCAGCTCGCGCTCTGGGCGCCGGTCCAGGGCCAGGAGGCCGCCCAGATCGGCGCCGGCCGGGCGCTCGCGCCGATGGACTTCACCTTCCCGACGTACCGCGAGCACGGCATCGCGTGGTGTCGGGGCGTGCCGCCGGCGGACATGCTGCGGCTCTTTCGCGCGACGAGCAACGGCGGCTGGGACCCCCAGAGGTACCGCCACTCGGTGCCGACGGTCGTCTTGGGCAACCAGGTCCTGCACGCCGTGGGCTACGCCATGGGCGTCCAGCGCGACGGGGCCGAGGAGGCCGTGATGGCCTTCTTCGGCGACGGCGCCTCCTCCCAGGGCGATGTGCTCGAGTCGTTCGTGTGGGCGTCGTCGTACAACGCGCCGATCGTCTTCTTCTGCCAGAACAACCAGTGGGGGATCTCGACGCCGATGTCGGTCCAGTCCAAGATCCCCCTCTATCACCGCGCCCACGGGTTCGGCTTCCCGGGGGTGCGCGTGGACGGCAACGACCTGCTCGCGGTGTACGAGGTCACCAAGCGCGCCCTCGACAACGCGCGCGAGGGCGGGGGCCCGACCCTCGTCGAGGCCTACACCTACCGTCTCGGGGCCCACACGACCTCCGACGACCCGACCCGCTACCGCGTCGACGCCGAGGTCGAGGTGTGGCGCCACCGCGACCCGATCGAGCGGGTGAAGGCGCTGCTCGTGCGCGAGGGCACCGTCAAGGCCAGCTACTTCGACGAGGTGGCCGAGGAGGCCGAGGGCCTGGCCCTGCAGCTGCGCGAGGACGTGCTCGCCATGGGCAAGCCCGACCCGCTCACCCTCTTCGACGACGTCTACGCCGACTACCACCCCCTCATCGAGGAGGGCCGGCGCGAGATGGTCGAGCTCGGCGTGGCGGGGGGTGAGCACTGATGGCGACGACCACCATGACCATGGCCAAGGCCCTCAACGAGGGGCTGCGTCGGGCGATGGAGGCGAACAAGAAGGTCCTCGTCATGGGCGAAGACGTCGGCAAGCTCGGGGGGGTCTTCCGCATCACCGACGGACTGCAGAAGGACTTCGGCGAGGACCGGGTCATCGACTCGCCGCTGGCCGAGTCGGCGATCGTGGGCACGGCGGTGGGCCTGGCGATCCGCGGCTACCGGCCGGTGTGCGAGATCCAGTTCGACGGCTTCGTCTACCCGGCCTTCGACCAGATCGTCTCCCAGGTCGCCAAGCTCCACAAGCGCAGCGACGGCGTCTACACGATGAGCCTGGTGATCCGCCTGCCCTTCCAGGGCGGGATCGGGGCGATCGAGCACCACTCCGAGAGTCCCGAGGCGTACTTCGCCCACACCGCGGGGCTGCGCGTGGTGAGCTGCTCGACCCCCGAGGACGCCTACTGGATGATCCAGCAGTCGATTCTCCACGACGACCCCATCATCTTCTGCGAGCCCAAGTGCCGCTACTGGGAGAAGGGCGAGGTCGATACCGAGCGGGCGCCCCTCGGTCTCTTCGAGGCCGTCGTGCGCCGACCGGGCCGCGACGTGACCCTCGTGGGCTACGGGGCCAGCGTGCGCACGATGCTGCGCGCCGCCGAGGCCGCCGAGGCCGAGGGCCGCTCGCTCGAGGTGATCGACGCGCGCTCGATCGCCCCCCTCGACCTCGACACGATGGCCGCCTCCCTAGAGCGCACCGGCCGCCTCGTCGTCGTCCACGAGGCGCCCCACACCGCCTCGATCGGCTCGGAGATCGTCTCGGCGCTCTCGGAGCGGTGCTTCTACTCGCTGCGCGCCCCCGGCCTGCAGGTCTCGGGCTACCACACGCCGTACCCGCCCTCGCGCCTGGAGGAGGAGTACCGCCCGAGCGTGGACCGCATCCTCGACGCGGTCGACCGGGTGATGGAGTTCGACTCGTGAGCCGCGAGGTCTTCTTGCTGCCCGACGTCGGCGAGGGTCTCGTCGAGGCCGAGATCGTCGCCTGGAAGGTCGCGGTCGGCGACGCGGTCGCCCTCAACCAGCCCCTGGTCGACGTCGAGACCGCCAAGGCCACCGTCGAGCTGCCGAGCCCCTTCGCTGGGACCGTCGTCGAGCTCCACCACGCGGTGGGCGACGTGGTCGAGGTCCACAAGCCCCTCGTCACCATCGAGACCGACGCCTCGGCCCCGGCCCCGGTCGAGACCGCGCCCGCCGAGGCGGCCGTCGCCGAGCCCATCGAGAAGACCCGCGAGGCCGTCCTCGTGGGCTACGGGGTGGGCGACGAGGGCGCGTCCACCCGCACGCGCCGCCGGCGCGGCGCTTCGGCCCCCGTCGCCCCGGCCCCCGTCGCGTCGGCTCCGGCGGCTCTCGTCGCGTCGGAGGGGCCCGCGCTCGCCCCGCGCTCGACCCCGCCGGTGCGCCTCTACGCGAAGTCCCACGGGATCGACCTCGCCACCGTGCGCGGCACCGGGCGCGACGGCCTGATCACCCGGGCCGACGTCGAGGCCCTGGTCGCGGGCGCGACCCCGGGGGTCGCCTCGCGCGCGCCGGTGACGGGACCGACCACGACGACCCGGTTCGTCGGCCACGACCTCGCCCCGTGGGCGAGCGGGCCGGCCGAGGAGCGGATCCCCGTGCGCGGGGTGCTGCGCTCGATGGCCGAGGCGATGACCCAGAGCGCGAGGAGCGCCCCCCACGCGGCCGTGTGGGTGCGCCTGGACGCGACGCGCACGATGGAACTCGTCGCCGCCTTGAAGCAGCGCCCGGCCTTTTCGGGCGTGCGCCTCTCGCCGCTCGCGATTCTGGCGATGGCGGTGTGCGACGCGGCCCGCCACTTCCCAGGGGTCAACTCCAGCTTCGACGCCGAGAAGGGCGAGGTGGTGGTGCGCCGGGTCGTGAACCTCGGCATCGCGGCCGACACCCCGCGCGGGCTCATCGTGCCCAACGTCAAGGGCGCCGACCGGCTCGACCTCGCGGCCATGGCCCAGGCCCTCACCACCCTCGTCGACACGGCGCGGGCCGGCACGACGGCGCCCAACGACATGCTGGGCACCACCATCACCATCACCAACGTCGGCCCGTTCAACGTGGACGCCGCGGTGCCGATCCTGCCCCCGGGCACGGGAGCGATTCTGGCCTTCGGCCGCGTGGCGCCGGCCCCGTGGGTCGTCGACGGCGAGGTCGTGGTCCGTCAGGTCACCGAGCTCGCCATGTCCTTCGACCACCGCCAGGTCGACGGGGCGCTGGCGAGCCGCGTGCTGCGCCACGTCGCCGACTACCTCGAGGACCCGGGTCCCCGACTCATCGCGGGCTGATCAGGCGGCGCGCCGGCGCAGCGCCTCGAGGGCGCGGTCGGCGTGGGCGCTCATGGAGACCTCGCTCGCCACGACGGTGAGGATCCGCCGGTCGGGCCCGATGACGAAGGTCGTGCGCTTGACCCGCAAGAAGCCGAGCGAGCGCTTGACGCCGTAGAGCTCGGCGACGCGCCCGTCGGGGTCGCTCAAGAGGGGGTAGCCGAGGTGGTGGCGCCGGGCGAAGGCGTCCTGGGTGGCCACCTCGTCCATGGAGATCCCCACGACGCTCGCCCCGAGCGCGGCGAACTCGCCCGCCAGGTCGCGGAAGTGGCACGACTCGCGCGTACAGCCCGGGCTGAGGGCCGCGGGGTAGAAGAAGAGGACGACGGGACCCTCGGCGAGCAGGCCCGAGAGGGTCCGGGTCTCGCCGTCCTGGTCGACGAGGACGAAGTCCGGGGCCAGGTCGTCTGCGCGCACGCGAAAAGCCTACGGGTCCAGTCGGAACCCGACGCCGCGCACGGTGACCAGGTGGCGGGGCTGGGCCGGGTCGTCCTCGACCTTCTGGCGCAGCCTCTTCACGTGGGTGTCCAGGGTCCGGGTGTCGGCGAGGTCGAGCCCCCACCACAGGGCGTCGAGGCAGGCCTCGCGGGTGACGACCTGGCCCAGGTGCGACGCCAGCAGCGCCAGCAGGTCGAACTCCTTGCGCGAGAGGTCGACCTCGTCCCCGCGGCGCGCCACCGTGCGCCGGGCGAGGTCGAGGCGTAGCTCGCCAAAGGCGATCACCTCGTGGTCGTCCTCGGTGAGCGGACGGCGCAAGACGGCCCGGACCCGCGCCACGAGCTCGCGCAGCCGGAAGGGCTTGGTTATGTAGTCGGCCGCCCCGATCTCGAGGCCCACCACGACGTCGACCTCGCTCGAGCGGGCCGTCACCATCACCACCGGCAGCCGGGTGGTGTCGTAGAGCTCGCGGCAAAAGTCGAGACCCGACCCGTCGGGCAGCATGACGTCGAGCAGCACGAGGTCGGGCTTGGCGACGGCGAGCTGCTGGCGGGCCTCGGCGATCGTGCGCGCGCCCACCACCGCGAACCCCTCGAGCCCGAGCCCGACGTCGAGGGCGTCACGGTAGCTCTCCTCGTCCTCTACGACGAGGATCACGGGGCGCACGCGGGCCCCACTCATCGGGGCCGTCGCGGCGCGAGGCGCGAGAGAGCGGCACGGTCGACCTCGACCGGGGGACGCGGGGGTCGACGCCGTGCCACGAGCGCCACGGTAGGAAGCGCGGGTTACGCGCCGGTGAAGTGGGAGGGTCCCTCCGGTGGTGGGGAGGTGAAATGTGTCCGGGGCTAGGCGCGCAGCGTGAAGCCCTGGTAGGTGGCGCCCCGCTCGTAGCTGCCCACCCCGACACAGGCGTGGGCCCCGGCGCAGGCGATCGCGTAGAGGCCTCCGTCGACCCCGACGGTTGTCGCCCCGCCGGGCAGGGCCACCGTCGAGCCCCGCCACGCTCCGCCGGTGAGGGTGAGGACGAGGGCCTGGTAGTGACCGGTGTGGTCGAGGTAGGCCCCCCCGGCCCGACAGGACCCCCCGGTCGGGCAGGTCACCGCGACGACGCCCCCGTTGGGCCCGCCGGAGTTGGCGCCGGCCGGCACGGGCATCGTGGTCGCCCGGTGCCAGACGCCGCGGGTCTCGGTGGCGAGGAACCCCTGGTAGCGCCCGTCGGCGGCCACGTACTGGCCCCCGGTCGCGCACTCCCCGGGCCCCGAGCAGCTGATCCCCTGGTAGCCGTAGAGGAGGACCTTGGGGTCCCGGCGGGCCCCGGCCGGCAGCGAGAGGGCGCTCGCCTGGGGCCAGACCGGTGACGAGGACGAGTCCACCAGGGGCACGACGGCCCCGCTGCGGCTGATGTAGGTGCCCACCGCGGTGCACGTTCCGTCCCCGAGGCAGGTGACCTCGTCGAGCGCGGTGCCGGCGTAGGTGCTCGCGTCGGCGGGGGGTGCGACCACGCTGGCGCTGAGGGTCCCGGCGTCGATCGAGACGACGAGTCCCTGGGTCACGTCGTTCGCGTCGATGTACGAGCCCACCGCGACGCAGTGGGCCGCGCTGGCGCAGGCCACCTGGTCGAGCGCGGCGAAGGGGTCGAGGTTGGCCGGGGTGGGCAGCGCCACCGTCTGGGCCGGGGCCCAGCGCCCCCCGGCCTCGAGGGCGACGAAGGCCCGGGTCCGGGGGATCCGCGCGTTGTCGAGGTAGCTGCCCACCGCGACGCACGAGCCGGGCGCGCCACAGGCGACCGAGCGCACCGCGGCGCTCTGGCCGGGTCCGAGGGCGTCCGCCGGCAGGGTGACGGCCAGCGCGCGATGCCACGCGTCACCCGACTGGTCAGCGACGAAGGCCAGGCCGTCGCCGGCCCCGTCGGCGTACGAGCCGCCCACGACGCAGCGCCCCGGCGCCGGGCAGGCGAGCGAGGAGACGGTCGTGCCGGGGTTGGCGCCCGCGTCGGCGGGGGCCACGAGCAGACTCGGGGCGACCCAGCGCCCGGCGCGCTCGTTGAGCACGACCCCGTAGACGGACTTCCCGGCTCCGGTGAAAGAGCCGGCGGCCTCACAGACCCCCGGCGCGGGGCAGGCGAGGGTGGTGAGCAGACCGCTCGCGACGCCGGTGCCCCCCGCGGGCAGGGCCGCCCGGCGGGCTGCGACGCGGGTGGGGGCGGCCCCGGCCACGCTCGTCAGGGACGAGACGAGGACCAGCGCCACCAGCAGGCACGACGCCCGGCGCAGCGTTCTCATCGGCCCCTTCCTCCGAGCCCGACGTCGGCGGCTCCCCCTCAGTATAAGAACGGCCCTGATGATGGCGGCTCTCAGGCACCGTGGGCGGCCCGTCGCCCCCTCGGGGCCCCGAGGCAGGGAGCCGACCCGCGTCGCGAGTCCCTCGAGGTCGGGCCCTCGCCACGGCCGATTCCTGGGCGCGGGCTCGACCGCGCTCGACCCGCCACGACGCGGGTGCGACCGGTGCATCGCGGGACCGACCTCCCGATGGGCGCCGGGGCGCCTCGCCGCCCGGCCGTCCCCGGTCCGTGCTCTCGTTGCGCCCGACGGGAGCCCGTCACCGTCGCGACCAGGAGGGGGTCTCCTAGAATGGGTCCGTCTCGCGGGCGTCGCGCCCGTCCGGGGTGAGACCGCCCCCAACGGAGGAGAGTCGTGAAGTACGTCGTGCGCGCCGTCGTGGCCCTGGTGGTCCTCCTCGGGGTCTACCTGGCCGGACGCCAGAGCTCGGGGGCCGACTCGACCACCACGACCTCGACGACCGTCGCGTCGAGCTCGGTGTCGGCCTTCTACCTCGACGTGGGGGCGTCGGCCTCGCTCGGCTTCCAGCCGACCGGGGTCCCCCACCACAACGGCGCACGCACCAACACCGGCTACGCCAACGACCTCATCTATCGCGAGGCGCTGCGGGGCGTCACCCTCACGCTCGACCAGATCGGCTGTCCGGGCGAGACGGTCGAGTCGATGCTCTCGACCACGGTCGCCGACCACTGCTACCAGCTGCCGATGACCCAGCTGCGCCGCGCCGAGCAGATCCTCCAGCAGGACCGGGCCCAGACGGGCCTGGTGACGATCGACCTGGGATTCAATGACGTGCGCGTGTGCCTCATCCACGTGCCGACCAGCCCGAGCTGCGTCGCGGGCGCCCTCGCCCGGGTCGCGGCGGACCTGCCGGTCATCGTGCGGGACCTGAAGGCGTCGGCCGGGCCCCACGTGCGCTTCGTGGGCCTGCTCTACAGCGACCCCTACCTGGGCTACTTCCTCGACGGGGCCGCCGGTCCGGCGGAGGCGACCTACACGCTCGAGGTTATGGACCGGCTGAACGCGATCATGACCCACGCCTACCAGAGCCAAGGGGTGGCCGTCGCCAACGTGCCGGCCCTCTTCTCGACCGACGTGACCACTCGCGTGCCGATCGACAACGTGGGCGTCATCCCCGAGAACGTGGCCGCGGCGTGCGCCTACACCTGGTTCTGCTACAAGACGCCCTTCGGGCCCGACGACCACCCCAACGACGCCGGCTACTCGCTCATCGCCCAGGCGATTGAGGACGTCCTGCCCGCGCGCTGGTAGGCGGCTTTCCGGCGCTAAGGCGAGCGGGGCCCCTCAGTCGGGGTCGGCGCCGTGGCGCTCGCTCGTGCGTCCGCGACGTCGCCGGCTGTGGTCGATCGGCGGGTGCTCGTCGAGTCGGGCGACGAGGTCCTCCACCTCGTCGAGCCCCACGGCCGGGGACCAGAGGAAGCCCTGGCCGTAGCGGCAGTTCACTCGGCGGACCCGGTGGTACTGCGCCGGGGTCTCGATGCCCTCGGCGATCATCATCACCCCGAGCTTGCGCCCGAGCAGGAGGATCAGCTCGAGGATGGCGTCGCTCTGGGGGCTCAGCGCCGCCGGGCGGACGAACGACTGGTCGATCTTGATGGCCCGGGGTCGCAGCTGGACGAGGTAGGAGAGGGAGGAGAACCCGGTGCCGAAGTCGTCGAGGGCGACGCCCACTCCGAGGGCCGTCAGCTCCTCGATCAGGGTCAGGGACTCGGTGATGTCCTCGAGCGCGACGCTTTCGGTGATCTCGAGGAGCAGCCGGTGGGGCGCCACGTCGTGGGTGGCCAGGGCCCGGCGCACGACCTCGGTGAGGTTCCGGTCGTGGAACTGGCGGGCCGAGAGGTTGACCGTCACGTAGGGCGGGTAGCCGTCGCTGCGCGGCAGGCGGGTCATCGCCTCGGCCGCGGCGCCGAGGGCGAAGGCCCCGAGGTCGTAGATGAGGCTCGACTGCTCGGCGAGGGGGATGAAGACGTCGGGGGGCACGGCCCCGCGCTCGGGGTGGCGCCAGCGCATCAGGGACTCATAACCCACCACCGCGCCGTTGGCCAGGTCGATGATCGGCTGGTAGGCCATCCACATCTCGCCGCGCTCGAGGGCGCGACTGAGGTCCTGGGCCAGGGTGAAGCGGCTCACGACCTCTTGGTGCATCGACGGGGTGAACACGACGACCCGGCCCCGCCCCTGGCCCTTGGCCTCGTAGAGGGCGATGTCGGCGCTCTGGACGAGCGTCGAGACGTCCTCGGTGGTCGGGGTGAACGTGGCGACCCCGACGCTGGCGCGTTGGACGAACGTCGTCCCGCGCAGGCTGAAGGGCACCACCATCTCTTCGAGGAGGCGCTCGGCGATGACGGCGGCCTCGTCGGCGCCGGCGATCTCCTCGACGAGGACGAGGAACTCGTCGCCCCCGAAGCGACAGAGGGTGTCGGTCGAGCGCGCGACGCGCCGCAGGCGGTCGGCGATGGCCGCGAGCAGCTCGTCGCCGGTGACGTGTCCGTAGGTGTCGTTGACGCCCTTGAAGTGGTCGAGGTCGATGAGCAGTACCGCGCCGTAGCTGCCGTGGCGACGCGCGCGCGCGTGGGCCTGGGCCAGGCGGTCCTCGAAGAGGGAGCGGTTCGCGAGGCCCGTGAGGGGATCGTGCAACGCGCGCTTGGAGAGCTCGGCGGTCATCTTGCGCTCTTCGGTCACGTCGCGCTCAGAGAAGACGAAGTACTGGGGTCGGCCCTCGGGGTCGAGGGCGGTGGCGCGCGAGACCTCGACGGTGATGATCCGACCGTCCTTGCGGCGGTAGCGCTTGACGTAGCGGATTTGGGGCGTCTCGCCGGCCAGCGCGCGCTGGTGGGTCTCTTCGGTTATGCCGACGTCCTCGGCGTAGGTGAAGATGGTCGAATCGTGCCCGACGAGCTCCTCGCGCGAGTAGCCGACCATCTCGCACATCGCGTCGTTGACGTCGATGACCCGGTCCTCTAAGTCGGTGAAGGTCATGGGCGCCATGTTCTCGGCGAAGGCGACCCGGAAGCGCTCGGCGAGTGAGGCCAGGTCGCGCTGGTCGCGGTTGCGCTGGGTGACGTCCTGGCCGTTAACCACCAACCCGCGTATCGAGGGGTGGTCGAAAAAGTTCGTGGCGACGACCTCGAGGTCCTTGAGCTCGCCGCTGGGGGTGTAGACGCGCACCGCGTCGCGCACCGACGCACCGGGTGCGTCGTAGATCGAGAGGATCCGCCCGGCCACCCGCTCACGGTCGTCGGGGTGCAGCAACTCGACGGCGTTGAGGGTGACGCTCTCTGCAGGGGTCACGCCGAAGATCCTCTGAGCGACTGGGTTGCCGTAAACGACGAAGCCTCCACGGTTCAACACCACGATGAGGTCACTCGAGTGGTGACCCACGGCCTCGAGAGCCGCGAACCGCTGCGCGGTCTCGGGATCCGTCAGGCCGTGAGAGTCCGGAGAAGTCTCGGCGCCGTCGCGCTCTCCAGCGATGCCGTCGCCCTCTTGTGTGCTCATCAATCCGCCGACTAGACCTGATAACTGGCCCGAGTGTACGAGAGCCCACTGGATTGGTTCGGCCCAAGGGCCGATCACAAGTCCAATTGTGGACGGAATGGTGCCGGATCGTAGAGATTGCGAGCTCGAGTCCAATTGGGCGTACACACGGCTGGAAAGGCGGTGTGCTCAACGCGGCCTACGCCACGTATGCCGCCGGGTGAGGGTCGCGCAGGTAACCGAGGGCGAAAGGGTGTTCGAAACTGGGAGACACCCGTTCGCTGCACCCTTGGAGGATTTGGGGTCAATGTTAGGTGTGGAACGTGTCGCGGAGCCGACTCGGGGGGTCGAATTTGACAACGAGTGGTAGTGGAATTGACAAATCCTGAACCATGAAGCAGACTGCGTGCTGCAAGGGCGGAAGAGGTTTGGGCAATGTTTGGTCTTACGTTGAGAAACTCGACCCCTTCGTCGCAACGGCGAGTGTCTAGGGGTCGAGGATCAACGCGCCTCGTCGCGCTCGGTGTCGTCCCTCTCGTCCTGGGTCTCCTCACATTTGTGCCGACACCGGCGGGCGCCGCTTCGACGTTCCCCGTGGGTCAGGCTGACTTCCAAGCCGGGCAGGGACCCGACACGATCAACTCCTGCACTGTGCTTCAGGACGCGCTCGCGTTGTCGAACGGATGGACGACTAACACGTCTAATTATTCCGACCCGAACCTCGTCTCGAACTGGAACGGGGAGTACTACGTCTCGGCCTCTGGCACGCAGTCGCCAACTTCTGGTCTTGCGTCGTGTGGCGGGAACGCCTCGTCGTTCACGGGAACGGCTCCCGTGGGGACCTTGGTTTCCGGTAGTAACGGGACCACCGTGACGGTGACCTCGAGCGATCCGAACGTCGTGGTCGACTACGTCGCCATCCATGGTGGGAAGAACAACAGTTCGTACAACAACCGCGTCTACTGGGGCCCTGCTGAGTCGTTCACCGCGACGGGCCTCCAGTCGGCCGGAAGCTATAGCAATGTCTACATCTTCTTCCACGTTGCGACTCAGACCCTGACCTCGACGGCCACCAGCGTCTTCACGGGCGGCTCACCGGTCAACGGCGTCATGAGTGGCGGCACGCCCTACGACTCGAACGACCCGCCGAGCGCGCCGGCCTCGGTCTACGACACCGCCATGGTCAGCAACGGGGACAACACCCACGGCACGGTCACCTTCGTGCTCTACCCGGGCACCTGCCCGGCGTCCTCGCCGTTGCCGACTCCGACCGGCACTGACGCGAACGTCAGCCTGATCAACGGCGTGGCTACCTCCACGGCCTTCAGCAACCTGGCCGCGGGTAGCTACTACTTCATCGCCACCTACAGCGGCTCGACGACGACGACCTCGTCGACTGGACCCTGCGAGGGCTTCAGCGTGGTGACGCCACCACCGACCCACACCTCGACGGCCACCAGCGTCTTCACGGGCGGCTCACCGGTCAACGGCGTCATGAGCGGCGGCACGCCCTACGACTCGAACGACCCGCCGAGCGCGCCGGCCTCGGTCT
>DASSZS010000040.1:0-22921 GCA_035702745.1 Acidimicrobiales bacterium | reverse complement strand
CTTCGGGTTCACGAACTTCCGAAACTTCCGGATCCGCGCGCTGCTCTACGTGGGCAAGCCCAACTTCCGACTACTGCACTCGATCGTGGTGACGTGACCGGCCAGATGAGGGCTACCCCGCTGATTCCGGAAGAGCCCCTTGACCCTTCTGGCGCGGCATCAACCGCGTGAATCGTGCAGCGATGAACTCCCCCCGCCGTGAGGTCGGGCACAGGGCCATAACCGGTGTCACGGAACCGGGAGGCGGGCGCACCGCTGCGATTCTTGGGATGCCCATCGTGTAGGCCGAGGCTCGGATCGACCTCGACAACCCTGGAATCCGGCTGAGGCCGTTTCTGGCACGTAGAGAGTGTCACGCAGAGATCGAGCCAGCCGGATTCGCCGAGATTCCGCGGAGTCCTCCCACGCGCGTGCTCGCGACGGTTGTCGTTGACCCGATGGCATCCCGGGAATACCGTGAACGCCGTGGATCTTCCAGAGCTCCTGGTCGTGGGCGCCGGCGAGTGGAGAAAGTGGCTGAGCGCTCATCACGCCGACTCCCCCGGTGTCTGGCTCGTACTGGCCAGGAAGGGGACGACAGATCCGACCGACCTCTCGTACGATGAGGCGCTCGACGAGGCGATCTGCTTCGGCTGGATTGATGGTCAACTAGGGCGTCGGGACGCCGCGACGTTTCGACGACGTTTCACGCCCCGAAAGCCTCGCAGCCCCTGGTCTCAACGGAACGCCACCATCGCCCAGCGGCTTATCGCCACCGGCCGAATGCATCTAGCCGGCGAAGCCGAGGTACGCCGGGCCAAAGAGGACGGTCGCTGGGACGCCGCCTACGCCGGGCAGGCCACCAGTGAGGTCCCGGAGGATCTTCTCGCCGCCCTGAGTTCCGATCCCCGCGCGAGGGCGATGTTTGAGAGGCTCACCAAGGCGAACCGATACGCCATCCTCTACCGGATCGGCAACGCCAAGAAGCCCGAAACCCGCTCCAGGCGCATCGACAATTTCGTCGAAATGCTGGTCCGGGGTGAGACCCCCCACCCCCAGGCGTGATCACCCGTGTTGACTCTCCGGTTGGGCGCCGACCCACTTGAGGGCCGTCAGGTTGTCGCTTGCCAGTGACATGGGACCACTAACCGGGTGGTTTCGCCAATCACCTAGGACCACCCCCGTTGCCAGTTATGGGACCACCTGAAGGTCCGCCACCGCCGGCCGAAAAGACATTCGGCTGGGTCGCGCGCTGAGGTTCCGTCCGCTACCGGCGTGGGACGCCACCCTGTCGCGCCGCCTCGATGACAAAGGAGGTCGCGGCCCGGACGCCGTTGAGGAAGAGTCGGTCCTGTTGCTCGTCGGTCAGGTCAAAGTCCATCGAGCTCAGGCCGTCGTTATCCACGTAAATGGTCCGCCCCGCGGTCGTGCCGTGCGAGGTGACCGTCTCCCACTCGTTCATCATCGTCTTCAGACACCGTACGGCCACCGCGATCGCCGACTCGCGGAAGTCCGTCGTCGTGTAGTCGACCGTGAACCCCGACAGCTTGACCCCGATGGTCGGCCACCGTGGAGGTCGTCCGTCCTCCCGGTCGAACGTGTGGATTGGGAACTTCGCCAGCAGTCCGCCGTCCACCCACGTGTGCGCCCCACCGGGGAAGCGCACCGTCGTCGAGGCACCGCCCGGCGTCACTATCTCGACGGTCGCCTCCTCAGCCTGGAAGTGGACGGGTTCGAAGTAGAAGGGGACTGACATCGACGCGCGCACCGCACCCACGACGCTCTGACGGTTCGGATCGACACCGTAGGAGGAGTAGTCGGCGGGTAAGCACGCCAGGCGCGCCCGGGTCAGGTCGGAGTTGTAGACGGCGAGGCGATACTGGGGACTCGAGGAGATATCGATCTCGGGGTCGTCCGCCGAGGAGAGAACGAGGTCGCCGAAGGTTCGAACCCCCAGTTGATCGTGGAGGATCGGCTCGAGCCACTCGTCGAGGTAGTCGCCGGAGTAGAGACCTTCGCGCTTGGTCAGAATCGCGGCGTCGGCCACCAGGCCGGCGACGTGGCCCGCCACGTGGCCCATCGCGTCGTGCAACCTCCCCTCGGGCATGAACTTGCGAAAGTCCAGGGAACGCAGCGCCGTCCGAAGAGCTGACATGTCACCACCGGACTGAACGATCCCCGCGACGACGCTCGCCGTCACGGCACCCGCGCTCGTTCCCGCGACGCGATGAAAGCGGTAACCGGCCTCGTCCAACGCGAGCACCGCGCCCACCAGCGCAACCCCCTTGACCCCACCGCCTTCGAGGGCCAGGTCGGCGCGTAGCTCGCGTCGATCCCCATTCCTCGGATTCGGCCATCCGTCAACCTGACGCAGAGTCTCCGCCGCCTCAACAAACGCGGCCTGCAGTTCGTCGCTCCGTCGGTAGCCCCGGGGCCCTTCGTCCAGGACTATCGAACCGGGCGCCGCGGAATCCGCGCGTGACGATCCGTCGGACGGTGTGGGGTGGTGGTGGCGCACGACCATGGTGATTGAGACTCCTCGAACCCTCATCTCGCCGCGACTCGTGCGACTCTCCCGGTATCAACGTACGACACGAGTGACCTGAGACTCGCCACGGCACTGCATCGCGTCACGCGACGACCACCTCGTGGGTCCTGGATTCGGCGGTCCTCGCGGCGGGGCGAGTCGGGCGCGTCAGCGACGAGCCATCCCTGGGGGTCGGCCACGCTGTCTTACTCACGCGTCCCCGCGACCACCTCGGCGCCGGTCGCGGCCGACCTGGTCACTGGAGGTTAAAGCGCACTCACCTTCGCTCGCTTTCCCCCATCCAGACCGAGAACGAAGCAGGCGTGCGCACTAATCCTCGCGATATCCCATTCATCTCTCCTGGTCAGAAGGGCTACCTGAGAGAACCCACAGGCTCGCACGGCGCCAGGGGAACGGCGTAGGCCGGCTCACTATCATCCGCCTAAGCGTTGTTGCGTCGTTGTTGTGTCGTTGTCTTTTAATTGGCCGTAAGGCCCGGGGTGGGGATAAGGCGTGGCACAGTTCGTGGCAGAAACGCCTGAATCCCCTACGGCGGTAGGTTTCTTCATCCGTCGGGCGGCACTCGCCATCCTCGGTCTGGTGCTCGTGAGCGTGGGACTCGTCACCTCCTCGGCGTCGGCGTCACCCTCCAATGCGATCTCCTTCAGCGGCCCTGGCGTGTCCGGCAGCAACGGCAGTTACTCGGTTTCTGTCCCCTACAACACCCTCGGCACGTACGCCGCGACGGCGCAGGATTCGACCTCAGGCACCACGTTGACCTATAGCGCGAACACCGGCACCGCGGGGTGCACGGTCGATACGACGTCGGGTGTCGTCACCTACACCCAGGCGGGCGCCTGCGTGATCACGGCGACGGCGTCGAGCGCGGACAAAGACCAGGGCCAGGGTGGGGGCGACGGCAACGCCTCAGGGTCGTCGGCGACGTTGGCCCTCACCGTCACCCCCGACACCCAGACGATCGCCTTCACCAGCACGCCGCCCACCGCTCCCCTCGTGGGCTCGAGCTACCTCGTAACGGCCTCCGCGAGCTCCGGGCTCCCAGTCACCCTTAGCGTCGACTCGGCCTCAACGTCGGGCTGTTCCATCACCGCAACGGGTGAGGTGATTCTCAGCGCTCCCGCGGGTATGTGCGTGATCGACGCGAATCAGTTGGGCACCACCGACGTCGCCCCCGCGCCCCAGGTTCAACAGACCGTCACGTCGTCGCTCGCAACCCAGACGATCACCGTCTCCGGGGCCAACCCGGCTGACGTGATCTACGGCTCGTCCACGACCTTCCAGATCGACGCCTCCGACTCGAGCGGATCCCCCCTTAGCTACTCGACGGCTAGTTCCACGTGCACCGTCAACGACACGGGACTAATTGGCGTCGAGGCGGTCGGCACGTGCACCGTCGTCATCACGGCTCCCGCGACATCGACGTTCAGCTCCGCGTCGCCCTTCACCTTCACCCTCAACGTCGAGTCTGCGCCCGCCGTGGCGCCGCCGCCCGCCGTAGCGCCACCGCCGGTCGTGACACCGCCGGTCGTGACACCGCCCGTCGTAACCCCCGTCCTGGGTCCGCCACCGATCGTCATCAGCGTCTCACCGCCCAAGCCGAAGCCCAAGCCGACCCCGAAATTACCCAAGCCCAAGACCGTCGTCATCAAGCCGTTCCGCGAGGCGTCGCACACCCTCACCCGGCCGCTGCTGGCCCAAGTGTGGCGGCTCGCCTTGACGATCCGCCACGAGCACTTCACCAAGGTCACGCTCACGGGCTACACGGACAACGTGTTCACCCCGGCGATGGATGCCCAGATCATCCTGGAGCGCTCACTCGCGGTGAGTCACCGGTTGAGCTACGACCTCGCGCGGCTCAAGGTCCGTGGCGTGACGATCGTCATCAATCTGGGCGCCACCATCCAGTTGGTCACCCTGAACACCACCCCGAGTAATCGGGCTCTCAATAGACGCGTGGTGGCCGTCTTGTCCGCTCGGTAGGGCGAGGTGGACCGAGGTCGTCGGATTGCGTCTCCGGGGAGCCGGCGGTGGCGTCGTCGCGTCGGCGCCCTGACGTTCGCGACGTGCGCCCTTCTCGCCTCGGGCTCCGTTGCGGCGTCGGCCTCGTCGCCGGGGGCACTGGGCGCCGACACCGTCGTGGTGACCAATCTCAACGCAAACACGGTCAGTGCCATCAACGTCACGACCCACGCCGTGACGGTGATCAAGAGTGCCGCCCACCCCTTCAACGGACCGCTCGGCGTCGCGATAACCCCGGACGGGACGACCGCCTACGTGACCAACTCGCTCGGCAATACGGTGACCCCAATCGACCTCGAGACCGCACCGGCCACGGTCGGCACCCCGATCCGCGTCGGTCTCGCGCCGTCGGCGATCGCCATAGCCCCGAACGGGCGCTTCGCGTACGTGACGAACTTCGACGCCAACACGGTGACTCCCATCGACCTCGCCAGCTCTCCGGTCACGGCTCAGCGTCCCATTCCCGTGGGCGCCGGCCCGTGGAGCATCGCCGTGAGCCCTGACGGACACGACATCATCGTCTCCAACTCCGAGGCCACCTCGGTGAGCATCATCTCCGCCGCCACGCGACGCGTATCGACACTCCAGGTCGGCGGCCGCCCCCAGGCCATCGCCATCAGCCCCGACTCCGACACGGCCTACGTCGCCAACGCCAATGAGATCACCCCGATCGACCTCGCGAGCTCTCCCGCCGTCGTGGAGCGTCCGATCCCCCTCGGGGCACAGCCCCTGGGCATCGCCGTCTCGCCCGACGGACGTACGGCGTATGTCGCCAGCGCCGACAACTCGATCACGCCGATCCATCTCAAGACCAGCCCGCCCACGGTGGGGACGATGGTCCCCACGGGCTCGCTGAGCCAGCCCGACGGCATCACCATCAGCACCAACGGGGACACCGCGTACATCGCCGACGCGGGCCCGACCGTGACGCCGATCAACCTGACGACCTCGCCGCTCACGGTCATGCCCCCGATCGACGTGGGCGCCGCCGCCTTCGGCATCGCCGTCCGTTCGGACCAGGCGCCCACGGCGAGGCTCACGGTCACCGCCGCTCCCGTCGGCCAGAGGTCCGTCTTCAACGCGTCGGCCTCCACGTCACCGGACGGCAAGATCAGCCGATACGCCTGGAACTTCGGCGACGGCACGAGGTTGGTGAGTCGGACCCCGGTCGTGACCCACGTCTACACGCGCGCGGGGACCTACAACGCGACGGTGACCGTGACGAGCGCGGGGGGCACCTCCGTCGCCACGACCTACACCGGCCAGACGGTGAGCAATCACGGCAGCGCGTCGGCCCGGGCGGCGCGCACCCTCTTCGTCGCCGCCGTCTTGCGAGCATCCCCGTCGACGAGCTGGCCGGGCGCCTCGGTCAGCCTGCGCGACACGAACTTCCTCGGCCGCTGTCGGCCCGTCTATATCCGTTTCGACAAGAACCTGATCGCCCAGACCTCGCCCGTCGGCCAGCTCCTCGACGTGAAGCGCCTCGTGGTACCGGGCAACGCCACCTTGGGCGAGCACCGGATCTCGCTCGCCTGCTCGGCGAGCGGTCCGGCGGTGCTCTCGGTCCACCTGAGCATCGTGGCCCACGCCAACCACCTCTCGGAGTTCTCCATCGCCATGCCGACCCTCGGCCAGGTCGGCCGTACTCTGCCGGCCGCCGGGGGCGCCAGCGTCGTGTTGATCCTGCTGAGCCGGCTCCTCGGCGCCGGATTCCCGAGCGAGTGGATCGATCGGAGTTACGAGGAGAACCGCGAGCGTTTCGTGCGACGGTTGCGCCGGCGGTTCCCGCGACTTGCGCGCGACCGCGCCGGCGACCCGCCGCCGCCGCTGATTCGGCGCCTCCTCGGCGGGACGGCCATCTTCCTCGGCTTCGCCGCCTTCGGTGGTCTCGTCAACTCGATGCTCGACCCGTCGTTCGGCTGGAACCGCACGACGTTGTGGCTCTTCATCGGTCAGTGCATCGGCATCGGTGTCGTCTCGGTGACCGGGCAGATTCCCACGGTCGTGGCGGGGATCAAGGCCAAGAAGCGCGTGCGCATCCAGGTGCTGCTCGGTGGGCTCGCGATCGCCGTCGTGTGCGTCGGGGTGTCGCGTGCCATCGGGCTCTCACCCGGTTACTGCTACGGACTCATCGCGACGTTCCTCATCATTCCGGATTTCGCGAACCACGAGATGGGTAGGCTCCACGCGCTGGGCTCGGTCTGCGTCCTTGTCGTGAGCTCCACCGCGTTCTTGGTGACCCACTTCGTCTACCAGAACGCGACCTCGAGCTCCCCGTCGCCCTTCTCCCTCATCGCGGTGCCCGCGCTCGACGTCATCTTCCTCGCCGGATTCGCCAGCCTGGCCTTCGGCATGTTCCCCCTGCCCTTCCTGCCGGGTCGACACGTGGCCAAGTGGAACGAGACCATCTGGCTCACCCTGAGCGGACTCGGTCTGATCGGCTTCGTGGCTGTCCTCCTCACCCCGGGGAGCGGCAGCTCCGCCGAGCAGAACCACGTCGGGCTGATCCCGATGCTGGTCGCCTTCGCCGTGTTCGCCGTGCTCTCGCTCTCAGCGCTCCTCTACTTCCATCGCCACCCGCTCGAGCACAGGGGCGACGAGGGCCCCGAGGCGCCCCAAGCGCCCGCCGGGCTCGCCACCGATTAGGCCATCAACGCAGCCCCACTGGCCGCAAACGCCCGACGAGGCGCCCGGTCCGACGGCGACGACCCGGGCTCGCGCGGGCGGCTAGGGGCGGGGCCGGAACCGAGCGGTGAAGTGGCGCAGCGAGCGCGGCTCGTAGACCATCTCGTAGGCCGGCAGGCTCGGCGCGTCGGCCGCGACGTCCGTCACCACCTCGATCACGTAGTCCATGTGACTCTGGGTGTAGGTGCGCCGAGGGATCGCGAGGCGCACCAGCTCCATGGCGGCGGGCCGTTCGCTGCCGTCGCTCTGGCGTCCGAACATAACTGACCCGATCTCGCACCCCCGGATCCCTCCGGCGACGTAGAGGGCCACCGCGAGCGACTGGCCCGGGTAGTCGAGGGGCTCGAGGTGGGGCGCGAGTGCTCGGGCGTCGAGGTAGACGGCGTGGCCCCCGATGGGGCGCACGACCGGCACGCCCGCACGCTGGAGGGCCTCGCCGAGGTAGGCGGTCGAACGAATCCGGTAGCGCAGGTAGTCGTCGGAGACGGCCTCGCGCAGCCCCTGGGCGATCGCCTCGAGGTCGCGGCCGGCCAGTCCACCGTAGGTGGGGAAGCCCTCGGTGAGGATGAGGAGGTTGCGACAGCGCTCGGCGACGTCGTCATCGTCGAGCGCCAGCCAGCCCCCGATGTTCGCGAAGGGGTCCTTCTTCGCGCTCATCGTCATGCCGTCGGCGAGCGAGGCCATCTCGCGCACGATGTCGGCGACGGGACGCTGGCCCTGACCGGGTTCGCGCTCGTGGATGAACCAGGCGTTCTCGGCGAACCGGCAGGCGTCGAGGAAGAGCGGGACACCGTTGCGCCGGCACAGTTCACTGGTCGCGCGCATGTTCTCGAGGGACACCGGCTGGCCGCCGCCGGAGTTGTTGGTGATCGTCAGAAAGACGGCGGGCACGTCGTCCCCACGCTCCTCGAGCAGACGCTCGAGGGCGGCGAGGTCCATGTTGCCCTTGAAGGGATGCTCGGCCGCGGGGTCGCGCCCCTCGGCGATGACGAGATCCACCGCCTCGGCCCCGGTGGCCTCGACGTTGGCCCGCGTGGTGTCGAAGTGGGTGTTGTTGGGCACGACCTTCCCGGGCCCGGCGAGGACCGAGAAGATGATCTTCTCGGCCGCCCGGCCCTGGTGGGTCGGGATGACGTGGCGGAAGGGGAAGAGCTCCTTCACCGCCGATTCGAACGCGTACCAGCTCGGCGAGCCGGCGTAGCTCTCGTCGCCGTGCTGGATGGCCGCCCACTGGTCGCGCGACATGGCCCCGGTCCCCGAGTCGGTGAGCAGGTCGATGAGGACGTCACTCGAGTGCAGACTGAAGACGTTGTAGCCGGCCGCCTCGATCGCCGCGCGCCGCTCGCCGGCCGTGGTCATGCGCAGTGGCTCCACCGAGTGGATCCGGAACGGCTCGATGATCGTGTGGTACCCGTGCTCCACGAGCCACCTTAACCCCGCGGGCGGCTCCCTCTCGGGGCCGACCGCCCGGAGCCTCACCCCTCCGGTGCCGTCTCTTCCACCACGGTTCGCCCGGGCCCGATCGCGATGACCGAGGCGACGACGCCCTCGTCGTCGACGTCGATCCGGGTCATCGCGCCTCCGCGCAGCGTTCGGATCGCCCCGGCGTACGCGGCGTCGATGGCGAACGACGTGGCCGGCCCCGCCCACACCGGCACCGAACCGAGCCCTCCCATTCCGGCGTAGTGGTAGTGGCCACAGATGACGGCGCGCACGTCGGTCCCCTCGATAACCCGGACGAGGTCGTCGCCGTTCGCGAGGCGCAGCGCGGCCATCGCCGCGACGGGCGAGGGCTGGGGCGGGTGGTGGAGCATCACGATCGACCCCTCGGGCGCCGGCTCGCCGAGCGCGTCGCGAAGGAAGCCCAGCGTCTCGTCGTCGAGGCGGCCGTAGTCCTCGCCCGGCACCGTCGAGTCGAGGGCCACGAGGCGCAGCCCCCCGTGCCAGGCCACCTGGTTGATCGGCCCCTCCTCGGGCGCCTCGCCCAGCAGCACCGAGCGGAACGGCCCGCGCCGGTCGTGGTTGCCGGGCACGTAGACGATGCGGGCCGACGCCGTGGCGCGACTGGCCGCCAGCGCCGCCGCGAGGTCACGATAGGAGGCTTCGTCGCCCTCGTTGGCGAGGTCCCCGGTGAGTACCACCACGTCGGGGAAGAGTCCCTCGGCCTCCATCCGCGAAAGGGCGCTCGCGAGGTTCGCCCCGGGGTCGATTCCCCCGGCGAGCGCCCCAGCGCGAGTCAGGTGGAGGTCGGAGAGCTGGATCAACAGGTGGCGGGCCACGCTCGACCTCCGTCGCGCGCCGAGGCTACCAAGCCCCGCGCCCGGCGGGCTCAGGCGACGTCGGCGCGACGCGGCTCGCTGGTCGTCCCGTCACCCTCGTCGGGGGGCACGAGCGTGGTCACCTCCGACCCGCCCTCGTCGGCGTCGCCGGCGGGCCCCACCGACCACACCGCGCTGAGCAAGTCGGTCAGGCTGACCCGGCTCGCCGGTTCGGGTCGACTCCGCCGCCCCGGACGCAGCTCCACGACCGTCGGCTCACCCTCGACGCCGATCTGGTTAATGAGCATCACTCCTCCAGCGCCTCTCACCCCGCCGGGGACCGACCTGCGCCGGCCCCTCCCCACACTAGGCCCGGCGCCCCCCGCGAGAGCGGAGCGCACCGAGCGCGCCGGACTACCCTCGGCTCGTGATCGACGAGATGACCGGCGCCGAGGTCGAGGAGTTCCTGCTCGCCACCCGGGTCGGCCGGGTCGGCTGTCGCGACGGGGAGGACACCTACGTCGTGCCGGTGATCTACGCCTGGCACGAGGGGTGCGCCTACGCCTACACCACCGAGGGCAAGAAGGTGGACCTCATGCGCCGCCACCCTCGGGTCTGCTTCGAGGTCGACGAGTACCGCCCCGACGGGGGCTGGCGCTCGGTCATCGTCCAGGGCGTCTACGAGGAGCTCGACGGCGAGGGGGCCAGGCTCACGCTCGATCTCCTGCGTGCGCGCATGGCCACGACGGGCGCCGCGGGGCGCGGCCCCTCGCGCGAGGGCGGCGCGGCCCCGGGCCGGGCTCCGGTGGCCTTCCGGGTCCGGGCCGAGACGCTCAGCGGACGACGCGTCGAGCGAGACTGACCCGCGCCCCCGGGGAAGCCAGCGGCTCGGCGACGAGCACACATCCCGGGTCCGAGGCCAAGGGGTCGCCGAAGGCGGCGAAGGCCCGCGAGCGCGAGCCCCCACAGAGGTTGGCGTGGACGCAGCGCCCGCACGGGCCCGAGAACTGCGCCGCGCGGATCGAGCGCAGGAGCGGGTGGCGCTGGTAGATCTCGCTGAGGCGCGACTCGCGCACGTTGCCGAGCGCGAGGGGCAAGAAGCCGGAGGGATAGACGTCGCCGTTCGCGCCGACAAAGACGATCCCCTTGCCGTCGCGCGTCGCCGCGCTCGGCGCGCGCGCGGCGGCGCGCGCCGGCCCCAGACGCTCGGCGAGACGCGCCGACAGCCGGCGGTAGAGGGGGCCGCCCTCACCCGCCCCCTCGAGGGCGACCCGGCGGAAGAAGGGCGCCTCGACGGTGCGCACCGTGACCCCGTAGCGCGACGCGTCCACCAAGAATCGGCAGACGTCCTCGTTCTCGCGCGGCGTCGTGGAGGCGATGGCCGACCCGCGACCCGTCGTGATGAGGAAGAAGACCTCCCAGACGTCGGCGCCGCGCTCGATGACGATCCCCGCCACGTCGGCGAGCTCCTCGAGGTTCGAGGGCATCACCGTCGTGTTGACTTGCGTGGAGAAGCCGTGCGCGACGAGACGATCGATCGCCTCGAGGGTCGCCTCGAAGTGGCCCTCGATGCCCCGCAGCGTGTCGTGGGAGGCCGGTCCGGCGCCGTCGAGGCTGAGCGAGGCGCTCTTAACCCCCACCTCGCGCAGCGCGTCGAGGGTGGGCGCGGTGAGTCGTGGAGAGACCGAGGGGGCGACCGCGACCGGGAGGTGGGCCTCGTGGGCGTAGCGGGCGAGCTCCACGAGGTCGTCGCGCATCAGGCAGTCCCCGCCCGTGAGCACCAGGATCGGCCGGGGGCTGCCGAGAGTCGCCAGGTCGTCGATGAGGGCGCGCCCCTCGGCGGTCGTGAGCTCGTCGGGTCCCCCGACGAATTGGGCGTCGGCGCGGCAGTGTCGGCACGCCAATGGACAGGCCTTGGTCGTCTCCCAAAAGACGAGGAGGGGGCGCCGGTCGAAGGAGATCGCCCGGGGCGCGAGGCCCGGCGCGCGCTCGGCCTCTCGCGTATCGTCGCTCACGCGTTGACCCTACGGTCCCCTACCCCCCCGCCACTAGCGACTTTGGTCCTGGGTGGACCGAGGTCCCGTCGGGGGCTCCCCTGGCGCGGGATGGAGCCGCGGCCCATCGCCTCGAACCGACCCACTCACGCGGGGTCCTCGTCACGGGCGCGAGCGGCGAGTCGGGGCCCGGTGCGGGGGGACTCAGCGAAGGGCCACGATCTCGTGGTCGGCCGGCACGTCGGGACGGTGCGGGACCGGCCGGCGCCGCTCGCTCCAGCGCCGCACGCCGAAGGCGTCGTCGGCCACACGCCGCCAGAACGCCCCGGCCGGCGCGTTCTCGTGCTGGAAGGTGATCACCCAGCTCTCGGCGTGGCGCGACAGGGCGTAGAGGGCGAGACGGTGGCCCACCCCCTCGCGACGGATGAGCGGCGAGACCCAGAACGCGCCCACCGTCCAGGTCGCGGGGTCCCGGCGCTCACAGAGCGCGAAGCCGACGGGCGCCGCACGACCGGTGCGAGGGTGGTTCCGCCAGGCGACGTAGCCGAGGTGGCTGGGCGACGGGTAGGCGTCAAGCGACCGGTGTGCGTAGCGGCCGTCCTCGTAGGGCAGTCCGTGCACCACGAGGGCGAGATCGTGGCGGAAGAGCTGGTAGAGCCACCCCACCATCGGCCACTGGTCGTCCTCGACCGGACGGATCGCCTCGGAGGAGGAAAGACGTCCCGAGTCCCCCGGTCCACCGTCCGCGTCCACGCGAGGGCCTAGGCGTCGGCGTAGCGCGCGGACGTGAAGGCGATCGTCGTGGGCACGCTCAGCGCGAAGATGACGAGCATCAAGGTCACTTCGGTGAGGGTCGTCCCCCGCGTGTGGTCGTGGATGAAGGCGAACTCGATCATCCCCGACATGACGGCGTAGGCGAGCAGGGCCCAGCGAAAGAGGCGCACGAAGGTCGACCAGGCGAAGTCGGCGATTCGGCTCAAGAGGACGAGGGACGTCACCATCAGCGCGTACGCCACGACGGTGAGCGTGGTCGGGACGGCGAGCGGGGCCGGGCGCGGGGCGTAGGACGCGATGAGGATCCCGCCCACGATGACACAGCCCAGGGCGGCCGTCGCCAGCCAACCCACCGGCGGCATCGGGCGCTCCGACTCCACGGGACCCGTCATCGCGACGCCACGCGGGTCATGATCACGAGGGTCGCGACCTGCATCAGACCGGTGACGCCGGCCGTGTAGACGAAGCGTCGCATCAGTCGGCCGATGCGCTCGCCGTTGGGCCGCGGCTTGTTCATCTCCATCAAGACCGCGATGTTCGCCGGCTCGAGGATCCCCAGGGCTATGACGGCCATGACGCCCACGACGATGAAGGACGCGATGAGCCACGCGTGGTTGGGGCTCCCCACCGTGAGGTTGCCCAGGGCACCGGCGATCTGGAAGCCCGTGGCCAGGGTCATCAGTACGATCGTCGGCATCAAGACGACCATCTTGGGCATGAAGCGCGACGCGAACTCGGCCCGGGCCGGGACCGAGAGTCGCCCGAGGATGGGGCCCACGATAAGGCCAACGAAGAGGTCGACGGCCGTCCACATCCCCCCGCCGGCGACGTGGCAGAAGATCAGCCCCCACCTCCAGTTCTCGCCGATCGACAGCGCGACGAAGGCCACGACGAGGGCGCTCACCGGCAGAGCCCGCAACGGCACGATCTGGATCGGGGGGCGTAAGCCGAGGTCGCTCGACGCGTGAACCGACTCGACCGTCGCCACTTCGCCCCCTTCCCGTGACGAGGCGACTCTAGCGAATCGGGGCGCGCCGCGCGCTAGATCGAGCCGAGCAGGGTGAGGGCCCGCTGGCTGAGCAGCCGGGCGCTCGACTCGTCGTAGTCGCCGCTGGACGGGTCGGCGAAGAGGTGGCCGCTCCCGGGGTACAGGTAGAGCTCGGCGCCGTCGACCGACTCGATCAGGCTTTGGACCTCGTCGATCTCGACCCAGGGGTCGGCCTCGGCGGCGTGCACCTGGAGCCGCAGGCCGTCGGGCCAGGTCAACTCGATCGTCGCGAGCGAGAGCGCCCCGTGAAAGAGCAGGGCCGCGCGAGCTTTCGGGGTCGTCTGGGCGACGTACTGGGCGCACGCCGAGCCGAGCGAGAAGCCCGCGAAGGCCGTGGCCGCGGGGTGCTCGGCGGCGGCGGCCGTCGCGGTCGTGATCCAGTGCGCGATGCCCCGGGCGTCCACGAACTCAACCGCCTCATCGAGGTCGCTGAACGTGCGCCCCTCGTAGAGGTCGGGGACGTGGACGACGTGGCCCTCGTCGCGCCACCCCTGAGCGAACGCCGCGACGCCCGGTGTGAGGCCCAGCGCGTGGTGGAAGAGGACGACCTCGGCCATGGGACCTCCCAGACTCTCTCGGGGACCCTAGCGCGGCCCGGTCACGGCTACGACTCGCGCGAGAGGGTGGGGAGTACATTGGCTTGAAGCCACAGACCTCGGAGTGCGCATGGCCCTACAGCGGACCGCCTACCGCTACTACGAGCGCCGCCTCGCCGCCGCGCTGCCCGCCGACCGGCTGCCCCGCCACGTGGGCGTGATCGCCGACGGCCACCGGCGCTTCGCGCGCGAGGTGACCGATGGGGAGTACCGGGCGAGCTACGAGGCCGGCATGCGCAAGCTCGAGGAACTCATCGAATGGTGCGCCGAGCTCGGTATCGGGGCCGTCACCGCCTGGGTCCTCTCCACCGAGAACCTCGCGCGACCGGCGGCCGAACTCGACCCGTACTTCGAGGTCCTCACCGACCTCTTCCGCCGACTGCCGCGGGTCGCCCAGCGCCTGCACTTCACCCTCTCGGTGAGCGGGAGCCTCGACCTCTTGCCCCCCGAGCTCGCGCTCGCCGCCAAGACGGCGGCCGACCAGACCGCCCGTGTCGTCGCGCCGGCCATGAACGTCAACATCGCGCTCTGCTACGGGGGCCGCCAGGAGGTCGTCGACGCGGCGCGGTCGCTCGTGGTCGACCTGCTCGCCGAGGGTGTCGCCCCGGAGGATCTGCCCGAGCGCATCGACGCCGAGGGCCTCGCGCGCAACCTCTACGCGGCCGACCTGCCCGACATCGACCTCGTGATTCGCACGAGCGGGGAGTCGCGGCTCTCGGGCTTCTTGCTCTGGCAGTCGGCCTTCGCCGAATTCGCCTTCGTCGACCCCTACTGGCCGGCCTTCCGCAAGGTCGACCTGCTGCGCGCCCTGCGCGACTTCACCCGGCGCGAGCGGCGATTCGGCAAGTAGCCGTGTCGCCCTACGACGAGCGCTGCCCGGACTGCGGGTTCCGCTGGAGCGCGGTGGACGTCGCCGACGTCCCCGACCGGGTGCGGGGCGCGACCGAGGAGATCATCGCGACGCTCTCGGCGATGGGCTTACGGGTGGGCGAGCGGATGGCACCGGGACGGTGGTCGGCGCTCGAGTACGGCGGCCACGTGCGCGACGTCCTGGTCTCGTTGCGCGAGCGGGTCCTCCTCGCCTGCGCCTCGCCCGAGATCGCGGTCGCACCCAGCATGTTCCGCGACGAGCGGGTCGACCTCGGCTTCTACGCCCGTGACACCCTCGAGAGCGTGACGGGCGAGCTGCGCGCGCTGGCGGCGCTCTTCGGGCGCACCGTCGCGTGCGTCCCGGCGACTCTGCTCGAGCGCACCGTCCTCTTCCCCGGGCGCGCCGAGCCGGTGAGCGTGGCCTGGCTGGCCGCCCAGGCCGTCCACGAGTGCGAGCACCACCTCGGCGACGTCCGCGATGACCTGGCCCGCACGATGGCCTAGGCGCCGTCTCGCCCCGGTCCGTACACTTCAGCGAATGGAGGGCGACCACCAGGTCATCTCGGCCCGACGGCTCGAGTCGTTCAGCGACGGCGTCATGGCCGTCATCATCACGCTCATGGCCTTCGATCTGCGGCCCCCCGCGGGCGTGGCGTGGACCGAGATCGAGCACCGCCTGCCCAACGTGCTCGTCTACGTCCTCAGCTTCACCGTGATCGCGATCTACTGGGTGAACCACCACCACCTCCTGCGCGCCACCACCTCCATCTCGGGAGCGGTGATGTGGGCCAACCTCGTCCTGCTCTTTTGGCTCTCGCTCGTCCCCTTCGCCACCCAGTGGGTCGCCGACGCCTACCGCGCGACCGCCCCGGCCGTCGCCTACGGGCTGGTCGCGGTGGGGTCGGCGGTCACCTACTTCGTCCTCGGGCGCACCGTCCTTCGCGCCAATCACCACGACCGGATCCTGTCGCGCGCGCTGGCGGTCGACGTCAAGGGGGCCCTGTCGGTCGTGATCTACCTCGCGGGAATCGCGCTCGCCTTCGTGACGCCGTACCTCATGTACGCCTGCGCCGCGGCGGTCTCGGCGATGTGGATCGTGCCCGACCCTCGCCTCACCGGTCGACGCGCTAGGGGATGAGCGTCGTGAGGCAGAAGGGGTGGCCCGCCGGATCGAGGTAGACCCGGAATCGCTCGGGTGCGGGCTGGTGGGCCGCACGGGTCGCCCCGTGGGCCAGCACGTGAGCCTCGCCGGCCTCGAGGTCGTCGACGGCGAGGTCGAGGTGGATCTGCGTGGGCGGGTCGCCCTCGGGCCACGCGGGGGGTCGATACCTCTCGACGCGCTGGGCGGTCAGCCAGGCGCCGCCGGCGAGAACCGCGACGAACTCGTCGCGGGCGAAGGTCACCTCACCCCCGAGGATCGCCGCCCAGAACTCCCCCAGGCGGGCCGGGTCGGCGCAGTCGACCGCCACCGCCCCCCACCGCACCGGTCCGTCCACGCCGGTACCCTAGCCGCCGGGGTCGGCGGACCGTGGACTCAGATGCTTGCTAGCAGGCAATTACCCCTAAGGTGGGGGCGTGGCCGAGACCTCCACCCGCACCCAGACCGCCGAACGTCTGCGCACCCTGCTGGGCCGGCTCAACCGGTACCTGCGCCTGGCCCACCCCGACACCGACCTCTCCCCTAGTCAGCGCGAGGTCCTCACCGCCGTGGCCCGCGCCGGCGAGATCGGCTCGGGCGACCTCGCGGCGAACGAGGGGCTCAACCCCACGATGGTCTCGCGTATCGTCGCCCAGCTCGAAGCCGCGGGCCTGGTCGCGCGCACCTCGAGCGAGGCCGACGCCCGCGTGGTGCGGATATCGCCCACGGCGCGTGGCCGCCGGCTGGTCCAGACCATGCGCGACGAGCGCACTGACGCCCTCGCCCGGGCCCTGGAGGCCCTCACCCCGGCCCAACGACGCCACTTGGTCGAGGCCCTCCCGGCCCTCGAGGTGATCGTCGAGACCCTCCGCGAGGGACGATGAACGTGCGGGCCTCCGCGCGGCGGACCTTCTCGTCGCTCTCGAATCCCAACTACCGCAAGTACTTCCTCGGCCAGACCACGAGCCTGGTGGGCACGTGGATGCAGACGACGGCCCAGTCGTGGCTGGTCTTCACCCTGACCCACTCGGCGACGGCCATCGGGTGGGTCGTGGCGCTCCAGACGCTGCCCGTGCTACTGCTCGGCCCCTACGGCGGCGTGGTCGCCGACCGCGTCGACAAGCGCCGGCTGATGGTGATCCTGCAGTCCGTGATGGGCCTGCAGGCCGCCACCCTCGCGGTCCTGGCCCTGACGCACCGGGTCACCTTCGTCGACGTGTGCGTGCTGGCGGTCGTCCTCGGCCTCAACAACGCCTTCGAGAACCCCTCACGCCAGTCGTTCATCCTCGAGATGGTGGGGCCCGCAGACCTGCGCAACGCCGTGAGCCTGAACTCGACGATGAACAACGTCGCTCGGGTCGTCGGACCGGCCACCGCCGGAGTGCTCATCGCCGCGGTCGGCGAGGGATGGTGCTTCGCGCTCAACGCACTCAGCTTCGTCGCGGTAGTGGCCTCGTTGATGGCGATGGACCTCGCGACACTCACCCCGGCCCCGCGCAACGACCGGGCCCGAGGCCAACTGCGCGAGGGGCTGCGCTACGTGCGCCACACGCCGACCCTCGCCGTCCCCCTCGTGATGATGGGGCTCGTGGGGATGCTCACCTACGAGTTCCAGGTGACCCTGCCGGTCGTCGCCGAGAGGGTCTTCCACGGCCACTCCGCCGTCTACGGCACGCTGATGGCGGTGATGGGCCTCGGCGCGGTCGTCGGGGGACTCTTCACGGCGGCCCGCGGCCGGACCGGCCTCACGGCACTCGTGCGCACCGCGGCCCTCTTCGGTGCGGCGATGGTGCTCGCGACCCTCGCCCCGAGCCTCGGGCTCGAGCTCGTCGCCCTCGTGTTCGTGGGCTTCACCTCGGTGTCGTTCCTCTCGATCGCCAACTCCACCCTCCAGCTGGGCACCGACCCCCAGATGCGCGGCCGGGTGATGGCCCTGTGGGCCGTGGCCTTCATGGGCTCCACGCCCGTCGGCGGGCCGTTGGTGGGGTGGATCACCAACACCGTCGGTGGTCGCGTCGGGCTGGCGACGGGGGCCGCGGCGTGCGTGGTGGCGGCCCTCATCGGACTGGTCGCGCGTCGTCGACTCGCGCGCCACCACCCCCTCGTCCCGGTCGGCTAGCCCCGCCGCGGGGTGCGCCAGGCGGGCCGGCTCGCGGGGATGGCGACGACCCGCTCGATACGCCGGGCCGCCTCGAGGACGACCCAGTCGCTCTGCGCCCGGCCGATGACCGCGAGGCCGACCGGCAGCCCGTCCACCAGGCCCACCGGGACCGAGGCGATCGGCCAGCCGGCGATCGCCGGGGCCATCGTGGCGGGACTGGCCAGCCCGGCGTGATCGCCGAGCGTGAGGTCGATCTTCCACCCCGGGGCGTAGCTCGGCGCGAGGAGAACGTCGACACCCTCGAGCGCCGGCTCGAGGCACGTGCCGAGCGCCCAGGCGAGGTTGCGTTCACGCGCCGGCGCGTAGCGCTCGCCCGCGCGCCCCCCCGAGGCCAGGGCGGCCGTGAAGTTCTCGTGGCCGAAGAAGGGCATCTCGCGCGACGCGTTGAGCTCCTCGTAGTCGACGACGTCGGCCAAAGAGCGCACTCCCTCGCCCGGGCGCTCGGCCAGGTACGCCGAGAGGTCGTCGAGGAGCTCACAGAGCAGCACCGTGAGCTCGTCCTGGCCCTCGGCCTCGCCCGGGATCGCCACGTCCCGCGACACGACCGCGTCGAAGGCGCCGGCCAGACCGGCCACGACCGCGTCGCAGTGGGCGTCGGTGGCCGGGTGACCCGTGCGCCACGAGGTGGCGTAGGCGACGCGCAGGGGGGACTCGGCCGTCGCCGGCGCGCTCTGGCCCGACAGGACCCCGAAGAGGAGCGCCGCGTCGTCGACGCGCCGGGCCATCGGCCCGGGGCTGTCCTGGCTGGCCGAGATGGGCACCACCCGGTGGGTCGGGACCGCCCCGACGGTCGGCTTCAGCCCGACCACGCCGTTCACCGACGACGGGCAGACGATCGACCCGTCGGTCTCGGTACCGACGGCTAAGGGCGCGAGACCGGCCGCCACGGCCGCCCCCGAACCTGAGGACGAGCCGCCGGCCGTGCGATCGAGCGACCAGGGGTTGACGACGAGCCCGCCGGTGGCGCTCCAGCCGCTCGAGGAGTGGTTGGAGCGGATGTTCGCCCACTCCGAAAGGTTCGTCGAGCCGAGCACCACGGCGCCGGCCGCACGCATCCGCGCGACGATCGGCGACTCGCGCGCGGGCCGACCGACGAGGGCCGTCGAGCCGGCCGCCCCGGGTAGACCCTCCGCCTCGACGTTGTCCTTGATCACTACGGGCAGTCCGTGGAGGGGCCCGCGACGCTCGCCGCGGAGGCGCTGCGCGTCGCGGGCCGCCGCGAGAGCCTCCGCGTCCGGGGCCAGAGCCGCGATCGCGCGCAGCTCGGTGGGGGTGCCCGCCGGATCGAGGGCCGCGATGCGCGCCCTGAGCGCCTCGACGAGCTCCGACGAGGTCAGTTCGCCGGCCTCGAGGCGAGTCGAGACCTCGTGGGCGCTCGCGAAGGCGAGGTCGACGCTCGGGGGATGGGGATCGGTCATGGTCGAACTCTACGGTGATGGTCGAGACCCTCGAGGGCGCTGGTAGGTTCGCCCGTGGGGAGACCGCGAAGGGAGTCCCATGAAGGCCCTCACTCTGGTGGGTCTGCTCACGGCCGGAGCCCTCGGGCTGTCGGCCTGCGGCGCCCCGGCGACCGTCGATCAGGCGGTGACCTCGCTTGGGGCGTCGCCGTACCTCCAGCTCCACGTGACCGGCTCCCTCTCGAGCGCCAATCCCGACCTCACCAAGGCCGCCTACCAGGTGAAGAACCTCTCGCTCACCCTCGACTTCGCGAGCACCAACGGCGCCAGCCTCTCGAGCGCCGGCTCGTCGGTCAACGGTGAGGCCCGCCTCGCGGTCTCGGGCACCACCGTGGCCGACGTACGCGCGATCGGGACCAACCTGTACGTCAAGCTCGACCCGACCCGCCTCGACGCACTGCCCGGGGCGAACGTGCCGGTGGGCGTGCTCGCGGGCGCCTCCCAGATGCTCGGGGGGCGGTGGTTCGAGATCCCCCAGAGCCTGATCGCCCGGTTCACGGCCGCGCACCAGCCCTCGGCCGCCCAGCTGGCCCGGGCCCAGGCGCTCGCCCGCGCGGCGATCGCGGCCCTCGCCACGCTCGTCGAGACCGCGCCCTCCACCTCCTCCAACGGGACCTTCACCGAGACCGGGACCCTCCAGTCGATCGCCGACGCCCTCGCCCCGGTCCTCGGGGCGGCCACCGGCGCCACCCCCACGGTCGCGGGGACCTACTCGATCAGCCTGACGACCTCGGGCACCACCGCGACGGGCGGGTCGATCACGATCACCTCGCCGAGCCCGAGCGCCCTCGGGCCGTCCTCGCCGGTGACGGTCTCATTGGACGCGACCGCGGGCCACGACTCTCTGCCCGTCGTCGCGCCCGCCAACGCGATCGTCGTGACCCCCTCGATGCTGAGCCAGCTCGCCGCGATCGCCGGCTAGGCCCGGCCGTCGAGAACCACGCGCATCGCCTCGAGGTCGACGTCGTAGAGGTGCGCCGACTTAACGAGCATGGTCAGCTCCCCGACCGGTGAACCCACACCCTCGGCCACGCGGCGCTGGAGATCGGCCAGCTCTTCCAGGTTGGCGAAGCCCTTGGTCCCAAAGTCGATGGAGTGGCAGTAGGCGACCAGGTGCAGCGCATCGCGCTCGATGAAGAAGTCGAGCAGGCTCACACAGGGCACGTAGGCCGTGTCGGACAGGGGCTGGAAGGTCGTGATCGACGCCCGCCGGCACGTGGGGTCGATCACCAGGCGCTCGACCACCCCGCGGACCTGGTCGAGCCCGCTCCCGGCGTAGTCGAAGAGCCGCGTGGCGTAGCTGTCGGCGTCGCCGAGCTCGGCGACGCGCTCGAACGACGCGAAGTTCGCCCGCATCCAGTCTCGTCGCTCTCGCGGCGCCCAACGTTCGATCAGCTCGTCGGACGGGTCGGGCCTGGCGACCCGCACCGCCACGAGCAGGAGCTCGCGCATGTCCAGGCCGTCGTAGCTCGACGCCACCCCGTCGATGAGGATCCGCTCGGCGACCGCGAGCCAGGCCTCGCCGATGGTCGTCGCGTCCACCGCGGTGCGCACGGCGCGAGTCTAGGGAGCCCGACTCGCGTCTCTCGTGCGCCGGGACCGCCGTGGCGGGCGCGGGGCCCACGAGACCAGTCGGCCCGGTAGGGTCGTCGGCCGTGGCCCCGCTCGTCCTCGTCCTGGCGCTCGCCGGCGCCGCGTCGATATTCTGCTGGGTCGCCTCGCTCGTCTCGGGCGACACCTCCTGGGTCGACCGACTCTGGTCGATCCTGCCCGTGCTCTACACCTGGGTCTTCGCCTGGGCCGACCACGGCCGCGACGCCCCCCTCGACGTGCTCGCCGCCCTCGTCACGTTGTGGGGGGCTCGCCTGACCTTCAACTTCGCCCGCAAGGGTGGCTACCGAGGGGTCGAGGACTACCGGTGGGCGGTGCTGCGCGCGCGTATGTCCCGCTGGCAGTTCCAGCTGTTCAACCTCGGCTTCATCGTCCTCGCCCAGAACGCGCTGTTGGTGCTGATCACGACGCCCGCCTGGCGGGCGTACCAGCATCGCCGCGACGCCCACCTCGGGCTCGCCGACGCGCTCGTCGCCGCCTTGTTCCTCATCGCCCTGGCCCTCGAGACGCTGGCCGACGAGCAGCAGTGGCGCTTCCAGGAGACCAAGCGCTTCGCTCGCGCGGCCGGGCGCCCACTCGAGGCCCACTTCCTCACGACCGGACTCTTCGCCTACTCGCGCCACCCCAACTACTTCTTCGAGCTCGCCCAGTGGTGGCTCGTCTACGCGCTGGGTGCCCTGGCGCTAGGCCATCCCCTCGACTGGACCCTCCTGGGCCCGATCGTGCTCACGGGCCTCTTCGTCGGCTCGACGCGCTTCACCGAGGAGATCTCGGCCGCGAAGTACCCGACGTACGCTGACTACCAGGCCCGGGTCTCGGCGATCGTGCCGTGGCCCCGGCGACCGGCTCGGGCCGCGACCGCCCCCGAATAGATTGCGGCCCGGCTCACCGAGCCGGGCCGCCTGATCGGACGGTGGGGATCGTCACACGCCAATCAACACCTTGTCCTCCTCGGGGGTCGCCACGACCAGCTGCTCGGTCACCGGGGTGCGCCGCGCGTGGGCGAAGCCGATGAGCACGAGGATCAGCATTACGGCCGCTCCGACGAAGCAGGACAGCGCGCCCCACTCGGCGATAACCGCGAACTGGCTGAAGCCGTAGGCCTCAAGCAGGAGGCCGCGCAGCGTCGTCCCTTGGAAGACGGTCTGCACCTCGGACGCGAGGGCGGTGTTCGTGGGGTTGGCGCGCGAGGCGGCCGAGACCTTCGCGTAGACACCGCCGTAGGGCATCTCGGAGAGGTGGACGGCGATGAAGTGGTTGGCGTAGGCCTCGGCCTGGGCCCCCGTGAGGACCTGCTGTCCGGCGTACTGCAACAGGTACGGCTTCATCTCCGGGGTGATTCCAGTGCCGGGCTGGGCCGCGGCGAAGGCCGCCTTGGGCGGGAAGAAGATTTCCTGTTGGGCCAGCTGATTGTGGACGCTCGAGTTCGCGAAGTTGGCCCCCCATAGCAGCAGGCCACCGCCGACGAGAAGAGCCACGACCAGGACGAGACCCGTGACGCTCAGCAGCATGTCGAAGAACTTCCTCTGCATGGACTTCCTCCTTCGCCTCTCGACGCTCTTTCTCGAGGCGTCGCCAGTCTCGCCCCCCGGGAGGGGCCGCCGACAGGGACGAACGTCCGTCCACGTCGGGACCTTGGTCACCGTTCGGGTCGGGGTCCCGTCGCCCACACTGTGACGGGACGGCGCCGCCGGACCGGGTCGGACGACGACCGTCGTCTCGGCCCCTGCGACCGGTCCGGCGGTGCCGTCCTCGTCGAGGGGGGCGCGTGGAGCGAACGAGA
>DASSZS010000007.1:0-16609 GCA_035702745.1 Acidimicrobiales bacterium | reverse complement strand
GACTACGTGCGGGCGATGTGGCTGATGCTCCAGCGCGACACGCCCGACGACTTCGTCATCGCCACCGGCGAGACCCACTCGGTGCGCGAGCTGTGCGAGGTGGCCTTCGCCCACGTGGGGCTCAACTGGGAGGACCACGTCGTGGTCGACGACCGCTACTTGCGCCCGGCCGAGGTCGACCTGCTCGTGGGCGACTCGACCAAGGCCAACCGCGAACTGGGCTGGCGCCACCGGGTCGGCTTCACCGAGCTCATCGAGCTGATGGTCGACGCCGACGCCAAGGCCCTCCAGCGCTGAGGGTCGCCCGCCGTGGCCGTGGTGAGCCTCGAGGGGGCCGTGGTGACCTCGGGGGGCTACCCCCTGCTCGCCGGGGTCGACCTCGTCGTCGAGGCCGAGACCCTCACCGTGGCGACCGGTCCCAACGGCGCGGGCAAGACGAGCCTCTTGCGCCTGCTCGGCGGGCTGGTGGGGCTCAGCGCGGGCCGCGCGAGCGTCTGCGGGGTCGACCTCGCGGGGGGCGACCGACGGGCGCTGCGCCGGCGGGTCGGCTGGCTGGGCCACGAGGGCTCCTTCTACGACGAGCTCAGCGTGCGCGAGAACCTCGTCTTCGCCGCCCGGGCCCTCGGGCGCCCGACCTCGTCGATCGACGCCGCGCTCGAGCGCGTCGGACTCGCGAGCCGTAGCGATACCGCGGCGCGACGCCTCTCGGCCGGCCAGCGCCGTCGCCTGGGGCTCGCGTGGCTGCTGGTGCGCCGCGCCGAGCTCTGGCTGCTCGACGAGCCCTACGCCTCGCTCGACGACGAGGGCCGGGACTTCCTCGACGCGCTGCTCGCCGACGTCGTGGCGGCCGGGGCGACGGTGCTCGTGAGCGCCCACGACCCCCTGCGCAGCGCGCGGCTCGCCCCGCGCACCCTCGCGATGGCCGGCGGGCGGGTCGTGGCGGACCGACCGGGGGGATCGCGGTGATCGCGACGGCGCTGCTCGTCGCCGGTAAGGACCTGCGCATCGAGGCGCGCAGCCGGGTGCTCCTCTGGCAGGTGCTGCCCTTCGGAGTGGTGGCCCTGGTGCTGGCGGGGATCGCCCTCGGGCCGACGCGCGCCGGGCACTCCGACGCCGGTCCCGGGCTCTTCTACCTCGTGGCGCTGTTCGTGACCCTGCTCGCCGTGAACCGCTCGATTCGCATCGAGGGCGCGAGCGGCACCCGGTCCTCGGTCGCGACCCTCGGGCTCGACCCGGCGGGGGTCTTCCTCGGCAAGGCGCTCGCGCTCGCGCTCGAGCTCTGGGCGATCGGGGCCGTCTTGCTCGCCGGGTCGGTCCTGTTGTTGCACGCGGGCCTCGCCGGCACGCTGGAGGCCGCCCCGAGCGTCGCCGTGACCCTCGCTGCGCTCGCGGCGGCCGGGTCGCTCTACGGGGCCCTCTGTGGCCGCGAGGGGGCGACGACCCTGCTGCCGGCGATCTCGTTCCCGGGCTTCGTGCCCCTGCTCATCGCGGGCGAGCGGGCCTACCACAGCGCCCTGGCCGGGGGGGCGCTGTGGCAGTGGTGGGTGATTTCCCTCGTCGCCCTGGCCGCCTACGTGGCCCTCGGCGTTCTCCTTTACGGTGTCCTGGAGGAATCATGGTGAAAACGGTCGCGTCGCGCTTACTCGGACCCCTCACGCTCGGGCTGCTGGCGCTGACCTTCTGGCTGGGGCTCTTCGTCACCCCGCCGGCCAAGGTCCAGGGCAACCTCGCGCGCCTGGTCTACGTGCACCCGGCGATCGCCTGGGTGGCCCTGTACGTCTCGTTCGGCACGGCGACCATCGCCTCGGCCCTCTACCTGTGGCGCCGGACCCGCTCGGGCACGATGGACCGCATCGCCCACTGCGCGATGGAGGTGTCGGTCGTCTTCATCGCCCTCACGCTCATCACCGGCTCGATCTGGGGACGACCGACCTGGGGGGTGTGGTGGGCCTGGGACGCGCGGCTCACCTCGACCGCCGTGCTCGGGCTCTTCGCCCTGGCGTACCTGGCGCTGCGTCGGGCGACCGACGACCCCGAGGCGCGCGCCACGCGCGCGGCCGTCTTCGCCCTCGTGGCCGCGGTGAACGTGCCGATCATCCACTTCTCGGTCCAGTGGTGGAAGACCCTGCACCAGGGTGCGACGGTCTTCACCGCGAACCGCACGCTGTTGATCCACGGGATCATGGCCTGGACGCTGCTGATCAGCTTCCTCGGGTTCACCGCCCTCTTCTTCTGGCTGCTGCGGGCGCGCTACCGGCTCGAGGTCGTGCGCGCCGAGCGCGAGGCCGTCGCCTTCGCCGAAGCGCTCGAGCTGCGTCGGCGCGAGGGGGTTGCCTGATGGGCTACGTCGACGCCGGCTACGCCTTCGCCTTTGGGGGGTTAGCGCTCTACGCGCTCTCGATCTGGTGGCGGGCTCGTCGTGCTCGACGCTGAGGCCCCCCGCGACCTCGCCCCCGTCGCCGCGCCGCCGCTTCGCCGCTCGGGTCGGCTGCGCACGGGGGCTGTCTTGGCGGTGCTCGCCCTCGCCGTCCTCGCCCTGTTGAGCCAGGGCCTCTTGCACTCGCTCAACTACTTCGAGACCGTGGATCAGGCCATGGCCTCGCGCGCGAGGCTCGGCACGAGCGTCTTTCGCCTCGAGGGCGTGGTCGTCGCGGGCACCATCGAGCGCACCGCGACCGGCGCCGACTTCTGGGTGCGGGGGGGACGGGGCGAGCGGGTCTTCGTGCGCTGCGTGGGCACGCCACCCCAGCTCTTCCAGTCCAACATCCCCGTCGTCGTCCAGGGCCACTTCACGAGCGCGACCTCGGACACCTTCAGCGCCGACCAGATCCTGGTGAAGCACACCGCCTCCTACATCGCCGAGCACCCCGGCCGGGTGCGGGCCCCCAACGGGACGGTTCGATGACCCTGACCTGGCTGGGCCGGGCCTTCGTCTACCTCGGCGCGCTCGGCGCGCTGGGCGGCGTCGTCGACCTGTCGCGCGCGCTCGTGACCCGTCGCCCGGCCCACGCGCGCTGGTTCGTCGTGGCCGCCCTGGTGGGCGTGGTGGGCGCCGTCGCGGTGATGGAGTACGCGCTCATCACCCACGACTTCGCCCTCGCCTACGTGGCCGAGAACAACGCCACCTTCACCCCGCTGCTCTACTCGATCACCGGGCTGTGGTCGGCCCTGGAGGGCTCGCTGCTGTTGTGGGTCCTCATCCAGTTCGCCGTGCTCGGTGGCGTCGTCTACTACTACCGGCGCCAGCGCGACGACGACGTGGTGCGCTGGGCGACGCTGGTGCTCTTCTCGGTGGGCGCCTTCTTCGCCCTGGTGCTCGCCGGGCCGGCGGACCCCTTCCTTCCCAACCCGGCCGTCGTGCACCAGGGGGCCGGACCCAACGCCCTGCTCCAGGACAACCCGCTCGTCGCGGTCCACCCGCCGCTGCTCTACCTCGGCTTCGTCGGCTTCAGCGTGCCCTTCGCCTTCGCCATCGCCATGCTCGCCACCGGCCGGGTCCACGAGCGCTGGCCCCTCGAGCAGCGGCGCTGGACGGTGATCGCCTGGGGGTCGCTGTCGCTCGGGATCGTGCTGGGGGCGTGGTGGAGCTACCAGGTGCTGGGCTGGGGCGGCTTCTGGGGCTGGGACCCGGTCGAGAACGCCGCCCTGCTGCCCTGGCTCACCGCGACGGCCTACATCCACTCGGTCATCGTCCAGGACCGGCGCGGGCTCTTCCGGGTCTGGAACCTCTCACTCGCGGTGGCGACCTTCGCCCTCACGATCCTCGGCACCTTCTTCACCCGCTCGGGGGTGCTCGTGAGCGTGCACGCCTTCAGCTCGTCGACCCTCGGGCCGATCCTCATCACCTTCTTCTTCGCCGTCGTACTCCTCGGGGGCGGCCTGCTCGCCTGGCGCGGGGACCGCCTGCGCGCCCCGGTGGGGGTCGACCACCCCCTCAGCCGCGAGGGTCTCTTCGTCGCCAACAACGTGCTCTTCGTCGGCTTCGCCCTGGTGGTGCTGCTCGGCACGGTCTTTCCCCTCCTCTACCAGGCGGTCAACGGGGCGGCCGTGACGGTGGGCTCGCCCTACTTCGTCACGGTGGCCGCGCCCCTCGGGGTGGTGCTGCTCGCCCTCATGGCCCTCGCCCCCCTCGTGGGCTGGCGCCACGCCGACGCCCGGGTGCTCTGGTCGCGGATCCGGGTCTCGGCCTGGGTGGCCCTCGGAAGCGTGCTCGCCCTGGTGCTCTTTCGCGTGCGCCGCCCGACCGAGCTGGTGGCGGTCTTCCTCGCGGTGAACGCGGCCGGCGCCGCGGTGCGCACCCTGCGCGGCTCGCTGGTGTCGGCGCTTCGCCGACACGAGGCGCGCGGCTGGTGGCGCGCGCCCTCGACGGCCGGGATGGTCGTGCACCTCGGGGTGGTCGTGCTCGCTCTCGGGATCGTGACCTCGAGCACCTTCGTCCAGCGCGACGAGGTGACCCTGGCGACGGGCCAGTCGACGCTCGTCGACGGCCAGCTCGTCTCCTTTCGCGGCTTTCGCCACGTCAACAGCGCCCTCGAGAGCGCCACGAGCCTGCGCGTCGCGGTCGACGGCCACGCCCTGTACCCGGCCGTGACCACCTTCCACGGCACCAACGGTCAGACGGTCGGCACCCCGGCCATCGACTCGAACCTGCTGCGCGACGTCTACGTGACCTTCGACGCGGTCGGGGGCACGGGCTCGGCGTCGGGGGCCCAGGTGTCGAGCGGCCTGCCGGCCGGCTCGGTCGTGCTCGGGGTGACGGTCGAGCCCCTGCTCGCCTGGCTGTGGGTCGGGGGGCTCGTGATCGCCCTGGGCAGCGCCCTCACGCTCGCGCGCCGTCGGGTGGGGGAGGCGCCGTGAGGCGCTCGGTCGCCCTGAGCTCGATCGCCGTGCTCGTCGTGGTGGCGGCCCTCACCCTCTTCCTCGCGACGCGCCACCCGGTCACCGGCGCCACCGAGGCGCCGAGCCCGCTGCTCGGCCGGCTCGCCCCCGCGCTCGCGGGCCGCGAGCTCTCCGGGGGCCGCTTCGACCTCGCGGCCGAGCGGGGCCACGTCGTCGTCGTCAACTTCTGGGCGAGCTGGTGCGGGCCGTGTCGCGTCGAGGCGCCCGACCTGTCGAGCGCGGCCTGGCAGATGCGCCGGCGCGGCGTGGTGGTCGTGGGGGTCGTCTTCAACGACACCGTCGCGGCCGCGCGGGCCTTCGCGCGCTACTACGGCTCTCTCTACCCCTCGGTCGTCGACCCGGGCGGGGTGATCGCGAACCGCTACGGGGTGACCTCGCCGCCCACGACCTTCGTGATCACGCCGAGCGGGCGGGTGGCGGCGACCCTGCTCGGGCCCGTCTCGACGGCCCAGCTCGAGGCGGTCGTCGCCAAGGTCGCCTCGTGACCCGCCTCGGGGGGGCCGTGCGCTCCTTCACCCTCTACGCCCTGGCCCTGGTGGCGGTGGCGACCCTCGCGGTCACCCTCGCCCCGCGCGCCGCCGGATCGGCCGCCCGGGTGGCCCGCCTCGAGTCCCTGGTGCGCTGTCCGAGCTGTGCGGACCTCTCGGTGGCCCAGAGCGACGCGACCTCGGCGATCGCCGTGCGTCACGAGATCGCCGCCGACGTCGCCCGCGGCCTCTCTGACACCGAGATCCTGACCTCGCTCGAGGCGGCTTATGGCACCTCGATTCTGCTCAGCCCGCCCACCAGCGGCCTCGGGGCGCTGCTGTGGATCGGGCCGCTCCTGGTCGGGCTGGCCGTCGTCGCCGGGGCGATCCGCGTGGCGAGGCGACGATGAGGACCCGCCAGGCCCTGCTCGACGAGATCGCCCTGCGCGAGGCGTCGCTTCACGACGCCCGCCGCGAGCTCGCCGCGGGCGAGCTCGGCGAGGTCGAGGCCGCGGCCCTGCTCGCCCGAGAAGAGACCGTCCTCGCGCGCCTGCGCGCGGAGCTCGCGGCGGCCCCGGGCGCGAGCGAGGTCGCCCGCCCGGCGCGCCGGCGCCGCCGCGGACTGCTCCTCGTCGCGCTCGGCTGCTTCGTCGTGGCGATCGTGGCGGTGCTCGTGGCGGCGCTCGGCCCGCGCCAGCCCGGGACCTCGATCACCGGCGGGGTCGCGCTCTCGAGAGGCGAGCGCGTGACCCAGCTGCTCGACGAGGCCCAGGCCGACGTCGCAAACGGCCAGGACGCGGCGGCCCTCGCCGCCTACCTCGAGGTGCTCGCCCTCTCGCCCCACGACGCGACCGCGGCGACCCAGGCCGGCTGGCTCGAGTTCTCGGCCGGCAGCGCCCGCCACGACGCCGCCCTCGTGGCGACCGGCGTGCGCGAGCTCACCCGTGCGCTCGAGGAGCACCCGCGGGACCCCGCCCCGCGCCTCTACTACGCCATCGTCGCCGACTCGACGCCCCACGGGCGCGCGCTCGCCCGGCGCGAGTTCCGGATCTTCCTCGCCCTGCACCCCTCGGCCGGCGAGCTCGCGGTGGCCCGGCCGTTCCTCGTGGCGCTCGGGCTGCGGCCCTAGACCGAGGCGGTCACCCGGCAGGCCTCGTCGCCCAGGGCCCGCGAGGTGAGGGTGACCTCGACACGGCCGGCGCCCAGGGCGTCGAGCATGCCGGTGATGAGGCCGCGGTCCATCGCGCACAGCACCGGGTGCTCGCGCGCGGCCGCGCCGAAGGGGCAGTTGTCCGAGGTGACCGAGGGCGTCGTCGGGTCGAGGTCGACGTGGGCCGAGAAGCCGTGGGCCGTGAGCAGCCCGGCGATCGAGGCCATCGCCGCGCGGACGGTCTTGGCCGAGTCCTGGGTCCCGCAGGTCTCGACGAGGGTGCGGCCGTAGGCGTGGCCGACGTCGCGCGCGAGCACCTCGGCCTCCTCGGGTCCGAGGGCCTCGAGGGCCCGTTCCAACAGGGCGACCAAGAGCGCGTCGCGCCGGATCGGCCCGTCGAGCACGGTCGACTCGTCGACCACGCGGTAGCCCTTGGCCGGCCGGCCGACCGTGGTGCGCCGGACGTTGTCGAAGGTGACGTAGCCGCCCTCGGTCAGTCGCTCGAGGTGGTGGCGCACGACGTTGGCGTGGACCTCGCAGTGGGCGGCCAGGTCGGCCGCCGTGGCCCCGGGGTGGGCGCGCAGGTAGAGGTAGATCTTGCGCCGGGTCGGGTCGCCGAAGGAGTGGGTCAGGCTCGTGACGGTCGCGGTGAACAGCGCCGGGTCGACGTCGTGCTCGTCAGCGCTCACGCCGCGAGTCTACGGGTGGCGGGTCCGGGCGCACACTAACCTTGCGGGGCCAGCCCAAGGACCCCCGTGACCGCAGTCGACCTCCACCGCGCCGTCTCCGAGCTCGTCGAGCCCCAGCTCGTGCGGCCCCTGGGCGAGCTCGGCTTCGTCGGCGCCGTCGAGGACGCCGCGGGCCACCCGGTCGTCGAGCTCATCCTGCCGGTGACCAACTGGCCCCACCTCGAGACCCTGCGCGCGCGCGTCGAGGCCCTGGCCGAGGGCGTCGAGGTGCGCGTTAGGACCATGGACGACGCCGGTCGCCTCGCGCTGCGAAACTACCTGCGCGGCTCGATGGCCGGGGCCGACGGGGACAACGGGGACGGCCACGGCCACGGGGCCGAGGCGCCCGCCGCCCCGCGGTTCCTCGCGCGCGACGCCACGACCCGGGTGCTCGGGATCTCCTCGGGCAAAGGCGGGGTCGGCAAGTCCTCGGTCTCGGTGAACCTGGCGATCGCCCTGGCGGCCCAGGGCTACGGGGTCGGACTGCTCGACGCCGACGTCTACGGCTTCTCCCTGCCCAAGATGCTGGGCGCGGCGAGCGACCCGATCGTGCTCGGCGACATCGTGATCCCGACCCTGGTGCACGGGGTGCGTTGCCTCTCGATGGGCTACTTCGTCGACGACGACCAGCCGGTGATCTGGCGCGGGCCGATGCTGCACAAGGCGATCGGCCAGCTCGTCACCGAGGCCTGGTGGGACGAGCCCGACTTCCTCGTCGTGGACATGCCCCCCGGCACCGGTGACGTGGCCCTCACGCTCTCAGAGGTCGTGCCGCGCGTCGAGATGTACGTCGTGACGACCCCCCAGGCGGCGGCCCAGCGCGTGGCCCAGCGCTCGGCGCTCGCGGCGCGCAAGCTCAAGCTCGCGGTGCGCGGGGTGATCGAGAACATGAGCTGGTTCGCCGGCGACGACGGCGTGCGCTACGCGATCTTCGGCGAGGGCGGCGGGGCCTCGCTCGCGGCCTCGCTCGGCGTGCCCCTGCTCGGCGCGATTCCCCTCGAGCCCCGCCTGCGCGAGGGCGGTGACGTCGGGTCACCCGTCGTCGTCGCCGCCCCCGAGACCGATGCGGCCCGCGCGTTCGTCGAGCTCGCCACGCGCATCGCGGCCCAGGGTCCGGCGCGCGTCTACCGTCAGGAGCTGAGACTCGTCTAGGGGGTAGCCGTGGAGCTCGAGGGCCGCACCGCCGTCATCACCGGGGGGGCGAGCGGCATCGGGCTCGCGCTCGCGCGTCGCCTCGCGCGATCGAAGGTGAGCCTCGTGCTCGGCGACGTCGAGGCGGCCCCCCTCGAGGCGGCCGTCGCCCAGCTGCGCGCCGAGGGCGCCACGGTCACGGGGCGGGTCGGTGACGTGCGCCGCGAGGCCGACGTGGTGGCGCTCCGCGAGGCGGCGCTCGCCGAGTTCGGCGGCGTGCACCTGGTCGTCAACAACGCCGGGGTCGGCGGCGGGCCGACGATCGGCTCGCCGACCGGGGTCTGGGACTGGGTCATCGACGTCAACCTGCGCGGGGTCGTCCACGGGGTGAACGCCTTCGTGCCCCACTTCGTCGCCCAGGGCGAGGGTCACGTCGTCAACACCGCCTCGGCCGCCGGCCTGGGCGGGGTGCCCGGCATGGGCGCCTACTGCGCCACCAAGTTCGCCGTCGTGGGGCTGAGTGAGTCGCTCTATCACGAGCTGGCCCTGCGCGCCCCCGGGGTCCACGTCTCGGTGCTGTGCCCGGGCTTCGTGCGGACCCGCATCGCCGAGTCGGCCCGCAACATGCCGGCCGAACTTCGCACGGCGAGCGAGGACGCCTTCGCCACGGGCGCGGAGAGGCTCGCCCACGAGGCGGTTGCGGCTGGCATCGACCCCGTCGAGGTCGCCGACGCCGTCGCGCGCGCGATCGAGGACGAGCGCTTCTGGATCCTCACCCACGAACGCCTGGCGCTGCGCACGACCGAGTCGCGACTCGAGTGGATGCGCGGCGGTTCACCGCCGGGCTTCGACCTGCTCTCGGCGGCTAGACCCTAGGGGCGACAGGCGAGAGACGGTCGCGCCCGAGCGGAGTCGTCAGTCCTCCGGGGCGAAGCCGTGCACGAGGATGTAGTCGTCGAAGTAGCGCCAGAGGACCGTCCGCCGCTCGCCGGAACTGTCGATCACGAACCCGAACATGGAGCCGAGCTCGCGCAGTTGATAGCGGTGGTGGCGACACGTGGGGTCGGTGGCGTGATGGACCTCGAGATAGTCGAGCGCGTCGTTCAGGTCGTTATAGAGGCGCTGGGTGGAGATGTGCGAGGAGCGTCGCAGGGTGGCCAGGTAGTCGGCGGCGTCGCGGCCGAGCCGGATCTCCATCGTGACCTAGTCGAGGGGAAGGCGCTCGCTCGTCCCCTCGCGCGAGACGTGCCGCGTGGGATCGGCCAGGTCCTTCGTGATGGTCTCGATCATCTCGCGGTTCTTCTGGAGTCGCAGCTCGGCCAGGGTGAAGGTCTCGGTCGGCTCCCACACCATGGTCCCGTCGTCGTCGACCGTGACCCGATACTGGTCGTGCGTGGCGAGGCGGCTCACGTTGACTCGTCCGCGGTCCTGGACGGTGACGTAGTGAAAGGTCATCACCCCAGTGTACTGCCCAACTGCCCTAAATGGGCAAGTGGGCAGTGCCCGAATAGGGCAGTGCCGGGGACCTTCGGCCGGAATCGCCCGACGATGGTTTGCGCGACGGCCCCAGCCCGCCGGTGGCGTCAGCTCAGCGGTCGAGTCCGCTCGGGAATCCCTCCTCGGCCCAGCCGGGCTCTTCCATCGTGCGCCGGCGGGCGAACCGGTCGGTCACGTCGGCCACGTAGCCGACCGCGGCCCGAAGGGACGTGACGTCATCGAGGGTTTCGGGCGCAGGTGGATCGCCCCTCGTCGAAGGCGCGGAGTTGGGCGTGGGGCGATTCGCAGCTTCCTACCTCGTCGGGTCGTCGTCGGTGACGATCTCGGCCGAAGTGGCGTCACCGGCGTCGACGACAGGGCGAGTCATCGCCGTCGGCACACGTGAGGTTCGCTCCGGCTGGTCGGCATTCATCAGGAATGTTGGCGGGCGAGGGGCACCGAATCGGTACGGCGTGTTTCGCTCCCTACCCGTTCGGTGCTGACCGTTAAGAACCCGTGGGCGAGCGTTTATCGCAAGGGCTATAGTATTCAATCAAAGCCTTGAATAGGAGTCCGGTGAGGCCACGCGATTTCAAAGATGGGATGTTCGAGCAGCTCTCACGGGTGGGGGCGGCGTTCAGCAGCCCCAAGCGGGTCGAGATCATCGACCTCCTCGCGCAGGGCCCGCGCTCGGTGGAGTCCATTGCCGGCGTGACGAGCATGACGGTCGCGAACACCTCGCGGCATCTCGGCATCCTGCGAACGGCTGGACTGGTGGCGTCACGACGGGACGGACTCTACGTCGTGTACCGCCTCGCCGACCCCACCGTGGTGACGGGCTACCGGGCGCTGCGAGCACTGGCGGAGTCCCGGGTCGCCGAGGTGCGCCAGCTCGCCGAAGCGTTCTTTGGCCCGATCGACGGCGCCGAGCCCGTGGGGATCGAGGAGCTGCTCGCCCGAGCGCAGACGGGCGACGTCACCGTGATCGACGTGCGCCCCCGGCTCGAGTACGAGGCGGGCCACCTACCCGGCGCCATCAGCATTCCGCTGGAGGAGTTGTCCGAGCGCATGTCCGAGATCGATGGGGAACGCGAAGTCGTCGCGTACTGTCGCGGCCCGTACTGCGTCCTGTCGGCTGAGGCCGTGGCCCAGTTGCGCCGGGCGGGCCGCGTGGCGCGTCGCCTGGCTGCAGGTCCGCTCGAGTGGGGCGCCCACGGGCTGCCCGTCGTCGTCACGTCAGAGGTCGACCCCGTGGCGTCGCCCGCGTGGTCCGAGTGAACCCTTACGAAAGAGGAGCTAGAGATGAAGACCCTGATGATCATCAACGACCCGCCCTACGGCACGGAGCGCATGTACAACGGCCTCCGGCTCGCGACGAACCTGCTCGACAAGGGCCCTGACGCCGAGCTAGTCGTCTTTCTCATGGGTGACGGGGCGAGCGGGGCGAAGTCCGGCCAACAGACCCCCAACGGCTACTACAACGTCGAGCGAATGCTCAAGAACGTGGTCCGCAAGGGCGCGCGAGTCCTCGTCTGTGGCACGTGTATGGACGCGCGGGGGCTGATCGAGTCTGAGCTGGTGGAGGGGGCCGCCCGCAGCACCATGGACGAGCTGACGGCCCAGACGCTTGACGCGGACAAGGTCCTGGTCTTCTGATGAGCCGGCCCTCCGGCTCGCCGGGCCAGACGGTGGTCGTGCTGGGCGGTGGCGTGGGCGGCGTCGTGACCGCGAACCGACTTCGTCGCCGCCTGGCCTCGCGTCACCGGGTCGTCCTGGTGAATCGAGAACCTGACTTCAGCTTCGCCGCCTCGTACCTCTGGGTGATGTCTGGGACCCGCACGGCGCGACAGGTGACACGGCCCCTCCAGGCCTTGGGGCGTCGGGGAATCGAGGTCGTCATCGGTGCCGTCGAGCGTATCGACCCACTTCGAGCGACGGTGTCGATCGGCGCTCGAGAGTTAGCGGCCGATCACCTGGTGATCGCCCTGGGCGCGGAGTACGCGACGGACGGTGTCGAGGGTCTGGGCGAGCTCGGCGAGACCTTCGCGACCCTGGCGGGCGCCGAGAGCCTTCAGCGACGGATCCGGTCGCTCGCTCACGGTCGCGTCCTGATCGTGACCGCGGCCCCCGTGTACCGGTGTCCCGCGGCCCCGTACGAGTCAGCCCTGCTCATCGACGCCGCCCTTCGGCGGGCCGGGGTGCGCTCGCGCGTGGAGATGGCGGTGCACTCGGCGGAGCCCGCGCCGATGGGCGTGGCCGGAGCGAACGTGTCGGCGGCCGTCACCGCTTTGCTCGCCGAACGGTCCATCGACTACCGACCCTCACACCAGATCACGCGCGTCGACGAGGGTCGAGCGGAGTTCGCCGACGGGTCGGTCGAACCGTTCGACCTGCTCGTGTACATGCCGGCGATCCGACCCCCGAGCGTCGTGGCGCAGTCCCCGCTCGGCGAGTCGTCGGGTTGGGTCGACGTCGACCGAGGGACACTCGCGACGACGTTCGCGAACGTGTACGCCATCGGGGACAATGCCCAGATCCCCCTCAGCATGGGCAAACCACTTCCGCGCGCCGGGGTCTTCGCGCACGCCCAGGGCGTGGTCGTGGCCGACAACATCGCCGCGGGCATCGCCGGTCGGCCCCCCGTCGGGCGCTTCGACGGGCGCGGCGGGTGCTTCATCGAGACCGGCTTCTCCCAGGCGGGGTACGGCTCGGGCGACTTCTTCGCCGAACCCTCACCCCGGGTCGAGGTTCGCCCCCCGTCGCGGCGGATGCACCTGGGCAAGGTCGCTTTCGAGTTCAACGTGATGCACCGCTGGCTGTGAGCACCACGACGTCCTCACCGGTCTACCTCGACTTCAACGCGACGACCCCGGTCGCCCCCGAGGTCCTCGAGGCGATGATGCCGTACCTGAGGTGGTCGTGGGGCAATCCGTCGAGTGACCACGCCCTCGGTCGCGAGGCGCGACGGGCCCTCGACGAGGCCCGAGGGCGCGTCGCCGCGCTGATCGGTGCCTCCGCCGAAGAGATCGTCTTCACCTCGGGCGGGACCGAGTCGAATCATCTCGCGATCCGGGGGGTGGCCGCCGCGCTTTCGGTGACGCGCCGACGCGTCGTGACGACCTGCGTCGAGCATCCCGCGACGACCGGCGCGTGCGCTCTCCTCGCGGACCAGGGGTGGAGCGTCACCCGCCTTCGCGTGACCCGCGACGGCGTGGTCGACGCGCTCGACGCCGGCGAGCTCATCGGCGATGACGTCGCCCTCGTCTCGATCATGCTCGCCCAGAACGAGACGGGGGCGCTGATGCCGGTGGGCGACGTCGCCCGGGTGGCCCACGCCCACGGGGCCGTGATCCACACCGACGCCGCGCAGGCCGTGGGCAAGATCGAGGTCAACGTCGATCGACTGGGCGTCGACCTGCTGTCGATCGCCGGGCACAAGCTCTATGCGCCCAAAGGGGTGGGCGCGCTGTACGTCCGAGCCGGGACGGCGATCGAGCCGCTCGTCCTCGGCGGTGGTCAGGAGCGGGGCCTTCGCCCAGGGACCGAGAACGTGGCGAGCATCGTGGGCCTCGGTGTCGCCGCGAATGTCGCGACGACGAGAGTCGTGCACGACGGCGCCGTCATGGCCAACCTGCGCGACCGGTTGTGGGCCGGACTCTCGGCGAAGGTTCCGGAGATCGTGCGTCACACCCCGCTCGAGCCCTGTCTCCCCAACACCTTGTTGGTGTCGTTTCCCGGTGTGCTCGGGAGGGACGTCCTCGAACGGGCCGATGGGCTCCTCGCCTCGACGGGCTCAGCCTGCCATTCGGGTGTCGACGCTCCGGCGCCGACACTGCTGGCCATGGGCGTGAGTCCAGCGCTCGCGTTGGGCGCGGTTCGCCTCTCGCTCGGTCGGACCACGACTCGCGAGCAGGTGGACGCCGCGGTCGAGATTCTGGGTGGCGCCTATGCGGCCGTCAGCAGGAGGTCCTCAGCGAGGCCGGCGTGAGCAGCCCCGGGCGGCCGACCGACGAGGCCCCGGTGGCCGTGCGCGGAGCCGGTCGTCCTAGCCCTGAGAGCGTGAGTCTGAGCGGGTCGGTCCGTGATCGACGCGCGGGACGTGGGGCGTGGGGCGTGGGGTGGGACCTTGGTCACCGCCTCGGGCGTCACGTCGATTCGTAGGCTCGTCGTCAGTTCGCGCGTGCCGTGCACGGAGAGGCCGGTCGGGTTCGCGGCGGACCTGTGCCACGACGTTCCGGGAGACTGACCGATGCCCTATGTCGCAGAGTCCAACCACCGCGATCGGCGACGGACGATTCCCTACCTGATCCTGGCGCTGATGCTCGCGGGGGCGGGAGGGGCGGCGTGGGTGTCGACTCGGGCCTCGGCCCCCCAATCGACGGTGGGGCCCGAAGGCGTGGTGGTGTATCGCGTCGGTGACGTGGCGTCGTCTTCGACCACGGCTGGCGGAAGGCCCATCGACGGGATCGCCTGCCAGGCGCAGGCGAAAGAAGTCGTGACGTACCACATTCACGTTCACGTGTCGGTCTACGTGCGCGGTCAGTTAAAGCGATTGCCCGCGGGTATCGGCATCACGAGTCCACCGCTGGTCGAGAGGACCTCACTGGGCGACCTCTACGACGTTGGTCTGTACGACTGCCTGTACTGGCTGCACACGCATGCGTCGGACGGCATCATCCACGTGGAGGCGCCGTCACACCAGTCCTTCACGCTCGGTCAGTTCTTCGATGTGTGGCGCCAGCCCCTGAGCGCGACCCGCGTGGGCCCCGCGAAGGGTGCGGTCGTGGTGTTCGAGAACGGGAAGCGTCTCACGGGAGACCCGCGGGCCACACCGCTCCTAGCCCACGGTGATATTCAGATCGACGTCGGCTCGCCCGTCGTCGCCTTTCAGCCCTTCCGCTACCGAGTAACGGGAGGCTGCGGCCAAGGGACCAACAGCTGTTCCGCGCCGAGGGGCTGAGCTCCCCTTCGGTGGGGCACCCCTCGCCGGTCTATCAGCGCACGAGCGACGAGTCGATACCCCGGGGCAGGCGTTCCGCGGGCCAGCGCAGCAGCCGGGTCGCCGTGTCGAAGGCGAAGCGGTCGGTCATGCCCGCGACGTACGCGACCGCCGCGGTGACGGCGTCGGCGGCTACCGCGTTGGGCTCGGGTATCAGTTCGGGCGAGTCAATGAACCTTTCGACCAGGGCGGTCAACACCTCGACCACGGCGGCGCCCTGTTCGAGCGACTCGGGGCGGTTGTAGATCTTCTCGTAGTTGAACGCCCGTAGGTCCGCGAGCGCCTCGGCGTGCGCGCCGTCCATCCCCACGAGTCCGGTGGCGCCGATGCTGGCCACGAGGGCCCCAATGAGCGATCGCAGCTGTGATGAGCGAGTGGTCCCGATCACCCGGGTGACGGACGACGGCAGGTCGTCGATCGAGACGATGCCGGCGCTGACGGCGTCTTCCAGATCGTGGGCGCTATACGCGCAGCGATCGGCCCAGCTCACGACGACGCCCTCTGGGGTTGCCGGCGTCGGCAGCGACCAGGAGTGATTCCGGATGCCGTCGAGCGTCTCTCGGCAGAGGTTGAGCGGCCTCAGCACGACGTCCGCTCCCCAGAGCGCGTGGTGGTACCCACCCGGGACGAACCGGTCGAAGGCCTCTTCGGAAGCGTGTCCGCCGGGTCCGTGGCCACAGTCGTGGCCGAGGGCTATCGCCTCGGTCAACGCGACGTTGAGGCCCGTCGCGGAGGCCACCGCCGTGGCGACCTGGGCGACCTCGAGCGCGTGGGTGAGTCGGGTTCGCTGGTGATCGGCGGGGAAGACGAAGACCTGGGTCTTGCCGGCCAGTCGCCGGAACGCGTTGGAGTGGAGGATGCGGTCCCGATCGCGCTCGAAGCACGTGCGGATCGGGTCGGGCTGCTCGGCGACCGCGCGGGACCCCGCGCCGAGAGCCCGCGTCGCACCCGCAACGAGGGTGCTCTCCTGGAGGGCTTCGCGCTGCTCGCGCGCGACGAGTCGCGGCGTGACCCTTGGGGGAGGGGTCGAGCGGTGGGCGAACACGAGCCCGTCGGTCGAGGGGTTGCCGCGCATCGTGGACGCCCACTCTCGTCGTCGATCGGTCATCTCCCTGGCGCCCTTCGCTGCTCGCTGCCCACAGTCTGCCGTGGCCCGAGGCGCCACGTTCGACGCGAGTGCCCGAGCGCGGCGCCGGGCGCCACGGGTGACTCGGGGCCGGCCCCGCGCGAGTCCCACGTCGACGTGAGGAGCGAGCCGCCCGACCGCCGTTGAGGCTCGAGCGCGTCACGGACGGGCCGCCCGCTCTCGCCCAAAGTCCTGCGCCTCATCTCCCCGTCCTGGGCGACGATGTTAGGGGTCGGGTGTGACTTTGCGCTGAGACGCGTCGTCTCGGCGCGGTTCGCTCGAGACGCGCACGACCGCGCACTCAACGGTCGTCGCTCGCGGCTGGGAACCCGAGTGGCGGCCCGCGGTCGCGTCGCCCACGACGGCCCGGCGCCCTAGCATGGGTTCCGGCGGTGAGAGAGGGACCCATGGAGATACGCATCGGGATCGTGCAGTCGATGAAGGAGCTCGACGTCGAGCTGCCCGCCGAGACGGACCGCGACGCGCTGATGGGCGACGTCGAGGCGGCCCTGGCGGGCGAGGGCGTCTTGTGGCTGACCGACCGCCGGGGCCGGCGCGTCGGGGTGCCCGTCGCGCGCATCGCCTACGTGGAGCTCGGCCCGGCTCACAGCGATCGCGTCGTGGGCTTCGGCG
>DASSZS010000061.1:0-6445 GCA_035702745.1 Acidimicrobiales bacterium | reverse complement strand
GGCTTCGGCTTTCGCAACTTCGAGAACTACCGAATCCGGGCTCTGCTCTACGCCGGGAAACCGAACTGGCGGGTCCTCGGCTCGATCGTGGTTCGATGAGGGTCACCCCGCCAGATTCCGATGAGCCGATATGCCTCAAGTGCAGAAATAAGGCGCTGGATCAGGAACGACGTTGGAGCGGGCGACGGGAATCGAACCCGCGTTCTCAGCTTGGGAAGCTGATGTTCTGCCGCTGAACTACACCCGCACGGCCCACCATGGTACCAATCCCAATGGGAGCCGTGGACCGGTCTACTCTCCGGCGGGGTCGTCGGTCCCCGAGGCCGGTTCGGGGTGGCGGGTCATGCCGCCGATGTCGATAACCCGGCCGATTCCCGATCCCAGCACGATGGAGTTCGGAATCTTGAGGACACCATCGTCGGTCTTGACCGTCACGTAGGTGAGGCCGATGCCGAGGACGGTCACGTCCATTGTCCCCACGACGCCGGATCGGATGCGCATCGTGTCACCGACCACGAAGGGACGGGCGAAGAGCAGGACGACCGCCGCGAAGACGTTCGCCAGGCTCTGTTGGGCGGCGATGCCGAGGACCACGCCCACGAGGCCGGCCCCGACGAGCAGGTGGGTAAGGGAGAGCCCGAGGGTGCCGAAGAAGGAGAAGATGATAATGAGGTAGCCAAAGCCGCTCGCCACGAGTCGGATCGAAGCGCCGGCGCCGAGATTGCGGCCGTTGGCGACGACGCGGCCGAGGGCCGTGGCGAGGTGGCGCACGGCGTAGGAGCCGACAACGACCACGACGAACGCCCCCGTCCAGGCGATGACCTGTCGGTGGACCGGCGCGTGGCCGATCTTGCCGACGGAGGCCCCCACCGCGATCGCGACGATGGTCACGACGAGAGCCGCGACGCCGAGCACCCACTCGTGGACCACACTGTGGCGCAGATTGAGCGGATCGCGGCGGCTCACCGGACCAGTGTACGAACTGGCGCCGGCGCTCTGAAAGCCCCGCACGAGACCACGACGGCGCCCGTAGGGTGGGCCGTCGAGCGAGGGAGGCGCCGTGGTCGACGACATCATCGTGACCGAGGGTCTGACCAAGGTCTACGAGGGCATGGACGTGCCCGCGGTCGACCACCTCGATCTCGCGGTGCGCGCCGGCGAGGTCTTCGGCCTCCTCGGTCCCAACGGGGCGGGCAAGACCACCACCGCGGGCATTCTCACGACCCGCGTCGTGCCGACGTCGGGACGCGCCTACGTCGCGGGGATCGACGTGGCGCGTCACCCGGCCCTCGTCAAGCAGGTATCGGGCATCGTCTCCCAGCAGAACACCCTCGACCGCCAGCTCACGGTCTGGGAGAATCTCTACTTCCACGGTCGGCTCTTCGGCCTGAGCGGGCGCGACAGCCGCGCCCGGGCCGACGAGCTGCTCGAAACCTTCACTCTCTCGAAGTGGGCGCGGGCCTCGGTCTACGCGCTCTCGGGCGGGATGGCCCAGCGGCTGATGATCGCCCGGGCCATCTTCCACCGACCCGCAGTGCTCTTCCTCGACGAGCCGACGGCCGGCCTCGACCCCCAGAGTCGCCTCGCCCTGTGGGAGATGCTCGCCGAACTCAACCGCGAGGGCCAGACCGTCGTGCTCACGACCCACTACATGGAAGAGGCCGACCAGCTCTGCGATCGCGTGGCCATCATGGACCACGGTCGCGTGCTCGCCCTCGACACCCCCGACGCCCTCAAGAGCTCGACCGGCGCCGACACGATCCTCACCGTGAAGGTCGACCGCGACGGCGAGCGCCTGGCGTCGGCCCTGAAGCGAGAACTCGGGGGCGTCATCTCGACCCGGGTCGCCGGCGACATCGTGACCGTCCGGGTGCGAGGCGCGGAGAGGCTCATCCCGCGCACGGTGGGCGTCGCCGAGACTGCGGGCGTCGCCGTGCTCGACCTCGCGGTCGCCGAGCCCTCGCTCGAGACCGTCTTCATCGATCTCACCGGCAAGGAGCTGCGCGAATGACCACGCAACGCATCGAGGCCCACCCGACCCGTTCGGCCACGACGGCCAGTCGCGCCGCGCTGGCCGGTCTCATCCTGCGCGACCTCATCGTCCTTAGAAAGACTTTCGGCGAGTTCGTGCTGCGCACGCTCATCCAGCCCTTCCTGCTCTGCTTCGTCTTCCTCTACGTCTTTCCCAAGATCGGCCAGGCCGTGGGGGGTTCGAGCACGGGTGCGGCGGACTTCGCGACGATCCTCGTGCCCGGGGTGGTCGGCATCTCGATCATGTTCCAGGGCGTGCAGTCGATTGCCCTTGCGATGGCCCAGGAGTTCGGCTTCACCCGCGAGATCGAGGACCGCGTCCAGGCGCCGTGCCCCGTCTGGCTGGTGGCCGTGTCGAAGGTCCTCTCGGGCAGCGTGCAGGGGGTCATCGCCGCGGCGATCGTCTTCCCCATCGCCGCGGTCGTGCACGCGGCCGGGGTCACCGCGACCGTGAGCCTCCACTGGCTGGAGATCGTGACCCTGGTGCCCCTCGCGTGCGTGGCCATGGCGAGCCTCGGCCTGGTGCTGGGCACGTCCTTCGAGCCACGCAACATCGGGCTCATGTTCGGCTTCGTCGTCTTGCCGATCACCTTCCTCGGGGGGACCTACTACCCCTGGACGCGCCTTGCGCCGGTGACGATCGGCCCCTTCCACTGGCTCCAGACGCTCGTCCTGTTGAACCCCTTGATCTACGTCAACGAGGGGATGCGGGCGGCCTTCACCGACGCGCCCCACATGCACCTCTACGTGATCTACCCGGTCCTCGTGGGTTTCGCCGCCCTGTTCCTCTCGACCGGGCTGCGCAACTTCCGCCGTCGGGTGCTGTCCTAGCCTCGAGAGCCCCTCCTACCAGCGAGTATCGTCGGTCCGATGGTGCTCTCGGACCGGTCCATCAAAGAGGCCCTGGCGAGCGGACGCCTGATCGTCGAGCCCACGAGCGACGACTGCATCCAGCCCAGCTCGGTCGACGTGCACGTGGATAGGTACTTCCGGGTCTTTCGCAACCACACCCAGCGGGTGATCGACGTGCGCGAGGCCCAAGAGGACCTCACCGAGTTGATCGAGGTGGGCGAGGGCGAGCCGATGATCCTGCACCCGGGGGAGTTCATGCTGGGCTCGACGACCGAGCGGATCGGCCTGCCCGACGACCTCGTCGGCCGGCTCGACGGCAAGTCCTCACTCGGTCGGCTCGGACTCGTCATCCACTCGACCGCGGGCTTCATCGACGCGGGCTGGGACGGCCACATCACCCTCGAGCTCAGCAACGTGGCCAACCTGCCGATAACCCTCTACCCGGGCATGAAGATCGGCCAGATCTCCTTCTTCCAGATGACGACGGCCGCCGAGCGCCCCTACGGCGCGCGCGGGCTCGGCTCGAAGTACAAGGGCCAGCGCGGGCCCACCCCCAGCCGCTACTCGGAGAACTTCGACGCGCGAGAGGAGCGGGGGTGATCGCTCGGATAGCGATCGGGCTCACGATCACCGCGCTCTGCTTCAGCGTCGCGGGGCGGCGCTTCTACTGGCTGAGCCGGCTCATCCGCTCGGGTCGACCGGCGCCCGATCGTCGCCCGACGGTCGCCCGGGCGGCCGAGGTCGAGGTCGTCGAGGTCGCGGGTCAGCGCAAGCTCCTGCGCTGGACGGTCCCGGGCGTCGCGCACTTCTTCACGATGTGGGGCTTCACGATCCTGCTCGCCACCATCGTCGAGGCCTACGGCGCCCTCTTCGACCGCGACTTCCACATCCCGCTCATCGGCACCGACAACTGGCTCGCCTTCTTAGAAGACTTCTTCGCGACGGCCGTGCTCGTCGCGCTGGTGGTCTTCTCGATCATCCGGCTGGTGAACGCCCCGTCGCGCAAGCAGCGCGAGAGCCGCTTCTACGGCAGCCACACCGGAGCGGCCTGGCTGACGCTGCTGCTCATCGGGCTCGTCATCGTCACCCTCTTGGCGTATCGGGGCGCCCAGATCGACACCGGTCACTTCCCCTTCATGCGCTCGGGCTGGGTCGCCTACGCCCCGCTGCACACCCCGTCGGGGTACGCCGCGCTGGCCTCGCCGTGGGCCTTCGCGAGCAAGGTCGTCGCCGGCTGGCTCGCTCCCCTGGGGGTCGGGGTCAACTCGGTCCTCGAGGCCGTCTTCGTGCTCGCGAACATCGCGGTGATCGCGGGGTTCTTGGTCTTCGTCTCGTACTCCAAGCACCTGCACATCTTCATGGCGCCGGTGAACGTGGCCTTCTCGCGCCGGCCCCGCGCCCTGGGCGGACTCGACAAGACCCCCGACATGGACATGGAGCACGTCACCGAGGACACCGTCTTCGGGGCGGGCAAGATCGAGGACTTCACCTGGAAGCAGCTGCTCGACCTCGCTACCTGCACCGAGTGCGGGCGGTGCCAGAGCGTCTGCCCGGCCTGGACGACCGGCAAGCCCCTCAGCCCCAAGTTGCTCGTGATGGGCCTGCGCGACACGATGTTCGCCTCGGCCGACCGGCTGCTCACCGGCGCCGAGGGCGAGGTCGCGACCCTCGTGCCCACCACGATCGACCCCGACGTGCTCTGGTCGTGCACCACCTGTGGGAGCTGCGTCGAGCAGTGCCCGGTCGACATCGAGCACGTGGACGCGATCATCGACTTGCGCCGCTACGAGGTGCTGATGGAGAGCCGGTTCCCCAGCGAGGCGGCGCTGCTGTTGCGCAACATGGAGAACCAGGGCGACCCCTGGGGGCTCGGGGCGAGCAAGCGCACCGAGTGGCTCGGCGCCCTCGACTTCGAGGTCCCGATCGTCGAGGGGGAGATCCCCGAGGACCTCGAGTACCTCTACTGGGTGGGCTGTGCGGGGGCGCTCGACGAGCGCGGCCGCGCCCAGGTCGTCTCCACCGCGCGCATGCTGCACCGGGCCGGGATCGCCTTCGGCATCCTCGGCCCGCGCGAGTCCTGCACCGGCGACCCGGCCCGGCGCATGGGCAACGAGTACCTCTTCCAAGAGATGGCCAAGGCCAACATCGAGACCCTCACGGGAGCCCGAGTCACCAAGGTCGTGGCGAGCTGTCCCCACTGCTTCAACACGATCAAGAACGAGTACCCGGCCCTGGGCGGGGAGTTCGAGGTGATCCACCACTCCGAGCTGCTCGGCCATCTCGTCGCCACGGGTCGGCTCACTCCCGGGGTCAACTTCACCGGGACGGTGACCTACCACGACCCCTGCTACCTGGGTCGGCACAACCGGGTCTTCGACGAGCCCCGCTCGGTCATCGGCGCGGTGCCCGGGGCCACCACGATCGAGATGCGCCGGCACCGCGAGCGGGGGTTCTGCTGTGGCGCCGGGGGGGCGCGGATGTGGATGGAGGAGTCGATCGGCAAGCGGGTCAACCTCGAGCGGACCGAGGAGGCTCTCGCCACGGGCGCGGACGTGATCTCGACCGCCTGCCCGTTCTGCATGATCATGCTTGACGACGCCGTCAAGGCCTCCGGTCGGGGCGACGACGTCGCCGTGCTCGACATCAGCCAGGTGGTCGAACGCTCCCTCGCCTAGGGCGATGACCCCTCGCGGGGGCTCGAGAGCAGATGGCGCGCCCAGCGACGGGTGGGCTCGGCGAGCGTTGGGAGCCACGTCGCGTCGTTCACCTCATCGAGGCTCAGCCAGCGGACGACGTCGTGGTTGTCGCCGTCGTCTTGGTGGGCGAGGGTGAGCGTGGCGACTCCCACGACCTCGGCGAGTCGGTACGCGGCGACCACGTCGTGAACCCCGTCATCGAGCTCGATCGACCAACGCGCGAGCTCGAGCGTGGCGCCCGGTTGTACGCGAACGCCCGTCTCCTCGTAGACCTCGCGGCGAAGGGCGTCGTCGATCGACTCACCCGGGGCGAGCCGGCCGCCCGGCAGGTCCCATCGACCGCTCCAGGGCCCCTGGGCGATCCTCACCGCGAGGATGCCGGCCGCGTGCACGACGAGCGCGCGCTGGGCGAACCAGACGCTGGAGATCTCTGACATCACCACAGTGTCGCAGAGTCCCGGGAATCGTCGCGACCCGTGCCGTGCGCGGCGGGCGTCAGCCCCAGACGACGCCCGTCGGGGTCTCGCTCGAGCACGTGGAGCGCGTCCGCGACCGTCACGGGCGGCGCCTCTTCGACGCGACGCCCGCGCCCGAACGATGGTGACCGAGTGACCCGTCGCGCGGGGGTCGATCCCCACCCCGTCGGTCATCTCTCGGGGGATGGATCGCAGTAGGCCTCGACGCGCGCCGGCTCGTCGCCGGGCAGGCCGCTCACGGGTCCGGAGGTAGGTCGTCGCGACGGAGCTCGCCCGGACCTCCGGCCCCGTCGAGACGCGCCCGACGGGCGCGGGCGCCAGGGTTCACACCGGCGAAACACGTCGCTAACGGCCCGGAAACGCGCGCCTGGGAGCCTGGGGCCACGTCGA
>DASSZS010000014.1:0-102195 GCA_035702745.1 Acidimicrobiales bacterium | reverse complement strand
TCGCCGAGCGCGCGCTCTCGGCACCGAGCTCGGCTGGAAGGTTGTCGACGATGGTCTTGAAGAGCTGGCGGTTCTCCCCCGCGCGGATGGCGTCGATGTCGGCGCCGAGCAGCCGGACGCCGAATTCCTCGAGCACGCCGGTGTCGGCGAGGGTCATCGCGGTGTTCAAGGCGGTCTGCCCACCCAGCGTGGCGAGAAGGGCATCGGGTCGCTCGCGGGCGATGATCTGGCGCACGACGTCGGGGGTGATCGGCTCGACGTAGGTGGCGTCGGCGATCTCGGGGTCGGTCATGATCGTCGCAGGGTTGCTGTTGACGAGGATGACGCGCAGGCCTTCCTGGCGCAGCACCCGGCAGGCCTGGGTACCGGAGTAGTCGAACTCGCACGCCTGGCCGATGACGATCGGCCCCGACCCGATGACCAGGATCGTCGAGAGGTCGTCGCGGCGCGGCATCAGCCCTCCCACCACTCGGCGGACTCGACGAGGCGCGCGAAACGCTCGAACAGGTAGCGCGCGTCGTGGGGACCCGGGCCGGCTTCGGGGTGGTACTGGACCGAGAAGCACCGCTCGGCGCGCAGGGCGAGACCCTCGACGACCCCGTCGTTGAGGTCGACGTGGCTCACGACGGCGCGCGCGAGGCCGTCGGGCTCGACGGCGTAGTTGTGGTTCTGGGCCGTGATCTCGATCCGCCCGGTGGCGAGGTCCTTCACCGGGTGGTTCGAGCCGTGGTGGCCGAAGGGCAGCTTGTAGGTCCGAGCGCCGAGGGCCCGGGCGAGCAGCTGGTGGCCGAGGCAGATCCCAAAGATCGGCACCCGACCGAGCAGGCCCCCGAGCTCGCCCACCAGCCCGTCGAGCGCCGCGGGGTCACCGGGTCCGTTGGAGAGGAAGACGCCGTCGGGGGCGAGGGCGAGGACCTCGTCGGCCGTCGTGGTGGCCGGCACCACGCTCACCCGGAAGCGCCGGGCCAGCTGATCGACCATCGTGCGCTTGATGCCGTAGTCGTAGGCGACGACGTGACGTCCCGCCTCCCCGCGGCGGTAGGGCTCGGCGGTCGTGACCGTGGTGACGAAGTCGGTGTCGTCGGTGCCGCGCGCCGCGTACGCGGCGGCCTCGAGGGTGGCGAGCGGCGCCGGGCCGAAGGCGCCGGGCAGGGCGCCGTGGGCGCGCAGGTGCCGGGTCAGGCGCCGGGTGTCGACGCCCACGAGTGCCGGTACCTCGTGGCGCACGAGGAATGCCTCGAGCTCCTCGCGCGCCCGCCAGTTCGACGCCACGGGGTTGAGCTCGCGCACCACCACCCCCCGGCACCACGGGCGCACCGACTCGTCGTCTAGGGGGGTGACCCCGTAGTTGCCGACGTGGGGGTAGGTGAAGGCGATGACCTGGCCGGCGTAGCTGGGGTCGGTGATGACCTCCTGGTAGCCCGAGAGCGCGGTGTTGAAGACGAACTCGCCCGTGGTGATCCCGTCGGGCGCGACGAAGCCCGCGGCCTCGCCGGCGAAGACGGCGCCGTCGGCGAGCACGAGGTGGGCCGGCGCCCTCACGCGAACTCCTCGCCCTCGAGCACCAGCCGGCCGGCCACGAGCAGGGCCCGGGCCCGGCCGGTCAGCGCCCGTCCGTCGTAGGGGGTGTTGGTGGCCCGGCTCGCCAGGTCGTCGCGGCTCGCGCGCCAGCGTCGCGTCGGGTCAAAGACGAGGAGGTTCGCGTCCTCGCCCGCCACCACGGCCCCGCCGTGGGCGCCGAGCCCCGCGCGCGCGTCGGCGCGGTCGAGCCCGGCGATGCGCGCCGGTTGACGACTCAGCAGCGCGAAGAAGTCCCTCGCCGCCCCCGCACCGCCGCCCAGGGCCTCCAGGGTGAGGGCGGCCGCGTGCTCGAGTCCGAGCATCCCGGGCGGCGCCTCGTCGAAGGTCCGATCCTTGGTCTCGGGCGCGTGGGGGGCGTGGTCGGTGGCGACCGCGTCGATGGTCCCGGCGCGCAGGCCGGCGACGAGCGCCTCGACGTCGGCGCGGGGACGCAGCGGTGGGTGGACCTTGAAGAGCGGGTCGTAACCCTCGACGGCGGTCTCGTCCAGGGTGAGGTGGTGGGGGGTCACCTCGCAGGTGACGGCGAGACCTTCGGCCCGGGCGGCGGCGACGATCCCCAGGGCCCGCGCGCTCGAGAGGTGCATCACGTGCAGCGCGCATCCCGTGAGGCGCGCCAGCTCGACGTCGCGGGCCACCATGAGCTCCTCGGCCAGCGCCGGGCGGCCCACGAGACCGAGCCGCCCCGAGAGGGCCCCCTCGTGCATCACGCCGCCGCCGGCCAGGCGCTCGTCCTCACAGTGCTCGGCCAGGCGCACGCCCAGGCCCCGCGCGTACTCCATCGCCCGGCGCAGCACCGAGGGGTCCTCGACGCCCCGGCCGTCGTCGGTGAACAGGCGCACCCCGAGCGCCGCCATCTCGGCCATCGGCGCGAGGAGCTCGCCGCGCCGGCCCTGGGTGATGGCCCCGGCCACGGCCACCTCGACGCAGGCCTCGCGCCCGCGCGCCTGGACGAAGGCGACCATCGCCGCCGAGTCGAGCGCCGGCTCGGTGTTGGGCATGGCCACCACCGCGCTGTAGCCGCCCCGGGCCGCCGCGCGCGCCCCGCTCTCGATGGTCTCGGCCTCCTCGTGACCCGGCTCGCGCAGGTGGGTGTGCAGGTCGACCAGGCCCGGGCCCACCCAGCAGCCGGTCGCGTCGACGACCCGCGCGTCGCCGGGCGCGTCGAGGTCCGGTCCGACCACGACGATCCGACCGTCTTCGACCCCGACGTCGGCGCGCACCGGTCCGTCGGGACCGACCACCTCGCCCCCGCGCACGACGACTCTCACGCCGCCTCCCGACCGAGCCCGGCGATCGTGAGGTACAGCACGGCCATGCGCACCGGCACGCCGTTGGCCACCTGGCGCTCGATGAGCGCGTTCGACGCGTCGGCCACGGCCGAGTCGATCTCGACCCCGCGGATCATCGGACCGGGGTGCATCACGAACGCCGTGGGCTGGAGCCGCGCGTAGCGCTCGACCGTGAGCCCGTGGGTGCGGGTGAACTCCGCGAGCCCCGGCACAAAGGTCCCGCTGCCACGCTCGCGCTGCAGACGCAGCAGGCACACCACGTCGGCCTCGGCGAGCGCCGCGTCGAGGTCGTCGACGACCTCAACCGGCCAGCTCGAGACCCCCGGCGGCAGCAGGGTCCCGGGAGCGGCCAAGCGCACCCTCGCCCCGAGGGTGGTGTACACCGCGACGTCGCTGCGCGCGACGCGACTGTGTCGGATGTCGCCGACGATGAGGACGTTCAGCCCCGCAAAGAGTGAGTCGCCCGAGTCGGACCCGCTCAGGCCGGCCCGTTCGGCGAGCGCCTGGCGCAGGGTGAAGGCGTCGAGCAGTCCCTGGGTCGGGTGCTGGTGGAGTCCGTCGCCGGCGTTGATCACCCGCACGTGGGGCACGTAGCGCGCGACGGCCTCGGCCGCGCCCGAGGCGGCGTGGCGCATCACGACGGCGTCGATCCCCAGGGCGTCGATCGTGGCGATCGTGTCGCGCAGCGACTCCCCCTTCTTCACGCTCGACGAGGCCACCGCCAGGGAGAGGACGTCGGCCGAGAGGCGCTTGGCCGCCGTCTCGAAGCTCAATCGGGTGCGCGTCGACTCCTCGTAGAAGAGCGAGGCCACCACCCGTCCGCGCAGGGCCGGCACCTTCTTCACCTCGCGGCTGTGGACCTCGACGAAGGTCTCGGCGGTGTCGAGGACCTCGAGGACGCCCTCGCGCGAGAGATCCTCGAGCCCGAGCAGGCTGCGCCCCCGGATCGACGCGACACTCACGGCCGCTCCAGCCAGACGCCCTCGAGGGTGGCGCGCACCGACTCCTCGCGGGCCGTGGGGACGTTCTTGCCCACGAAGTCGGCCCGGATGGGCAGTTCGCGGTGGCCGCGGTCGACGAGGACGGCCAGCTGGACGGCCCGGGGTCGACCCCACTCGACGAGGGCGTTGAGCGCGGCGCGCACGGTGCGCCCGGTATAGAGGACGTCGTCGACGAGCACCACCACCCGGTCCTCGATGTCGGGCAGCGCCGTGGCGCCGGCACCGGTGACGGGCCGCGCCGCCAGGTCGTCACGAAAGAAGGCGACGTCGAGCAGGCCCAGCTCGACCTCGGTCGCGCCGACCTCGGCGAGGTCGCGGGCCAGCCGTTCGGCCAGGGCCACCCCACCGCGCTGGAGACCGACCACGCACAGGGGCGTCTCGTGGTTCCGCTCGAGGATCTCGTGGGCCATCCGGCGCAGGGCCCGGGTGACGTCCGACGACGACAGGAGGGGTCTCTCGGTCCGGCTCGGGGTGCGCGGGCCCTCGGTGCTCTCGGTCACATCGCCTCCGGTCGTTCGGGCCTCACGGGACCCGCTTCACGACGTCGGCGACGATGGTAGCAGAGGCCCTAGTCGGTCTCGCGCGTGATCGTGACGGGCCCCTCGACCCGCGCCATCGGCCAGTGGCTCTCACCCTCGAACTGCGAGGCCCGCCCGGTGAGCCGGTCGATGATCGCCCCGGCCGACCCCTCGGTGCGGATGGCCTTGCGGATCACGTAGGAGAGGCCGGGCAGCGCCCAGAAGTCGCCGCAGATCCACAGGATCGCCGCGCCGATCTGCTGGTCGGCGAAGGGCGAGAGCGTCACGCCCGGCACGTGGTCATAGACGCTGTACCAGCTGGTCGAGGTGAGGATGCTCATCGAGATCGCGAGCATCGTCATGACGAGGTTGGTCGCGAGGATCGCGCTGCCCTGCCAGACGTAGCCCTTCGTCGGGGTCATCGGGAAGGAGGGGACGATCTGCAGCCAGAAGAGGGTCCCGGCCACGACGTAGCTGCCGTGCATCAAGACGATGTGGACGACGCTGTTCGTCTCGGCGAGGTCGAACAGGCGCGGCACGTGCCAGCCCAGCATCACCGCGTTCATCAGCCCGAGGGCGAACCACGGGTTGCGCACCAGTCGACCCAGCGCCCGGTACGGCCGCGCCCGGGGGTTGAGGTAGAAGAACCGCCCGGTCGCGCGTCGCCAGCGCACCGGTAGGGCGAACAGCAGCGGGTTCCACGGCGCCCCCCAGACCACGAGGATCGGCACGAAGAACATCAAGATGATGTGCTCGATCATGTGGACGTAGAAGTAGCGTCCGGACCAGTAGTCGAGCGGCGAGTCGATGGTGAAGAGCAAGAGCGCGAGCCCCGCGTAGAACGCCCACGCGCGCCGTCGCCGGGACCGTCGGCTCTTTTGCGACGAGCGCTGGGCCAGGCGGCGCAGGCCCAGTTCGTGGGCCGCGACGGTCAGGGCGAGCACGTAGATCGTCGGGTCGAAACTCCACCCCTGGGTGAAGGCGCTCACGGGTTCCCCCCGGGGCGCCACGGTGACTCGGTGGCGTCCTCGGCCGCCTGGCGCGCGGCGAGGTCACGCTGATGCTCCTCCCAGGCCGCCAGCATCCCCTGGTACTGGGGCTCGACGAGCGGCTTGGGTGGTCGCCGACGGGCCCGAGCCGCCTCGCGGGCGGCGTCACGACCAGGGTGCAGGAACTTCCACCACATGTAGATCGCGAAGATCCCGAGCAGCGGCCACTCGAACACGTAGGCCCAGCTGAGTTCGTTGCCCCCCTCGGCGCGGCGCAACTCGAAGATGAAGGCGGCGGCGCACAGGGCGAGCCCAACGAGGAGCGTCACGTGCAGGCGCAACGCCGCCGCGCCGCGCAGGCGCGCCGGTGCGTCGACGGCTGGGGCGTCGCGAGGCGATTCGCTCACGAGGGCGAGGCTAGTTCTCCCCCCGCGCCGGCTCAACGCCCCGATCGTCGCCCGGGGGCCGGTGCTAGCGTGAGGCGACCGACCATCGCCGAGCGAGAGCCGACGGGAGGAACCCATCCCCGAGTTGTCCGACGAGCAGCGCACCAGCGCGTTCCGGCCACTCAGCGACGAGGAGCGTCGCCGCGCCCTGGCCGAGGGGACGCCCAAGGCGTCGTCGCGCTACGTGGGTCGCTTCGTGGCCGGCGTCGTCCTGCTCGGGGTGATCGGCCTCGTCGCGGACTTCTACTTCGGCCAGATGGGCACGACGCCGGCCCCCACCCTCGTCACGACCCCCGCGGCGACGGGCCCGACCCACCCGCTCACCACCGCGACCGCCGCCTTCATGGGCCTGCACCCCATCGCCGCGCAGCGCGCGCCGGACTTCACCCTCACCGACCAGGCGGGCCGACCCTGGTCGCTCGGCGCGCGCCGGGGCAAAGTCGTCGTCCTCGCCTTCTTCGACGCGACCTGCACCGACATTTGCCCGGTGGTGGGCGCCGAGATACGTCGGGCCGACCAGCTCCTCGGCGCGAAGGCCCACTCGGTGGTCTTCGCGGTGGTGAACACCGATCCCCATCACTTCGGGGTCAGAGCCGACCCTCCGGCGCTCGCGCGCACCGGCCTCGCGCACCTCGCCAACGTCCGCTTCCTGACCGGGCCGCTGTCGAGCCTCGACGCGGTCTGGTCGGCCTACGGGATCACCGTCACGACCGGGGCGAAGGCGCACCAGGTGTCGCACAACAACCTGCTCTACTTCGTGGGGCCCGGCGGTGGACTGGTCGACCTCGCCTCACCCTTCGCGACGGCCTCGCCCGCCGGCTACTCGCTCGGCCCCGCGGCGACGGCCCGCTGGGCCCAGGGCATCGCCCAGACCGCCGGTAGTCTCGTCCCGTGAGCGACCGCCTCGATGCGCCCCCCCAGGAGTACGACCCGGCCTCGATGCCGGCGCCGTCGTTCGCCAACCAGCGCGCGCCGTGGTTCCGCCGGCCCTGGGTGCTCGTGTCGAGCGCCGTCGTCGTGGTCGCCGCCATCTCGATTGCGACCGACCTGCCCCGCCCGATCACCGTGGCCCAGGACGTCGCGGCCCAGAACGCCGTCCTCTCCCAGATGAGGGCCGACGCGCGCGAGTGCGCCTTCGCCGTCAAGGAGAGCTTCCACCTCTACGACCGCTTCAGTGCCGGAGGCCTCAGCCCGTCCCAGCTCGCGACCACCAAGACCTACATCGCCGAGGACGAGGTGCCCTGCTCCTTCGCCGGCCAACCCGTCTACGACCTGACCAACAACGTCCAGATCACCCTCACTGCGGCCGGCCACCACGTCGACGCCGCCCACACCGCCCTCGACCACTGGATCAGCGGCACCGCCCTCAAGGCCATCGAGGACATCCGCCAGCTGATCGACAGGCCCACGAGCGCCGCCCTCCAGGCCAACCTCGCCTACCAGGCCCACGAGCTCAACCGCGAGCGCCTCCACGTGCTCGGCGACATCGCCCAGGCCGAGCGCGTCCTCGGCACGACCCTCGTCACCCCGGACCTGCCGGTCGTCAGCCCGCCGGCCGGCGGCTGATCAGCGCGGCGGGCCGAAGAAGCCCCTCGTCCGGTCCTCGCGCATCAGGTCGTACATCTCCTCGTCGGGCGTCGACTCCGCCTGGAGCCAGTGGATCAGGTTCCAAAAGACGATCGGGATGAACGTCGCGGCCGAGGTCACCCAGAGCACCCCGGTGCTCAACTCCTTGTCCGCGATGACCGATACGCCCCTCCCCGCGACGTGGTGAAAGACGTCGTACCACCCCGCCCCGGTCATGCCGTCCATGTAGCCGATGATCCAGATCGCCCACATCGCCACCGCGGCCATGAAGATCCTCGCCACCTTCTTGGTCCCCGCCGTGTGAGGTGGCGACTCCACCAGCGAGAGAAAGAGCGCCCCGCCGGCGAGCAGGAACGACAGACCCTCAATCAGCCGTCCCCACGGGTGCGCCAAGACGTTGTCGACGACCGGGGTGATCCGCCAGACGATCTCGAGAGCGACGAACGTGACGGTGACTACCGCCGCCCGGCGTTCGCGCCGGTCAGACTCGCGTCTCGCCCACCAGCGGCTGAACCACGTCGGGCTCCGATCGCCCCCGAGGAACGCCCGACCGGCCCGGGTCACGCGCCAGGGCGCGCCGACCACGAGAAGGGCCGGCGCCCAGTAGGCGAACACCCCGAACTGCAGGGAGTTCACGTACTCGAAGCGACCGGCCCATCCGTCCAGGGGCGGCAGCACGAACGCGACCCACAGCACCGCCCCCGCCACCAGCGCGGCGTCACGGACGAGCCTCTCCCGAGACGCCATCGCGTCCGCTGGCGACTAGTTCTCGGAGTTGTGGTGGTGGGACTGGAAGTACCCCCAGATGCACACCCCGAAGAGGACCCCGAGGAGCACGACCATCGTCTGGACCTCAGGGCCGATGTACTGATCCACAGCCAACTCTCCTTAGCTCTTCGGAACCCTTACGCCACGTAGAACATCAAGAAGAACATGATGCTCACGAGGGCGACGAATCCCATGTAGTACGACATCGACGACACGTTCGCTCGGAACGAGCGCGCCGGGTAGGCCGAGGAGAGCTCGGGGTTGGTCCCCCCGAGTTCCTTGCGCAGTCGCAGGGCCCGTGTAACGGTCGTCTCCATCCAGTACGTGGCGAAGACGATCGTCATGATGTTCATGACCACGAAGCCGATGAACGTCGAGGCGTAGCCGCTCGAGCCGGGGTAGAACGGCAGGACCACGAGCTCCCAGATCTGGAAGAACAGCGCGATCACTCCGGCCGCGACGCCGGTCCATCCGGCCACCTGGAAGTCGTTGGTGTAGCCCTTCTTCAACCGGCGGTGGCCGTAGTTCGCGAGTCCCGCCATCAACAACAGGCAGATCAGCACCGTCCAGCCGTAGTACAGCGGCGCCAACTGGCCCGGCAGCCGCCACAGGTTCGAGTTGTTGCTCGTGCGCAGGTAGAAGTAGGCGAACGCCTCCGATGCGTAGAGGAACGTCGCCATCCCGATTGCCAGTCGCCCACCGGTCCAGATAGCCCCGATGTGGGCGCGAAACTCGTACTCGCGCTCCTCGGGCGTCTCATTCGGCGCCGTGAGCGAGTCCTTGTAGGTGTCTGTCATGTCCGTGCTCTCCACTTACTCTTGGACCGAACTGCCGATGGTGCTCGCGCCCGCCGCCGAGCCCCCGCCGAAGTCGGCGTAGGCCGGAGCCCCGGGCTCGCTGTAGCGGTAGGGCTCGGTGACGATCACCGGGATCCGCTCGAAGTTGTAGAGCGGCACCGGATTGGCCGTCTGCCACTCGAGGCCGATCGAGTCCCAGGGGTTCGCCGGCGCCTTCTTCGGATTGATGATCATCGAGTACATCAGGTTCCAGAAGAAGAGCAGGAACGACGCCCCCAGGCAGAAGGCGCTGATCGACGAGAAGTCGTTGAGCCCTTGCAGGTTGTGCGCGTACTCAAAGACACGCCGGGGCTGACCGAGCAGGCCGATGATGAACATCGGGAAGAAGGTCAGGTTGAAGAAGATGAACATCGTCCAGAAGTGCCACAGGCCCAACTTCTTGTTCATCATCCGCCCGGTCATCTTGGGCAGCCAGTAGTAGAGGCCCGCCATGAAGGCGAACACGAGGCCACCCATGATCGTGTAGTGGAAGTGCGAGAGCACGAAGAAACTGCCGTGCACCGTCACGTTGACCGGCACGTCCGAGAGGAACACACCCGTGATGCCTCCGATGAGGAAGTTGAAGTACAGGGCGAGGCAGAAGAGCATCGGTACCTCGAGGCGCATCTTGCCCCGGTAGAGCGATCCCATGCCCACCAGGTAGATGAAGCCCGTCGGAATGGAGATGAGCTCGGTCGTGAGCATGAAGAGCGGCCGCATGTCCGGGTTGATGCCGCTCTGGAACAGGTGGTGCTGCCAGACGAAGAACGACAGCAGCGCCACGCCCATCATTCCCGCGGCCGCCACCTTGTAGGCGAAGAGCGGCTTTCGGGTGAAGACCGGCACGATCTCGGCCACGATGCCAAAGCCCGGCAGGGCCATGATGTACACCTCGGGGTGGCCGAAGAACCAGAAGAGGTTCTCCCACAGGTACGAGCTGCCACCGTGCTCGTTCACGTAGAACGCGGTGAGCACCAGGTGGTCGAGAAGTCCGAAGAGGCCCGCGGTGAAGAGCACCGGCGTCGCCAGGGTGAGCAACGACGCCGTCGCGAGGATCGACCAGACGAACATCGGCACGCGGCTCCAGGTCATCCCCGGGGCCCGGTAGTTCACGATGGTCACCAGGATGTTGAAGCCCGCCGACATCATGCCGATGCCGATCACCGCGAATCCGAACAGGTAGGAGATCATCCCCGGCCCGGCCTGGTTCTGCAGCGGGGCGTAGCCCGTCCAGCCCGTCGGGAAGCCGCCGTAAAAGAGCGCGGAGAAGATGACCATGTAGCCGGCGCTGAAGATCCAGAAGCTGAAGGCCTCGACCCGGGGGAAGGCCATCCGACGCGACCCGATCATGAGCGGCACCAGGTAGTTGCCGAGAGGTCCCACCACGATCGAGGTGGCCATCATCATCATGATCGTCCCGTGCTCCGAGACGATCTCGATGTAGGTCCCCGGGTTGAAGATGTGCACCGTCGGGTTCAGCAACTCGGTGCGGATGGCCATGGCGAGCAGTCCCCCGGTGAAGAGGAACAGCAGCACCCCCACCACGTACTGCATGCCCACGACCTTGTGGTCGAGGGTGTAGCGGAAGTACCGGCTCAGTCCCGGGGCCGGGGTCTCCTCGCCCGGCTCACGGCCGAAGAGCTTCAGGATCGGGTAGTTCAGCGCCCCGATCCCGAGCAGCCAGCCGATGACCATGCAGAGCAGGCCGAGGAAGTCGGCGACGCCGTTCTGGCCGTTGTTGGCGATGTAGGTGTAGCTGCCCGCCAGGTAGTTGCCCCACCAGTGGCCGAAGAGGTAGCCCAGGAAGCCCAGCACGATGGCCGTGCCGAGGTGCTGGCTCATCCAGCCGGGCCGGTTCGTCCACGAGTACCCCGATCGAGGTCCCGCGGGAGCCGCCGTGCCGGCCGTCGCCTCGGTGGGTCGCTCGGCGCTAATTGTCATCGCACCATCTCCATTTCTTGACAGTGATCACGCATTATCAGAACTCCTCGGACCCGGCTCACTTGGTCGGCTGCTTCGCGCCGTACACCTCGGACGGGCTGTAGGGGGTGACGTTGCCGTCGGGGTAGAGGCCGCCGGCGGCGCCGTTGGCGTCGGGGGTGTAGGTCCAGGCGAAGGGCGGCAGGTACTTCGTGTTCTGCGCGTTCTGCGCCTCGGTCTTGGTGGCCCAGGTCATGAAGCCCGTCTTGGTGAGGACCCGACCGCTGTTGATCATCGCCCCGTGCCAGATGCCACAGAGCTCGTCGCAGCGCACCATGAACTGGCCCGTCTGACGGGTCTCGGCGAAGGCCACGTTGTTGACCCCGGGGTTGGCGTCGGCCTTGACGCTCAGCTGGTAGGCCCAGAAGTCGTGGATGACGTCGAGTGACGTGACGTCAAAGACGACGTCGGTGTTCACCGGCAGGACCAGACGGTCCGTCTCCATGCCGCCGAAGGCCGGGTAGCGATACGTGAACTTCCACTGCTGGGCGATGACCTGGACGACGAGCGGCTGGCTGCCGGCGGGCGACCAGGTGGCCTTGCCCGCCAGGGCCGCGTTGTTGGCCGCGATCGTGCCCGCGGGGGCCCACACCGGGTTCGGCCCCTCGCCACCGCCCGAACCGTGGTCGCCGATGAGGGCGATCGTGCCGTAGATCGCGGCCGAGATGACCACGACCGAGGTAATCGTGATCCAGGCCGTCTGTACCCCGCGGCTGGCTTGGGCCGCCGCGCCCCCCACCGGCTCGGGCACACCGGGCTTGTCGCGCCACTTCACGACCGCGTAGCCCAGCCAGATCCACACCATGAAGACGACCGGCAGGGCCGTGACGGCCAGGATGTTGAAGTCGAACTGGTTCCAGTGGGCCGACTCGGTCATGTTCCCCGGGGGGATGTGCGGTCCGACCAAGAACCACCACAGCAGGTCACCGATCACCGACACGATGACCCAACTGGTCACGATGCGGCGCATCTCACTTCCGTTGTTCATTGGGATCTCTCCGTCGTCGTCGCTCGTTACCGGTTACTGCTGGACCACGTCCAAGAAGCCGCCCATGTAGCCCTGGGTCGACATCGGACCGCCGTTGCCGTAGAGGTAGCCCAGTCCGCAGGGCACGAAGCACTGCCAGTGGTACTCCCCCACCTTGGCCGGCGTCTTGAAGCTGAAGGTGATCGTGTTGTGCGGCTGCTTCAGCGAGCACGGGGCCACCCCGCACAGTGTGAGGTTGCCGTTGACCCCGACCAGCGGGACGCTGAGCCCGATCGAGGGGACGGTGAAGGTGTGGCCGACGCCGTTGCCGCCGTAGGAGTTGTAGGTGCTAAAGGACGTGCCGTTCAGGCTCGCGACGTTGCCGGTCGTGCCGGTGACCTGACCCCACTGCTGGTTGCGCAGCGGGCTGCCCGAGTCGTACTGCAGAATCGTCACGTTGACCTGGGTGTTGGCGGGCAGCTGCCAGGTGGTGCTGTGGATCCACTTGCCCTGGGGCGTCTTCACCAGGTAGGAGACCCACGTCGGGTGGTTCCCGAACCCGATCGACCCGACCGTCTGAATCGTCATGTTCACGGGCTGGCCCGCGGCGGAACTCCCGACGAAGTTCACGACCCCCCCTGGGGTCCCGGGGGTCAGCAGTCCCAGCAGGACCCAGATGATCAGCCCGACGGCGACCACGAAGAGTCCGAGGACGGTCCCCAATCTTCCACTCATCGTCATACCAAGCTCCTTAGCGAAGGGTGCTCACGGCTCCCGATGAAGAGTAGCCAGGACGGCGAATAAATTAAGGACCGTTGCCCGCCAAAAATAAGAACATTCTTCTCATATACTTCGGCCTCGCCCTGGCCGAGGCCCTCTGCTGGACGGCGTTCGGCTTCGAGCTGGACCGGGCCCTCTCGGGCAATCGCCTGTCCTGGGCCTACGTCTTCGAGTGGCCCCTCTTCTCGCTCTACGCGCTGTACATGGCCCGAAAGATGCTGAGAGAGGAGCGCTCGGCCCGCGTCGCGCCGGCCCCCGACCCGGCCGAGGACGCCGCGCTCGCGGCCTACAACGAGTACCTGCGCCGCGTCCACCGCGACGAGGGGACCGAGGCGCGCTAGCGCAGGCCGATCTGGGAGAGCAGCCCGAGCAGCTCGTTCACCGTCGAGGTCGTCAAGGCGCCGCCCTGGCCCGGGTCGTCCGGGACGATCCAGCGCACGTAGCCGTGGGGGTCGATGAGATAGAGGTAGTCGGCGTGCACGCTCATGGCGAAACCCTTCTCGTTCGAGACCCCGATGCCGTAGGCGTTCCACACCGCGCGCGTCTTGGCGAGCGGGCCGGTCACGAAGTAGAAGTCGGGCATCGTGGCGAGGTGGTGGATCGCGATGAAGTGGCGCACGTCGCTCAGGGTCTGGTGCGCGGGGTTGGCCGCCACCGCCACGACGTCGACCGGCGCTTTCGGACCGAGAGCCGCGCGCACCTCCTGGAGCTGGTTGGCGATGAGGGGGCAGTCGGCCCAACACACCGGGTCGAGGAAGGACAGGATCGTGTAGCGGCCCCGGTGCTCGCCGAGCGTGTAGGGCCGCCCCCGCTGGTCGGTGAGGGTGAAGGGCGTCTCGCGCACGTGCTCCGAACCGACCGAGCCGTTCGCGGCGAGAAAGAGGGTCGGCTCGGCCGCTGAGAAGGTCGCCACGGCCATCGACACCACCGAGAAGAGCACCATCGCCGCGGCGAAGGCGGCCACGACCGAGCCCGAGTTCGAGCGCAGCTCGCGTGGCCAGCGGCGCGCGAAGGGCTCGCGCGCCGCGAGACCCGGTCGAGCGCACCAGGCGAGCAGGGCCATGGGGATCATCGAGTTGACGTCGGTTCCCACGCCCCCAAAGACCGCGATGTCCTCGCTGGCCACCCAGAAGAACACCGCGCCCACCGCGAGGGTGACGTAGGGCCAGGTGGCCGGGCGCCGCGTCGCCCACCACAGCCCGGTGGCCGTGGTGAGCAGCCAGAGCAGGACCACCACGTTGAAGCCCCCGCCCATCGTGCCCGCGAGCACCCCGACGTGGCGCACCACCCAGGCGAGGGGGTGGGGCTGGGCCATGGCGGTCATGGTGCGGCTCATCGTGGTGAGGGCGTTGGCGTTGCCTCCCCGCCAGAACCCGGCGCGGGGCAGGGCCTGGAGCAGCGCCCCGAGGGCGAGCACCACCGCCACCAGCCGGGTCGTCACGAGCGAGAAGCGCCGGGCGAACAGATCGGGACTGAGCGCCAGCCAGACCCCCGCGACGAGGTAGAAGAAGGCGGCGCTGGGCCAGCCGAAGAGAATCGAGGCGCCCGGGGCGAAGACGCCCCCGAGCCCGTTGCCCACCGCGAAGACCCCGAGCGCCCACCCGGCCGACACCGCCCCGGCGGCCCGGCCCAGGCGCCCGTTGGAGCTGAGCAGCGCGAGGGCGATCCCCACTTGCAGCCAGGCCACGCCCGTGGCCAGGGCGATCGGGTGCAGGTTCCACAGGGTGATCGCGTCAGCCACGACCGGTCGGAAGAACGCCGGGGTCCCGGCCAGCGCCGGGTGGACCACGTCGTTGGCGAGCCCGAGGGGCATCCCGGGCTGGAACTGCAAGAGCCCGTCGACCAGCCACAGCACGCCGAATCCCACCCGCAGAACCGTGCGCGCGCGCGGCTCGGCGAGGCCCGCCGCGGAGAGGTTGAACGCGCCGGCGCGCCCGGTGAGGGTCGCCACGACGAGGACCACCACCGCCAGGGCGACGATCCAGTAGAGCGCGACCTGATAGGCGCTGTGGTGGAAGGCCGCCACGGTGAGGGCGTTCGTTATCGAAACGCCCTTGGGCCCCATCCCCGGCACGCGCGGTCCCCTCTCGTCAGTCGCTGAGGCGCCGCGCGAGCGTGGCCAGCACGCCGTTCACGAACGACGCCGATCCCTCGGTCGAGAACACCTTGGCTAGCTCCACGGCCTCGTCCAGGATAACGGCCCGCGGAGGCGCGTCGTCGAGCAGCATCTCGCCCACGGCGAGAGTCATCACGAGCCGGTCGACCACGGCGATGCGCTCGAGGGACCAGTCGATCGCGCAGGCGGCGATGAGGTCCTCGGCGCGCTCGCGGTGGACCTCGGCCGACTCGACGAGCTCGGCCGTGTAGGGGTCGGGCGCCACCGGCAGCGCCGCGAGGACCTCGCGCGCGGCGCGCCCCTTGATCGCCGCCTCGTAGAGGATCTCGAGGGCCCGCTCGCGCGCGCGGTGGCGCTCGGGGCCTGAGGTCACCCTAGGCCCGGGTCATGTACTCGCCGGTGCGGGTGTCGACCTTGATGGTCTCGCCCGGCCCGACGAAGAGCGGCACCTGGACGACGAAGCCCGTCTGGAGGGTCGCCGGCTTGCGGGCCCCCGACACCCGATCGCCCTGGACCCCGGGCTCGGTGTCGGTGACGGTGAGCTCCACCGACGCCGGCAGTTCGACCCCGATGACCTCGTCCTCGTAGGAGACGAGCATGGCCCGGCCCGTCTCGACGAGGAAGTTCGCGGCCTCCCCGAGGGTCGCTGAGCGCACCGGCACCTGGTCGAAGGTCGTCTGGTCCATGAAGATGTAGTCCTCACCGTCGCGGTAGAGGAACTGGGTGTCACGCTTGTCGATGATCGCCTGCTCGAGGCGCTCCTCGGCCCGAAAGGTCCGCTCGATGACGGCCCCGGTGCGCAGGTTGCGCAACTTCGTGCGCACGAAGGCCCCACCCTTGCCCGGCTTGACGTGCTGGAACTCGATGACCGTGTAGAGGCCCTCGTCGAGCTTGATGGTGATGCCGTTCTTGATGTCGGAGGTCGTGATGGCGGCCATGGGCCGGGGTCCCTTTCGCGAAAGCGTGCGGGGACGAGTCTAGGAGCCGACGGCGCCGGGTCCGTCCCCGAGCAGGCGCACGACGGCCTCCAGGGCCAGGTCGTAGCTCAAGGCGCCGAAGCCCGCGATCGAGCCCTCCACCACGGCCGCCAGGACCGTGAGGTGGCGGAAGGGCTCGCGCGCCGCCGGATTGGAAAGGTGGACCTCCACCCGGGGACCCGCAAAGGTCGCCAGCGCGTCGGCCAGCGCCCAGGACGTGTGGGTGAGCGCCCCGGCGTTCACGATCAGTGCGTCGCAGTCGGTGGCGTCGCGCACCGCCTCGATGAGCTCACCTTCGAAGTTCGACTGCACGTGGCGCAGCCCGTAGCCGCGGGCCCGGGCGGCCTCGCTGAGGCGCGCGACGTGCTCCTCGAGGGTGGCCGTGCCGTAGAGCGCCGGGTCCCGTCGGCCCAGCTGATCGAGGTTGGGTCCCGACAGCACCAAGATCACCCCGCTCATCGTTCCTCCTCGAACCGCTCTAGCACCTCGCGCACGACGCCCGCGTCGAGCCCCGGCACCGTCTCGATCCCGTGGGGGCCGTCGAGGACGAAGGTGAGGTCGTGGTGGGCCTTCTTGTCCCGCGCCATCACCTCGAGCAACGCCCCGGGCTCGTAGGCCGGCGTCGACCAGGGGTCCAGGCCGAAGGCGGCGAGCACCGCGTCGTGGTAGGCGACGCGCTGCTCGTCGATCCGCCCGAGCGCCCGCGCCAGACGCGCCGCCACCCAGAGTCCCGTCGCGACGGCTTCGCCGTGGCGCACGTCGTCGCCGCGCGTACGCGCCAGCGCCTCGAGGGCGTGGGCCAGCGTGTGGCCGTAGTTAAGGACGGCGCGCGGCCCACCCTCGCGCTCGTCACTCGCCACGACCCTCGCCTTCAGCGCGACGGCGGCCTCCACCAGCGCGGCCCGCGGCGTCGCGGCGACGGCCCTAGCGGGCCGGCCCTCGATCAGCCAGCACTTGGCGACCTCGGCCAGGCCGTTGCGGACCTCGCGCTCGGGCAGGCTCGCCAGCACCTCGGTGTCGCACAGCACGCCCCAGGGCTGGTAGAAGGTCCCGGCGAGGTTCTTGCCGGCGCGCAGGTTCACCCCGGTCTTGCCCCCCACCGCGGCGTCGACCTGGGCGACCAGCGACGTCGCCACGTGCACCACGCCCACGCCGCGGCGATAGACCGACGCGGCGAAGCCGGCGAGGTCGCAGACCGCTCCGCCGCCGACCGCGACGACGACGTCCTCGCGCGAGAGGTTGGCGAGCGCGAGGCGCTCCAACAACGCCTCGAGCTGGGTCAGCGACTTCGCCGCCTCCCCGTCGGGGACACTGATGACGACCTGCTCGAGCCCACTGACGAGGTCGAACCAGGGCTCGGCGCGAAGGGCGTCGGACGTCACCAGGGCCGCCACGCGGGCCCGCGGCGCGCGCGCGCCGAGCAGCCCGGCGAGCTCGTGACGGGCCCCGTCGGCCACGACGACGTCGTAGGCGCGCTCGCCCAGGGCGACCGGGATTCTCACGAGACCGCCTCGCAGAGACGCTCGAGCGCCTCGTCGAGCGTGCCGGAGGTGTCGACGATCGCCGAGGCCACCGCGTCGTAGTGGGAGCGTCGCTCGGCGCGCAGCCGCGCCAGGGCCGCCGCCGGGTGCTCGCCAAGGAGGGGCCGGTCACCCTCCGAGACCCGCGCGAGCAGCGTCGCGTCGGGGGCGTCGAGCCAGAGCGTGCGCTCGCGCGCGAGCAGGTCGCGCGCGTCGGCGCGCGTGACGACGCCGGCCCCGGTCGCCACCACCGCGTCCGTTCCGAGCGCCTCGACGAGGGCCTCGAGCTCGGCGGCGCGGAACCGCTCCTCCCCCGCGTCACGCAGATAGGTGGCGGTCGGGGTCGCGACGCGCCGGGCGAGCACCTCGTCGGTGTCGAGGGCGGCGCAGCCCAGGCGCTGGGCCAGGGCCCGGGCCAGCGTCGACTTGCCCGCCCCGGGCAGACCCACCAAGACGACCCGCGCCACCACTAGTGGGCCCGCGCGGCCGACGCGTGCGAACCCAGGCCCGCGAGGTAGCCCTCGAGGTTGCGGGTGAACTCCTCGACCGTGTCGCCGCCGAACTTGCGCTGGGCCTCGCGCGCGAGCACGAGCGCCACCATCGCCTCGGCGACGACCCCCAGGGCCGGGACCGCGGTGACGTCGGTGCGCTCCTTGAACGAGACCGTCGACTCGCCCGTCGCCAGGTCGACGGTCTCGAGTACGGGTCGGTTCAAGGTGGCCAGCGGCTTCATCGAGACCCGCGCCACGATCGGCGCACCCGAGCTCACCCCGCCCTCGAGGCCGCCCGCGTGGTCGCCGCGCCGCTCGAACCCGCCCCCGCGGGCGTGATCCGGGGCGGCGGCGATGGCGTCGTGGGCGACGCTGCCGCGCTGAGCCGCCTGGGCCGCGCCGTCACCGATCTCGACGGCCTTCACGGCCTGGATACTCATCAGCGCCCCGGCCAACAGGCCGTCGAGCTTGCGGTCCCAGTGGACGTAGCTGCCCAGCCCGACGGGTACCCCGTAGGCGATGACCTCGGCCACCCCGCCGAGCGAATCACCGACCTTGGCCGCGGCCCGGATCGCTCTGACCATGGCCTCGGCCGCCACGGGGTCGAGACAGCGCACCTCGCTCGCGTCCACGCCCGCGACGTCGTCCGGCCCCGGGCGCGAGCCCGAGGACGCGGCCTCGCCGATGCGCACCACGTGACTCACGACCGCAACCCCCACCGTGGCGAGGAGGGCCTTGGCCAGGTAGCCCGCGGCCACCCGGGCCGCCGTCTCGCGCGCGCTCGCGCGCTCGAGCACGTCGCGCGCGTCGTCGAAGGAGTACTTGAGCATCCCGGCGAGGTCGGCGTGACCCGGCCGCGGCGCGGTGAGGCGCTTGCTCGGGGCCCCGGGGGCGGCGGCCATCTCCGCCTCCCACTTGGGCCACTCGGTGTTGGCGATCTCGACCGCGACCGGCGAGCCCAGGGTCCGCCCGTGGCGCACGCCTCCGAGAAGTCGGACCTCGTCGCGCTCGAAGCGCATGCGCGGGCCCCGCCCGAAGCCGAGCCGGCGCCTCGCCAGTTCGGCACCGAGGTCGTCGTGGTCGACGGCGAGCCCCGACGGCAGGCCCTCGACCACGACGACGAGCGAGGGCCCGTGGCTCTCGCCCGCGGTCAAGAAGCGCAGCATCGCCCCAGTCTACGGAGGCGTCCGCGGCTACTCGTGGGTGTAGAAGGGGTTGGCCCCCGAGGCGTGGTCGGTCACGTCGACGACGCCGGTCAGCTCGGGGATGGCCTCGCGCAGCATCGACTCGATCCCCTGGCTGAGGGTCATGCGGCTGAGCGCGCATCCCTGGCAGCCGCCCCCGAGGCGCACGTAGGCCACCCGGGCGTCTTCGTCCAGGGCCACGAGCTCGCAGCGTCCGCCGTGGCTGGCGATGGCCGGATTCACCTGCTCGTCGAGCACGCGGGCGGCGACCAGCCCGAGGGGGCCCTCGACGCCGTGGGCGAGGATCTCCTCGGGGATGCCGGGGTTCATCTCTTCGCGGGTGGGCGCGTTCGGGTTGACCAGCACCAGGCCGCCCCCACCCTCGTTGGAGAACTCCAGACGGCTGCCGCGCAGGCGCTCGACGCTCGCCGCGGGCACCACCACGGCGAGGTCGCCGTCGTGGCCGACGGCCGCGTCGCTGGGGGCGAGCGCGAGCTCGGAGAAGTACAGGTCGTAGGCGTAGCCCGGCCCGCGGGTGCCCGTCACCTCGACCCAGAGGGCGAGGCCCTCGTGATTGGCCTCGGCGGCGAGGGCCTCTCGCACCACCGAGCGGGCCTCGTCGGTGAGAGTGAGGACATCGAAGGTCTGCAGGGTGCTCACGACGCGAGTTTACGGGTGGGCGGGGCCGACGCGGACGGACGCTAGTTTCGTGCGGTGACCCGACTGCCTCCCGACGCCCACGAGTGGGTGAGCTTCGAGGACCCCGAGCTATCGCGGACCTGGATGTTCGACGTGACCTTCCTCGAGAGCAGCTGGACCTGCATCTTCGGCCACGGCTGCCAGGGCGTGCTCACGGGTCCGGCCGCCGAGCTCGTCCAGGGGTGCTGCAGCTACGGCGCCCACCTCTCCGACGAGGCCGACCGGGACCGGGTCGAGCGCGCGGCCGCGCGCCTGAGCGCCGACCAGTGGCAGTTCAAGGCCCGCGGGGCCAAGGGCACCACCAAGGTCTCGCGCTCGGGCGAGATGTCAACCCGCCTGGTCCACGACGCGTGCATCTTCTTGAACCGGCCGGACTTCCACCGCGGGGCGGGCTGCGCCTTCCACGTGATGGCACTCGACACCGGGGAGAGCTACGTCGGGCTCAAGCCCGAGGTCTGCTGGCAGTTGCCGCTGCGCCGCGAGGACGAGGTCACCGACGACGGTCACGTGATCACCCGGATCGCCCAGTGGGATCGGCGTCACTGGGGCGCCGGTGGCGACGACTTTCACTGGTGGTGCACCGAGGCGCCCGAGGCCTTCGTCGGCAAGACCCGGGTGGCGGACTCGATGCGCGAGGAGCTCGTGGCGATGGTCGGCGACGAGGTCTACGCGATGCTCATGGCCCACCTCGACCGTCGCGCGGCTCAACCCCGGGGGACACGCCTGGCGCACCCCGTGGTGCGCCGTCGGAACTAGTTCTCCGCCGCGAGCGGGTCCTCGTCCGCGTAGGTCGCGCTCGGCAGCGATCCGAGGATCTCGTCGAAGCGGTCCTCCTCGGCCCGGCACCACTCGGCGTGGACGTCCTCGGGCGCGGCGCCGCACTCGGCGCAGGTGGTGGCCCGCGGCCCGGTGGAGCGCTTGAGCTCACGAGCCTCGACAAAGCGACGGTGGCGACCTTTTTTCACGTCAACTCCTCACTGACCGCGGGCCCTCACGGGGCGGCGGCCGCGACTCTCGCTCGGCGAGTCGATAACCGATACTACCCGTCCCCTCCCCGCGGCTCACCCGGCCCTCTAGCATCGCCCCGTGGACGGATTCGACCCCCAGGACATGATTCAGCGCTTCCGCGACCGGGCCGAGGCGGTGCGTCGGCGCGGCCTGCCCCCCGTGGAGGGGCCCGAGCGCCAGCGGTTCATTGAGCAGGCCCGACTCGACTTCCAGGACTTCGCCATGGTGGCCGACGCCACGGCCCGACTCGAGGACGGGATCTTGCGCCTCGAAATCGACCTGCGCCCCCCCGAGGCGCGCGAGGCCTAGGGCACCAGGGCGCTGGCCACCCGCGCGGCCCCCTCGGCGAGGTCGGCCGCGCCGGTGGTGAGCTCTCGCAGCGCCCGGGCCCGAGCGAGCGGCGAGTCGCCCGCGTCGTAGCAGTGGCTGGCGCCGGTGCCGAGCTCGTTGTAGGCGCGGTTCAACAGACCGGTCGCCGAGGCGTCGGGCGTGGGCAGGCTGTTGTAGGCGGCCTCGTCATCGGTCTGGAGCACCCCGCAGACGGTGTGCAGGGCGTTGGGCGAGCTCGAGGGGTCCCCCAGGGCGACCACCGCGTGGCGCGCGTCCTCGAGCAGCGTACGGGTGTTGGCGGTGAAGTTGGCGTCCTTCGCCCAGTTGGCCACCGCGGCCGCGCCCGACAGCGATCCCCCGCAGGCGGCCAGCGCCAGGCCGCTCGCCGCCACCGCGAGCGCGACGCGCGCGCTCACCCGAGCACCACGAGGTGCAGCTGGCGCCGCCCCCGGCGCACCACGAGGTAGCGATCGTGCAGGGCGTGGCTCACCCCGACGAGCTCGGTCGGCTCGACGCGCACGTTGTTGAGGTAGACCCCGCCCTGGTCGAGGAAGCGGCGCGCCTCCCCCCGGGAGCCGGCGAGGCCCGTGCGCACGAGCAGCTCCACCGGGTCGACGCCGGCCGCCACCTCGTCGCGCGACCAGCTCGACGACGGCGCGTCGGCGACCGCCTCGAGCAGGGTGGTCTCGTCGAGCTCGGCGATCGCCTCGGAGAAGAGCGCCTCACCGGCGCGCCGGGCCCGCGTCGCGGCGTCGGCGCCGTGGACGAGGGTCACGACCTCGTCGGCCAGACGGCGCTGGGCCGCACGCCGCTCGGGGTGACTCGCGGTGGCCGCGTCGAGCTCGGCCAGCGTGTCGTGGTCGACGAAGGTCACGAAGCGCAGCAGGGTCCCGGTGACGACGTCGTCGCAGTTGAGGAAGAACTGGTGCATCGCGAAGGGCGAGGTGCGCGACGCGTCGAGCCAGACGTTGTCCCCCGCGGCGGTCTTGCCGAACTTAGTGCCGTCGGCGCGCACGATGAGGGGCGAGGTGAGTCCGTAGGCGACGTGTCCGGTCATCTTGCGCACGATCTCAGCCCCGAGGGTGATGTTGCCCCACTGGTCCGATCCCCCGAGCTGGAGGGTGCAGCCGTAGTCGAGGTTGAGTCGCACGAAGTCGTAGCCCTGCAAGAGCATGTAGGAGAACTCCGTGAACGACAGGCCCACGTCCTCGCGCTCCAGACGCACCCGCACGGACTCCTTGGCCACCATCTGGTTGACCGTCACGTGCTTACCGACGTCGCGCAGGAAGTCGGTGAGCGGGATCGACGTGAGCCAGTCGGCGTTGTTAAAGAGTCGCGCCCGCGCGGCGCCGGCCTCGGCGGTGAAGTCGAGGAAGTGGGCCAGCTGGCGCCCGATGGCCTCGACGTTGGCCCCGATGGTGTCGACGTCGAGCAGGGGTCGCTCGACGTCTTTGAAGCTGGGGTCCCCGATCAGACCGGTCCCGCCCCCGGCGAGGACGATGGGGGCGTTGCCGGCCAGCTGGAGCCGTCGCATCGTGCAGATCTGCATCAGGCTGCCCAGGTGGAGCGAGGGCGCCGTCGGGTCGAATCCGATGTAGGCGGTGACCGAGCCGGCGTCGAGCTGGTCGAGCACCGCCTCGTCGGTGACCTGGTAGATCAGGCCCCTCCGACGCCAGTCCTCGCTCAGTTTCATGCCCTGAGTCTACGAGGGTCCCTCAGAGGATCGTGGTGGTGTTCGGCACGTGAACCTGGAGCCACACCACGAAGGCGTGCCAGAGACCGGTCACCTCGCAGACGCCGATGGCGATGAGCAACAGTCCCCCCACGGTCCCGATGGGGCGGGCGTGGCGGCGCAGCCACGTCGACGCCGTCGCCATCCACTCGGTCGCGAGCGCCGCCACGACGAAGGGGATGCCCAGCCCCAGGCAGTAGACGAAGGCGAGCACTGAGCCGCGCAGCGCCGTCGCCCCCGAGGAGGAGGCCGCGAGCCCCAGGATCGCCGCGAGCGTCGGGCCGATGCAGGGGGTCCACCCCAGTCCGAATGTGAAGCCGAGGGCCCCCGCACCGAGCACCGAGGCCCGGGGCACCTTGTGGATCCGCCGCTCGCGCTGGAGCCACCGGGACGGCCACCACCCCGCGAAGAAGAAGCCCAGCGCGATCGTGACCAGCCCGAAGATCTCTTCGAGGCCGCGCTGGTGCACGTGGACCGCGCGGCCCATCTGGCCGAAGATCGCCCCGAGACTCACGAAGACCAGGGCGAAGCCCACGATGAAGGCGACCGAGCCGACGACGGCGCGTCCGCGGCCGCGCTCGCCCTCGAGGCTCCCGGCCGAGCCCGAGAGGAAGGCGAGGTACCCGGGCAGCAGCGGCAGCACGCAGGGCGAGACGAACGAGACGAGCCCCGCCGCGAGCGCGAGGGGCACGGCCGCGACGAGCGACGACGAGGCGACCGAGGCGATCACCGCAACGCCCCCGCCGCGCGCACGGCGCCCTCGACGAGTCGCTCGTGGCGCTCCACGTTCTCGTCGCGCCCGGGCACCGTCGCCACCACCACGTGCAGACCCCCCGCCGCCAACCCGGCCGCGATCTGGCTCGCGAGCGCCGCGGCGTCGCCGACCCGCGTGGCGCACGCCCCGAAGGCGCGCGCCACCGCGACCAGGTCGTGGTCGTGGGGTGTGCCAAAGAGCGCCTCGAAACGCTCGGGGGCGAGCAGCGCGCGCTGGGCGAGGAAGGAGAAGATCCCCCCGCCCCGGTTGTCGGCGACGACCAGGACGAGCGACCCGCCCGCCGAGCCGAGGCCGCTCACCAGACCCGAGACGTCGTGGAGGAAGGTGAGGTCGCCCACGAGGGCGAGGGCCCGCGAGCCCGCGGCCACCCCGAGCGCCGTCGAGACGACCCCGTCGATGCCGTTGGCGCCGCGGTTCGAAAAGACTCGGACTCGTCGGGCGGGCGCCCACCACTCGACGTCGCGCACCGGCATCGACGAGCCGATCACGAGGTCGACCCCGGCGTCGTTGGCCGCCGCGACCACGACCCGGGCGACCGTCGGCTCGTCGAGCACGTCGTCGCGTCGCTCGGCCAGGTACGACTCAACGGCCTCGCTCACCGCGGCCCAGCGCGCGACGTAGCGGGGGTCGCCCCGGTGGGTCGGGTCGGACGGCTCGGGCCGACCAGGGCGCCGATGGGTCACGACCCCCTCGGGGTCGGCGACCGGGCCGTCCCCGTCCAGGGCGACGACCGGGGCGCCCCAGCCGCCCAGGCGGGCGGCCAGCGACTTCGAGGCCGGGGCCCCACCGAGGCGCACGACCACCTCGGGTGCGAGCCACGCGGCCAGGGCGTCGTCGCGCAAGACGACGTCGGCGTGGGCCAGCGCGCTCGCCACCGTGGCGTCGCCCACCACGGCCCAGTCGGCCGCCCGAGCCCTCGCGATCGTCTCGGGCGAGACCCCGAGGCCCGCCACGCACAAGACGGCCCGCCCGGCCAGGTCCAGTGGGGCCGCCGCGGCAACCGCCGGGCTCGGCCCCTCGGGCTCAGTGCGTGCGGTCGGCAGCGTGTAGGGGCTAGCCACCAGCGGCTCAACGAAGGCGGCGTTCAGGTGCACCGGGCCCGGCTCGCCCCGGCGCCCTCGAGCGGCCCCGTAGAGGCGCGCCGCGAGCGTCCGCCACGTCGACGCCGCCTCGGCCCGGGCGACGCCGGGCTCCTCGAACAGCCGCACCATCCCCCCGTAGAGGTGGCTCTGGAGGATCGTCTGGGGAGCGCCGACCCCGCGCAGCTCCGGCGGGCGGTCGGCGGTGACGACGAGCAGGGGCACGCGGGCGAGGTCGGCCTCGGCGACCGCGGCGTGCAGCTCGGCCGCGGCCGTGCCCGAGGTCACCACCACCGCGACCGGCCGGGCGCTCGCCAGCGCCCGGCCAATGGCGAAGAACGCGGCCGAGCGCTCGTCGAGGCGTACGTGGAGCGTCACGCCTTCGGTGGCGGCCGCCGCCAGCGCGAGCGGCGTCGAGCGCGACCCCGGGGCGAGCACCACGTCGGTGAGCCCGCAGCGGCGCCACTCGTCGAACAGGGTCGCCGCGAAGGTGGCCTGCACCTCGCTCGGGCTCGGTACGCTACGGGTCAATGGGGCTCCTCGAGGTGGCGCGCGAGGGCTCGGGCCCGACCCTGGTGTGGCTCCACGGCTTCACCCAGACCCGGGACTCGGCCCGTCGCTACCGGTCCATTCTCGCCACAGACTACGAGGTCCTCAGCCCTGACCTGCCCGGCCACGGCTCGAGCGCCGCGCTCAGCGCCTCGCTCGAGGAGACGGCCGACCTCGTGGCGGCGGTCGCGGGCGCTGGACCGCTCATCCTCGGGGGCTACTCGATGGGCGCGCGCGTGGCGCTGCACGTGGCCCTTCGCCACCCCTCGCTGGTCTCGCACCTCGTGCTCGTGAGCGCCACCGCCGGCATTGAGGACGCGTCCGAGCGGGCGGCGCGCCGGGACCGCGACGAGGCCCTGGCCCGGCGCATCGAGCGCCTCGGCGTCCCGGCCTTCCTCGAGGAGTGGCTGGCCCAGCCCCTCTTCGCGACCCTCCCGCGCGACCCCGTCGAGCGGGCGGCGCGCAGCACCGACGCCGCCGGGCTCGCCGACTCGCTGCGCCGCGCCGGGACCGGGACCCAGAGGTGGCTGCTCGAGGACCTCGCCCGCCTCGACGTACCCACGGTGGTGATCGCCGGCGCGCGCGACGCCAAGTTCGTCGAGGCCGGGACCCGCCTCGCCGGCGCCATGGCCGACGCCCGTCTGGTCGTGCTGGACGGGCTCGGTCACGCGGCTCACCTCGAGGACCCCGCGGCCGTGGCGGGCGCCGTGGCCGACTTCCTCGCCTAGCCCCAGTAGGTGGCCGTCGCGAGCAACACCGCGACCACCCCCCCGAGGGCCAGCTGAGCACGCGCCGAGTCGCGCAGCAACGCCACGAGCTCGCGGCCCTGGCGCGGCGAGAAGGCCAGACGCAGGCCCGGGGCGTACACCACGACGGCGACGAGTGCCGCCGCCAGTTCGCCCGCGCCCACGAGGGCGCCGGCCACCACGGCCACCCAGAGTCCGTAGAGCCACGCGGCGCGCTCTCGCCCGACGCGCGCGGCCAGGGTGCGCTTGCGCGCGGCGCGGTCGCCCTCGACGTCGCGCAGGTTGTTCGCCTCGAGCAACGCGCAGGCCATCGCCCCGGCGGCCGCGCCGAGCCACCACGCGCGCGCCGGCGTCGACCCGTGCTGGGCGTAGGTCGTGCCGACCGTAGCGACGAGGCCGAAGTAGATGAAGACGAACACCTCGCCCAGACCCAGGTAGCCGTAGGGCCGCGGGCCGCCGGTGTAGAGCCAGCCGGCCGCGACCGCGCTCGCCCCGATGACCACGAGCCACCACGACGTGCGCGAGGCCAGCACGAGCCCCGCCGCGCCGGCCAGCGCGAAGGTGAGCCAGGCCGCGTCGCGCACTCGCGCCGCGGCCACCAGACCCGACGCCGTGAGCCGGAACGGTCCCACGCGCGTGGCGTCGGTGCCGCGCACACCGTCGGAGTAGTCGTTGGCCAAGTTGGTCCCGACCTGCAGGGCGAGGGCCACCGCCAGACAGAGCAGGCCGTTCACCCAGTCGACGGGCGCGGGGCGCACCAGGGCCACCCCGAGCACCACCGGCACGGCGGCGGCCGGCAGCGTCCGCGGTCGCGCCGCGAGCACCCAACGGCGAACCGGCCCCGGGGCCGGGGTCATGGGCGCTTGGGGAACTTCGAGAAGTCCGGTCGGCGGCGCTCGACGTAGGCGTTGCGCCCCTCTTGGCCCTCTTCGGACATGTAGAAGAGCATCGTCGCGTCTCCGGCCAGCTGCTGGATGCCCGCCAGCCCGTCGTCAGCCGCGTTGAAGCCACCCTTGAGCATGCGCAGCGCGATCGGTGACAGCGTCAGGATCTGTCGGCACCAGGCCACCGTCTCGCGCTCGAGGTCGGCCAGGGGCACCACGGTGTTCACGAGACCCCACGCGTGGGCCGTCTCGGCGTCGTACTGGCGACAGAGGAACCAGACCTCCTTGGCGCGCTTGAGCCCGATGGTGCGCGCGAGTAGCGAGGCGCCGTAGCCACCGTCGAACGATCCCACCCGCGGGCCCGTCTGGCCGAAGCGCGCGTTGTCCGCGGAGATCGTGAGGTCGCACACCAGGTGCAAGACGTGACCCCCGCCGATGGCGTACCCCGCCACCTGGGCGATGACGGGCTTGGGCAGCCGACGGATCTGCACCTGGAGGTCGAGCACGTTGAGCCGGCCCACCCCGTGCTGGGCGACCTCGTCGTCACCCAGGTAGCCGTCGGTGCCGCGAATCCGTTGGTCGCCCCCCGAGCAGAAGGCATCGGGACCGGCTCCGGTGAGGATCACCACGCCCACCGAGACGTCGTCGCGCGCGCGCTCGAAGGCGTCCTCGAGCTCGAAGAGCGTCTGGGGGCGAAAGGCGTTGCGCACTTCGGGCCGGTTGATAGTGATGCGTGCGATGCCCTCGGCCGTCTCGTAGACGATGTCGCCGTAGTCGCCCGAGGGCTCCCAGTCGGGCAGCGGCGCAGCGCGCAGGGGGTCGAGCGGGTCGGTCGGGGGTCCCTGGATCACGGTCGTCATGGCGTCCACGCTACCGAAGTGCTAGACCGGCGCGACCAGCCGGCCGGGCGTCGCCCGCTCCCCGGGTCGCACCTCGTGCTCGGCGAGGCGCCCGTGGAGCTCGGCGCGTCGGGCCCGGGCCCCCGGGTCGTCGGCGAGGTTCACCCGCTGGAGTGGGTCGTCAGCGAGGTCGTAGAGCTCGGCCTCGGTGCCGTCGTGCAGCGCGCCCGGGCCGTACTCGCTGTAGAGGTGCGAGCGGGTCACGATCGTGCGCACGTGCACGTCGACCCCGAACAGGTCCGAGTCCCACTCGGTCACGGTGGCCGCGTCGCTCGGCGTCGCCGCGTCGTCCCGGGGCAGCGCGTCGCCCTCGGCCCACGCCGGCCGCTCGCCCCCGGCGATCTCGAGGAAGGTCGCGGCGAGCGAGACGAGGCTCACCGGGGCGGTGACGACGGCCGGCGCGACCTTGGCCGAACGGGCCGGTCGCCACACCAGGGGCAGGCGCACGAGCCCGTCGACGTGGTAGGGACCCTTGAAGAGCAGCCCGAAGTCGCCCTGGAGTTCGCCGTGGTCGGTGGTGAAGACGACGTCGGTCTCCTCTCCCCAGCCCCGGGCCTCCACGACGGCCAGCACCCGGCCGATCGCCTCGTCGATGAGCTCGACCTCCACCGCGTTGAGGGCGTTGACCTCGCGGACCTGGTCCGCGGTGAGCGTGGCCGGGACCCAGTGGGCGGGGGCCTCGTAGTTCGACACGACGCGCCCGTCGTACCAGAGTCGCCAGTGACGGGCCTTGGCGTCGAGGAGGCGCTCGCGCTCCTCGCGCCGCTCGGGGTAGTTCTCGGGTAGGGGCACGTCGCGCCAGTCGACGCGCCGGGCGGCCTCGGCCGGTGGGTCCCAGGGGTGGTGGGGGTCGGGGAAGCTCATCCAACAGAACCAGTCCCGGTTGGGGTCGAGTCCCTCGAGCCAGGCGATGGTGCGCTCGGCGACCCACTCGGTGTGGTACCACTCGCGCGCGACGTCGTTGTAGCGCACCTGGGGCGCGCCGGTGTCACCGCCCCCGGCGGCGTTCACGTTGAGGTCGGCGTCGAGCACCGGGTAGAAGCCCCCGACGGCCTCGGGGTGGGTGTGGCGCAACCAGCGGGCGTAGTGGAGCGGGCCCAGCACGCCGTGGGTCGCGAGCTCCAATACGTCGAAGCCGCGATGCACCCCGACCCGCCCGTCGAACCAGGGCTGTTCCACCGTCGGCACGCCCAGGTTCGACAGAGCGTTCTCGACGTAACGCCCGAAGGGGTCGAGGAACGGCTCGAAATGAGCCTTGCCCACCAGGGCCGTGGCGTAGCCCCGGTCGTGCAGGGCCGCCGCCACCGAGGGCGCGTCGACGCGCAGCGCGACCCCGTTCATCCACGCCCCGTGGGTCGAGGGGTACTGGCCGGTCAGCATCGACGCGCGCGAGGGCATGCACACCACCGACGTCGGCTGACAGCGCGTGTAGCGCACTCCCTCGCGCGCGAGCCCGTCGACCACCGGGGTCGAGGCGACCCGTCCCCCGTTCACGCCGAGGGTGTCGTAGCGCTGCTGGTCGGTCGTGATGAAGAGGATCTTGCGCCCCACGTCTAGTCCCCCGGTCCTTCGCCCAGTCGCGCGATCGCGTCGAGTGCCTCGTCGGTGGCGCCGCCGATCACCAGCGCCATGGTGTCGGGCTCGGCCGTCGTGGCGTAGACCACCAGGGTGTCGCACGGGCCGAGCTCGAACACGTCGATCGTCCCGAGGTGGAAGCGCACGAGGTCGCTCTCGAGGCGGTAGGCGAAGTGGCGCGTGCGCCCGTCGGCGACGAGGATGCGCTCGGGCATCTCGACGCCCGTGGCGAGGCGCACGGTGCGCCGGTCGCCCTCGACCCGGGCCTCGAGCACCCCGGGGAACCACTCGGTGATCCGCGTCGGGTCGCCCACCAGCGCCCACACCCGATCGGCCGGCACGTCGATCCGGCGCTCGAAGCGGACCGAGGCCATGCGCCTTACTAGCACGCGCCCCGTAGGCTCGCGGGGTGCGTGACCTCGTCGCTCTCGACCTCGCGCTGGGTCCCGACGTCGAGCGCGCCGTGGCCGAGGTGGCCGCCTCGGGCGACGCGTTCTGCGTCCTCGACCGGCGCCTCTCGCCGCGGGCGCGCGCCGTCGAGCTCGAACGACTCGCCCCGACCCACGTCCTCGACGCGACCGGCCGCCACGCGCGACCCGAGGGCCGCGGCGTCGACGACGGGGTGGGCCTGGTGATGCTGACCTCGGGCACGAGCGGCTCGCCCAAGGCGGCCGAGCTGACCTGGACGGCGCTCGCCCAGAGCGCGGCCATCACCCAGGCGACGCTGCGCGACGACGAGGCCCCCGCCTGGTACCCGTGCCTGCCGGCCTGCCACATCGGGGGGCTCGCCGTGGTGCTGCGCGGCGTGCTCTCGGACGCCGCCCTCGTCTGGGGCGACCCCGACCGGCCCGACGCCGGCCCGACGCTGGGGGCGACCCACGTCGCGGTCGTGCGCGCCCAGCTCGCCCGCTTCGACCTCGCCGGCTACCGCACCGTCCTGCTCGGCGGCGCCCGGCCACCCCGGGCCCTGGCCGAGAACGTGGTGACCACCTGGGGCATGACCGAGACGGGCTCGGGCGTCGTCTACGACGGCGTGGCGCTGCCCGGGGTCGAGCTCGCCATCGTCGGCGAGGAGCTCTGCGTGCGCAGCCCCACCCTCTTTGCCCGCTACCGGGACCGGCCCCGACCCCGGGCCGTGGGGCCCGACGGACGTGACGACTGGTTCCCCACCGGCGACGCGGGGCGACTCGACGGCGGACGGCTCACGGTCTTTGGCCGGCTGGGCTACGTCATCAACACCGGCGGTGAGAAGGTCTGGCCCGAAGATCTCGAAGCCGTGCTCGCGCGCGTAGAGGGCGTGAGCGACGTCGCGGTGACGGGTCGGGCCGACGACGAGTGGGGCGAACGGGTCGTGGCGCTCGTCGTCGCCGAGCGCCGCGACCTCGACGGGACCCTGCGCGCGGCCGCCGAGGAGGCGATCGGTCCGTGGGCCAAGCCCAAGGAGATCCGCTACGTGACGGCGATCCCGCGCACCACCAGTGGCAAGGTGCGCCGGAGCGACCTCGCCCACGTGTTCTGAGCTATTTCAGCAGGGTTTGGCTCCGGCGGGCCAGCGAGTCGACGGTCACGGCCGCCAGGAGGACGACGCCGGTGACGACGAACTCCATGGTCGCCGAGACCTGAATCAACACCAGGCCGTTGATGATGACCGCGAGGATGATCCCCCCCACCACCGGGTAGGTCATCTTGCCCCGCCCGCCGTAGAGGCTCGTCCCGCCGATCACCGCGGCGGCCACCGCGTAGAGCACGACCGTCGAGTCGGTCGAGCTCGAGGAGTAGCCCCCCAGGCGTGAGACGTAGAAGAGTCCTCCGATGCCGGCCGTGAGCCCTCCGAGGAGGAAGGCGTAGACCCGGTAGCGATCGACCGGGATGCCGGCGCGCCGAGCCGCCTCGGGATTGCCGCCGATGGCGTAGAGGTACCGCCCGAACCTGGTGCGCGCGAGGATGAACGAGTACAACACCATCACCCCGAAGACGAGGGGGACGGCGAAGGGCATCCCCCGGATCGGGATGAACGAGCCGCGATCGGCGTTGAAGACCAGGGCGAGCAAGACCCCGAAGACCGCGAGGGCGGCGAGCTTGACGACCAGGCGGTAGAGGGGCGCGTTCACCAGCCCCGCGCGCCGGCGCGCCCGCTCTCGCGACAGTGCGACCACGCCCGACACCATCACCGTCGCCACGACGAAGACCCACGTCCAGGCGGGCGTGAGGTTCCCGTTGGTGAGATCGCTCAGCACCTTCTCTTGGACCGGGGCCCCGCCACCTTGGAAGACGTGGTCGAGGATGTAGAGCAGTACGCCCTCGACGATGAAGTTGCCGGCCAGGGTGACGATGAACGAGGGCAGTCGCAGGCGCACCACGAACAGGCCCCACAGCGCGCCGATGGCGGCCGAGACCGCGAGGGCCACGAGGAAGGCCGCCCACCACGGCCACGCGTACTGCACGTTGGTCACGATGGCCGCGATCGACCCGGCCATCCCCGCGACCCAGCCCAGCGAGAGGTCGATCTCACCCAAGAGGAGGAGCCAGACCTCGGCCATGCCGAGGAAGACGTAGATCACGGCCTGGATGAAGAGGTTGGTTACGTTGGCCGCCGAGAGGAAGACCGCGTTGCGCACCTGGAAGTAGATGACCAGGGCCACCAGGGCGAGGAGGACCGGGACGAGCCCGAGGTCCCCGCCCACGAGGGCGCGCAGCCGTTGACGAGAAGAAGGTGCGCTCTCGCTCTCGAGGGCGCTGGTGTCGAGGGACATAGGGGTCCTTCGCCGCGTCTAGGCGGCGCGGGCGGTCGTGCCCGTCGTGATCAACTCGACGGCGCTGGCGGTGTCGTAGTTCGCGGCGGGACCGCTGCTCACCAGGGTGCCCAGGTGCATCACGGCGATGCGGTCGGCCACGGCGAACACGTCGTTGAGGTTGTGGGAGATGACCAGAACCGCGATGCCGCGCGAGGCGAGCGTCGTGATGAGGTCGAGGACGTTCTTGGTCTGGGTGACGCCCAGGGCGGCCGTAGGCTCGTCCATGATCACGAGCTTCGCCTCGCGCATCACCGCGCGCGCCACGGCGATGGCCTGGCGCTGGCCGCCCGACAGGGACCCCACGAGCTGGCGTACCGACTGGATCGTCGAGACCGAGAGGTCGGCGAGCGTCTGGCGCGTGTGCACCTCCATCGCCACCTCGTCGAGGATCGACCGTCGGGTCTCTTCGTAGCCGAGGTACATGTTGGCGACGATGTCGAGATTGTCGCACAGCGCGAGGTCCTGGTACACCGTCGCGATGCCGAGCTCGGCGGCCGCGCGTGGTGTGTGGGTGTCGACCCTCTGGCCGAGCCAGTACTTCTCGCCCGAGGTGGGCTCGTGGATTCCAGCGATCACCTTGATCAGCGTCGACTTACCGGCACCGTTATCACCGATCAGCGCGGTCACCTGGCCCGCCGGGATGTCGAGGTCCACGTGACGCAGAGCCTGGACGGCGCCGAAGCTCTTGGTGATCGCTCGGAGCCTCAGTAGCGGCGCCGGGTCGCCCGACGCGGCCGAGCCCGTGACGGACGGAGCGACGCTCTCGTTCGTCACGGGCTCGGACACGGTCGTTGCTGGCTAACGGGACCTAATGGATGCCGTACTTCTTGCAGTCCTGGGCGTACGTGGGGATCTTCTTGTCACCCGCGACCGCCGGACGCACCTTGGTGCACAGCGCCACCGCGTTGATGACCCCGTCGTGAATGACCGTGGATTCGATGAGCTTGGGGGTGACCCACGTGGCCGTCAAGAGGACCGACGGGACCTTGCGGCCGGTGGTCGGGTCCTTGGTCGTACCGTTCACCAGCGAGCTCGGCGGGGTCTTGCCGGCGCGCAGGTACAGCGCGATGGCCGCAGCCGCCTGGGCCTCCTTCCAGATCGGCTTGTAGACGGTGCCGCACTGGTAGCCCGAGATGATGTTCTGGAAGCCCGTGAGCGTTGCGTCCTGACCGGTGAAGGGCATCGTGTAGGGCTTGAGGCCCTTCTTCTGCAGGTAGGCGATGATCGGCGCGGCGTTCTCGTCGTTCGGCGTGACGACCGCGTTGATCTTCGGGTTCTGCGCGTAGGCGCCCTGGAAGTCGGTCAGCGCCTGCGACGGCGTCCAGGTGCCCGTGCCGGTCTCGTTGATCGTCTTGGCGTTGCCCTTACCGCCCACGCTGGCCTTGAAGCCGGCCTTGTTAAGCACGGAGTCGTAGCCCTGGGCGAAGAGCACCGCGTTGTTGTCGGTCGTGGTGCTGCCGTTCATCACGTAGACGAGCGGCTTCTTGATCTTGTAGGCCCTGATGCACGCGAGCTCGCCGCGCCCGATGAGCTGACCGACCGCGACGTTGTTGAAGCTGACGTAGTACGGGGCCGATCCGCCGACGGTGAGACGGTCGTAGTCGATGACCTGGACCCCGGCCTTGGCCGCGGCCTTCTCAATCGTGACACCGGTCGTCGAGTCCAGCGGGTCCATGATGAGCACCTTGTCACCGGCGGCGATGTCGCCCTGAGCGATGCTGATCTCGTTGGCGTCGACGCCTAGCGCGTTTTGCACGTTAAGGTCGCTCGCCGGCAGGCCCGCGTCGGTCAGGGCCGTCGTCAGGTTCGGCGCGTCGAAGTCGACGTACCGGTTCGACGAAACCTCGTCCGGCAAGATGACGCCAATGCCACCCGAACCGGCGGCGGCGATGGCCTTGAGGTTCGCCATCGTCGTGTAGTTCGAGTTGAACGACGCGGCGGACACGGTCCCCCCAGCCGACCCCACGCTCGGGATGGCCAGGGCAACGAAGGTGCCCGCCAGAGTGACGGCCGCGAGGGCCCTACCCTTTGTGAATTTCATAATCTCCCCAACCCTTTGGTTGGCACCGCCGTTGGTGCCGTATCTGTGACTACTGCGTGAACGCCCGGAGGCGGTCGGTCGTGAACCGTAGCAGATGACCCACCCCATCCGAGTCGGTCGGGTCGACTCAGCTCGGCGCCGCGCCGGCGAGGACGTGCCCCATGGTCGCCATGACGGACACCGTCTCATCAAGGGGCATGATCGCGCTCTCGATGAGACCAGCCTCGAGGCAGCGGGCGACCTCGATCGCCTGGAACTGGAGGCCCCGGCCGACCACGGGACCCTCAACGCGCTCGAGCAGCGTGCCGTCGCGCGCCAGGATGGAGAAGGCGCTGGGGGCGTAGAAGTCCCCCTCGACCTCGAGGCGGGCCTCGGTACCGACCACGCTCGCGCGCGTCGCGCTGCGCGCCGACGAAGTGCAGGTGAGCACGGCCTGGGCCCCCGAGGGGTGGCCCAGCAGGATCGAGGTCGTGGCATCGACGCCGGTGAAGGCCGGGGTCACCATCGAGCGCACGCTCGAGGGCGCACCGAGCAGCATCGAGGCGAACGAGACCGGGTAGACCCCAAGGTCCAGGAGCGCTCCCCCGCCGAGCTCGGGCGCGAAGAGCCGCGAGGTCGCCTCCCGCGCGAACCACTTGCCGTGGTCGGCCGTGACGAGCACGATCTCGCCGAGCACCCCGGCGGCGACGCGCTCGCGCAGCGCGGCCACGTGGGGCAGGAACCTCGTCCACATCGCCTCCATCGCGAACAGCCCGGCCCCCCGCGCCGCCGCGACAACCTCTCGAGCCTCGTCGGCGGTCATGGTGAAGGCCTTCTCGACGAGGACGGGCTTGCCCCGCGAGAGGGCGAGCAGGGCGTTGTCGCGGTGGAAGGGGTGGGGCGTGGCCACGTACACGCAGTCCACCCCGGGGTCCTCGCACAGCGCCTCGTAGCTCGCGTGGGCCCGCGCGACCGAAAAGCGCGCGGCGAACGCTTCGGCCGCCTCGGCCGTGCGCGAACCCACCGCGACGACCTCGCCCTCGGCGAGGGGGGCGAGGTCGCTCGCGAAGGTCTGGGCGATGCGCCCGGTGCCCACGACGCCCCAGCGAACGGCTTTGGTCATCTTCCTCCTGGTCGAGCCCACGCTATTGCGTCGACGCCGTGGCGCTAGAACGGTGCGGTGGCCCGCCTCGACCCCGCGCGCGAGACCGGTCGGCTGCGCCTGCGCCCCTTCGAAGGCCGTGACCTCGATCGGCTCACCGAGCTCGTGGCCGACCCGTCGGTGAACCGGTACCTCTACAGCGAGCCCCGTACGGCCGACGAGGCCCGCACCCTCCTCGACGATCGGCTCGCGCGCGATCCCGACGAGCCGCGGATGAACGTGTGCGTCGCCCTGCGGCTAAGCGACGAGATGGTCGGCGACTTCGTCCTGAGGTGGGATCCGACGCACCGCCAGGGCGAGATGGGCGGCAGCCTGCTGCCCGCGCACCAGGGCCACGGCTACGCCACCGAGGTGTACGGCGTCCTGCTCGGGGTCGCCTTCGACGAACTCGACCTGCACCGGGTGGTCGGGCGCTGCGACGCGCGCAACGGGGCCTCGATCCGCTCCCTCGAGCGCGCCGGGTTGCGCCGCGAGGCCCACCTCGTCGAGAACGAGTTCGTCAAGGGCGACTGGACGAGCGAGGTCGTCCTCGCCCAGCGCGCCGAGCCCTGGCGGGGCGCCCGGTGAGCCCGCGGTTGCGCGACGACCCGGCCGCGTTGGGGTCCCTCTATCTACGCCAGCACCTCGACAACCCGGTCGCGTGGTGGGCCTGGGGCGAGGACGCGTTGGCCGAGGCCCGGCGCCTCGACCGGCCCGTCTTCCTCTCGGTGGGCTACGCGGCCTGCCACTGGTGTCACGTGATGGCCCACGAGTCCTTCGAGGACCCAGGGGTAGCGGCCGTCCTCAACGAGCGGTTCGTCCCGATCAAGGTCGATCGGGAGGAGAGGCCCGACGTCGACGCCCTCTACATGGCCGCGGTCCAGCTCTCGAGCGGGCACGGGGGCTGGCCCATGTCGGTCTTCGCCCTGCCCGACGGGCGTCCTTTCCTCGCCGGCACCTACTACCCCCCGCGCGATCGCGGGGGCCTGGTCGGCTTCTCGCGCCTGCTGGCGGCCGTCGCCGAGGCCTGGGACGAGCAGCGCCCCCTGGTCACGGCCCAGGCCGACGAGCTCGCCGGCGCCCTCGAGCGCGAGGTGCGCCTGATCGACTACCTCGGACCCGCCACGCGTCCGCTGGACCTCGCCGAGGCGCGCCGCAACCTGCGTGAGGCACTGGTCGAGCGCGCCGACGCCGACGGCGGCTTCGGGCCGGCGCCGCGCTTCCCACGACCCAGCTACCTGCGGGCCCTCTTCGAGTTCGACGACGGGCCCTCGCGCGCCGTCCTCAGCGACGCGCTCGAGGCGATGGCCCGCCGTGGCCTCTACGACCACCTCGACGGGGGCTTCGCCCGCTACTGCGTGGACGCCACCTGGCGCGTGCCCCACTTCGAGAAGATGCTGAGCGACCAAGCGCTGCTCGCGCGCTGCTACCTCGAGGCCGCCCGCGTCACGGGGCGCGCGTCGTGGCGAGAGGTGGGGCTCGCGACCCTCGACTTCGTCGAGCGGGCCCTGCGCACGCCCTCAGGCTACGCCGCCGCGCTCGACGCCGACGCCGGCGGCGTGGAGGGGGGCCACGTGACCTGGACCCCCGAAGAGGTGCGCCTCGCCCTCGCGGGCGAGCCCGCCGCCGTCGTCGACGCCGTGTTGCGGCGCTACACGATCACCGCCGCCGGAGACCTCGAGGGACGAAGCGTGCCCCGCCTCTCTGGCGGAGAGCCCTTCTCGACCCCGCCCCACCTCCGCGAGGCGCTCCGGCGCCTCGCCGAGGCCCGAGAGCGCCGCGTCCAGCCCGCGCGCGACGACAAGGTCGTGCTCGAGTGGAACGCCTACTTCGCACAGGCCCTGCTCGCGGCCGGGTCCGAGCCCTACCTCAGCCGCGCGCTCGAGCTGCTCGGGGGGCTCGGGGCGACCCACCACGCCGGGGGTCGGTGGTGGCGCACCCAGCACCGGCGCGTCGCGGCGACGGCGGGCGACCTCGCGGCACTCGCCGACGCGCACCTCGACGCCTTCGTCGCCACCGGGGACGATCGCTGGCGCGACCGGGCGCGCGCACTCGCCGAGACGCTCCTCGAGCGGCACTGGGAGGGGCCCCGGCCCCACTCGCTCGCTCCCGACGTGGGCGACGGGGTGGCCACCCCCGACCGCGAGACTCACGACCTGGTCACTCGGCCTAAGGACGTCCTTGACGGGGCCACCCCCTCGGCCCACGCGCTGGCCACCCGGGCCCTCGCCCGGCTCGCCCTGGTCGACGCCGACCCCGACCGGTTGGTGGTCGCCCAACGTCTGGTGACTCTGGGCGCCGCGCTCTTCGAGCACCCCCTGGCCGTGCCCGACCTCGTCGAGGCGGCCGGCTTCGCTCTCCAGGGCGTCGAGGTCGCCGTGCCCGGCGCCGAGGGCCCCCTCGCCCGTCACCTACGATCGAAGGTCGTGCCGCGTACCGTCGTCATCACGGGTGAGGGCGGGTCGCCACTGCTCAGCGGACGACTCCCCGGACTGGCCTACGTCTGTCGCGCCGGGGTGTGCAGCGCCCCCGTCGACCACCCGGCCGCCCTCGACGCGGCCCTGGACGAGGCTCTCGCGTGGCGCTGATCACCCGGGACCCGGCGGTGCGCGCCACGCGCCATCTCATCACCCACCTGCCCCAGCGCGACGCGGTGACCCTCGCGGGGGGCTCGACCGTCTACGGCCTGGTGCTGGGCTCGACCAACGAGTCCACCACGGTCATCGACCTCTCGAGCCAGGCGTTGGTGCGCTGGCGCGTCCCGTGGCCGGCCGGCGAAGAGACCGACCTCGCCCTCTTCGACGTGGTCGAGGCGGTCCTCGCCGACGACCTCGAGCGCGACGACCTCGCCCAGCCCGAGAGCGTCACCCTCGCCGAGCTGCCCCGACGCCTGGGTACCTACCGGGGTCGTCGGGTACGCGTGTGGCTCGAGCGGCTGGTCACGCCGGCCGACGGCCCGCTCTTTGGTTTCCGCGGACCGAGCGCCCCCTACTGGGAGTTCCGGGGGGAGCGTCCGAGCGTCGCGCTGGTCGCCCCCGATCGCGGGCCCCAACTGCTGCGACGCCCCGACGACGGCTCGACCTGGGTGCGCTTCGGTTGGTTCGGCGACGACATCTGGCTCCTGTGCGAAGACGCCCACGCGATCCGCACCATCGAGTCCACCCGACGCACCACCCTCTCGGGTAAAGATCTCGCCACCGCCCTCGGCTTTCGCCCCACCTACGTGCTCACGACCCTGTCGGCCCCGGTCGAGGGCCACTGCTACAAGAGCTGCACGGGGCTGTTGCCCCGGGGGTGAGCTAGCGGGGCAACTTGCCCGAGGCGAGCGCCTCGGCCATGGCCCAGCCAAAGACCACGAGGCGCTGGCCCGAGGTCGGGTCGACGCCCGCGAAGAGGGCCTCCACGCCGTCGGGCACCGGTCCCTTGGCCGCCACGTAGTCGAGCCCGCCGACGGGTCCGGGCGCCGTGGTCATCACGAAGGTCTTGTCGTCGATCGCCTTCTCGGCGCCGAAGCGCTTGGCCAGGCGGCGGCCCCAGGCACGGTCCTCGCCGGTCGGGCGGTAGCCGACCCGCGGCACGACGTCCTCGAGGCCCAAAAAGGCGCGGTAGCCGTCGGGGGAGGTGAGCCGGGTCCCGAGCAGGACGTCCTCGTCGGGGAAGGCCAGGAGCGCCCGGCGGAACTGGTCGTGCAAGATGGCCCGCAGAGTCTGGTCCGACTTCGCGTTGCGATCGACGAGGAGGAGCCCCACGAGGAGCGCCGGCGTGCCGCCGATGCGCTCTAGGGAGCAAAAGGAGTACCCCCGCAGCCGCGAGCCCTCCTTGGCGTAGGTCACGAGGACCCACTCCTCACGCTGCTTGGAGAGGAACCCGATGTCGAAGTTGGGCTCCCGATCGACGCAGAGGTCGGCCATCTCGGCCAGCTCGGCGTCGCTCAGGGCCGTGGTGTCCTTGGTCGTCACCGTCATCGCCATGGTGACCATTCTACGGGAGGTCCGTGACCCGGGCCCCGGGTGCTCGACGCGCCGGGCGCCGGCTGGGGATTCACCGGGCCCCGCCGCCCCCGGGTACGCTCGGCCGACCGAGTGAGAGTGGGTGGAATGGGTCGTCGTCGCGCCGTGTTCGGCACCGTGGGGGTCACCCTCGTCGCGGCGCTCGGCGCCCTCGGGGCCTCGGGCGCCGGCGGCGCCGGCCTGGTGCCCCCGCGCAACCCGGTCCGCGACGTGCCCGCCAACCCCGCGTACTCCCTGGCCTCAGGGGTTTCCTACACGGTCGGCCAGGCCCTGCCGCCGTGTTGGGCCTGGCGGGGGACGACCCTCACGCTCTCCGCCACGTCGGGCGCCTGCGTGGCCGCCGAGCTGGCCGCGACCGACCACGCCCGCGCCCTCGAGCACCTGTCGGCATTGCGTCTGCCGCGCAACTGGGCCCGGCTCAGCGTCGCCGAGCAGCTCTTCGTACTGGCCGACCTTGAGCGGGTGAGCCGCGGCGAGGCGCCGATTCTCGGGCTAAGCCGCACGCTCGACGCCGAGGCCCAAGTCGGGGCGGTCCACGACGCGGACCCCCTGATGAGCGCCCGGGTCGCCGGCGCCACCGGCGCCTACGCCGCGAACTGGGCCGGCGGGGACAACGCACTCGACGCCAACTACAGCTGGATGTACCTCGACGGCTGGGCCGGGGCGGCCACGCGCAACGCCGACTGCACCACGGTCGGCGCACCGGGCTGCTGGGGCCACCGCGACAACATCCTCATCGACCCGGCGCGCGAGCCCTGCCCCCGGCGGGGCTGCGCGTACGTGATGGGCGCGGGCTACGTCGCCGGCGGTGCCGGGGCGGGCTACGGCTCCTTCAGCGAGCTCATCGTCCAGGTCGCCGGCGCCCGGCCGCCCCTCTACTACACCTGGCGCGAGGCCCGGGCGGCCGGAGCGCGCCCCTGACTAGGCCGAGATGACCCGCCGGCCGAACTCGCTGCGCAGCTCGGCCACCACCCCGGCGATGTCGACCCGGTAGTCCGGTCCGAGACGAAACACCTTGCCCGCCGCGCCGGTATCGACGACGACGGGGCTCGGACCGGGGTAACGCGCGAGGATCTCGCGCAGCGTCGCGATCGAGTGGGCCGTGAGGTCCTCGGGTCGCAGCGAGAGGCGCAGCTCGTCTGCCCCGGCCGGACGGGCGAAGGACTCGACGTCGACGGCGCTAAAGCGCAGGTCCTCGTCGCCCTCGTTGGGCCGCACCCGCACCAGCACGACGTTGTCCTTGACCAGGAAGCCGCTGAAGCGCTCGAAGGTGGCCGCCGAGAAGTTCACCTCGAGTGAGCCGCCGAGGTCCTCGACCACCACCCGGGCGTAGGTGCGCCCCGCCTTGGTCTGGCGGAGCTGAACCTCGCTGAGCAGTCCGCCCACGGTGACGGGCCGTCCGGTGCGAGCGATCTCCTCGGCCCGTTCGCGGATCTCGTTGAGCGAGCCGTCGGTGCGCTGGGCCAGCGCCGCCTGGACCCCGTAGAGCGGGTGGTCCGAGACGTAGGTGCCGAGCATCTCGCGCTCGAAGTCGAGTTTGACGGCCGTGTCGAACTCCTCGGTCGGGATCGCCACCTCGGTCCCCTCCCAGTCGTCACCGCCCTCGGCCCCGAGCGAGGCGAAGAGGGTGGTGATCCCGAGCGAGAGGTCCTTGCGCCGCGCGAGGGTCAGCTCCACGATCTCGTCGATGGCGAGCAGCAAGCCTCGCCGGCTCACGCCGAAGGAGTCGAACGCGCCGGCCTTGACGAGTGACTCCATGGTTCGTCGGTTCAGCACCACCGGGTCGACGCGGCGCACGAAGTCGTAGACCGAGGTGAAGGGACCGCCCGCCTCGCGCTCGTGGACGATCCGCTCCACCAAGCCCTCGCCGACGTTGCGCACCGCGGCCATCCCGAACAGGATCGTCCGCTCCTCGCTCGGTGAGGGCGTGTAGTCGGCGAAGGAGGCGTTGACGTCGGGCACGCCCACGGTGATCCCCATCTGGCGTGCCTCGTTGAGGTAGAGCGCGGACTTGTCCTTGTCCTCGCGGAACGAGGTCAACAGAGCGGCCATGTACTCGACCGGGTAGTGGGCCTTGAGCCAGGCGTTCTGGTATCCGACGAGCGCGTAGCCGTAGGCGTGACTCTTGTTGAAGGCGTAGTCGGCGAACGGCTCGATCTTGTCGAAGATCGCCTCGCCGAGGGCCCGACCGTAACCCTGGCGCTCCGCGCCCTCTTCGAACTTGGCCCGCTGGGCCTGGATCATCTCCTTGATCTTCTTCGAGCAGGCCTTGCGCAGGTCGTCGGCCTCGGTCATCGAGAAGCCGGCCACCGTCGTGGCCACGCGCATGATGTCCTCTTGATAGATCATGAGCCCGTAGGTCTCGCCCAGGATCGCCTCGAGGTCGGGGTGGTCGTAGGTGACCGGCTGGCGCCCGTTCTTGCGGTCGGCGTAGTCGTTGTGAACGTTCTCGCTCAGCGGGCCCGGCCGGTAGAGCGCGTTCAAGGCGGCGATGTCGTCGAAGGACGTCGGCGCGAGCCGGCGCATGAGCTGGCGCATCTTGTCGCCCTCGAGCTGGAAGATGCCGATCGAGTTCCCCTGGCGCAGCATCTCGAAGACGGCCGGGTCGTCGAGCGCCACCCGATCGATGTCGACGCGCTCGCCGTGGCGGCGCTCGATGTGATCGAGCGTGCGCTCGATGATGGCCAGGTTGCGCAGGCCGAGGAAGTCCATCTTCAACAGCCCGAGCTTCTCGATGGCCGTCGCCTCGTACTGGGTGACGATCGGCGCGTCGTCGCCCGACCCGTTGGGGCCGCTCTTGCGCTGTACCGGCACGTAGGCGAGAACCGGCTCCTTGGTGATCACGACCGCCGCCGCGTGGATTCCATCCTGGCGTCGCTTGTCGACGAAACCCTTGGCGACGTCAACCACGTGGCGGACCTCGGGGTCACTGCTATAGAGGGCGCGTAGCTCGGCCGCCTCGACGTAGCGACTCTCGTAGCCCGGCGTCGGGGTGAAGCACGCCTCGAGCGGCAGGTCCTGGCCCATGACGAGCGGGGGCATGGCCTTGGCGATCTTGTCGCCGAGCTGGGGCGGGTAGCCGAGCACGCGCGCGGCGTCGCGCACCGCGGCGCGCGCCTTGATCGTCGAGAAGGTGACTATCTGGGCGACGTGGTCGGTGCCGTAACGCTCGGCGGCGTAGCGGATCATGTCCCCGCGGAAGCGCTCGTCGAAGTCCATGTCGATGTCGGGCATCTGCTTGCGCCCGGGGTTCAAGAAGCGCTCGAAGATCAGCCCGTTCGCGATGGGGTCGATGTCGACGATGCGCAAGCAGTACGCGACACAGCACCCCGCGGCCGAACCCCGGCCCGGGCCGACGCGGATTCGCCGCTCGTGGGCGTGGCGGATGAGGTCCCAGACCACGAGGAAGTAGTCGGCGAAGCCCATCTCCGATATCACCGCGAGCTCGTAGTCCAGTCGCTCGCGCACCGCGTCGGTGAGGTCGTGACCGTAGCGCTCCTGGGCCCCCTGGTAGGCCAGGTCGTGCAGATAGCGCGCGGCGCCGTCTTTGTGGCCGAGGTCGCGGTAGCCCGCGGGCAGTGGGAACTCCGGCAGCGCGTCGTTGTCGAAGTCGATCGTGACCTCGGCGCGCTCGGCGACGAGCAGCGTGTTGTCGCAGGCCTCGGGTAGGTCGCGGAAGAGGTGGCGCATCTCCGCGGCGGTCTTGAGGTAGTGCTGGTCGCTCTGGAACCGGAAGCGATCCGGGTCCGAAACGCGGGCGCCCGTGCCGATGCACAACAGAGCGTCGTGCATCTCGGCGTCGCCCTCGCGCACGTAGTGCAGATCGTTGGTGGCCAGCAGCGGGGCCCTGAGGTCGGCGGCGAGCTCGACGAGTCGCGGATTGGTGCGGCGTTGCTCGGGCTGGCCGTGGTCCTGGAGCTCGATGAAGAAGTTCTCCCGCCCGAAGATTGCCTGGAGCCGTCCGCCCAGCTCGCGGGCCCGCGCGTAGTCCTCTTGGAGCAGGGCCTGCAGAACCACCCCGCCCAGGCAACCCGAGGTCGCCACCAGTCCCCCGGCGTGGCGCTCGAGCAGCTCCCAGTCGACGCGCGGCTTGTAGTAGTAGCCCTCGAGGAAGGCCAGCGACGAGAGCTCGCGCAGGTTCCGGTAGCCCTCGTCGGTCATCGCGAGCAGGGTCAGGTGGTGGTAGAGCTTCTGACCGCCCTCGGTCTCGCCGCCGGTGTCGTCGATGCGTCCGCGGCGCGGGGGTCGGTCGAAGCGGCTCGTCGCCGCCATGTACGCCTCGAGGCCGAGCACCGGCGTGACCCCGTGCTTGCGGCACGTCTCGTAGAAGTCGATGACCCCGTAGAGGTTGCCGTGGTCGGTGATCGCGAGGGCACGCTGGCCGTCGGCCTTGGCCGCGAGCACGAGGTCCTCGACGCGCGCCGCGCCGTCGAGCATCGAGTACTCGGTGTGGTTGTGCAGGTGGACGAACCCGTCGGACACCGGCGACCTCCTCTCCTGCGCAAACTACACCGATGGGATTTCGAAGGTTAGCCCCCTAGAGGTACGTCCCCGCGCGGGCGTCGGAGCCCGGCGGGAGGGAGCGGTCGCGCATCTTCTCGAGCTGGGCGGCGGCGGCCGCCTGCTGGGCGAACAGGGAGGCCTGGATGCCGTGGAAGAGGCCTTCGAGCCACCCGACCAGCTGGGCCTGGGCCACGCGCAGCTCGCTCTCGGAGGGGACCTCGGCGGCGAAGGGCAGAGTCATGCGAGCGAGCTCGCTACGCAGGTCGGGCGAGAGCGCCTCGGAGAGCTCGTCGACCGAGGTCTGGTAGATCTCGCGCAGCCGGGTTCGTCCAGCCTCGTCGAGCGGGGCGGCGCGGGCCTCGTCGAGGAGGGTCTTGACCATCGAGCCGATGCGCATCACCTTGGCCGGCTGGCTGATGTAGTCGGTGGCCCCGCCCTCCTCGGGGGTTTCGGGCTCCTCGCCCGGGGGCAGGACCGCGTCGGGTCCGACCGGCTCGCTCGCGGGGGTCTGGGGGGAATGGGCGTCGCTCACCGGGCCAGTGTGCCAGAGTTCGGGACCTTCGGACACCCCCGGCGACCACCGGGGCCCCGGTAGCATGGCGCCGTGAGGGTCTCTACCCGCGGCGACTACGCCAGTCGGGCCCTATTGAGCCTGGCCCTACGCGACGACGGCTCGCCGACCTCGGTGCGCGACCTCGCCGAGCGCACCGGGCTGCCCCAGCCTTACCTCGAGCAGATCCTGCTGAGCCTGAAGGGCGCGGGACTGGTGCGCTCCAAGCGTGGCGTGGGCGGGGGCTACGTGCTCGCGCGGCCGGCCCACGCGGTCACCCTGGCCGAGATCGTGGCGGCCGTCGACGGGCCGATCAACGCCGGCGACTTCGGCGAGCCCCATCGCAACGGGGCCTGCGACCACGAGGGCCAGTGCGTCCTGCTCGAGGTCTGGGCTGACGTGGGCAACCACATGCGCGAGCACCTGGCCAGCTACACCCTGGCCGACATGGTCGACCAGGCCCGGGGCACCCGGCCCGTCGCCCGCACCCACAGCGCCTGATCCTTGCGGCCGGGTCCCGGCCCGTGGTAGATTATTAATGCGCTCATAGGAGAAATGAATCCGCGAGACGCGAGACTATTGGCCCCCCTTAGACAAGGAGTCGCCGTGAGCACCACCCCCCGCCGGTCGGCTGTGAACACCACCGACATGCTCGGCCTATTGATGCGCGACCTCGACCGCTACCCCATGCCCAACTACGACGAGCAGGTCGAGCTGGCCAAGCGGGTCACCGCCGGTGACGAGGAGGCCAAAAAGCAGATGGTCGCGGCCAACCTTCGACTCGTCCTGCACTGGGCCCGGCGCTACCAGGACCGGGGCGTCGAGATGGTCGACCTCGTCCAAGAGGGCGTCTTTGGCCTGCTGCGCGCCGTCGAGAAGTTCGACTGGGAGCGCGGCTTCAAGTTCTCCACCTACGCGACCTGGTGGATTCGCCAGGCCCTCCAGCGTGCGGTCCAGCAGCACGGTCGCACCATCCGCATCCCCCTCGAGGTCGGCGAGCAGCTCCAGCGACTCGAGGCCACCACGGCCGAGCTCACCTCCATCTTCGGCCGTCGCCCGACCGACGACGAGCTCACCGAGGCCACCGGCATGTCCAAGGCCGAGCGTGACAACCTCAAGGGCCTGGCCGGGGTGACGGCCAGCCTCGACCAGCCGGCCTCGGCCGACTCGGCCACGACCCTGGGTGACCTTGTCGCCCCGAGCCAGGACGACTGGGTCGGCGGCGTCGAGACCTCGATGATCAACGACCAGATCCACGGAGCCCTCGACCAGCTGAGCGACCTCCAGCGCGAGGTGCTCACGTTGCGCTTCGGACTCAACGGCGCCACGCCGCTGTCGCTGCAGGCGACCGCCGCGAAGATGGACATCGGCGTACGCCGGGTGCGCCGCGCCGAGGACGAGGCTCTGGCCCTGCTGCGCCAGGACGCCACGGTCGTCGCGGCCCACGAGGTCGCCTAGCGCGGGTCCCCCTCCCCCAGCGCCGCGAGGTCCGCCGGGAGGCCACGCGTGGCCCGCACCGTCTCGCCGGAGCGCGGGTGGGTGAAGGAGAGCGCGCTCGCGTGCAGGGCGACGCGACCCTCGGCGAGGCGCTCGTCGCGCCGGTGGCCGTAGCGCGCGTCGTTCACCACCGGGTGACCGATCGAGGCGAGGTGGACCCGGATCTGGTGGGTCCGTCCCGTCTCGAGCTCCACCTCCAGCTCGCTCACGGCGTAGGGCTCGTCGTAGCGAGCGCGCACGCGGTAGCGCGTGCGCGCCGGCCGGCCGTCTCCGCGAACGGCCATCGCGGTCGGCTGGCGGGCCGAGCGCCCGATTGGGGCGTCCACGATCCCGCGGTCCTCCACCGGGTGGCCCTGGACGAAGGCCGTGTAGGTACGCACGACCTCACGGCGGGCCATCTGGGCGCGCAGCGACGCCAGACCCGACGCGCTGCGGGCGACGACCAACAGCCCCGACGTGCCCTTGTCGAGGCGGTGGACGATGCCGGGACGCTCCGGCTCGCCCAGGGGGGCGAGCGCCGCGATCTCGGGGTAGCGCGCGAGCAGCCCCGCGACCAACGTGCCCGTCCGCTGGCCGGCGCCGGGGTGGACGACGAGCTCGGGCGCCTTGTCGACGACGACGAAGTCGGCGTCTTCGAGAACGACGGTCACCGCGACCGCGGGCTCGGGCGCGACCGAGCCGTCGTCCCGCGCCGGCAGGTCGGCCTCCAGGCGCTGGCCGGGGGCGACCGGGGTCGCGCCTCGGGTCACCGTCGTACCGTCGAGGCGCACACCCCCCGCCTCGAGCACCGCACGCACCTCGGCCCGGGAGCGCGCGCCCAGGGTCGCCACGACCCGGTCGACCCGCTCCCCGGCCAGCCCATCGGGCACGCGTAGGTCGAGTCGCTCGGTCATCGCGCCGCTAGGGTTCCGCCGCGCAGGGCCACCACCACCAGCACGACGAAGCCGACGGTGATCGCCGCGTCGGCCAGGTTGAAGACGGGGAAGCTCGCCACCGCGACGAAGTCGGTCACGGCGTGGGGCGTGGCGGCGAGTCGGTCGAGGAGGTTCGCCACCCCGCCACCGATGAGCAGCCCGAAGCCCACCGTGGGCCAGCCGCGGCGCGCCCGCAGCCCCACCCCCACCACCGCCACCGCCACGATCGCGGTGGCCACGGTCACGAGGAGGGGTCCCGAGCTGGCCATCGAGAAGGACACCCCCGTGTTGTAGTGCAGGCGCAGCCAGAGCGGCCCGGCGACGTGCACGGCGCGGTGCGCCAGCGCGTGGCGGGCCCACGCCTTGGTCAGTGCGTCGAGCGCGGTCACGCCGAGGGCCACCGCGACGACCCCGAGGTTGATCGTGCCGTGGGTCCCTAGACGGCGGCGCGGCACGACACGCAGGTGAACACCGGTAGTTGCGCGCGCAGGCGGGCCTGTCCAATGGGTTCGTAGCAGCCGTCGCAGCGCCCGTAACTGCCGTCGGCCACCCGGGCGAGGGCGACGTCGATCTCATCGACCTTGGTGCGCAGGGTCGTCGCGAACTCCTTGAGCTGGTCGCGCTGGATGTCCGACGCCGCCCCGGTGCCGTCCTCGTCGTCGTACTCGAGCCGCTCACGGTCGACCAGCATCTCGTTGGCCTCGCTCTCGGCGATGTCGATCTGGTGCATCGTCGACGCCCGGGTCTCCTCGAGCAGCCCGCGCAGCTCCTCGAGGAAAGCGAGGTCCTCGGCGTAGGGCTTGGAGTGCATCTTGCGCTCGAGGGCCTCTTGGCGCTTGCGCTCTTCGGCCTCGCGGCGCTCCTGGCGCTTGCGCTCGTCGGCCTCGCGCCGTTCGATCTCGCGCAGCTTGCGCTGGCGCTCGGCCTCGACGGCCCTCTTCTTCGCCTCGATCTCGCGCTGGCGCTTGGCCTCGACGGCCGCCTTCTCGCGGGCCTTGCGCTCGAGCTCCCGGGCCCGGGCGGCGGCCTTGGCCTTGGCCTCGCGCTCCTTCTGGGCGGCGCGGGCCTTGACCTCACGCTCCTTGGCGGCCTTGGCCTTGGCGGCGGCGGCGGCCTTGGCCTTGGCCTCGCGCTCCTTCTGGGCGGCGCGAGCCTTGACCTCACGCTCCTTGGCGGCCTTGGCCTTGGCGGCGGCGGCGGCCTTGGCCTTGGCCTCGCGCTCCTTCTGGGCGGCGCGGGCCGCGACCTCACGCTCCTTGGCGGCCTTGGCCTTGGCGGCGGCGGCGGCCTTGGCCTTGGCCTCGCGCTCCTTCTGGGCGGCCGACTTCGACGCGATCTTCGCAGGAGCCTTCACGGGAGCCTTAGCGGCCTTCTTCGCCGCCGACTTCGCCGGGGCCTTCGCCGGGGCCTTGGTCGACTTCTTCGCCGGAACCTTCTTCGACGCTGCCTTGGACGTGGTCTTCGAGTTCGCGGCCATCTCCACTCCTCTGCCGTGACGGGTGAGCGGAGACCCTACCAGCCGCCGGCGAGGGCTACGCCTCGTCGTGCCCGTGGTCCATGCGCAGCATCTGGCCGATGGTCGGGGTGTGACCCGACGGCGCGGGGGCCGGCGGCGGCGTCTGACTGGGGCGTGGGGGGACCGAGCGACTGGGCACCGAGGGGACGACCTCGGTTACGGGCGCGACGGACGGCTCTCGCGCCGGGGCGGGGGCGGGGGTCGGCACCGGACGTACCGGGGCCGGGGCGGGGGCCGCGTCGGCGCTGAAGGTCGCCTCCACCCAGTGGGTGAACTCACTGAGCACGCCCGAGATGCGCGTGCGCTGGTCGTCGAGCTGGCGGCGCAGCCGCTCCACGTCCTCGCCGAGGCGTTGCTTGAGCCCGTTGAGCCGGTTCACCTCGTCCTCGGCCCGGCTGCGCGCCTCGGCGACGATCTCGCGGGCGCGCTCTTGGGCCTGGGCGGTGAGCTCGCGCGCCTTGTCCTCGGCCTCGGCCTGGGCCTGCTCGATGAAGCGCTGGGCCAGGGCGATCATGGAGGCCACCTCGGTCGGGGCCGGGCCGGGCGCGCCGCGCACGGGCGCGGGCGTCGGGGCCGGTGCGGCCGTCGGGGCCGGCCGGTTGCTCTCGAGCTGGGCGATGCGCTCGGCCGCCTGGCGCAGCTGCTGGCGCTGCTGATGGACGAGGTCCTTCATCTGGCGGACCTCGCCCGAGAGCCGTTCGAGGAACTCGTCGACCTCGTCGACGCTGTAGCCCTTCAGGCCGACCTTGAAGGTCACCGTGTCGATGGCCTCGAGGGCCGAGGGGGCGTTGTCGGTGGTGTCCATCTCGCCACCCTACCGCCGGTCTCGCGACCGGGTCGGGCGAGTCAGCGCCGCTGGTTGATCCGCACCAGGTTGCCCGAGGGGTCGCGCACCGCGGCGTCGCGGATCCCGTAGGGCTGGTCGGTCGGCTCCTGGACGATCTCGACGCCGGCCGCGACGAGGGCCGCGACCGCAGCCTCGAGGTCGTCGCTCTCCAGCACCACCTAGGCGAAGGTGCCCTTGGCCATCGACACGGTGACGGTGCGCCGCACGTCGTCGGTGAGGTTGGGCGTGGCCTGGGGCGGGTAGAGGACGATGCCCGTCGAGGGCTGGGTCGCTGGGCCGACGGCGATCCAGTGCCGGTCGCCGTAGCCCACGTCGAGGCGCACCTCAAAGCCCAGCGCGTCGCGGTAGAAGGCGACGGCGGCCCGCGGGTCGTTCTGGGGCAAGATACTCGAGTGAATGGTGAGGTCCATGGCCCGACGCCAGGACCCTGCGTGCGCCCGCGCCCCTCGAATCCTGACCGGTCGGGTCGCCGGTCTCGCCACGCCCGCGTCGCGCGCGAGGTCGCGCACGCGCCGCGGGCGGGCGACCTCGCGGTCCATCCGGACGCGTCCCACGCCGTCGCGCGAGGTCCTCGAGGCGCCCAGCGCTAGATGAGGACGTTGATGATCTCGAGTGCGACCATCGCGACGAGCACCGAGACGTCGATACCGACCCCCCCGAGGCGCGGACGGGGCAGTACGGCGCGCAGCGGGCGCAGCACCGGCTCGGTGAGCCGCGCGAGGAGCCGCTTCAGCCCCCCGATGAAGCCGTCGGCGGAGTGGGTGGGGACCCAACTCAGCAGGGCCGTCAAGAAGAGGACCCAGATGTAGAGGTAGATCAGTTCGTGGACGACGGCCACGGTGTCCCACTTCGGAAGTTCGTCGTGCGCAGACGCTCCTTGGTCTCGGCGGCGACGTGGACGCCGTTGGGCACCACGAGGTAGAGCCCGCGCGCCAGGATCTCGATCCGCGCGCCCAGCGCGTAGGCGGTGCCGGCCGCGAAGTCGACGAGTCGGCGCGAGAGCGACGGGTCACCGTCGGGGGTAGCGAGCACGACGGGCCGACCGGTGCGCAGCTGGTCGGTGATGCGCCTCGACTCGTCGTAGGACTCGGGGGCGACCACCGCGACGTCACTCTCGGCGGCCGCGACCCGCCGGGGTGGGTTGGGGTTCGGGATCGGGCGCACCCGGGGCGTGCCGTGGCCCCCGTCGATCACCGACACGGCCCCGCCCGAGCGCGGGCGCGCCATCCGCTCGGGCCCGGCCGGACGCGGGCCCGGGGCGGGCCGGCTCGGCCGCGGCGCGGGCTCGGGCTCCCACTCGGGCTCGTAGGACTCGGAGAAGGGTCGGGGCGCCGGGCCCGGGAGATCGCCGTAGTCGTCCTCGACCAGGCCGAGGAAGCCCAGGAACCCCCGCAGTCTCTCGTTCATCGTCCCCTCCTTGGGCCCCGTGGGCCTCGGTAGGTCAATGTTAGGCGAGCCCGGCGCCGTGGCCCCGGGGCCCGAAGAGGGCCCGCCCCAGGCGGACCTCGGTGGTGCCGGCCCGACAGGCCCACTCCAGGTCCTCGCTCATGCCCATCGAGCGCTCCGCGAGCCCCAGAGCGTCGGCCAGGCGCGCCGTGGTGGCGAAGGCGGCCCGGGCCCCCGCTGGGTCGGGCGGGGCCACGACCATCAACCCGCGGACATCCAGCCCGGCGTCGCGGGCCCGGGCGACGAGATCGGGCACCGCCGCCTCGGGCGCCCCGAGGCGCTCGGGCCGACCCGTCACGTCGAGCTGGACGTAGACGGCCGCGTTGGGGCGAACCCGGGCGAGCCGCTCAACCTCACGGACGCGCGAGAGCGAGGCGACCAGGTCGGCGCAGGCCGCGATACGGGCGATCTTGTTGCCCTGCAGGGCCCCGAGGTAGTGCCAGGTCAGCGCGAGATCCGACGTCGCCGCGCGCGTCGCGCACAGCTCCTCAACGTAGTTCTCGCCGCAGTGCTCGAGCCCGGCCGCGGCCGCGGCGCGCACGGCCGGCGGCCCGAACGTCTTGGTCACCGCGACGACGCGCACCCGCGCCGGGTCGCTCCCCCACGCGGCCATGCGCGCGCGCACCGCCTCGAGACGCGCGCGCACCCGCGCGCTCAACTCCTCAGCGGAGGAAGCTGGGGATGTCGTCATCGCCACCCACGTCGAAGAAGTCGTCGTCGGAGGTGGAGGTGAAGATGTCGCTGCGGGGCCCCTCGGTCATGACCGGTTGGGCGACGGTGGTGGGGGCCTTGGGCGAGACCTGGTCGAAGCCGGCCGCGATGACCGTGACGCGCACGGCGTCGCCCACCGACTCGTCGATCACGCTGCCGAAGATGATGTTGGCCTCGGGGTGGGCCACCGAGTGGACGATCTCGGCCGCCTGGGTCACCTCGTTGAGCGTGATGTCGGGGCCACCGACGATGTTCATGAGGATGCCGCGCGCGCCGTCGATGGAGGCCTCGAGCAGCGGCGAGGTGATCGCCGCGCGCGCCGCGTTGACCGCGCGCCCCTCCCCCGTCGATGAGCCCACGCCCATGATGGCCGTCCCGGCGTTGCGCATGACGGTGTTCACGTCGGCGAAGTCGGTGTTGATCAGCCCCGGCACCGTAATCAGGTCGGTCACGCCGCGCACGGCCGAGAGCAGGACGTCATCGGCGATCTTGAACGCGTCGAGCATGGAGGTGTCCGGCGCGGTCACCGAGAGCAGCCGGTCGTTGGGGATGACGATGAGCGTGTCGACCTTGTCGCGAAGGTTCTGAATCCCCTTCTCGGCCTGGGTGGCCCGACGCTTGCCCTCGAAGGAGAAGGGGCGGGTGACCACGCCGATGGTCAGAATCCCCAACGAGCGCGCGATCTCGGCGACCACCGGGGCCGCCCCGGTCCCGGTGCCACCGCCCTCGCCCGCGGTGATGAACACCATGTCGGTGTCCTTCAGGGCGTCTTCGATCTCGGCCCGGTGGTCCTCGGCGGCCTGGCGACCGACGTCGGGGTCGCTCCCGGCCCCCAGGCCCCGCGTGAGTTGACGGCCGATGTCGATCTTGAGGTCCGCCTCACTGAGCAACAGGGCCTGGGCGTCGGTGTTGGCGGCGATGAACTCAATGTTCTTGAGCCCCGCCGAGATCATCCGGTTGACCGCGTTGGCGCCCCCGCCCCCCACGCCGATGACCTTGATCACGGCGTTGTAGTTGCTCTGGGTCAGGCTCATCGGATCCCCTTGTCTGTGCGTTCGGTCAGCCCCCAGGGCGAGGGGTAGTCCCCGAAGGCTACTCAGCCCCCCTAAAGGGGTCAAATGCCTACCCCCTGGGAGGGGTCACGGCGAGCTCCCCCGGGACGGTCACGTCGATGACGTCGCCCGGCACCAGCGTACTGTGCGCGATGACCGAGGCCACGGCGACGAACTTCGCGTGCAGGTTGGTCGCCAGGCCCAACTCGAAGCGCACCGGCGTCGTGAGCGCCAGCGCCACGTGACCCAGACGGTCTTCGGTGATCGTGCGCACCTGGTAGGCGAAGGCCCTCGGCAGGCGACTCGCGACGTAGGCGGCGGACCGGCCCCGGGTCGCGTACGGCCAGGGCCCCGGGCTCCCGGTCACCGAGAGTGTGGGCAGGTCGGCCCGCAACGGCGCCGGCCCGAGGTCCCGGCCGGCGGCGCTCACGTAGTCGAGGTGGTGGCCCGGGCCGTAGGCGACGGCCACCGCCGTGGCCTCGGTGACCGTGACCACGACCGTGTCGGGCCAGCGGCGCACCACGCGCGCCCGGGCGATCCAGGGGAAGCGCAGGAGGTCGCGCTCGATCGCCCCGGGGTTGACGTCGATCATCGCGGGGTGCGCGCCCAGGCCCGTCGCGGCGAGCACCTGAGCCGTCGTCTCGTGGTGCAGCCCGGTGAGGGTGACGTGGCGGACCTCGAAGAACGGTCGATGGAGCAGCCACCGGCCACCCAACACGACACCCGTGACCACGAGGGCGAGCACCAAGACGACGAGCGTCGAGCGGCGCACTTTGGGCCGGCGGGCTCGTCGTGACACCCCCTCGGGCTCCCCCACCGGGGCCCGGGCCGCGCGGCGACCGCGGGTCGCCACCGGGGTGCGCCGGCTCACGCGGGGTCCTCGAAGCCGAGGAAGCGGTTCTCGCACACCAGGGCGACCCCGGTGGCCTCGAGGACGCGCTGGCGCACCTCGACGATGAGCCCGTAGACGTCCCCGGCGAGCCCGCCCTCGTCGGCCTGGATGAAATTGGCGTGCTTCTCGCTGACCCGAGCGCTCCCTCGACGCCACCCCTTGAGACCGGCCGCCTCGATGAGCCGCGCCGCGTGGTCGCCCGGGGGGTTGCGAAAGACCGACCCCGCGTTGGCTCCACCGGGCTGGTGCTCGCGACGCCAGCGCACCACCGCGCGCACCTCCTCCTCGGCCGTCGCCGGGTCCCCGCGGTCCAGGCGCAGCGTCGCGTCGAGCACCAGCTCGCCGGGGGCGAGCGCACTGCGGCGGTAGCCCAGCTCGAGCGCGGCGGCGTCGGCGCGCATACTCGACCCCGCGCGCCACAGTGTCGCCGCGAGGAGCGACGCGGCGAGGTCCGACCCGTGGCCGCCGGCGTTCATGGCGACCGCGCCCCCGACGGTGCCGGGCACCCCCACCGCCCACTCGAAGCCGGTCACCCCGGCGCGCGCCAGCCGGCGGGCCGCCACGGGCAGGTCGAGCCCCGCGCCGAGCTCGACGAGCACCCCCGCGCCGTCCTCGCGCCAGGCCAGCTCGGCGAACTCACCCTCGAGGCGCACGACGCAGACCTCGACCTCGCCGTCGGCGACGAGCAGGTTCGAGCCATTGCCCAGGGCGACGAGGTCGAGCCCGACCTCACCGAGCAGCGGGCCGAGCTCGTCCAGGTCGTCGCGCCGCGCGAGGGTGACGAGCAGCCTTGCCGTCCCCCCCACCCGGTAGGTGGTGCGCGCGCCGAGGGGTGCGTGCTCGACGACCCGGGCTCCGCCGACCTCGAGGAGGCGCGCGATGCTCACGCGAGGCCCCCCGGCAATTCGCCGATGATGCGTCCGACGTCGCCGGCGCCCATCACCAGCACGAGGTCCAGATCGTCGAGTGACTCGACGAGCGCCTCGCCCACCCGGTCGAGGTCGGGGACGTAGCGGACCGACCCGGCGGTGCCACGCTCGGCGATCGCTGCCGCGACGCGCTCACCGGTCACCCCCTCGGGGTTGGGCTCGCCGGCCCGGTAGAGGTCGGTCACCACGACCAGCGCGGCGCCGTCGAAGGCCGCCGGGAAGCTCTCCAGGAGCGTCACGGTCCGGGTCACCCGGTGGGGCTGGAAGACGACCCCGACGCGGTCGTAGCCGAGCTCGCCGGCCGCGGCCAGGGTCGCGGCGATCTCCCCGGGGAGGTGGGCGTAGTCCTCAACCACGTCGACCCCGCGCCACGCGCCACGGCGTTGGAAGCGCCGCGGCGCCCCGAGGAAGTTCGACAGTCCCCGCTCGACGGCCCGCGCCTCGACGCCCAGGGTCCGCGCGAGCGCGGCGACGACCGCGGCGTTGGCCACGTTGTGACGGCCCGTCACCCTCAGGTCGACCTCGAGCCGCTCATCCGGGCCCCGCAGGACGAAACGCGACCCGTCGCGACGCAGCGCTACCTCCTCGACGCGCCACTGACTCGACGGAGCCGTCCCCACGGCGCTGGCTCGCTCGGCGTGCGCGAGCGCCCGGGCGGCGCCCGGGTCGTCGACCCAGGCCACGACCGGACCGGTCGTGCGCGCGACGAGCGCGGCGAAGGCCGCCTCGAGCCGCTCGAGAGTGCCGTAGTGGTCGAGGTGGTCGGGCTCGACGTTGGTCAGGGCCAACGCCTCGGGCGTGACCCCGGTCATCGTGCCGTAGCTCTCGTCGACCTCGAGCACGAGCCCGTCGGTGCCGAAGTGGCCGTTCGCGCCGACCCCGAGCACCGGGGCCCCGAGGAGCCAGCCCGCGTCGCGCCCGGCGGCGAGGGCCACCTGGACGAGCATCGAGGTGGCCGTCGTCTTGCCGTGGGTGCCCGCCACGCCCCAGGTCGGCGTGGCCCCGGTCACCTCGGCCAGGGCCCCGGGGCGCTCGACCCGCTCCAGCCCGAGCGCGGTCGCCGCGGCGAGCTCGGGGCTGTCGGCGGCCACCGCGGGTGACCACACCACTGCGTCCACCCCGGCCAGGTGGGAAGGATCGTGCCCGAGCGAGACGGCGATCCGTCGCGCGGCGAGCTCGTCGAGCACCGGCGACGGAGCCGCGTCACAGCCGCTCACGGACGCGCCCCACTCGGCCAGCCACAGGGCGAGTCCGCTCATGCCCGCGCCGCCCACGCCCATCACGTGCACGCGCCGTCCCGGAGTGAGGAGGCTCACCGCGACGCCCCCTCGACCACCTCGGCGATGGCCCCGGCCGCGTCGCGCCGGCCCAGCGCCGCCAGCGCGCGGGTCATCGCCGCCCGGACCGCCGGCGTCTCGAGCGCCTCGAGCGCCTCGGCCAGGGTCCCCGCGTCGCACGACGCGTCCTCGATGACCCGTACGCCGCCCACGGCGGCCAGGGCCTCGGCGTTGCGACGCTGGTGGTCGCCCGGTGCGCCGGGTAACGGCACCACGACGGCGGGGATCGCGAGGCGGGTCAGCTCGGCGACCGTGACCGCGCCGGCCCGACAGACCGCGACGTCACAGACCGCCCACAGTTCGGCCATGTCGGCGAAGGCCACCACCCGGTAGTCGAGGTCGCCGGCCACGCGACGCGCGAGCACGCGCTCGTAGTCCCGCTCGCCGGTGACGTGGATGATCGTCAGGTCGCGTCGCGTCGCCCAGCGTGCGGCGAGCTCAACGACCGCGTCGTTCACCCGGCGCGAACCGAGCGACCCGGTCATCACCACCACCACCAGCCGCTCCGGCGCGAGCGGGGGTTCGCTCGCGGCGCGGGCTCGTGCGCGCGCGTCGTCGCCGCGGTCAACGGCCTCGATCGCCGCGCGCAGGGGGGTGCCGGTGACGACCGCGTCGTCCGCGGGGAACCCGAAGGCGACACAGCGGCGCGCGGCCGCCCGCCGGAAGAGACGGTGAACCGCGCCCGGCACGGCGTCGAAGTCGACGAGGACCAGGGGCACCCGCCACACCACGGCCGCCGCGCACGTGGCGAACGACGCGTAGCCGCCCACCGAGACGACGCACCGTGGTCGCCACCGTCCCACCAGCGCCACGGCGGTCACCACGGCCGCGACGAGTCCGAGGGCCGCGACGGCGCTCACGGCCAGGTCGTAGGGCCGCAGGGAGCGGCGCAGGCCCCGGCCCGGCAGCAGGGTCAAGGCGACGGGCCCGCCGCCGAGGAGGCGGCCCTCCTGACCCCGACGGCTGCCGACGTAGCGAATCTCGCCCGGCGCGAGTCCCCGGGCGCACAGCGCCTCAGCGATGGCCTCCATGGGAAAGACGTGGCCCCCGGTCCCGCCGCCCGTGACGATGACGGGACCGCGCATCACCCCTCCGGTCTATAGCGGCGCGGCGCCGGGCCGTGCGCACGCCCGGGGCGACCAGCGGTCGCGCGCCGCGGCGCGCGACGGCGCGGCGCCGGAGCCACCCGCGCACGCACCGGAGCGCCCACGGGGCGCGGCGCGCGATGCGCGCGACCCCGGGGGGCCGTCGCGTCGACCACCACGAGGTCGGGCGCACGCGAGCGGTCGTGGGCCACGTTGTAGAGCAGGCCGACCGCGAAGAGTTCGACGATGAGCGCCGTGCCGCCGTAGGAGAAGAACGGCAAGGGGACCCCGGTGACGGCCCACCACCCGACCACCGAGGCCACGTTGATGACGGCCTCCACCATGATCCAGGTCGTCACGCCCACGACGATGAGACGGTGGGTACCGTGCGCACTGCGCTGGGCGATGCGCACCGCCGTCACGAGAAAGCCCACGAAGAGGGCGAGGACGCACAGGGTGCCGACCAGCCCGAGCTCCTCGCCGATGATGGTGAAGATGAAGTCGGTGTGCGCGTTGGGCAAGAGCCCGTACTTCTCACGACTGTGCCCGAGCCCCAGCCCCGTGAGGCCGCCGGCCCCGAGTCCGATCTTCGACTGGAAGAGCTGGTAGCCGCTGGCGAGCAGGTTCGCGTTGGGGTGCAAGAAGGCGGTCAGGCGCTCGGCCGAGTAGGGCTTGATCTTCATGAAGGCGATGAACCCGGCGACGCCGGCAAAGCCCACCGCGACGAAGAACCGCCACGGCAGTCCGACGGTCCAGAGCATCACCAGCGCGAGGCAGAACACCACCGACGCCGTACCCAGGTCCGGCTCGGCGACCACGAGGAGTCCGCCGACCAGGACCGGCCAACCCAGCGTGAGCACCCGTCGCCAGTCGCCCAGCTCGCGATGATGGCGCTCGATCAGCCAGGCGACGAAGAGGATCGTGAAGAGTTTGAAGAGTTCGGAGGGCTGGAGCTGGATCACCTTGAGGTTGAGCCACCGGGTGCCGCCGTTGGACGACGTGCCGACCACGCGCACCGCCAGGAGCAGTCCCACGCCAAGGTAGGCGAGCCGCGGCGCGTTCTTGACCAGTCGGTCGAGGCGGACCCGCGCCGCCAGGTAGAACGCGACCACGCCGAGCGCGAGGTAGGCGATGTCGCGCACCATGATGGAAAAGACCGACGTCCCCGCGACCGCGGCCTCGCCCTCACTGGCCGAGGCGACGAAGATGGTGCCGAGGGTGACCATGGCGGCGGTGATTCCCACCAGCGTGCGACCCAGCGCCCCGGCGCGCTCGAAGGGCTTGAGGAAGCGGCCCTCGGACATCAGACCACCTTGGCGATCTTGAGGAAGTCACCGTAGAAGATCCCAAGACCGAGCATGGCCAATAGGCCGGCGAGAATCCAGAAGCGGATGATGACCGTGGTCTCGGGCCAGCCCTTCATCTCAAAGTGGTGGTGGAAGGGGGCGATCTTGAAGATGCGTCGACCAAAGAGGCGAAAGCTCACCACCTGGAGGATCACCGACAGGGTCTCGGCCACGAAGAGACCGCCGATGACAATCAGCAAGAGGTCGAGGTTCATGAGCAGGCAGAGCGCCCCGAGTCCGGTGCCGATAGCCAGCGACCCCGTGTCGCCCATGATGATCCGGGCCGGGGCCGCGTTCCACCACAGGAAGCCCAGGCACGCACCCACCAGGGCCACCGCCACCAGACCCAGGTCGAGCGCGGCGTGCAGCCGGTAGATGCTGTAGTGGCGGAACTGCCAGTAGCCGATGATCGCCAGGACGCCGAAGCAGAACGTCGCCGACCCGGCCGCCAGTCCGTCGAGCCCGTCGGTGAGGTTCACGGCGTTCGACGTGCCCACCACGATGAAGACGGCGAGGACGAACCACCCGACGGCGCTGAGCCCCCAGCCGGGCAGAGAGAAGCGGGTGAAGGAGAGGTCCGTCGAGGTGTGCACCCACGTCAGCGCCAGCACGGCGAAGACGCCGGCGATCACCACCTGGCCAGCGAACTTGCCTCGCTTGTTGAGGCCCAGGTTGCGCGCGTTGCGCACCCCGATGAGGTCGTCGAGGAATCCCAGGGCGCCCGAGGCCACGATCACCGCGAGGGCCAAGACGCCGGCCCGGGTGAAGGTGATCGCCGTGCCCACGTGGCCCATGACGTAGCCCACGGCCGTCGCGCCGACGATGACGACGCCCCCCATGGTCGGGGTGCCCGCCTTGTGCTGGTGGGTCGCCAGGTCCTCCAAGATGCGCTGTCCGATCGATCGCGCGCGTAGGGAGCGGATCCACAGGGGCGTCACGAACAGCGCGAGCAGGAAGCCCACTCCACCGGCCTCCATCAGACTCAGCATCCGCTCACCTCACGAACTCCCGAGCGACCTCGCGGTCGTCGAAGGGCGTCACCGTGTCGCCCACAATCTGGGTCGTCTCGTGCCCCTTGCCGGCCACCACGACGACGTCACCCGCTCCGGCGGCCGCTATCGCCGCGGCGATGGCCCGGCGCCGATCCACCTCGCGCACCACGACGGCACCGGAGCCGATTCCCGCCGCCACGTCGTCCATGATGGCATCGGGCGACTCCGTGCGAGGATTATCCGAGGTCAGGACGACCGCGTCGGACCGGGCGGCGACCGCGGCGCCCATCTCGGGCCGCTTGGTGCGATCCCGGTCGCCGCCGGCGCCGAATACGGTGACGACTCTCGCCGACGGCTGGAGGGCCCTCACGTCGTCGAGCAGGCGCGCCAGCCCCTCGGGGGTGTGGGCGAAGTCGACGACGACGGTCACCTCCTGGCCGCGGATGACCTCGAAGCGCCCGGGCACCGGGGCCACCTCGGCGACGGCCCGTGCCAGTTCGGCCTCGTCGAGGCCGAGTCCGGCCGCGACCGCCAAGGCGACGAGCACGTTGTCGACGTTGTAGTCGCCCACGAGGGGCGAATTGACGAGGTGTCCCCGCCAGAAGAACGTTGATCCCGTCAGCGAGCTGACCACCTCCTCGGCGTCCGCGCGTCCCACCGCCGTCACCGGTAGGGCCGTCCGCTCGGCCAGACGGGCCCCGTAGGGGTCGTCGGTCCACACGACCGCCCGGCGCGCTCGCTCCGGGGTGAAGAGGGAGGCCTTGGCCTCGAAGTACGCCTCCATCGTCCCGTGGTAGTCCAGGTGCTCGTGGCCGAGGTTGGTGAAAGCGGCCACGCAAAAGAAAAGACCCTCGATCCGACGCTGGTCGAGTGCGTGGCTCGACACCTCGAGCGCCACCACCCCGTCGGCGACCGCGGGGTCGAAGGCGTCGACCTCGTGGGCGAGGGCCCGGTAGAGCTCGGGGGGCGCCGGCGTGGTGCGCGCCCCGGTGAGCGTCCCGATCGCGCCCGCATTCCAGCCGAGGCGCCGGGCCAGGTCGGCCACGAGCGTCGTGACGGTCGTCTTGCCGTTGGTGCCGGTTACCGCGACTAGCTTCGTGCGGGTCTGGGGCTCTCCGGTGACGACGGCGCTGGCGTGGGCGACGAGGGCGCCGATCTGGCTCGGGGGTACGACGAGGACCGGCGCGGCCACCGGCGCCGGTACCGGACGATCGCTCACGACCGCGACGGCGCCGCGGGCCACCGCGTCGCGGGCGTGCTCGACCCCGTGGGAGCGGGTGCCCGGGAGGGCGAAGAAGAGCGTGCCGGGCTCGCAGGCCCGCGAATCGATCTCGATCCGGGTCACCTCGAGGGCGGCCGTGGCCACGTCGAGGGTGAGGTCGTCGAGGACGTCGCCTAGTTGCATCACGTGGTCACGTCCGAGGCCATCGTGGCCGCCGTGGCCGGTAGAGGGTGCTGGAAGACCCCACTGGAGGGGATCCCGTAGTGGTGCAGGGCGTAGGACATGACCTGCTGGAAGACCGGGGCCGCGACGGTGCCGCCGTAGATGTTGGTGAGGGGTCGCTCTACGACCACGATCATCGACAGCACCGGGTGGTTCGCGGGGGCGAAGCCCACGAAGCTGGCGTAGAAGTCGTTCGTCAGGGTGTCCTTGCCCGGTGTAGGGATGGTCGCGGTCCCGGTCTTGCCCGCGACCTCGTAGCCGGGGATGACCGCGTAGGTGCCGGTGCCGGCGAGCACCACCTGCTTGAGCATGTTCACCAGGGTCTGGTCGATCTTCGGGGTCAGGACCTCGCGGGTCGTGCTCGGGGGCGTTGGGCGCACGGTACCGTTGGGCTCAACGAAGCCCCGTACGAGTTTGGGCTCGACGAAGACGCCATTGTTGGCCACCGTGTTGAAGGCGTCGAGCACCTGGATCGCCGGCACCGCGTCGACCTGGCCGATGGGCAAGGCGACCTCGTCACTCGTGTACCAGTGGGCGGCGTCGACCAGCAGCCCGGGCGTCTCGCCCGGGAAGCCGACGGCGGTCGTCTGGCCGAAGCCGAGGCGCTGGACCTGGGCGAGCAGACCGGCCTCGCCCACGCGCAGCCCAATCTTGTAGGTGCCGATGTTCGACGACTGGGCCAGCACCTCGGTCGCCGTGAGGTGGATGAGGCCGTGGTTCTCCGCGTCGTGGAAGACCCGTCCGCCGACGACGACGGAGTTGGGGATGGCGAAGACGGTCCTCGGGGTGATCTTGCCTTCGGCGAGGGCGGCCGAGAAGGTCACGACCTTGAACATCGATCCGGGTTCGTAGGCCTGGGTGAAGGGGAGGTTGTTGAGGGTCTGCTCGACCCCCGGGACGCCCACGCTGCGGCCCCAGGCCGGTATCGGGCCCAGGATCCCGGCGTGGGTCTTGGTGTTGACCAAGGAGACGTCGGCCAAGATCTGGCCGGTGCGAACGTCCATGACGACCGCCTCACCCGCGAGGGCGTCGAACTTTTTGAGGTCGAGAGCCATGTCGCGCTCGGCCACGTACTGCAATGACGAGTCGAGCGTTAGCTCGAGCCCCACCCCGGGAGTCGAACGCTTAATCACCCTCGCCGTCGTCGCCGGCAGGGCCACCCCGGAGGCCGACATGAACTCGCGGGTTATGCCGGTCTGGCCCGCGAGGAGAGACTGGTACTTGTACTCCAGGCCGGCCGTGCCCGCACCGCTGGCGTTGACACCGCCGATGACCGCGGTGGCCAGAGTCGGGTCCGGGTAAGCGCGCACCGACGAGTCCTGCACGACGATCCCCGGGAACGCCAGGCTGGCGATGCGGTGGCCGTCGGTGAGGTCGAGGGCGTTGCTCAAGACGACGTAGCCGTTCTTCTCCGACAACTTCGCGGTCAGCGTCGTGACGGGAACGTGCACGAGTGGACTCAGCGCGGCGGCCTCCTTCGCCGGGTGCGAGATCTGGAAGTCGTCAGCGATCACCAGTGAGGTCGGCTTGGAGATGGCCAACGTCTGACCGTTGCGGTCGAAGATGCCCCCACGCAGCGCCGGTGTCGTCACGTCGACACGAACCTGGGCGAGCGAGAGGCGGGCGTAGTGCGCGTGATCGACGACCTGGAGGAAGAACAGCCGCACGCCCAAGGCGACGAACGCGCCGGCCAGGACCGTGCGCAAGACGACGAGGCGACGTCCCCCCGGTGGGGTGGGCGACGCCCCTCGGGCGCGCGGTCGGGAGTGGGTGGAGGGGTAGTAGGCGGTCACCGCTGCGTCCGAGATGTGACCGGTGCGTATCCAGAGAACTTCGGCAGAGGCAGTGGCGCATCAAGTGACGTAGAGGAGACCTGAGTGATCGCGGTCGGGTAGACGAGGTGGAGCGCCCCGGCGTGGGCGAGCACCTGGCCGGGCCCAGACTGGCTGGTGAGCGAGCCGACCTGCTCGGCGTACGTCGACTGAGCCTGGAGCAACTCGCTCTGCAGGGTGTGGATCTCGACCTGGCGATTGGCCTCGAGCATGGTGCCGACGATGGAGATCGACAGTCCCAACAAGACGATCACGGCCGACCGGGTGACGGCCGAGCCCCGCCCGAGCAGTTCGGTGAGCGCGCGACGGCGCGGAGCGGCGGCGGCGCGGGCCGGGGCGCGCCGGGGTGAGCGCACCGTCGCCCGGCGCCGTTCGGAGCGGCGAGGCAGGGTGACGACACTCACGGCGCCACCTTGAGCGCGGAGCGCAGCCGGGCCGAGCGGGCCCGGGGGTTGCGCGCCACCTCTTCGGGCGTCGCGAGGCGCGCGCCGCGACTCGTGATCGCGACGCGCGCGATCGCCCCGCACACGCAGGGCAGCCCCGAGGGGCACGTGCACCCACCCGTGCGCGCGTCGTCGATGAAGGCCTTGACCACCCGGTCTTCGCCCGAGTGGTACGAGATCACGATCAGGGTTCCACCGACCGCGAGGGCGTCGAGGGCCGCGACGAGCCCCCGCGCGAGTTGACCCGGCTCGTCGTTCACCTCGACGCGCAGCGCTTGGAAGACCCGCGTGGCGACGTGGCCGCGCCGGCGCGCGGCGGGCGGGACCGCTCGCTCCACGGCCGCGACGAGCTCGGAGGTGGTCGAGGGCCGTGCCGCCACCACCGCGCGCGCGATCGCGCCGGCGAAGCGTGACTCCCCGTGCTCGCGCAGCAGCCGCGCCAGGTCGTGGACCTCGACGCTCGCGAGGTACTGGGCCGCCGTCACCCCACGCGTCGGGTCCATGCGCATATCCAGGGGGGCGTCGGAACGGAAGGAGAATCCCCTCATCCCCTCGTCGAACTGGTGCGACGAGACGCCAAGGTCCATCAGGACCCCCACGATCGGGGCCCCGCCGAGGAAGTCCCGGTGCCTCTTTAAGACCCCGTCAAGGTCGTCGAACGTCGCCTCGGCAATCCGGATCCTTTCAGCGAGCCCAGACAGTCGTCGCGCGGCGGCGACGCGAGCCTCGGGGTCGCGGTCGATGCCCAGCACACGCAGATCCCCACGACGCTCGAGGATCGCCGCGGCGTGACCGCCCCCACCCAGGGTGGCGTCGACCACCACCCCGGCGGGTGCGGACGCCAGGAGATCGACGACCTCGCGTACGAGGACGGGTTCGTGAAAGTTGACCTGGGCCATCCGCAGCCTTTCAGTCGCGGCGAGAGACGAGAGGGCGGAGGAGGGTTCCCGCCTCGTCGCCGCGACTGCCAGGCTGCGCGTGGTCCGCGGTCGGTACTGAACTGCCACGCCTCCTCTCACTCAAGTCCCCGCTTGAAGGCCGCCTCGGCGGCGTTCACCATCTCGGCGTAGGTCGGTGGGTTCCACAACTCGATGTGGTCGATCGCCCCCACGACGAGCACCTCGCCGGAGAGCTCGGCGTAGTCGCGGATCGCGGGGGGCAGCGCGAAGCGGCCCTGTTTATCGAACTCGACTTCGGAGGAGTTGGCCGACCAGAACCGCATCACGCGCCGCTCTTGAGCACCGCCCTCGCGCGCGCGCGCGAGACGCTCGTCCATCTGACGGGCGAACTCGCTCGGGGTCCACAGCGCGACGCACCCCTCGGTGTTCGGGCTGAGGCTCCCGCCACGCTCGAAGGCCGCGCGGAATCGGGCGGGCAGGATGAGTCGGCCCTTGGCGTCCAGCGAGTGCTGGAACTGGCCCACGAAGCCGAGCATCGCTCTCCTCCCCCGGGCCCTCCACAGGTCCCCACTTCGTGACACCATACACCACTTCTCCCCACCATCCCCCAATTTGTGGGCGTGTTGGGGTCCCGAAAGGGTGGGCGTGGCGTCGAGCCGGCGGCCCGGCGCGGGATGTCGGCTCGCGCTCAGGCGAGCGGAGCGCCGCGCTCGACCCGCCAGGGGCCGTCGACGCGGGTCAGCTCGTCGAGCAGCGCGGGGGCTTGCTCAGCGAGACCGAGAGTGGCGAGCGTGGCGTGCTCGAACGAGCCGATCGCCCCCGGGACGCGCAACGCCGCCACGAGTCGGCCCTGGGGCGTCGCGGGCAACACCGTCGAGACGAAGGCGCCTTCGCGCACCCGCCACTGGGTGACCCCCACGGCCTTGAGGCCCCCGACGAATACCTCGCCGGGACCGCGTCCGGCGAAGCAGACGCCGGGTCGGATCGGGTCCGCCTCGAGCCGGCCGCGGTGGACCTCGACCGGCTGGCTGAGGTGCGCCTCGAGGATCTGGGCCCACCGGTCCCCGACGGCCACGGCCGCCTCGTGGACGTCACCCGACCAGCGGGGGTCGCTCGCGGGCACCCACCAGTCGACCCAGAGGTCGCCGGCCTCGAGCAGGACCAATCCCCCGCCGCCGCGTCGGCGACGGCGGGCGAGTCCCTCGGGGAGCGCCAGGTCGAGGTCGGAGGTCGCCTGCGCGCTCCCCAGCACGACCAGGGGGGTCGACGTCGTGCGCACGAAGACGGTGGCCTCTTGCGTCGTGCGCAGCCGGTCGTAGTCGAGCAGTTCGTCGACGGCGAGGCTCACGACGCCTTGGGCAGGTACGGCGCCCAGAGCGGATCGGGATCGGGCACGTGGCGCCAGCGCCACCAGGGGCCCTCCGGCACCCTCGGCTCGAAGTGCATCCGCCAGCCGATCTCCTCGAGCAGCCGGTCGCCCTTGAGCAGGTTGTGGTGCTTGCAGGCGGCGACGACGTTGAGCCAGTCGTGGCGCCCGCCACGCGAGCGGGGCACGACGTGGTCGACCGTGTCGGCGTGCTCGAGGCAGTACGCGCAGCGGTAACTGTCGCGCAGCAGCAGGGCCCGACGGGTGAGCGGCGGGGTCCGCACCCGTGCGGGCAGCCGGACCATGTCGCACAAGCGCACGATCGCCGGGATCTCCACGCTCACCGAAGCGGATCGCCACACCTGGGGGGCCTCGGGCACGGCCACGGGCTCGGCGCGCCCCCCGAGCACGAGCACGACGGCCCGACGGTCCGACACCAGCTGCAGGGGCTCATAGGTCGCGTTGAGCAGCAGGACCCGGCCCATGGCTAGAACTTACCGTCGCCCCTTCTGGCTCACGGACCACCGCGCCGCCCGCACCACCTCCTCGACGCCAAGGCGCCCGTCCTCGCGTCCGGTCGCCGTCGCCACGCGGAAACGCCAGTAGGCCCGATCGGGCACCGGGAGGAAGGGCCAGCGCCGCCACCACCCTCGTCGGCGCAGTCGCCACCCGGCGCGCGCCACCACGAGCGCGTCGCCGGGGTGTCGGCGCAGGTGCTCGAAAAGTCCGCGCACGGGCACGCCCTTCACGCTCGGCCCCGCCAGGCCACGGCCGCCGCACCGAGCAGCGGGCCCGCGGCGCCCAGGGGCGACGGCTCGAGCGCTACGTCGCGCGCGTAGTCCAGTCGCGCCACCTCGCGCGCGCTCGCGGTGGCGCGGTCGAAGAACGCCGCGCCGTAGCCCAGGGCGACCGAGCCCGCCACGAAGCAGCGCACGAAGTCGAGGGTCGCCGCGAGGGCGCCCACGGCCCGCCCGACGAGGTCGCCGGCCCGCCCCCGCTCCTCGTCGTCGGCCTCGCGGGCCGGCCGACCGGTGCGCCGCTCGATCGCCCCGCCGGAGGCTTCCGCCTCCAAACAGCCCCGCCCCCCGCACCGGCACGGCGCACCATCTTCGACCACGACCAGATGCCCGAGGTGACCGGCGTTGCCCGTGCGTCCCCCCACGAGACGCCCGTCGAGGACGAGGCCCCCACCCACGCCGGTCGAGACGACCATGGAGAGGTAGTCGTTCACTCCCCGGGCGGCGCCGAAGCGACCCTCGCCCAGGGCGAGAGCGCGGGCGTCTCCCTCCACCGTGACCGGCAGGCCAAGGGCGCGCGAGAGACCGTCACGCAGGGGAAAGTCGCGCCAGGCCGGGATGTTAAGCGGGGACACCGTCTCCCCCCCAGCGGTCATGGGTCCGGCGCAGCCCACCCCCACCTGGTCCACCCGCGAGCGATCCAGGTGCGCTCGGGCCAGGTCGCACAGAGCGGAGAAGAGATCCCCGGGGTGCGCGGCGACCTCGAGGCGCCCGACGTCACCGACCTCACCGCCCGGGGTGACGAGCGCCACCGCCACCTTCGAGGCCCCGATATCGATGGCGAGGCACGCGGGCCGCTCGCCCACCCCCTCGCCGGGGGTCACTCGGCGCGCCGACGGCGCGAGAGCCACTCGCGCCAGGCGCGCGCGCTCGGGTCCGCGCCGGTTACGGGCTCGCCCCAGGGCGAGCGCCCCAGACGCCGGGCGTTGCGCTCGACGACGACGGCCGACACGAACATCAGGGCCACGCCGAGTAGGCCCACCACCACCGAGTGGGAGAAGAACAGGATCAGGATCACCAGGCCGACGAGGAATCCCGCCACACCCCAACGGATGCGCCGCCCGGCGTGGGTGACGACCGAGGTCTCCCGCACACTCTTGACGAACGAGGGGTCGTGCTTGGTGAGGGACTCCTCGAGCTCAGCCAGGATGCGCTGCTCGTGCTCCGAGAGTGGCATCAGGACTCCTCTTCCCTCCCCCTTCGTGGGTACTCTACCGCCGCCTCGTTCTCAGGCGCACGTCGCAGCGTCGGCCCCACGGCGCCACGCGGATAAAGATGGCCTATCGCCCCTTTCACCCACCCCCTTCGCGTGGCCGTTGTGTGCACCGGCAACATCTGTCGTTCACCGATGGCCGAGGTGCTATTGCGCCACCGGGTCGAGTCCGACCCGGTCCTGGTGGGGACGGTCCAGGTGTCGAGTGCCGGAACGGCGCGCTGGCACGTCGGCGCCGCCATGGACCCCCGCGCCCGTCGAGCGCTCGACCGGGCCGGTCTCACGGGACCGGGCAGTCCGGCCGCGCACGCCAGCGCCGAGTACCTCAGCGCCCAGGACCTCGTACTGGTGATGACTCGCGAGCACGTTCACGAGGTGCGGGCCCGGCTCGTCGGTGCCCCCACCAGCGTCGCCCTGTGGCGCGAGATCGCCGCGCCCGGCACGGGTCTCGACGTGCCCGACCCCTACTACGGGGACGACGACGACTTCGCGGCGTGCCTGACGCTGCTCAGCTCATCGGCTCCGGCAGTGATAGCGGAACTTCGCCGGCGACGGGGTGCAACGTGGTCCGCAGGGCGATCTCGGGAAGCGTGAACGACAGCGCCACCGCCAGCAGCCCGATCGGGGCCGACCACCGGTAGACGTCCTGGATGGTCTGGGCGATCGCGTGGACCACCTCGTCGCGCACCAGCGCGGGCAGTCGGCCGATGATCGCCGGGGTCCACGACGAGGCCCGAGCCGGAAGCTGAGCGAGACTGCCCGGGCCGAGGTCGGCCGCGACGTGACGGGGCAGCTCGTTGGCGTAGAGCGCGCCGAAGACGGCCGTCCCGAAGGATCCCCCCATCGAGCGAAAGAAGTTGGCCCCCGCCGTCGCCGCCCCGATATCCGACGGGTGCACGGCGTTCTGGACGACCGTGACGAGCAGCTGCATCACCAGCCCGAGCCCGATGCCCAGGATCACCATGTACCCGCTGAGCACCCAGTTAGAGGTCGACTCTGTGACGGCGCCGAGCAGGCCGAGCCCGATGGTCATGACGGCCGTGCCCACGATGGGAAACGGCCGGTAGCGCCAGCCCCTCGAGACCAGCGCGCCCGAGGTGATGGAGGCGCCGAAGAGCCCGACCATGAGTGGCAGCAGTCGTACGCCCGAGGCCGTCGGCGAGACACCCCGGACGAGTTGAAGGAAGACCGGGAGGTACGTGAGCGCCCCGAACATCGAGAAGCCGACGACGAAGCCAATCGCCGAGGAGGAGGAGAAGACGCGATTGGAGAAGAGTTTGAGCGGCAAGATCGGTTCGGTGGCCCGGCGCTCGACCGCGACGAAAGCCAGGGCCGCGACCACCCCCACGGCCACCAGCGACATCGACGGAGCGCTGAGCCACGCCAGCGAGGTTCCCCCGAGCGAGGTGAACACGATGAGCGCCGAACTGGATAGGGCCAGGATCAAGAAGCCGCGGTAGTCGATCACGTGACTGACCCGAGTGGTCGTCTGGGGCAGGACCGCCGCGGTCACCACGAGGGCGAGGATCCCCACCGGCAGGTTCACGAAGAAGATCCACCGCCACGACCAGTACTCCACGATGACCCCACCCAGCAGGGGGCCAAAGACGGTCGCCGCCCCGAAGACGGCTCCGAAGAAGCCGGCGTAGCGGCCACGCTCCCGTGGCGACACGACGTCGGCGATGATCGCCTGGGCCCCGATCATGAGCCCGCCACCACCGATCCCCTGGAGCGAGCGGAAGATGATCAGCTCGACCATCGAGTGGGCCAACCCGCAGAGCATCGAGCCGACCACGAAGATGACGATCGAGTACTGGAAGAAGTTCTTGCGGCCATAGAGATCCCCGAGCTTGCCCCACAGCGGCGTGCTCACCGTCGTGGCGAGTAGGTAGCCCGTCACGACCCAGCTGATCCGCTCGGCCCCGTGCAGGTCACCGACGATGGTGGGCAGCGCCGTCGAGACGATCGTCGAGTCGAGGGCTGAGAGGAGCATGCCGAGCATCAGCGCTCCGAAGATCAGGTACAGCTCACGCTTGCTCACCGCTCGGCTGGCGCGCAGCCCGCTGGACATGGTCACCTCGTCGCGTCGGCCCTGGGGGTAGGTGGGGCAACGCTACCGGCTCGGTGCGTCGCCGCGTCGATAGCCTCGTGGACGTGACCTCGCTCGCGCGCCGTCTGTCGCGCGCGGCGCGACGCGAGTACGCCTCCGCCGTGACCCTGTCCGCGGGCGCCGCGGGCGCCCTGGCGTGGTCGGCCGCCTCCCCCTCGTCCTACGTTGCCCTCGACACCGGCCACGTCGCGGGGCGCTTCGCCACCTTCTTGGACGTGGGCACGGCGCACGACCTCGTCGTCAACGGCCTGATGGTCGTGTTCTTCGCCGCGGTGGGGCTCGAGCTCTCGCGCGAGCTGAGCCGCGGCGTGCTGGTCGAGCGCGCCCACGCCGTCGCGCCGGTCGTCGGCGCCCTCGGCGGAATGGCCGCGACGGCCCTCGGCTCACTCGCCCTGGGCCACCTGCTCGGTCGCGCCGCCCTAGTGCGGGGCTGGGGCGTGCCCATGGCGACCGACGTCGCCTTCTCCCTGGGCGTGGTCGCCCTCGTGGGCCGGCGCCTCCCGCCGGCCCTGCGGACCTTCTTACTCACCCTCGCCGTCGCCGACGACGTGGCGAGCGTCGCGGTGCTCACGCTGACCGGCACCACCCACCCGCGACCGGTGGGGCTCGCGGTGCTGGCCGTCGTTCTCGTCGTCGGCGCGCCGCTCGTGCGCCGCCACGACCGCGCGGGTCTCGCGGTCGCCCTCGTGGGGGCGACGTGGCTCGGCTTCGCGTGGGCCAACGTCGATCCCGCGCTGGCCGGCGTGCTCGCCGGGGGCCTCATCAACACCGGCGCCCCCTGGTGCGACTGTCTCGAACGGCGCGCCACCGTCATCTCGGCCACCGTGGTCTTGCCGCTGTTCGCCCTCGTGGCGTGCGGAGTCGTCTGGCGCGAGCTCTCCGGGTCCACCACGCTCTCCCTCGTGCTCGCCACGGTCGCCATCCGTCTGGGGGGCAAGGTCGTGGGCATCACCGGCGGCGTGGGTCTCGCCCGCCGGGCGGGCTTCGCGCCCCACCCCACACTCTCGGCGCGCCTCATCGGCGAGGTCGCCGTGGTCTGCGCGATCGGTTTCACGGTGCCGCTGCTCTTCGCGGGCACCCTCTTCGGCGTGGACAGCCCGACCTACGCCGCGCTGGACCTCGGCCTGCTCGCGAGCTCGGTGGTGGCGGCGCTGCTCGGGGCGTGGCTCCTGCGCCGGTCGGCTCGGTCGCTAGGTTGAGTCCGTGCGCACGCGCCTGACCGACCTGCTCGGTGTCGAGCACCCGGTGATGCTCGCCGGTATGGGCGGGGTCGCCTACAGCGCCCTCACGGCCGCGGTCTGCGAGGCCGGGGGGTTCGGCTGCCTCGGGGCCTCGACGATGTCGACGGGCCAGTTGCGCGACGAGATCGCCCTGACGCGCTCGGCCACGGCCCGGCCCTTCGGGGTGGACCTGCTCACCGCCTTCGCCGACACCCTCGTGGCCCAGACCGAGGTCGCCCTCGAGGGGGGCGCCCGCGCCCTCGTCGCCGGTCTCGGTGTGCCCTCGCGTGTGGTCGACCTGTGCCACCGTCACGACGTGCTGGTCGTCTCGCTCTGCGGCAAGGTCGAACACGCGCGTCGGGCGATTGACGCGGGCTGCGACCTCGTGGTGGCTCAGGGCACCGAGGCCGGGGGGCACACCGGCGCGGTCGCGACCATGGTGCTGGTACCCCTCGTGGTCGACGCCGTCGACGGGCGCGTCCCCGTCGTCGCGGCCGGCGGCGTGGCCGACGGGAGGGGGCTCGCCGCGGCGCTCGCCCTGGGCGCCGACGGCGTGTGGGTCGGTACCCGCTTCATCGCCACGCCCGAGGCGCGGGCCCTGCCCGGCTACCACGAACGGATCCTGGCGGCGGCCGAGGACGCGACCGTCGTCTCACGGGCCTTCACCGGCAAGACCATGCGGGTGCTGCGCAACGCCACGACCGAGCGCTACGAGAAGGATCCCGCGGCACTTCGCCCCTTCCCCGAGCAGCTCGGGGTGGCGCTGGGCGAGGGCACGTTCCACCTCGGCGGCGACGAGACCACTCCCGGCGTCGACCCCGAACGCGAGGGCTACCCGGCCGGCCAGGTCGTGGGCGCGATCGACGAGGTGGTGCCGGCGGCGCGCATCGTCACCGACATGGTGAGCGAGGCCGAGGCGATCCTCTCGCGCCTGGGCGCCTAGGGCGCCCCGAGGCCGACGGGGCAGCTCACCCCGGTCCCGGCGATCCCGCAGTAGCCGTCGGGGTTCGCCTCGAGGTACTGCTGGTGGTACTCCTCGGCCAGGTAGAAGGGTCCCGCCGGGGCGATCTCGGTCGTCATTTCGCCGTAGCCCGCGGCGGCGAGGCGCTCGCGGTAGGCGGCGGCCACCTCGCGCGCGACCACCTCCTGGGCGGCGTCGAGGACGAAGAGGGCGCTGCGGTACTGGGTGCCCACGTCGTTGCCTTGGCGGTAGCCCTGAGTCGGATCGTGGTTCTCGAAGAACGTGCGCACGACGTCGGCGTAGCTCAGCCGCGTCGGATCGAAGACGATGCGCACGACCTCGGCGTGGCCGGTCTGACCGGTGCAGACCTCGCGGTACGTCGGATTCGGGGTGTAGCCCCCCTGGTAGCCCACGGCCGTGGCGATCACCCCGTCGAGCCGGTAGAACAGTCGCTCGGCCCCCCAGAAGCAGCCCATCGCCACGTAGGCCACCTCGGCGCCGTCGGGGACCTCGGTGAGCGACGTCCCCAGGACCAGGTGGGGGCGCGCGACGACGAGGGCGTCGGCGCGACCGGGGAGGGCCTCGCCGGGCCCGATCATCACGTCTCGCTTGACCATGGGGCCCACCCTAGGGGGCCCGCCACCAGCCGCCGCCAGGGCCCTGGCTAGGCTCGAGGTTCCCGTCATGATCGCGATCGAGCACCTCACCAAGCGGTATCGCACGACGGTGGCGGTGGACGACCTCGACCTCGTCGTCCAACCCGGGGTCGTCACCGGCTTCCTCGGCCCCAACGGCTCGGGCAAGTCCACCACGATGAGGGTCATCATGGGCCTCGATCGGCCGAGCCGAGGGCGCGCCACGGTCAACGGCCAGCCCTACCACGACCTGCGCGACCCGCTGCGCGAGGTTGGGGCACTGCTCGAGGCCAAGGCGGTCAACCCCGGACGTAGTGCGCGCAACCACCTGCGCGCGCTGGCCGCCTCCAACAAGATCCCCTACTCGCGGGTGGACGAGGTCCTCGAGTTCGTGGGCCTGGCGAGCGTCGCCACCAAGCGCGTCGGCGATTTCTCCCTGGGCATGGGCCAGCGTCTGGGGATCGCCGCGGCCCTGCTCGGCGACCCGGGCGTCCTGCTCTTCGACGAGCCGGTCAACGGGCTCGACCCCGAGGGAATCCGCTGGATTCGCGACCTCTTCCGCTCTCTCGCCGCCGAGGGGCGCACCGTCTTCGTCTCGAGCCACCTCATGAGCGAGATGGCCGTCACCGCCGACCAGATCATCGTGATCGGCAGGGGCCATCTCATCACCCAGGGCTCGGTGAGCGACCTCACGGCCGCGGCGAAGGGCGCGGTCGTGGTGCGCGGCAACGACCGTGAACGCCTCGAACGCGTCCTGCGGGCCGCCGGCGCCACCGTCGAGATCGTCAACGACGACGCCCTGCGCGTGGGCGAGCTGACCGCCGAGGCGGTGGGGCAGCTCGCCTTCGACGAGGGCGTCGTGCTCTTCGAGCTCACCCCGGAGCGGGCGTCGCTCGAGGAGGTCTACATGACCCTCACGGCTGGTGCGGTCGAGTACGGGTCGGGGGCGTCGTGAGCGCCCACCCCACCTTGGCCTCGGTGATCCGATCGGAGTGGATCAAGTTCCGCTCGGTGCGCTCATCGATCATGGGCGTGGCGATCACCTTCGTGCTCACCATCGGCATCGGGGCGCTCATCACCGCCTCGATCCGCACGCACTGGAGCGCACACCCCGCAGCCCACATCGGCTTCGACCCGGTGACCACGAGCCTCGGCGGGACCCTCTTCGCCCAGTTCGCCGTCGGGGTCATCGGTGCGCTCTTTGTCACCTCGGAGTACTCCTCGGGCTCGATCCGCGCCACCTTCGCCGCCACCCCCCGGCGGGTGGAGGTCGTCCTCGCCAAGCTGGTCGTGCTCGTGGGGTCGCTGCTGGTGGTGAGCGAGGTGGCGGTCTTCGTCACGTTCCTCATGGGCCAGGCCATCTACGCCGGGGTCGTACCCACCGCGTCGCTGTCAACCCCCACCGTCTTGCGGGCCGTGCTCTTCGGTGGCCTCTACCTCACCCTGCTCGGGATCATCGGCATGGCGCTGGGCTGGCTGCTGCGCCAGAGCGCCGCGTGTATCAGCGTCTTCACCTCGTTGATCCTGGTGCTGCCCATCGTCACGTTCCTCCTCCCCTCGAGTTGGCAGAACACCATCGGCCGCTTCGAACCCTCCACGCTGGGTCAGTCCATGGAGTCGGTGTCGCCCCCGGCCCACGCCTTCAGCGCGGGCGCGTCCTTGCTCGTCCTGGCCCTCTACGCCGCCGTCTTGATGGCCGTCGCCGCGGCCGCGCTCACCCGGCGCGACGCCTAGACACGGGCCCGGCGTGGTCCTAGGGTGAGGCGATGGACCTGCGCGAGGCGCTGCGGACGACCGGGTCGATCCGCCGCTTCGCCGAACGCCCCGTCGAGGACGCCCTCCTCCACGAGATCCTCGACGACGCGCGCTTTGCCCCCTCGGGTGGAAATCGCCAGGCGTGGCGCGTCGTCGTGGTGCGGGACCCGGCGCTCAAGGCCGCGGTCGGCGAGGCGTACCTCGACGCGTGGCACGACTACGTCGCCCACGTCCTCGCCGGACTGACGCCCTTCTCGCCGCTCGCGAGCGAGGCCGACCGTCACGCCGCGGCGACCCAACGGGCCCACGCCGAGGCCGCCTCCAAGCCCGACGGCTTCGCCGAGACGATGGGCCACGCGCCGGCGATGCTGGTGGTCGCCGCCGACCTCACGTGCCTGGCCGCCACTGACCGCGACCTCGAGCGCTACGGCCTGGTGGGCGGCGCCTCGGTCTACCCCTTCGTGTGGAGCCTGCTGCTCGCGGCGCGCGAACGCGACCTCGGCGGGGTGATGACGACGGTGGGCACCCGCAACGAGCCCACCCTGCGCCAACTCCTGCACCTACCCGAGGCGATGGCCGTGGCGGCCGTCGTGGTGCTCGGTTACCCCGAGTACCGCCACACGCGACTGCGCCGCCGTCGGGTTGAGGAGTTCGCGACCGTCGACCACTTCGACGGACCCGCCCTCTGCGCGGACCCGGGTTGAGGGGCCGTCCCTAGACCAGCGCCGGGCGCAGGTCGCTCGGCCAGTTGCCGAAGCGCTCGGGCGTGAGCAGCAGGTCGGTCCCCTCGCGGCGCAGGTGGCGTTGGCGCCAGAGGAGTTGGGTCTGCGCGGCGCCGAGCACGCGATCGACGTCGGTGCACTCGGTGCGCCAGCTGGGGTCCGCCGCCAGGTCGAAGCAGCGATACGACCCGTCTCCGAACTGGACGTAGGCGAGGTCGTCGGTGAGGGTCACCGCGAGGTTGCGCCGGGCGAGCACCTCGCTGGGCGCTGCGTGGTCGCCGCGCAGCAGGAGGTACCGGCTGTCCCACTCGTAGTGGGCGGCGCCACGCCACTCCACCTCGCGCCCCTCGAGCAGCGGGGTGAGCGAGCGACCGTCGCACTGGGCCGGCGCCTCGAGGCCGAGGCTCTCGGCCAGGGTGGCCAGCAGGTCGACGTTCTCGGTCAGGCGCTCGACGACGCGCGGACCGAGGCGCGGGTCCCGCCACAGCCCGATGATGTGGTAGCTCTCGGGGAAGAAGCCGAGCTTCTCCTTCAGGCCGTGATCGCCCAGCTGGTCGCCGTGATCCGAGGTCACCACCACGAGGGTCTCGCCCCACTCGCCCCGGGCCTCGACCGCCTCGACCACCCTTCCCAACTGGGCGTCGACCTCGCTGACCATCCCGTAGTACTGGGCCCGCAGGCGCGCGACGGCGCCCGGGTCGGTAGCCGCGACCAGCGGCCAGGTGAGGGCCGCCCGATGCAGGGGGTGGCGGGCACCCTCGTCCACCGGGGGAATCGCCGGAGGGACGTCGCGGGGGTCGTAGAGGCGCGCGTACTCGCCGGCCGCGGCGTAGGGCGGGTGCGGACGCAGGTAGCTCAAGTGGGCGAACCAGCCCGACTCCTGGCGATCGAGCCACCCGAGGAAGCGGTCGGTGAGAAAGGCGCTCAAGGAGTGTTCGGCCGGTCGGGAGGGCTCGTCGAGGACCGCCGCCTCCCACCCGCTGGCCACGTCGTACCCGAGCGCGCGCAGGTACTGGATGTAGCCGGCCTGGGAGTTCGGCAGGTAGAGCCCGACCGAGAACCCCGGGAGCACCCCGTCGTAGTCGTCGAGGCGCGGGTCGTCGGGCCCGAACGCGTCGACGGGGTCGACCCCTTGATCGGTGTAGCCGAAGAGCGTCGGGTCGTAGCCGGCGCGCCGGGCCACGCGCGCCAGGTTGTCGAGACGTCGATCGAGCGGGGTGCCGTTGGCGACGACCCGGTTGTTCATCTGGTAGGTGCCGGTGTAGAGAGCGGCCCGCCCCGGCGAGCAGGGGGCCGCCTGGGAGTAGTGGCGGGTGAGGCGGGCACCCTCGCGGGCCAGGCGGTCGAGGGTGGGGGTCGTCACGAGGGGGTGACCGGCGGCCCCGTAGCTGTCAGCGCGGAACTGGTCGAGCGTGACGAACAGGACGTTCACGACGGGGATCGCACGAGTCGGCCCACGTGGGCGGCCAGGTCGTCGATGATCGCGAGGGCGCTCGGGACGACCCCGCCGTAGCGGATGAACCCGTGGACCATGCCCTTGGCCTCGAGCAGCTCGACGGGCACCCCGAAGTGCTCGAGAAGCCCGGCGTAGGCGACCGCCTCGTCGCGCAACGGGTCGCACTCGGCCACCACCAGAATCGCGGGCGCCACGCCGGCCAGGTCGCCGCAGAGCAGCGGGCTGACCCGCCAGTCGGTGGGGTCGGCCCCGGCGAGGTAGCGCCGATAGTCGCGGGCCAGCTGGTCGAGCTCGAGGAGGTAGCCCGCGCCGTAGCGGTGCGCCGACTCGGTCATCACCTCGGGGCCGAGCGTCGGGTAGAGCAAGACCTGCCCGGCGAGCTCGACGTCGTCGCGCACCAGGCGGCTGGCCACCGCGACGAGGTTGGCGCCTGCGGAGTCACCCATGAGCACGATCCGGTCCTCGGGCCGTCCCACCTCGTCGCGGTGGGCCGCGACGTGGGCGACGGCGTCCACGACGTCCTCCAGTGCAGCCGGGAAGGGGTGTTCGGGGGCGAGGCGGTAGTCGAGGGCCAGGATGCGCCGGCGCAGGTCGCTGGCCAGACGCCGGCAGAGCCAGTCGTGGGAGTCGAGGTCGCCCACCACGAAAGAGCCCCCGTGGGCGAAGAGCACGACGGCCCCCGGGGCCTCGTCGAGGGGCACGTAGAGGCGGGCCCTCAGACGGCGGTCGACCAGGTCGAGGCTGCGCTCTTCGACGAGGGCCATCGTCGCGGGGTCCCGACCCAGGCCCATCAGGTCGGCGCGGAACTGGCGGCGGCGCTCCTCGAGGGTCAGGGACTCGGGGTCGGACGCCAAGGAGGTACGCGCCTCGGCGAGGAGCCGCTCGATCGCCGGGTCCAGCCCCACGTCGGGTCAGCCTAGACCGGTCGGCGCGCCGCGTCGCGTGCGACGCCACGCGCGCTCGAGTCGATACAGCGCAGCGAGGTCGCTGCCCGCGGGTTGGGCCGCGGGCTCGAATCGCTCGCCCACGCGGGTGCGGGCGGCGAGCTCGTCGAGCGTCGTCGAACCCAGGGCGAGCGCGCAGAGGTGCGCGACCCCGCGCAGGGGGGCCGCGCGCGGGTTGGGGGTGCGCACGACGCAGCGCCCGGTCGCGTCGGCCACCATCTGGCACCACAGGGTCGACTCGGCCCCACCCCCCACGAGCGACACCGGGTCGAGCCGGTGGCCGGTGAAGCGCTCGACGTGGCCGAAGAGCCACGCGACGTTGGAGGCGACCCCCTCCATGACCGCGCGCACGACGTCGGCCCGGCTCGTGGCCACCCCGAGCCCCGTCACCACCGCGCGCAGCTCCTTGTCCTGCACCGGCGAGCGCTCGCCGGCCAGCCCGGGGCCAACCCGCACGCCGTGCGCACCGGCCGGGGCGCGCGCCGCGAGCGCCGTCAGCTCCTCGTAGGTCGCCCCGGGCCAGAGCAGGTCGCGGCACCACTCGAGCGCGCGGGCCCCGGTCTCTTGGTTGTCGATGACGAGGTAGCGGCCGTCGCCCAGGCCCGGGACGGTGGCGATCGAGTGCGCGACGTCGGTCTTCTTCCTCGGGACCGGACAGCTGACCCAGGCGGTCGTCGACAGGGCCGCGTGCGCCTGGTACGGGCCGACCGCGCCCGCACCGAGCGCGGCGGCGTGCAGGTCGGGCACGGCCGCCACGACCGGGGTCCCCTCGCGCAGGCCCAGCGTGTCGGCCGCTCGGGCGTTGAGACCCCCCACCAGCGAGCCGGTCGCCACGAGCGGGGGGAGCTTCTCACCGGGCAGCCCCGACAGGCGCACGAGGCGCGGGTCGTAGCCGACCGTCGCGAGGTCGCGGTTGTCGGTCAGCCACAGCGCCAGGCGCGACGCCGGCGACCCCGTCACGACCCCGGTCATGCGTCCGGTCAGGTAGTCGATCGGCTCGGCGTACCAGCGCGCCCTCGCCGCGACCTCGGGCCGCTCGCGTTCGAGGAAGAGGATCTGGCCCAGCGGGTCGCCCGCCGTGACCGACGGGGCTCCGGCGCTGCGGCGCACGAAGGCCGCCACCTTGAGCGGCGCGTAGCCCATTACCGGCCCACCCAGGACCGAGCGCGCGTGGGTCACGCCCCGGGTGTCGAGCCAGGTCAGGCACTCCCCAACCGGCGCACCCTGCTCGTCCACCGGCACGGTCGACGCGTACTGGCCGGTCACCCCGATCGCGACCACCCTCGAGGTGTCGACGGCCGCCACCAGCCGGCGTGACGCCGCGCCGATCAGGGTCCACCACTCCTCGGGGTCCTGGGTCGCGGCCCCCGACGGGTCCAGGTGGGTCGTCACCGCGTGGATCTCGACGGCCGTGACCTCGCCGTCGAGGGTCACGAGGGCGACCTTCGGCCCCCCCGTGCCCAGGTCGACCGCGAGGCAGAGATCGCTCACGGAGCCGGGGGCACCGCGAGCTGGTCGTCCATCATCTCGGCCATGACGGCCCGGATGAATTCGTCGGCCTCCTCGGACCAACCTCCGAGCACCCCGCCGTAGATCGCCCCGGAGCGGGCCGGCTCGTCGCGGTGGGCCCGGGCGTAGTCGACCGCGTCGGCCAGGTCCGCGCTCCAGCGTTCGACGACCCCCGGCTGGGTCTGGGGCCGAGTGACGGCCATGTGCAGCGCGTTGGGGTACTGCTGACCGTTGAGCCGCCACCCCCGCGTGCGCAAGAAGTCGTTCACGTGATAGACGTCGAACTCGTCGGAGGTGAACGAGAAGAGGAAGGTCGGGTCGCCCAGGACGCGCAGGGCCGGGTGGGACTCGACGGCGCCACGCAGGGCTCTCGCCGTGTCGAAGATGGCGCGCGCGTAGCGCCGATACCCCGCTCGCCCGAGGTGAACCATGGCCGCCCAGGTCGCGGCGAGCAGGCCACCCGAGCGCGACCCCTCCATGCCCGGCGAGCAGTACTTCCCACCGGACCAGTCGGTCTGGAAGAAGTACTGGCTGTCGCGTAGCGCCGTGTCGGCGAAGCACAGGACGCTCGTCCCCTTGAGCGCGTAGCCGTACTTGTGGGTGTCGGCCGAGATCGTGGTGACCCCGGGGACCGAGAAGTCGAAGGGCGCGACCGGCTCGCCCAGCTCACGTCCGAAGGGGAGGATGAAGCCACCCAGGCAGGCGTCGACGTGCAGCCCCACGCCGTGCTCGAGGGCCAGGGCGCCGAGCTCGACGATGGGATCAACGGTGCCGTAGCCGTAGTTGGTCGCCGAGCCGACGAGCGCGACCGTGTCGGCGTCGATGTGCTCGGCCACCCACTCGAGGTCCACGCGCGTGGTCACCGGGTCGACGGGCGCCACGCGCACCTCGACCCCGAAGAGGTGGCCAGCCTTGGTAAAGGCCGGGTGGGCCGTCTCGGGCTTGATGAGGTTGGGTCGACGCGTGCGCGCCTCGTTGGCGTCGCGGTAGGCCAGCACGGCGTGGGCGATCGACCCGCTCCCGCCCGCGGTGACCAGCCCACCGGGCTCGCCGGTGAGTGCGCCACCGCTCAGCAGGTCGAGGGTCATCGCGATGATCTCCGCCTCGAACTTGGTCGCGCTCGGACACATGTCGCGCTGGAGCACGTTCACGTGGCTGAAGTGGGCGAAGGCCCGGTTCAAGAAGTCGTAGTGGTCGTGGTCCCCGCAGTACATCGTGCCCGAGCACTGACCCGACTCCCAGGTGGGGTCCTCGGCGGCGGCCATCGCCGCGAGCTCGCCCAGCACGACGTCGCGTTCGACGCCTGACTCGGGCAGTCGGCGGTGGACCTCGAAGCGGTCGAGGTAGGGGTAGCTCACGTCGCCACCTCGAGTCCCGGTCGCCGACGGCACGCGCCTTCGGAGTTCTCCATCGCGTCATGGTACCGACGCCCTCGGGCGTCGGGGCTAGAGGACCTTGGAGAGGAAGTTCTGGAGTCGCGGCGAGGTGGGGTGCGCCAGCACCTCGCGCGGATCCCCGCTCTCCTCGATGATCCCGGCGTCGAGGAAGTAGACGGTGCTGGCCACCTCTCGGGCGAAGCCCATCTCGTGGGTCACCACGATCATGGTCATGCCCGAGCGCGCCAGATCGCGCATCACGTCGAGCACCTCGCCGACCAGTTCGGGGTCGAGGGCGCTGGTGGGCTCGTCGAAGAGCATGAGCTTGGGATCCATCGCCAGGGCCCGCGCGATCGCGACGCGCTGCTGCTGACCCCCCGAGAGCTGGGCCGGATAGTAGCCGTCGCGTCCGGCCAGGCCGACCCGCTCGAGCAGCTCGCGGGCGCGGGCCCGGGCGGCGTCTTCTCGCACCCTCAGGACCCTCACCTGACCGATGGTGATGTTCTCGAGGACCGTCAGGTGTTGGAAGAGGTTGAAGCGCTGGAAGACCATGCCGATGCGCGCCCGTTCGGCACAGATCTGCTTGTCGTTGCGCTCGTAGAGCCTGCCGTTGCGCAGCTCGTAGCCGACCAGCTGGCCGTCGACGAGCAGCTCGCCCGCGTCGTGCTTCTCGAGGTGGTTGATGCAACGCAGGAACGTGCTCTTGCCCGAGCCGGAGGGGCCGATGAGACAGGCCACCTCGCCGCGCGCGACCGCGAGGTCGACGCCCTTGAGGACCTCGACCCCGGCGAAGTGCTTGCGCACCCCGATGGCCTCGACCATGGTGTCCGCGGTCTCGGTCATCGCTCCAGCGCTCCGGCGACGCTTCGGCGGTTGGGGAACTTCGAGAGGACGCCCGCGAGGTCGTGGCGCATCCGTTGCAGCGGCGTGGGCGGCGGGGTGCGCAGCGCCCCTCGGGCGAAGTAGCGCTCCAGGTAGAACTGGCCGATGGAGAGCACGGTCGTCACCACCAGGTACCAGAGGCTCGCCGTCAACAGCAGCGGCATGATCTCGTAGTTGGCCGAGTAGATGTTCGTCGCCGCCCCCAGGAGCTCGATGACCCCGATTACGCTCGCCAGCGACGACGTCTTCAGCATGGAGATGACCTCGTTGCCCGTGGGCGGGATGATCACCCGCATGGCCTGGGGCATGACGACGTAGCGCAGGGTCTGGCGGCGCACCATCCCGATCGAGGTCGCGGCCTCGACCTGACCCTCATCCACCGAGAGCAGCCCGGCCCGGGCGATCTCGGACATGTAGGCCCCCTCGTTCAGCCCGAGGGCCACACACGCCGCCTCAAGCGGGGTGAAGACCGTGCTCGTGTGCAGCGCGAGGAACGAGACGTGGAGGAACGGGATGCCCAGGCTGATCCGGGGGTAGAGGATCGAGATGTTGAACCAGACGAGCAGCTGGACCAGGACCGGGGTCCCCCGGAAGAACCACGTGTAGGTCCACGCCGAACCCGACAGGACCCGATTCGGCGAAAGGCGCATGACGGCCAGGATCATCCCGAGCACGATGCCGACCGCCATTGCGATGACGGTCAGCTCCAGAGTTATGAGCAGTCCGTGAAGGATCTCGCTGGTCGTGAAGTAGTGAAAGACGATGTCCCAGGAGAAGCGCCACTCGGTGATCGCGTGACAGACCCGCGACGTCCCCACCCCCCGGCACGCCCGTTGACCCGTGGGCAGGCGCGACAACAACGTGTGGACGATCAACGCGACGACGACCAGCGCCGCCGCGACTCCGATCCACCGCCCGACGTGACGGACGGGGACGACCTTTATCGAGCCGTCCCCGTCCGTACTCACGTTCGTCGCGGGTTGTTCAGCTCAGCGTCTCAGCCCGCCGCGCCGTTAATCACGATCTTGTTGGCCGGCAGCCCGCCCTGGGTGACTCCCCAGTGCGCGAGGATCGCGTGGTACACGCCGCTGGCGATCAGGGTCTTGATCGCGGCCTGGGTCGCCAGGGCCATCTTGTGTCCGATCGCGGTCTTGGGGAAGGCGATACCGTAGGGCGCGACGTTGATGGCGCTCCCCACGTTCTCGAACTTGCCCTTGCTCGTCGCCACGATGTAGGTCGCAATCTGGCTATCGGCGAAGCCGACGTTCGCCTGGCCCGAGAGCACCGCGAGGTTCGCACCCGTCTGGGTCGGGAAGGTGAGCACGACCGCCTTCTTCGAGGTGGGGCACGACTTGGCGGCCGTCTGAGCGTCGGTCTGCTCCACGGTACCCGTCTCCACGGCGATCTTCAGCCCGCAGAAGCTCTTCAATCCCTTGAAGCTGACCTTTTCGCCCTTCTTGGCGTAGACGCCCTCACCGGCCTGGAAGTAGTCGACGAAGTAGACCTGCTTCTCGCGAGCGGTGTTGTCAGTGAACGAGGAGTTGCCGACCTGATAGCGCCCGCCCTTGATGCCCGCGAGGATGCTGTCGAAGGTGACGTTGTTCTCCTTGATCTTCACCCCGAGGGTCGCGGCGATGGCGTTCATCAGGTCCACGTCAAAGCCGATCATCGTCGTGCCCCGCATCGACTCGTCGGGCGGGTACGTCGCGTCGGTGGCGACCTGAAGGACCGTCTTCTTGTAGGGCGCAGGAACCAACTTGGCGTCGGCCGCGTTGTACTTCGCCCCGAAGGTTGACGCACCCGCCACGACGCCCGTCGACAGGACCAACGCCCCGGCGCCGACGACCACCGCAACGTGACCCAATAGTGACTTTCGCTGCATGACTCTCCTCACAAGCGTGCGACGCCCCCCGGCGCCAGGACCTCATTGATACCAGATGGCCAACGGGTGCGACGGCGCACCCGACCTACGGGGACCGCGGCGCGCGACGGATGACTGGAGCGGACGACCGGGCTCGAACCGGCGACCTCGACCTTGGCAAGGTCGCGCTCTACCAACTGAGCTACGTCCGCGAGGCGACCCCAGTGTAGCCGACCACTGCGGGTCGCCCACGCGACTAGCGACCCGTACTGCCAAAGCCCCCCCCACCGCGCGTCGAGGGGGGCAGCTCGTCGCACGCGAGAAACTCGAGAGTCGCGCAGGCCACCACCACCAGTTGGGCGATACGGTCACCCGCGTGGACCTCGTAGTCCTCAAGGGGGTCGAGGTTCACGAGCGCCACCTGGACCTCACCCCGGTAGCCGGGGTCGATGAGCCCGGGGGCGTTGACACAGGTCACCCCGTGGCGCGACGCCAGCCCGCTGCGGGGCAGGACCAGTCCCCCGTACCCCACGGGAATCGCCACGGCGATCCCCGTGGGCACTAGGGCGCGCCCACCCCCCTTCGCGAGCCGCCGCCCCTCCACGGCCACGAGGTCGGCCCCCGCGTCGTCGGGGTAGGCGACCCGGGGCACCACGGCGTCAGGGCGCAGGACGCGCACGGGTATCTCCACCCCCGGAGACTACCCAGCCGACCGCGACGTTTCGGTAGTGTCGCACTCGTGCTCGTGTGGATGGACCTCGAGATGACCGGCCTCGAGCCCGAGCGACACGTCATCGTCGAGATCGCCACCCTCGTCACCGACGACCACTTGGCGATCGTCGCCGAAGGACCCGACCTGGTCATTCACGCGACCCCCGAGCAGCTGGCGGCGATGCCGCCGGTGGTGCGCGAGATGCACGAGCGCTCCGGGCTGCTCGCGGCCATCGCCCAGTCGACCGTCGACGTGGCCGAGGCCGAGCGGCGCACCCTGGAGTTCCTTACGGCGCACATCCCCGACGTCGGGGCGGTACCGCTGTGCGGGAACTCGATCGGGACCGACCGTCGCTTCCTGCAGGAGTACATGCCGAGCCTCGAGCGACACTTCCACTACCGCAACGTCGACGTCTCGACGATCAAGGAACTGGCCAAGCGCTGGCGCCCCGACGTCCTCGCGAGCCTCGGGGACAAAGAATCGACCCACCGCGCGCTCGACGACATCCGCGAGTCGGTGCGCGAGCTAGCTCACTACCGAGACGTCCTCTTCCAGCTGGCACCGCCCGACGCCCCGTGAGCGACGAGGTCCCCTCCGTCGCCGAGGTCGTGGAGCGACTGACCGCACCCGGCCAGCCCTTCGAGATGGAACCGGCCGTCGTCAACGGGATCGACGTGCGGATCTGGAAGAACGCCCCGCGCGACCTGCGTCGGGTCCTCGACGCGTCGCTCGCTCACGCCGAGCGCGACTTTCTGGTCTACGAGGATCATCGGCTCACCTTCGGTGAGCACTACCGAGCCGCGGCCACCTTCGCCCACCGCCTGGTCGCGCGCGGGGTCGTCCCCGGGGACCGTGTCGTGATCGCCGCGCGCAACCTCCCCGAGTGGGTCGTCGCGTTCTGGGGGGCCGTGGCCGCCGGGGCGGTGGCCGTCCCGCTCAACGCCTGGTGGTCGGGTGATGAGCTCCTCTACGGCCTGGAGGACTCGGGGGCCCGGGTGATTGTCGTCGACGAGGAGCGCCTCGAGCGTCTCCGTCCCCACCTCGGACATACGGGCGGGCCCACGACGGTGGTCGTGGTAAGCGATGAACCCGGTCGCCGCGCCCGCCTCGGTGCCCTGAGCGCCGACGTGGAGGTGCGCGACTTCTATGACGTCCTCGGCCCGGTTGCGCCCGACGCAGTCCCACCGTCGATCGACTTCGAGCCCGACGACCCCGTGACGATGTTCTACACCTCGGGCACGACCGGTCGTCCCAAGGGGGCGGTCGGGACCCACCGCAACGCCGCCACCAACCTCATGAACCTCTTCTTCCGGGCCCAGGTCGTCGCGGCGCGCACCCCGGTGGCGTCGGCCCCCTCGCCGCACCCCGGCGCGAACCTGCTCAACGTGCCCCTCTTCCACGCGACCGGGTGTCTGGTGACGATGATGTCGAGCCTGCTCACCGGCTCGAAGATCGTGATGATGCACCACTTCGACGCCCGTCGGGCGTTGAAGCTCATCGAGTCCGAACGGATCACTTCCTTCGGCGGCGTACCCACGATCGCCATGCAGATCATCGACCACCCCGACTTCAAAGAGTTCGACACCTCGAGCGTCACCAGCGTCACCTACGGCGGTGCCCCCGCCCCACCCGACCTCGTGCGGCGGATTCGCGAGGCCTTCCCGACCGGCCAGCCCGGCAACGGCTACGGGCTCACCGAGACCTCGGCCGGGGTCTGCTTCAACCTCGGGCCCGACTACGTCGCCAAACCCGACAGCTGCGGTCCGGTCGTGCCGGTCTGTGAGGTCGCGGTCGTCCCCGAGGGCTTCGCGGGGGCCGAGCCCGACCCCGACCGCCCCCAGGGCCCCGACGTCGTGGGGGAACTCTGGGTCAAGGGCCCGAGCGTGGTGAGCGGCTACTGGAACAAGCCCGAGGCGACCGCGGCGTCGTTCACCAACGGCTGGCTGCACACCGGGGACGTCGCGCGCATCGACGAGGAGGGCTACGTCTACATCGTCGACCAGGCGAAGGACATGATCATTCGCGGTGGGGAGAACGTCTACTCGGTGATCGTCGAGGCCGCCCTCTACGAACACCCGGCCGTGGCTGACTGCGCCGTCGTCGGCGTTCCCCACCCGACCCTGGGCGAGGAGGTCGTCGCCGTGGTGGTGGTGCACCCGGGCGACGACGTCACCGCCGACGAGCTGACCCGCCACGCGGCGGCGCGCCTCGCCCACTTCGAGATCCCCACTCGCTTCGTCGTGCGCCCGACGGCCCTGCCGCGCAACCCCCAGGGCAAGGTCCTCAAGCGCGAACTGCGCGAGTGGCTCACCCACGCGGGGTCCGCCTAGCGGCGTCGGCGCGACCCGGTGGATGGCGCCGACGCCGCGCGGGGTGCCCTACTTGTTCGGCTGGGGGGTGTAACGCAGGTAGGGCTTGACCGTCGTGAAGCCCTTGGGGAACTTCTCGGTCGCCTCAGCGTCGGTAAGCTTGGCGCCCACGATGACGTCCTCACCGCTGCGCCAGTCGAGCGGCGTCGCCACCGGGAAGGCCGCCGAGAGCTGGAGCGAGTCGAGCACGCGCAGGATCTCGTCGACGTTGCGCCCCGTCGAGGCCGGGTACGTCAAGGTGAGCTTCACCTTCTTGTCGGGCCCGATGATAAAGACGCTGCGCACGGTCATCGTGTCCGAGGCGTTGGGGTGGATCATGTCGTAGAGACCGGCCACGGTGCGGCTCTCGTCACCGATGATCGGGAAGTTGAGGGCGCTGCCCGAGACGTCGGCGATGTCGCCCTTCCAGCGCTCGTGAGACTCCACCGAGTCGACCGACACCGCGATGAGCTTGGTGTTGCGCTGGTCGAACTCGGCCTTGCGCTTGGCGAATCCGCCCAACTCGGTCGTGCACACCGGCGTGAAGTCAGCCGGGTGGGAGAAGAGGATCCCCCAGCTGTCGCCCAGCCATTGGTGGAAGTCGATCGGGCCCTCGGTCGTGTCCGCCGTGAAGTTCGGTGCCTCGTCGCCCAGTCGGATCGCCATGTCGTATCTACTCCTTGTGCCGTTCGCGTTCGCCGCCGGTCGGCGGTCTCGCGACACCTTAGCGGCCGGAGGGCAATTCTCGCAATATTCCACCGGAATTATAGGGATTGCCGCGGGGCGGCGGGTGTGAGACTGGGAGCGTGCCAGAGCCCGCGCGCGCGGTCGTCGCCTGCTTCGACCTTGACGGGACGCTCACCGACGGTGGCAGCGTCTTTCGCTGGTTGGGTCGGGTCGCGGGCGCCGGCCCGACCTATCGAGCGACGCTCGAACTGGCTCTGCCCCTCACCCTGGGCGCGCTGCGCTCGGGTCCGGCGGCCGACTCGGCCAAAGAGCGGCTCTTCTTGCGTCTCCTAGCGGGACGCGACGCACACGAGGTCGCCGCCACCTCACGGGCCTTCATCGTCGAGCACCTCGAACGCCACGCCCGCGCCGAGGTCGTGGCCCGACTGCGCTGGCACCAGCGACAGGGCCACGCCACGGTGATCGTCTCGGCCTCGCCCGAGCTCTACGTCACCGTCGTCGCCGAGCGCCTCGGGGTCGACGGGGCGATCGGGACCCGGCTCGCGACCGACGCCGGCGGTCGCCTGACGGGCCACTACGAGGGGCGCAACTGCCGGGGCGAGGAGAAGGCCCGCCGCCTCGAGGAGTGGTTGGCCTCGCGCGGCGACGACCCCCTGCTCTACGCCTACGGGAACTCCCGGGGAGACCGCCGGCTGCTCGAGCGCGCCGACCTCCCCTTCAACGTGGGCCGTCTCGGGCGCTGGGGCCGTCTCTCGGGCTACCCGCGCCCGCCCGGGGTCTAAAGCTGGGTGACGGCGGCCCCCAGGGCGACGATCCCGCCCTCGCGCCCGTCGTAGATCACCTGGAGCGCGGCCGCCCCCTCGCGCCAGGCGACCACCGTGTGGCCGTGCGCGTCGACGACCCCGAGGTTCACGTCGTACACCCCGTCGAGCAGGGGTAGGGCCGGCAGGTCGACGGCCACCCGGTTCGCCCCGGGCGCGAGGTTGACCGGCGCGCCCTGGGCGTCACTGCGGCTCACGAGCAGTCCGGCGCGCGTGAAGACCTCGACGACGAAGTTGCCGCTGAAGGCACTCTGGGCGCTCACCGTGACGTCGAGGTGGATTCCGGCGCCGTTGCGCACCTCGAACGAGCCCGAGGGGGTGGAGACCGACTCGATCTGAATCGTGCCGAGGAGCTTCTCGGGGTCGTGCTCGGCCGCCTCGTCGAGGAGCCGCTCGCGGAACACGCGAAGCGACTCGTGAGTCGGACCGTCGGCCACCAGGTCCCCCCCGTCGAGCACGATGGCCCGATCGCACAGCGCCCGCACCTGATCGGCGTTGTGGGTGACGAGCAGAATCGTCCGGCCCTCGCGCTGGAAGCGCTGAATCCGATCCACGCACTTCGCCTGGAACCGCTCGTCACCGACGGCCAGGACCTCGTCGACGACGAGGATGTCGGGGTCGACGTTGACGGCCACGGCGAAAGCCAGTCGGACGTACATTCCGCTGGAGTAGAACTTCACCTGAGTGTCGATGAACGGCGCGATCTCGCTGAACTCGACGATCTCGTCGAACACCGCGTCCACGGTACGGCGCGACAGACCGAGCATCGCCCCGTAGAGGTAGACGTTGTCGCGCCCGGAGAGCTCGGGCTGGAAGCCGGCCCCGAGCTCGAGGAGAGCGGCGAGCGATCCGCGCAGCCGGATCTGGCCGACCGACGGCTTGAGCACGCCACAGATGCACTTGAGCAGCGTCGACTTACCCGACCCGTTGTGTCCGACGATCCCCACCGTCTCGCCGACGCCCACGTCGAAGGAGACGTCGCGCAGGGCGTTGAAGAGTTCTGTCGAACCCGAGCGCGGGTGCAGCACCCTCTCTTTGAGCGACTGGTGACGCTCGTGATGGATCTTGAACTGCTTGGTGACGCCACGGACCTCGATGACGGTGGTCACTAGAGCTCCGACTCGAAGTTGCCCTCGAGGCGCCCGAACACGGCCTCGGCCACGACGAAGGCGAGGAGCGATAGCCCGAGCAGGGCCAGGTTGAGGAGGAAGAACCGCTCGAAGGACCAGGTGGGCAGAATGTTGAGCACCTGACCGGTCACCGTCGAGTGGACGACCGGCGTGACGTAGAAGACCCGCTGGAAGGTCACCACGACGAGCGTCACCGGATTCAAGAAGTACAGGACCGACAGGCCGTGGGCCGCCAGGTGGGGGGCGATCGAGTTCTCGTAGGAGTAGACGACCGGGGTCAGCCAGAACCACAGCTGCAGGACCACTTCGATGAGGTGCTTCATGTCACGGAAGTAGACGTTCACCGCCGACATCACCACCGAGAGCGCCGCCGAGAAGGCGGCCAGGGCGAGGAACGAGACCGGCAGCAGCCAGAGGAAGCCCCAGGCGGGCGCGTGACGCAAGACGGCCAGGAAGACCACGAGCACGACGATCTGGACCACGAAGTAGACGATCGCCGCACCGACGTTCGAAAGCGCGAGGATCTCGCGCGGGAACGAAACCTTCTTCACGAGCGCCGCGCGGTCGACGATGACCCCCGTCGCGGTGCTCACCGCGGTGAGGAACATGTTCCACACGACGAGCCCGGCGAAGAGGTACACCACGAAGTTGGGGATGCCGTTCTTCAAGAACAGCGAGAAGACCATGTAGTACACGCCCAGGGTGAACGCGGGCGACAGCATCGACCAGAAGATGCCCAGGGCCGAGTTCTTGTACTTGATTCGGATGTCCGAGAAGACGAGTCCCCACAGGAGCTCGCGCCGGGACCAGAGGTTCGCCAGGCGGCGTCCGAGGCCGACCCGAGCACTCACGACGCGCACGGGCGACTCGGCCAGGGCCCGTTCTCGCGGGCCGGCCAGTGAGGCCTCGTCCACTAGGCCCCTTGGCGCAGCGCCGAGCGCTCGATGACGGCGTCAATGAAGCCGTACTCGAGGGCCTCGTGGGCCGTGAACCAGCGGTCACGGTCCGAGTCCGCCTCGATCTGTTCGATCGACTGGCCCGTGTGGTGGGCGATTCTCTCGGCGAGCATCCGCTTGAGGTAGACGATCTGCTCGGCCTGGATCGCGATGTCCGACGCCTGGCCCTGCATGCCGCCCATGGAGGGCTGGTGCATCAGAATCCGGCTGTGGGGCAGGCTGAAGCGCTTGCCCGGCGCCCCCGCGCAGAGCAGGAACTGGCCCATTGAGGCGGCCATTCCAATGCAGATCGTGCGCACGTCGCAGTTGACGTACTGCATCGTGTCGTAGATCGCCAGTCCGTCGGTCACTGAGCCACCCGGGGAGTTGATGTAGAGGCTGATGTCGCGGTCGCGGTCCTCGGCCTCGAGGAGCAGTAGTTCAGCGCAGATGCGGTTCGCCGTGTCCTGGTCCACCACCGAGCCGAGGAAGACGATCCGCTCGCGCAGCAGCCGCTGGTTGAGGTCGTTGGTCGGGCCGGCGTCGATTCGGGCGCTTATCATGGGCCCAATCTACCGTGCGGCCCCGGCGTGGCCCTCGGACGGTCCTAGAGTGGGTGGGACCGCGGGCGTGGCGGAATTGGCAGACGCGCTGGTTTTAGGTACCAGTTCTTCGGAGTGTGGGTTCGAGTCCCGCCGCCCGCACCGATCCCCACTAGGGTCCCTGCGATGACCGACAAGCCCCTCGTCGACCCTCACCCCGGCCCCGTCCCGCGCGACCTCCTCGTCGAGGACCTCGTCGTCGGCGCGGGCGAACCCATCCGGGCCGGCCAGACGGCGGTCGTGCACTACGTCGGCGTGGCCCACTCGACCGGCGTCGAGTTCGACGCGTCGTGGAACCGCGGCGAGACCTTCGAGTTCCCCGTCGGGGCGGGTTGGGTGATCCCCGGGTGGGACCAGGGCGTCGCCGGGATGCGCGTCGGCGGTCGACGCCGGCTCGTTATCCCCTCCCACCTCGGCTACGGCGAGCGCGGTGCCGGCGGGGTCATCGCTCCGGGCGAGACCCTTCTCTTCGTCGTCGACCTGGTCGCGGTGCGCTGATCAGTTGAACAGCGGCTGGCCGTCGAGGGCCAACTGACGCTGGAAGTCGCCGTAACGTTCGCAGCAGATCTCGGCCACGAGCCGGAGGCGGTCGTTCGGGTTCGACAGACTGAGCACCTTGAACTGGTCGAGCACCGACATCGGGGTCAGCGCGCACAGCTGCCACGCGCGCACCCGGGGGTCGTCGTCCATCGGGACGTCCCGGCGCAGACACTGGTCGGCCACCACCTCACTCTGGAGTGCGCGCAGGGCGCGCACCGCGGACTCGGTCGAGGCGAGCAACATCGGCTCGACCGCCACGTCGTCGCAGCAACGCGCGCGCACCTCAGCCCGAGGGTAGGGGTCGTCGTCGAGCCACCGTGTGACCTCGACGCACTCGACCGCCTCGACCATCAGCAGCGTCTGGCCGTCGGGGAGTTCGTGGGTGCCCAGGATCTCGACCACCGTGCCCACCGAGGTCCGCTCGTCGCGCCCCCCGACCTCCGAGCCGCGCTCGATGAGACACGTCCCGAACCGACCGTCGTGGGCAACGTCCTCGACGAGCCGGTGGTAGCGAGGCTCGAAGACGCACAGGCCGATCGTCTGGTGCGGGAAGACCACCATCCCCAACGGGAACATCGCCAGGGACGTCGAACTCACGTGCCCACCCTACGGGTGAACACCGGGTGAAGGGACCCTTACGCTCTCAGCATTTCAGCCAGGGCGCGCAGAGCGCGACCCCGGTGGGAGATCGCGTTCTTCGCCTCGGCCGACCGCTCCGCGAGGGTCTGTCCCCCCAGGTCAGACGGGATGAACACCACGTCGTAACCGAAGCCGTTCTCTCCCCGGGGCGCGTCGGCGATGCGCCCGTCGAGCACGCCCTCGACCCAGCGGGCGCTCCCGTCGGGCTCGGCAATCGCGATCACAGTGCGAAAGTGGGCGCCGCGCGACTCGGACGCCACTCCTTCGAGCTCGGCCAGGACGCGCGCGACGTTCTGAGCGTCACTCGCCCCGGGCCCGGCGTAGCGCGCGCTGTAGACCCCCGGGCGCCCGTCGAGGGCGTCGACGAAGAGCCCCGTGTCGTCGGCGACCGCCGTCGCCTGGGCGGCGGCGGCGACGGCGCGCGCCTTCAGCACGGCGTTGCCCTCGAGGGTGTCGTCGACCTCGTCGATCTCCCCCAGCCCCACGGGGCGCGGCTCGAGTACGTAGCCCAGCCCCGTGAGCACGGCGCGCATCTCGGCCGCCTTGTGGGCGTTGGCCGTGGCGAGGACCAACCGCCTCACGTGCGCGGGCCGGGCGCCACGGCGAGCACGTCGCGCTGGGCCGCGGCGATGCGCGCGAGTCCGCCGGCCGCGAGCTCGAGCAGCGCGTCGAGCTCGGCGCGATCAAAGGGCGCGCCCTCGGCCGTCCCCTGGACCTCGACGAAGCGACCGGAGCCGGTCATCACGACGTTCATGTCGGTCTCGGCCCGGGAGTCTTCGGCGTAGGGCAGGTCGAGCACAGGCGTGTTGTCCACGATCCCGACCGACACCGCGGCCACCGAGTCGACCAGGGGGTGCTCGACCAAGAGCCCGGCGGCGACCATGCGGGTCAGCGCGTCGTGGAGTGCGACGTACCCGCCGCAGATCGACGCGGTGCGAGTCCCTCCGTCGGCCTGGAGCACGTCACAGTCGACCAGGACCTGCACGTCGGGCATGCGGGTGAGGTCCGTCACGGCCCTCAGGGAGCGACCGATGAGCCGCTGGATCTCGTGGGTGCGCCCCGACTGCTTGCCCCGAGCGGCCTCGCGCGCGATGCGCTCGACCGAGGCCCCCGGGAGCATGGAGTACTCGGCGCTCACCCAGCCGCGCCCCTGGCCCCGGAGCCACCGCGGGACGTCGAGGTCCACCGAGGCCGTACACAGGACCCGCGTACGCCCGACGGCGACGAGCACCGACCCGAGGGCCGCATCGGTAAAGTCCCGCTCAAAGGTGATCGGGCGGGCCTCGTCGGGCGCTCGGCCGTCGGCTCGGGTGGTGTCCATGGTCCTCCTGGGTCGGCAGCCACCGTAGTCGGGGCGGGCCCTAGAAGTAGATAGTTGAGCGGGCCCGTTCCACCACGTCGTCAAGGTCGTCGCTCCAGGCGCCCGTCGACAGGTACTTCCAGCCGTCGTCGCAGACGACGGTCACGATGGTGGCGGGCGCGTCACCGACCGAACGGGCGCACTTGACGGCGCCCGCCATGATCGCCCCCGACGAGAGACCGGCGAAGAGCCCGACTTCGGTGAGCCGGCGCGTCCACTCCACCGATTCGCGAAGTCGGACGATGACCTTGCGGTCCAGCAGTTCGGCCCCTCGGTTGTCGGTGAAGACCGGGGGCACGTAGCCGTCATCCAGACTGCGCAGCCCGTCGACCACCTCACCGCTCGGCGGTTCCACCGCCCACACCTGCACGCCGGGCCGGTTCTCCTTGAGGTAGCGCCCCACGCCCATCAGCGTCCCCGAGGTTCCGAGGCCCGCGACGAAGTGGGTGATCTCGGGCACGTCGGCGAGGATCTCGGGACCGGTCGTCGTGTAGTGGGCCCGAGGGTTGGCCGGATTCGCGTACTGGTAGAGGAAGACCCACTCGGGGTGCTCGGCAGCGAGCGTCTGGGCACGGCGCACCGCGCCGTTGGAACCCTCGGCTCCCGGGGACTCCACGATCTCCGCCCCCCAGGCCACGAGGAGTTGGCGGCGCTCCGGCGAAACGTTGGCCGGCAGGACGACCTTCAAGTGATAACCGCGCAACCGACAGATCATCGCGAGGGCGATTCCGGTGTTTCCCGACGACGGCTCGATCAGCACCTGGCCCGGCCGACCCGGCACCAAGCGCCCCTCGGACTCGGCGGCCTCGACGAGCGACAGCGCGACCCGGTCCTTTATGGAGCCGGCGGGGTTTCGACCCTCGAGCTTGGCGAGCAAGGTGACGTTCGGCGACGGCGACAGGGCACTCACGTCGACGATCGGCGTGTGGCCGACGAGCTCGAGGACCGACGAGACGCGAGCCACTTAGAGCGATCCGCCCGCCACCGCCGGCAACAGAGTGATCTCGTCACGGTCGGATACCGGCGCGTCCAGCCCGCCGAGGTAGCGCACGTCGTCGTCGTTGACGTACACGTTCAAGAAGCGGTGCAGGGTTCCGTCCTCGTTGAGCAGCTGCGCGCGTGCCGTGGGGTAGGCCTCGGTAAGCCGAGTCAGCACCTCGCCGATGGTCGAGCCCTCGACCTCGAGGGCGCTCTGGTTGCCCATGGCCGGACGAAGGACGGTGGGCACTCGGAGCACGGCCGCCATGTCACCCCTTCCTCTTGCTCTACCGGAATCCTGACCTGCGCGGTCGAGATTACCGGTGGCGCGCCGAGCCGTGCCCCTCGTCGCCTCCGAGAACGAGCTCCTCCTCGGTAATGGTCCCCTCGACGATCCGGAAGCTGCGCAGGTCACTCTGCGCCTCGGCCAGTGAGACGAGTACGTAGTGCCAGGACGGGTCGGGCGCCTGGGCCACGTCGGTGGGACTGGGGTAGGCCACGCTGTGGGTGTGGCTGTGAAAGACCCCGATTACCTCGAGCCCGCGGACCTCGGCGTCGCGAAAGGTTCGCAACAGCACTCGAGGATCGATCTCGTAGACGCGCGCCGAGTCGGCGACGTTGGGGCTGGCCACGACCTCGACCACCTCATCCGCGCGCCCGACGAGCAGCCCGCAGCCCTCGTTGGGCAGAGCGCGGATCGCGGTGGCGATCATCGCGTCACGATGTCCCTCACGGAGCCTCAGCATCCCGTCACCCTAGGACGCTCGAGGGTTGGCCCTACGCTGGTGGAGTGGCTCGGGCGAAGCAGATCCAGCGGCGGCGCGCCGAAGCGCGCGTGGCGGCGACCGGCGACCGCGTGGTGGCCACCCACCGGCGCGCCCGCCACGACTACGAGATCATCGACACGCTCGAGTGCGGAGTCGTACTCACCGGGTCCGAGGTCAAGTCACTGCGCGAAGGAAAGGCCCAGATCGCCGAGGCCTTCGCGCGCGTCGAAGGCGGCGAACTCTGGCTGTTCCATAGCCACATCCCCCCGTGGAACTTCGCCACGGGCTTCGGCAGCCACGACCCGGATCGCAAGCGCAAACTCCTCGCCCACGCACACGAGATCGACCGGTGGCGACACCTGGTGGAGACCCAGTCCCTGACCATGATCCCGCTGCGCGTCTACTTCTCGAGCGGACGGGCCAAGGTCGAACTGGCGCTCGCCCGGGGCCGTCGGCATCAGGACATCCGCCAGGCAATCGCCAAGCGCGACGCCGAGCGCGAGATGGCGCGCGCCGCGCGCCGCTCCGAGCGCGACGCCTAGGGCGGACCGGCCCTCCTGGTAGACTGAGTGTCCGGTCAAGTCGGCCGGATGAGGGGGTGAATGGTTCTCGACGTTGGTCGTTGAGGTGTGAGAAGCGAGCCGTGGTCTCCGGAGCCACGCTAAAGAGCCGGAAAACACAAATAAACGCCAAGCCTTTGCTTGCGATTGCTGCTTAGGTAGCAACATCCGCCTGGGCCCAGCCCTACGGCTCAGTTCACGGGTGTCATATAAGTAGGGCTTACCGCCCGGGTTCGTCAGTGGCTCGGGCGGGACACCCTCGCTGACTACGGAGTGCCCACGGTGCCGGTGCCAGGGGCCTCCCGACAACCTTCCATCGGCTGCGCTCGGAGAATGCAGACCAAGGCACTGACGGACCGGGGTTCGAATCCCCGCACCTCCACTACATGAGACCAAGGGCGAACCTTGGCCACGGTCCACCGGTGAACTACCGGGACACTACGGACTTGGCTAACGACGTCGCCGTATAGCCTCGCTGCCCAGTGTCTCGATATAACGAAGCAGGGACCGAACGGCGTCCGGAACATCTCGATGCAATCTGATGCGTGCTAGGAGATCGGCGAGCCGAGCCGGCGGCGTGTTGACGACCGAGAGTTCCACCGTGATCTTCTCGACAGCGGGGGCAAACACGACGAGCGTCAAGGAGCCCGGTAGCGCCGCTGATGGTGAGAGAATCCCGTCGAGTCCCTGATCGCGAGCGAGCGCAGCAACGCGCTGGCACTGTTCGTAGTCATCACCTGTCAGATCATCAAGCGTGATCCCAATCGTCTGTCGGCCGACCTCATCAGTGAGATCGAGCACCATCATGGAGTCGACGCGAATGCGACCCACACGGCGACGCACCTCAGACGGATCGACGCCATCATCGAGAAAGTGACGGAAGAACTCGGCCCAGGCTCCCTCCTGCGTGCTCGAGGCGTACCAAACTCCATGTCCGCCCGCGACATGAAAACGACCGCCGTAGGTAGGCGAGATGGGCATGTAGTCCACATCGTGGCGCGCCGGACCTTGGTGCCAGTAGTACTGATCCTGTATTTCGCGAACCGGGAGGTCGAGAGCAGACGACCCCTCGTCACTCACACGTACGCACCATCGACGAATGCGTGCGCCACATCCTCCACCTGCTTAAATTCCCCCTTCGCGAGGAGGTCGATTGGGCGCGCGCCGTCAAGCATCCGATTCTTCGCCACGAGCCATTGCTTCACCCCTCGGGGGGTGAGCGAGTCAGAAAGGAGCGAGACGAGATCACGCAACTCGGCGAGGCGGTCGTAACGAGCTGGTCGCGGGGCACTCGTGCTCCAACCGCGTACCGCGCGCGGAGTCACTTGGACCACGGACGCAATCTCCTCCTGGGTAACCCCAAAGGACTTCAGTGCCTTCACAATTTCCGGCGCCTCGATGGCCGAGTCGAGATATGCATTCATGATGTCCAACCTTCAAATCGCTTCCGCTTATACTTCCGCTTCTGCTACCTATTGTATCGGCAGACGGCTACGTGTCAAGGCATCCTTTGAGCAATCCAGGATCTCCCACGTTTCAACCTACCCCCACACTTGAATCGACTCACGTCCTCCGGTACCGCCCCACCCGCACCCGCTCGAGTTCCGGCGACCGCCCCGATCGCCCCGGTACATCCGGTCAATCGCCCGCTGCACGGCGCGGTACTCCCTCGTTCCCATGAGGATCCCCAGCTGCCCGTAAACGTCGCGCATGGCGAACTCGTCGCCTGCCCTCACGCCCAGTTCGTCCAGGGCCGCCAGCGCCCGCTCGCGTACTGTCCCGGGCTGGCGCAGTGTGCGCAGCTCGATCTGGAACGGTGCCAGGCGCACCATCCACGGTTTCGCCTGGGGTATCTGCATCTCCACGAACCTGGTTGGCTCATGGGCCCTACCAGGGTGCGCGAACTTCACCCGCAAGTGGCGCGGATCCGGCACCCGGGCGGAGCCAGGCATGCTCGGCTTGGGTGCCTCATCCAGTTGCGCAAACCCAGGGCCCTCGCCGACACCCCGTGATAACTGCGGCTGCCCGCGTGAAGATCACCCCTCAGTGAGCCAAAGTGTGCGGAGTCGTTTGGGTCAGCTCGGGTAACTACCCGTCCCGCTGAAGCGTCCCCGTTGACGTGAATAGTCGAAGGCCGCAGTAGCTCGTGGAATGCGCGAAGGCGACGAAGCGCCCACGGAACCATCCGGGACCGGTGACGAGGAGTCCCGCTGCGCTCATTCGAGGACCACACGGAAGTTTCGCGCTCCAGCCCCTGCGGTGGGAGCCGTCTACCCGGACCTGAACGGAGGCGGAGGCGCCGCGCGACAAGGTGATGCGAGAAGAGCGGAGGCCTGACGAGCTCGCACCGATTGGCGAGGGGTGTCCCGGGTAACCCACCTCCGTACGCGTGGTGACCTTGCCGGCGGACAGAACGCACGCCACGCCCCGATTCGTGAAGCGCACGGAGCCAAGGAAGAGGGTAAACGGGCCCCAACCTTGACTCGCGTTGTCGACAATGGTGGTCACGCGGACCGTCGACGGTGAGCACAGAGCCCCCATCGACGAAGCGGCCGCGAGGGGTGCTGTAGCCAGGGGCAGCGCCGCCGAGCCGACCACCATCAACGAGAGAAACGCCACCCGCGTCCTATTCTGCATTCGCGCACTTGCCTCCTGGTTATGACCTGTTCTTTTCGGGCTCCCTCTTACAACATCGCAGTTTGGGCCGACCAGGTACCGGGCAAGACATTGTGAGTCAACCGAGTGCGCGACGGCGTGGGTCAGGCTGCCGTTCAGTTCGCCTCGCCGCCACGGGCGAGGTCCGGGCCCTTGACACCACGGAACCGGGTTTGCACCTACCTCTCACCTCGCGCCCCAGCCGAAGCGCCCGAGGGCCGATCCGCCTCCACGTGGTAACCGTCGACTCCGGGCGCGCTTCCTCCCCCCGGCACGCACCGTGGGGGATTGGGGGTGGGCGCCCTTCCGCGGGTCTCTCGGAGGGGAGCGGATCCGTCTCGCCGACCAGCCGACGGCTCTTAGGTTGCCCTGGGAGTCCGTCGGGGAACTCACCCGCGTTTAGTCTCGTCGCTTCGACCGTGGGGCCCGCGAGCCTCTGGCCGAGGAGTCGGCACGGCAACCCGAGGGTTGGGATACTGGGGTGGGTTAATTCGAGGGAGGTGTTCATGAGCGAACCACGCCTCGACGCTCTGCGCCAAGAGATCGCGACGCTGATGGAGTGGGAAGGTGTCACCGCGCGCACGTCCCACGTCGCCTCCGGAGTGACCCGCGTGGCGACCACCCATGTCACGGGGTTGCTCGAGTACGCGCGAGAGCATCTGGACCCTCCCGAGGGCGGCCCCCGACCTCCCACGGAGCCTCTCGAGAATCTCGCTCTCGGCAGTGAGATCACGGACGCCGCGCGGATTGATCCGCTCGAGACGTACGCGATCTGCGCCGTCGGCGCGCTCCGGTACGCGAAGCTCGCCGCTACGGCGCTTCGTCTCTTCGAGCCCCCACTGCGCGAGCTCGCCCCCGCCTATCAACAGGACTACGCCGACATGGCGTTCGCGCTTGCCGATGAGCTCGCGAGCACCGTCGCGTCTGAGCTCGCCGACCGCGACCTGGAGTGCCACTGCGTCTGTCCGATGTGCAGCCTCGGGCTGTGCGGCTGCATCGCCGTCGGGCGCGCCATCGCTACTCGTCACCTACGCGAGATCGAGGAGCGAGCGCCGTCGGAGGGCTTTTCCATTCCGGCCCCGCGCTCTTTCAGTCAGCTCGCCTCGGCCGACTGCCGTGGCGGTCACCGACTGCTCGCCATCGATGGACGGCCTGTTCGCACGGTCATGGACATCCAGAACGCCATTCGCCAGCACGCCATCGGTGAGTCGCTGGACCTGCTTATCGACGACGGTGTCGCGACTCGCACGGTGCGGGTCACCCACGTCCACGACTACCCCTAGCCCACGCGCCGCGCGCCTACCTCAGGCGCACGAGCCGCGCATCGGCCCCGAGACCAGTCTCCCTGAGACGCGTGGTGGCGATCGAAGATGTCAGCGACGCAGCGTCGAGCCGCCCCCGAGACACTTACCTTCAGCTCACGCCACCGCCGTCGTGGCCACGCACCCGGACACCGCGTTACTCCACTCCTCCTGCAGCCACCAGTTCGTCCCACCCAGGCTCACCGGGTCGCCCGTGAACTGCCACGCGCACTTGTCCCCTATCTCATAGCCCGAGGTGTCGTACCAGGCCGAGATCTGCGGGTCGGTCACGGACTCCATGAACTCATGGGCCGTGACGTTGGCGAGCGACACCAGCGCCTCGCTACCCGTGATGCTGGACGGAGCGTTGGGGTTGCACCCGGCGACGCCCGTCGTGTTGGGCATGTAGGCGACCGAGACGATTACGCCGCCGACCGTGGCGTAACTGTGCCAGGCGCAGTAGTTGCCGCCCTTGGGGAAGTTACTCGTATAGACGAAGAAGACGTCACCAGCCGCAACATTCCAGGAGTTGGCCAGGGCCTCCTTCGCGACTTCCGTTCCCAGCGTGGCCGCACCCACCCGGTTGGGGTTGGGGGGCGAAGTGGTGTCGCTCGCGGAATCCCCGTACGACGTCACGAGGGTGCGTGAGCGCATGTACTGGCCCGCAGTCGCAAAGTAGGTCGAGCCGTTTAAGCCGCTCAGCAGATCGGCGATGCCGGTCTGAACGTCACCCGCCCAACTACCCGAGGGTCCCCACCAGACGGTGTAGGTCTTTGAGCTAGCGAGAACGGGGCCGCTGTGGTCGATCAGGTTGACCGACTGCGAACCCCCGTGCTTGGGGGCGCCGCGCATCCCCAGGTAGTGGATCGCGTAGGCGGGCTGGTCAGCGCCCGCCTGGATTGTTCCGAGCACAAGGCCCGCTCCGGCGACCACTCCTGCCACCAAGACACTGCCCCATCGATTTCTCGCCGACATAGTCACCCCCAGGTACCTGTCGCGCAGGCTACTCCGCGACCTCGACTGCCAAGAGTTGAGGCTGGCGTACGTGGGCCGACGCTCGAGCGAACGACTCTAGGTCACCCGCACGACGGCGGCGCCCCGGAAGCGGCCGTGGGCGAGATCGCTGAGAGCCCGATCGGCCTCGTCGAAGTCGTACCGAGTAGTCACCACGTGCACCCCGATCCGAGCGGCGGCCTCGAGGAGGGCCCGACCATCGACCCGCGTGTTGGCCGTGACGCTGCGCAGGTCTCGCTCATTGAACAAGAGTCGGCCGTAGTCCAGTGGGGGAATCTCGCTCACGTGGATGCCCGCGACGGCGAGGGTCCCGCCCCGGTCGAGCGCGGCCAGGGCGTCAAGGACGAGCTCGCCCACCGGCGCGAAGAGTATGGCCGCGTCGAGGAGTTCGGGCGGCGACTGGCCGTTGGGGCCAGCCGACGCCGCCCCGAGTTCGAGGGCGAAGCGCTGGTCATCGGGCGAGCGAGTGACCACGTGGACGCGCGCCCCCTCGGCCATAGCGAGCTGGGCCACCAGGTGGGCCGACGCCCCGAATCCGTAGATCCCGAGTCGACCGCCCTCGGGGACCGCGGCGCGGCGCAGCGCGCGGTACCCGATGATCCCCGCGCACAGCAGCGGGGCCGCAGCCTCGTCGTCGAACTCCTCGGGCAGACGGTAGACGAAGCGCTCGTCGGCGACCATGTATTCCGCGAACCCGCCGTCGACGTCCCACCCGGTGAAGGCGGGCTCGAGACACAGGTTCTCCCGCCCCGAGGCGCAGAACCGGCAACGACCGCACGAGCGCGCGAGCCACGCCGCCCCCACACGTTCGCCCCGTTCGACCCGTTCGCACCCGTGACCGAGGTGGTCGACGTAGCCGACCACCTCGTGACCCGGCACGGTGCCCGCCACGTGCGGAGCGAGGTCCCCCTCGACGAGGTGCAGGTCCGTGCGACAGACCCCACAGACGCTCACCCGGATTCGAATCTGGCCGGGCCCGGGTTCGGGCATAGGTCGCTCAACGAGGCGCAGTCCGCCCTCGTCCACCGGTCCGACCCGCGTAAGGGACCACGCGCGCATCATCGCCCGTCGGGTCGCGTCGGCCCCTCCCACTCGGTCTCGAGTGGTGAGTGTACCGAGCGACGGGGCGGGGACGCCTGACGACCGCGCCACCACGGCCCGGGGCCGCCATGGGGTCAGACGACGGGCGAGGTGCAACCACAGCGCGCGACCGTAGACTGCCGCCGGGTGCGGTCGAACCCCCAGACACCCCCGAGATAGCGAAGGACGAGACGACATGGACAGTGAGAACAAGTGCCCAGTGACCAGCGTCATCGGTAACGAGACGGCGGGGCGCTCCATCGCCGACTGGTGGCCCGAGCAGCTCGACCTCACCGTGCTCCATCGCCACTCTCCCCTCTCGAACCCGATGGGTGCGTCGTTCGACTACGCCGCGGAGTTCGCCACCCTCGACCTGGAGGCGGTGCGCCGGGACCTGCGCGCGCTCATGACCTCCTCGCAGGAGTGGTGGCCGGCGGACTTCGGCCACTACGGGCCCCTCTTCATCCGAATGGCCTGGCACAGCGCCGGCACGTACCGGATCCACGACGGGCGCGGCGGAGCCGGGCGGGGCCAGCAGCGCTTCGCCCCGATCAACAGTTGGCCCGACAACGCCAACCTCGACAAGGCCCGCCGCCTCCTCTGGCCCATCAAGCAGAAGTACGGCCGCAAGCTCTCCTGGGCCGACCTGATGATCCTCGCCGGCAACGTCGCCCTGGAGTCGATGGGCTTTGCGACCTTCGGCTTCGCCGGAGGACGCGCCGACGTCTGGGAGCCCGACGACATCAACTGGGGCTACGAGTCGACCTGGCTCGGCGACGAGCGCTACTCGGGCGACCGTGAGCTCGCTCGCCCTTTCGGCAACGTCCAGATGGGACTCATCTACGTGAATCCCGAGGGCCCCAACGGCAACCCCGACCCGATCGCGGCTGCCCGCGATGTCCGCGAGACGTTCGCGCGCATGGCCATGAACGATGAGGAGACCGTCGCGCTGATCGCGGGCGGCCACACCTTCGGCAAGACTCACGGCGCCGCCGACGCCAACGAGTACGTCGGACGCGAACCCGAGGGCGCTCCCATGGCCCAGCAGGGCCTGGGCTGGCGCAACAGCTTCGGCACGGGCGTCGGCGACGACGCGATCACCAGTGGGCTCGAGGGCGTCTGGACCACGACGCCCACGGCGTGGGACAACAGCTTCTTCGAGATCCTCTTTGGCTACGAGTGGGAGCTCTCGACCAGTCCCGCCGGGGCCCACCAGTGGAAGCCCCAGGGCGGCGCGGGCGCCGACTCGGTCCCCGACGCCCACGACGAGAACCGCCGCCACGCCCCCACGATGCTCACCACCGACCTGGCCCTGCGCTTCGACCCCGCCTACGAGAAGATCTCGCGGCGCTTCTTGGAGCACCCCGAAGAGTTCGCCGACGCCTTCGCCCGGGCCTGGTTCAAGCTGACCCATCGCGACATGGGGCCCATCCAGCGGTATCTCGGCCCGCTCGTCCCCGACGAGACGCTGATCTGGCAGGACCCGGTCCCGGCCGTGGACCACGAGCTGGTCGACGCCGCTGACGTCGCCCGCCTCAAGGAGCAGATCCTCGCCACCGGTCTCGCCGTCTCCCAGCTGGTTGGGACCGCGTGGGCGTCGGCGTCGACCTTCCGGGGCAGCGACAAGCGCGGCGGGGCCAACGGGGCCCGCCTGCGCCTCCAGCCTCAGAGCGGTTGGGAGGTCAACGACCCGGACCGGCTGGCTGGTGCCCTGCGGGAACTGGAAGGGATCCAGTCCGCCTTCAACGGCGC